>NZ_JBICWZ010000011.1:0-10279 GCF_043199995.1 Streptomyces sp. NPDC048507 | reverse complement strand
GGGGCGGCGGGGGGGGGGGGGCGGGGGGGGGCGCGCCGCCCCGGGGGGCGGCGCGGGGGGGGGGGGGGGGGGGGGGGGGGGGCGGGGGGGGCCCCCCCCCCCCCCCCCCCCCGGGGCCGGCCAGGCACAGGAGGGCGAGAGCGGCGGCGGAGAGTGTGGCCGAGCGGTAACGCATGACAGGACTCGCTTTCGAATCGAAGGAGTTGACTGACCCGGGGCTCTCGCGGAGAGCCCAACAAGGCCTGACCCTGCCAGGAATGAAGGACGATCGCAGATCGGCGATCGATTTACGGACATCAACTCCGGATATCGGACAATACGTGGGTACGTGTAAAGCCGGACCGGCATGCCCCCAGATCCCCGCCGGTCCGGCACACCGCCCCCCGGCCGCCCGCACGGACCCGCCCCCGCCGCCCGCCCGGCTGACGGCCGCTCACGGTGCGCCGCACGGCCTCCAGGGTGACCGGATCGGCGCGGTGCCGCCCAAGGACTAGCCCTTCAGGCGGCGCCCGACCTCCTCGGACACCCGGCGGTTCAGTTCGGCGAGCTCCTCGGCCGTGTACGCGGTCAGATCGCCGGGGTCCCGTGGTTTCGCCGGGTCCGTCGCCTCCTGCTTCTGCTGCTCACGGCGTTTCAGCTCGGCCTCCTCCGCGGAGCCGGGCGCCGCGTACGCGCACCGGATGAGCGCCCCGTCGGCGGCCTTGAGGCACGTCGCCTCGCGGCCGTTCACCTGGCCCGAGCCCTCCACCCGGTACCGGATGTTCTGCTCGCTGCCGATGGTGGCCGTCCAGGTGCTGCCCCCCGTCGGCACCACCTCGAAGACCATGTCGTCGTTGTAGCAGCAGACGTCCCGGTACTCCGCCTTGATCAGCGCCACCAGCGCCTTCGGCGACGACCACGTCGGGTCCAGCCGGTGGACGGTCATCGGGGCCAGCCGCCCGCCCTGGTGGCGCGTCGGCACCGTCGACACCGCCACGACCGAGCTGGCCTCACCCTGCGGAGTGAGCGGAGTGACGTACGCGCTGCCGCCCGACTCGTCGCGGTACCGCAGGGTGAACTCCGACTCGTTGCCCGCGTTGGCGCCGTCCTCGGAGGCGTCCCAGCCGCTGCGCTCGAACCACCAGTCGGCGAAACTGCCCACCGCCGCCGTCCCCTCGCGCTGGCGGGCCGCGATGCTGAGCGGGTACGAGGGACCCGGCACCGCCGAGGTGTCGGAGGCCAGGGTGAGTTTTCCCGTCTTGCCGTCGTACAGGGCGACCCCGGCGGGCCGCTCGGTCACCACGAACACGCCGGTCTGGCGTTTCAGGGGCACGACCACGGTCGGGGTGTCGCCCGAGCACACCACGTACGCGTCGTCGCCGTCGAAGCGCAGCCACCGCTTCTCGGCCGAGATCTTCCGGCCGAGGTTGTGGCCGAACCAGCCGCCGATCCGCGCGTCGGCCACGTCCACGTCGAACGCGCACCGCTGCCGGCTGCGGCTCTCGCCGCCCAGCGGGATGTCCTGCACCAGACCGACCTCGTACCCGGACAGCCAGCCGCGCCGCTCGACGAGGGTGGCGAACTTGCCGGAGTCGGGCAGGTAGGTGATGTCCGAGATCTCGCCGGTGACGTCGCCCAGGTGCGGGGCGGCCTGCGCCTTGCCGACCACGTAGGGCGCGCGGGCGCTGAACTCGGGCACCGGCTCGGACACGATCCGTACGTCGGCCATGTAGGCGCGGTCCTGGAGGTAGGAGCCGTACACCCACCAGCCCACCGCCAGGGCGGCCCCCACCACGACGGCCGCACACCCGACGGCCGTGAGCGCCGTCGTACCGGCCGAGTCCCGCCCCCGCTTCGCGTGCAGCCGGCCCGCGGCCAGCCACGGCAGCGAGACGAGGCCCGCGAGCAGCAGGGGCACGGAGAGCCAGGAGAAGAGCTTGCGCAGTTCCCACACCGCGATCGTGGTGACGTACGAGGCGTACCAGAGCAGCAGCCCCAGCAGCAGGACCGGTATCGCCACGCGCAGTAGACGAGCCATCAACGCCCCCCGATATCAGCTGCGTTGATGCTACCCCGGCGTCCGCCGGACCCGGCCGGTCAGCGCGCCCGTCCGCGCACCTCCCGCACTTCCCGGTGGACGGCCCACGGGTCGGCGACCGGGCCGAGGTGGCCGAGCTTGTCCGGGTTGATGACCGAGCGGATCACCCGCACCCGCCCGTCCAGCACGTCGAGGGCCATGACGCGCAGGACCAGGCCGTCACGGTCGCGGAAGAGGGCCCCCGGCTGTCCGTTCACCTCGCGGGGTTCGAACGTGACGCCGGTGCTCGTCATCAGCGGGCGGATGGTGGCGAGCAGCCGTGCCACGTTCTCCGCCCCGGCGACGGCCCGGGCCAGCAGCGGCGCCTTGCCGCCGCCGTCCCCGACGAGCTGGACGTCGGCGGACAGCAGGTTCCGCAACCCGTCCACGTCTCCCCGCGACATGGCCCCGAAGAACTTCTCCGCCAGATCGTGGCGCTCCTGGCGGTCCGCCACGAAACGCGGCCGCCCCTCGTGCATGTGACGGCGCGCCCGCACCAGCAGCTGGCGGCAGGCCGCCTCCGAACGTCCGACCGCCGTGGCGACCTCGTCGAAGCCGAAGGCGAAGACCTCGCGCAGCACGAACACGGACCGCTCCAGCGGGCTGAGCCGCTCCAGCAGCAGCAGTGCCGCCATGGACACCGAGTCGGCCAGTTCCGCCGCCCGGACCGGGTCCTCGTACGGATCGTCGAGCAGCGGCTCGGGCAGCCAGGGTCCGGCGTACTCCTCCCTGCGCACGCGGGCGGAGCGCAGGACGTCGATGGCGATCCGGGTCACCGTCGCCGACAGGAACGCCTTGGCCGACACCGGGCGGGTGGACGAGGTGTCGAAGCGCAGCCAGCTCTCCTGCACCGCGTCCTCGGCCTCGCTCACACTGCCCAGGATCCGGTACGCGATCGAGAACAACAGGGGCCGCAGCGCCTCGAATTCCCCGGTCTTGTCCATGCCGATTCCCCCTCGCGGTCCAAGCGCCCGACCGGGCCGGCAGCGCCGGAGCCTCCCGGGCGGCCGGGGCTCGCCCCCGCGAGCCGCCCGATCCCCGTTGATCATGGCAGCCTCCGCTCCGTACGGGGCGGGTTCGGCGCAACCGGCCGGCCTGCGGACACCACGGCGCGCGCGATGTGATCCACCTCTCCTGCCGTCCCGGCCCGCGGATGTCACAGACGGAGCCGCTGACTCGTCTCGGGTGCGGAAGGCGGCCGCCACGACGGCAGCCGGGTTCCAGCCCAGAAGACCGTCCGGCCACGCTAGAGAAAGATCACTGCCATGGAGATCCTCCGCCACGTCCTCCTCGTCTTCCACCTCTTCGGCTTCGCCGCGCTCCTCGGCGGCATCTTCTACCAGACGCGCGCGAAGGACCCGGTGACCGGCGGCTACGTGGTGACCAGCGCCGTCGTCCAACTGGTCACCGGCGCGGGCCTCATATGGGCCCGCGCGTCCCTGGACCTGCCGGTGAACGACCCGAAGATGGGAGTGAAGCTGGCCCTGGACGTCCTGGTGGCCGCGACGGCACTGGTGGGCATGCGCAACAAGCGGGCGTGGGCCTTCTACGCCGTGGCCACGTCCACGGCCGCCGCGACCGTCGTGGCCGTCGCCTGGACCTGAGGCCCCGGCCGCGCCGGTCCGGCGGGTGCCGTCGGGTGCTGCCCCGTCCGGGGACGAACGGGGTTGGGGGGCTGAGGAAGATGGCCTGCCTCATCGCCGCGTTCACGACGGCGCCGACCCGCTCCGCGGCGCGGGCCGGCAGTGCGGCCGGTGCGACGGCGGCAGAGGTCCGGACGAAGACCGCCGGCCCCGTCACCCGGACTGCTCGGGATTCGTCTCCATGGCCTGGATGTTCAAGGCCAGCGAGACCCCGCTGACCCTGCCGCGCCTGACCAAGCGGATCCCCGCCTCCCGGACCCCGCCAGACCTGGGACTAGGCCGCGGCGCCGGGCCGGGCGTGCAGGACCCGGGTGACCGCCGCGCTTCGCAGTTCTTCCAGGAGATTCGCCTGCTGGTGGGCGCGCTCCAGCAGCCTGTCGAGGGCCGTGGCGGAGAGACGCTCATCGGTTTCGGCCAGGGCCCGCAGGGTGCGCCACCCGGCCGCCTTGCCGTGGACGGCCACGAGCATCGACTCGGCTTCCACGATGCCGGTGAGCGGGGAGCGGGAGACCACGTGCCCGTTGGGCTTGAGGCGGCCCGCCTTCTCCGCGAGCCAGCCCATGGCGGCTTTGGAGTGGCTGACGGGCACGCCCAGCGCGGTCATGATCTCCGCCAGCGCGTCCCGGTCCTCATCGACCCGTCGGGCCAGCCCCGACAGCACTTCGCCGTCCGCCTCGCCCGCGCTCGCCTTCGCGGCCCGACGGAACAGCTCCAGGCCGCCGGTCGCACCCGCATAGTGGTCGTTGAGGTAGACGGCCAGCAGACCGTCGCGATCGGCAGCACCGCCCCGACCCGGGCCGCCGTCCCCGGGCCGCTCGCCTCCGGAGTGCATCGCGCGCTCCACCGATGCCCCGAGCTCCGACCAGCTGGCCTCGAACGCGGCCAGCCCCTCGCGTTCCAGGGTGTCGGTGACGTCCTGGAAGTCGACGCCGACCCGCTCGAGTGCCTCGAAGTGCGCCGCAGCGGCCGCGAACGCGTCCTCGGCCGGCGCCGGCGCCGGGCCGGGGAGGGGGCCGTGGTCGGCGTACGCGGCCAGCGTGGCGCCCGGCATGGTGTTCACGGTGCCGGGCACGACGAGCTCGCTGACGTACTTCGTGTCGGGGTAGGCGGGGTCCTTGACTCCGGTGGACGCCCACAGCGGACGCTGCATGCGCGCCCCGGCCGCGGCGAGGGTCTGCCAGCGCGGCTCCAGGAGCATCTGCTCGTACGCCTGGAACGCCCGGCGGGCGTTGGCGACCGCCGACTCGCCCCGCAGCGCCCGGGCCTCGGGGGTGCCGAGGGCGTCGAGGCGGCGGTCGACCTCGGTGTCGACGCGGGAGACGAAGAACGAGGCGACCGAGTGGATGTCCGCCAAGGCGCGTCCCGCCGAGCGGGCCTGCTCCAGGCCCGCCTGGTAGGCGTCCATCACCTGGCGGTAGCGGTCCAGCGAGAAGATCAGCGTGACGTTGACGCTGATGCCCTCGGCGACGGCGGCGGTGATCGCCACCAGACCCTTGGTGGTGGCCGGGATCTTCACGAACAGGTTCGGCCGGTCCACGGTTTCCCACAGCCTGCGGGCCTGCTCGACGGTCGCGTCGGCGTCCTGGGCAAGGCGCGGGTCGACTTCGATCGAAACCCGCCCGTCGAGGCCGCCGGTACGTTCGTGGAGCGGGGCGAAGACGTCGCAGGCGTCACGGACGTCGTCGGTCGTCAGCGCGAAGACGGCGTCGTCGACGCCGGTGTCCGCGGCCCCGAGACGGCGGAGCTGCGCGGTGTAGCGGTCTCCCCGGGACAGGGCGGAGGCGAAGATCGTCGGGTTGGTCGTCACCCCGGCCACGTGCCTGTCCGCGATCAGCTTCTCCAGCCCGCCGCCGGCCAGGAGCTCTCGGGACAGGTCGTCGAGCCAGACCGAGACCCCCGCGTCGGACAGGGCGGCTAGCCGGTCGGGGGCGGTGGGACCAGACATGGAAGGCCTCCGTACGAGGGTGGGTCGCCGGCGGCCGGTCATGTTGCGCCGCCCGGCACCGTGCCCTTCGCGTCTGCCCGCCACATCCCCCGGCACGCCCCCGCGCACCCTGCCGGTGGGGGCGTCCCGGGGGCCCGGGGATCAGTCTTCGTCGCGGGGACCGGGCCCGGGGCCGTACCAGTCCAGGCACAGGACGGTGGCGTCGTCCCGGGGCGGGCGCCCGTCGTAGGCGTCGGCGACCGCGCCGACCAGGGAGCGTACGACCTCGCGGGGGTGCTCGGCGGCGCTCTTGCTCAGGAGGGCGGGCAGGTCGACCGCTGCGGCTTCGCGCTCCTGCATGCCGTCCGTATGGAGCAGGAGCCGGTCGCCCGGGCGCAGGTCGAGGTCCTGGACCCGGTAGGCGCCGTGCCTGGGGTGGTCGACGCCGAACGGCATGTTCACGGCCAGGGGCACCTCGGTGACCACGCCGTCGCGCAGCAGGAACGGCCGCGGGTGGCCCGCGTTGACGAGTTGGGCACCGCTGCCGTCGAGGGCGATGCGCAGCAGCTGGCCGGTGGCGAAGGTGCGGTTGCCGTGGTCCAGGAGGGCCTGATGGGTCTGGCGGGCCTGTTCGGCGAGGTCCTCCCCGGCGCGGCGGGCGCCGCGTGAGGCGTTGACGAGGAGGGTGGCCATCAGGGAAGCGTTCGTGTCGTGGCCCATGGCGTCGGTGATCGACAGGTGCAGGGCGTGGGTGTCGAGGCTGTAGTCGTAGGTGTCACCGGCGATGGTGGCGGCCGGGACCAGGGCGCCCGCGAGGGAGAACTGGGGGGCTTCGCAGGAGGCGGCGGCGGGCAGGAGCTGGCGCTGGATCTCCGCGGCCAGGCTGACCTTGGTGGTGCGGTTGCCCCAGTGGTAGAGGTCGGTGAACCGGCGGTCGGTCACGATGATGTAGGCCAGCGCGTGCGCGGCCTCCTCCACCCGGGCCAGGATCTCCGGGGCGGCGTCGCCGGGGAGGAAGAGCTCCAGGACTCCGATGGTGTCGCCGCGGTTCGTCACCGGGGCGAGGACGCGCAGGCCCTGTTCGCCGTCCCCGGCCAGTACCAGGCGCTGGGCGCGCAGGACCTCGTCGTAGGCGCCGCTGTGGGACAGGGGGATCCGCTCGGCGCGGTTCTCCGGAAGCACTCCGGCGGTGTCGTGGACCCGTAGCAGCCGCCGCCCGACGACGTCGACGAACAGGAACGACACGTACACGGCCCCGAAACGGTCCCGCAGGTTGCGCGCCACCACG
The DNA here is from genome assembly GCF_043199995.1 of Streptomyces sp. NPDC048507. Taxonomy (NCBI): domain Bacteria; kingdom Bacillati; phylum Actinomycetota; class Actinomycetes; order Kitasatosporales; family Streptomycetaceae; genus Streptomyces; species Streptomyces sp. NPDC048507. The sequence continues at coordinate 3,368 of NZ_JBICWZ010000011.1, read as the reverse complement.
TCGAGCGAGTCAACCGGAGCGGCGGCCTCCGCGGCCGCCAGCACCTGCGCCAACTCGATCTGATCATCCGACACATCGGCCTCCAAGGGATCTGCGGGTTCTCCTTCCCGTCCGCTTCCCGTCCACCCGACAAAATCACACCACGAGGCCCTCCCGTGCACGGTCGGCCGACGACATGCGAGGGCTCCCACCTGAGGGAGGGGGACGTTCGGCGCTCGCGTCCGGACGGCCCAGCGCCCGCCCACGTCTTCCTCGCCTCATCGGCGGCGAGCTGCATCCCGGGCGAGGTCGTCAGGGCCACCGGCGGCACCCCGCTGCCCTGATGGCTCCCCCCGCTGGCGTGTCACCCCGACGGGCCGGTTCGCTTCTCCTCTGATGAACGCTCCCGCTCTTGCTCCCGCTCTTCGTCCGCTCGCTGCACTCTCGCCGCGTCGGCCGGGGGGTATCCGTCGGCCCCCGTCCGGGATGGACTGCCGGGGCGCCGGCCGTGCTCGTCGGTCGCGGCGCCCCTGTCCGGTACGGGCGGGTCCGGTACGGGCGGGCCGTGCTGCGTCCCGGGTTCTCGTCGCGCTCGGTCCGGCTTCATGTGCCAGCTCCTCTCACACCGCCGCCTTCACCGTGCGTGTTCCCCGCAGGCCTCCGGCCAGTCCTCGCGTCGATCGGGCATCCACGCCCGGGGTGACGCTCGGGGACTCCTCGTTCCCCTTCGAAGGCCGCGAGGATCCGCGATCCGCGCGTGCGTAGGGACGCCACGGCCGGGCAGACGCCGGAACGGGAGCCTGCCCCGCCTGCGGGGTTCGCGACGGTCGGCACCGGAACGGAGCGGGTACATGCGTACTGCAGCAGCGAGGATCCTCGGCGCGGCCACGTTCGGTTACGGTGCGGCGATCCTCTGGCGCCCGACGTGGCTGACCGGCCCGTGCCGGCTGCCCGACGGCGCGGCCCAGGCCGCTCTGACCCGGGCCATCGGGTCGCGGGACGCGCTGATCGGGGCCGCCATGCTCGTCGCGCCCCCGTCGGCCCTGCGGGCCGTCGTGGCGACCCGGACCGCGGTCGACTTCGGCGACGCCCTGGTGTTCGGGTCGTCCCTGCCCAGCCGGCCCGCCCGCGCCAAGGCCGCCGCAGTCGCGCTGACCTGGGCGTGCCTGTGCGCGTGGACCCTCGCCGACCCGGGGGCCCCGCAGGCCCGGTAACACCCCGCGACCTGCCGGGCCCGTGCCCCCGCCCCCCACCGCAAAAGTGCGAGGGCCACAGTTTTGCAGGCGAAACTTCCTGTTCCGTTTCCCCGGGCCCGCGTTGACTGGAGCTCCGAGCGCGAAGGCGCCACACCCCCTGGCAGGACGTCCCACACCGCCCTCCCCACCGTGGGAGGCAGGCGGGGGACGTTCTGCCGGGCGCCTTCGCCTCGCGGTCCGGTCCCGTGCAAGCACCCGGTGTGACCCCTGGGAGCCATGGCACGCCACGTCACCGTACGGAACATCCGCACGGAAGAACTCAGGGGAACACCTCGATGTATCCGATCTCCGCCGCACGCCGCGCGGGCAGACGCCTGGGCGCGCTGTTCCTGGCCCCCCTCGCCCTGGGCGCCGCGCTGCTCACCCCCACCACCGCCGAGGCCGCCGGGTCGACCAACAACGACGCGTACCGCAACCTCGGGTCCCCGGAACGGGCCGAGTGGATGTGGGGCATCGCCAACGACACCGCGCTCTCGAACATGTCCATCCCCGGCACCCACGACACGCTCGCCATCCACGGCGGGGCCATGGTGCAGACGCAGGAGGACTACGGCGACAGCGCGAACACCCTGGCCGCACAGCTGGACCGGGGGATCCGGGCGATCGACATCCGGGTACGCGTCACCGAGAACAAGTACTTCACCGTCCACCACAGCGCCTACTACCAGGAAGCCAACTTCGACGACGTCCTCACCAAGGCCAAGTCCTTCCTCGGCAAGCACCCGACCGAGGCGGTCGTGATGCGCCTGCGGGCCGAGTGCCCGTACGGGTCCGGGAGCATCACCGACTGCACGAACGACCCGAACACGGTGACTCCGGGGCGGGTCCGGGACATCTTCGCCGACTACCGGAAGAAGTACCCCGGGCTCTTCTACGACGCCGGGTCGGCCGGCACCGGCCAGGCCGCGGTCCCCACGCTCGGCCAGGTGCGCGGCAAGATCGTCCTGGGCAGCTTCGACAACGTCGAAGCCGACGAAAGCTACGGGATCGCGGGGTTCAACGGCAACAAGGAAGACCACTGGGCGGCGTCGACGGTCCCGGAGAAGTGGGGCTACGTCAAGAGCAACGTCACCAAGGCCGTCAGCGGCCGGGCCGGTGACACGTACCTGACGTACACGTCCTCCTCCACCGTCCCCGCCGGTCACCTGCCGTCCGACTACGCCGGGGGCTACCGGTCGGTCCAGGGCGGTGTCACCACCGACGTCCTGGGCGTCAACTACCAGCTGATGAAGCACCTCAACAGCAGTGCCGGCCGGGTCGGCATCGTGATGATGGACTTCCCCGGCTGGGGCCTGGTCAACGCGATCATCGACCACAACGACGCCAACGCGGTCAAGGGCGGCAACCGTACGATCTGGCTGGTCAACGACAACAAGACCTACGTCAACAGCCTGTACACGAACCGCTGCATGGTCCGCGGACCCGAGTTCGACAGCTCCAAGACCGGCGGCCTGGTCACCCAGCGCGAGTGCCAGTCGACCCCGCCCAGCAGCCACCAGTGGGGCGCCGAGCAGCCGACGTCGTTCGACCCCAAGGGCCACTTCTGGATCAAGGCGAGCAACGGCAAGTGCCTGACCGTGCCCTACAACAACGGCACCGCGCCCGGCTCCGGCACCCAGCTGTTCTGGTGGGACTGCGAGGGCCGCTGGTTCTCGGGCAGCCAGATGTGGAACATCATTCCGACCAAGCTGGCCACCGCCACCGGGTCCCGTCCGGCCTACCAGTTCATCAACAACTGGACGGGCCTGTGCCTCTCCATGGACCCGGCCACCGCCGCCACGGCCGGCGGCAAGGTCACCCAGGAGACCTGCGCGAAGTAGCCCCCGCCCGGGCCCACCGTACAGACGGTGCGATGCCCCCCCGGCGCCCCGAACGCGGGCCCCCGTCCACAAGACGGGGGCCCGTTTGTGGGTTCGGGCCCGCTGCGGTGGTCGGCCGGGGCATGGTCGGAGCGGGGGCGGGTCCGGTCGGACCGCGCCCGGGGGCCGGGTTGGTGGGAGGGTGTCGTGGAGGGTCGTGAGTCGTGGACGGCGGAGGTGTTCGGGGCCTCGCACGAGGGCTGGATCGGTGTCCTGCTGGAGGACGGGAGCGTTCCGGGCCCGGTGTACTTCGACACCGGCTCGGGCTCGGCGG
>NZ_JBICWZ010000010.1:160559-256672 GCF_043199995.1 Streptomyces sp. NPDC048507 | reverse complement strand
CTTCGGTGCAGATGTCGCAATCCACACCGAACCCGGAGGCCCTCACCCATTTCAAGAACCCAGCACGCGTGTCACCAACGTCCCCGGACAACACAGCTAGGCCGTCTCTCAGGCCGTGCTGCTGCTGCGCCGGGCGGCGCGCCGGCGTCCGCTCAGCGCGGCCCGCCGCACCAGCGCGATCAGGGCGGCGGCCAGCGTGCCCGCGTAGAGCCACCCGGCGTGCAGGGACAGCGCCGACACCACCCCCATCAGCTGGCCGCCGACGCCGCCGGAGCCGCCCGAGACGGGCCACACTCCGGCGGCGAAGGCGATCGGCACGGAGACGGGCGCGGTGATCAGATCCGCCGGCCGCACCCACAGGGCCGTCGCGGCGGCCACGGGCAGGAAGAGCAGCCCGTAGGCGAAGAGCGAGGAATCGAAGAGCAGCCAGCAGACCCCGGCGGCCAGGAGCATCGCGGCGCACGCGAACAGCCCGCCCCCGAGCCCGGTCAGCCGGGGCCGCGGCAGGCGCCGCCCGGTCCGGGCCGCGGGGGGCCGGGGTCCGCGCGCCTGAGGGTGACGTACCGAACGCATCCTGTATTGCTCCACCCCACCAAACTAGGCGGGCGGCCGCCCGGATCGGTCCCCGGACACGCGTACATCGAGCGCAGCTCATCGGAAAGTAAACTGTCCGGTGGCCCACTCCGGGCCGCCGCCCCCTCCAGCTACGGGAAGTCGCCAACGTGTCGCTCACGATCGGAATCGTCGGCCTGCCGAATGTCGGCAAGTCGACCCTGTTCAACGCCCTGACCAAGAACGACGTGCTGGCGGCCAACTACCCGTTCGCCACCATCGAGCCGAACGTCGGCGTCGTCGGCGTCCCGGACCCGCGCCTCGCGGTCCTGGCCGGCATCTTCGGCTCGCAGAAGGTCCTCCCGGCCACGGTCGACTTCGTCGACATCGCGGGCATCGTGCGCGGCGCCTCGGAGGGCGAGGGCCTCGGCAACAAGTTCCTCGCGAACATCCGCGAGTCGGACGCGATCTGCCAGGTCATCCGCGCCTTCAAGGACGAGAACGTCGTCCACGTCGACGGCAAGGTCTCGCCCAAGGACGACATCGAGACGATCAACACCGAGCTGATCCTCGCCGACCTCCAGTCCATCGAGAAGGCGGAGCCGCGCCTGACGAAGGAGTCCCGCCTCCAGAAGGAGAAGGTCGCGGTCCTGGCCGCGGTCGTCGAGGCGAAGAAGATCCTCGAAGCGGGCGACACGCTCTTCTCGAAGGGCATCACCAAGGGCACGGAGCAGGGCGACCTCCTCCACGAGCTGCACCTGCTCACCACGAAGCCCTTCCTCTACGTCTTCAACGTGGACGAGGACGAGCTGACGGACGACGCCTTCAAGGCGGAGCAGTCCGCGCTGGTCGCCCCGGCCGAGGCCATCTTCCTGAACGCGAAGCTGGAGCAGGACCTCTCGGAGCTGGACGACGAGGAAGCCCTGGAGCTGCTCCAGTCGGTCGGCCAGGAGGAGCCCGGCCTCGCCACCCTCGGCCGCGTCGGCTTCGCCACCCTGGGTCTGCAGACCTACCTGACGGCCGGCCCGAAGGAAACCCGCGCCTGGACCATCAAGCAGGGCGCCACCGCCCCGGAGGCGGCCGGCGTCATCCACACCGACTTCCAGCGCGGCTTCATCAAGGCCGAGGTCATCTCCTTCGCGGACCTGGTCGAATGCGGCTCGGTCACCGAAGCCCGCGCGAAGGGCAAGGCCCGCATGGAGGGCAAGGAATACGTCATGCAGGACGGCGACGTGGTGGAGTTCCGCTTCAACGTGTAGTGGGCGACTTACCGCCACGTCGCTGATCTGGCAAACGTGCAGGTCAGGGAGGGTCCGACTCTTCGGAGTCGGGCCCTTTATTTTTCCCGTGCTGGGATTTGCGTGAGCGGGGCGCTGACCGAGCTGTGGAGGTAGTGCAGACGTGGCGTTTTTCCTACTCGTTTGACACAATCGAGGGTATGGCTGAGGCGACGTACAGCATCGGGGAAGGGCCAGCGACGCGGGTGAGCTTGTCGCTGCCGGAGGGGACCGCGGAGGCGATCCGGGCTCGCGTGGGCAAGCGGGAGTTCTCCGCGTTCATCGCCGAGGCGGTCGAGCGTGAGCTGCGCGGGCAGGTCCTGGACGAGTACCTGGCGGACTACGAGAGCCGCAAGGGGCCCGTCTCCGAGCCAGCTCGTCAGCGGGCGCGGCAGGTCTTCGACGAGGTGTTCGCCGAGGAGGCCGAGTGGCCCGCCGCAGGCTGAGTCACGAGGGGACGCTCGTCCTCGACAGCGAGGGACTCTCGAAGCTGCTCGCTGACGAAGAACAGGTGGTGGCCCTGATCGCCGAGGCGCGCTCGCGTGGCATGGAGGTCGTGATCAGTGCGCTCACCATCATCGAGGCCGTCCACGCCCGTACGAACAAGTCACGCCTGAACTGGGTGCTTTCCGGGCTGCGGGTCGTCCCGGTCGGTGACGAGGAGGCGAGGGCTGCCTCGAAGTTGCTGATGAATGCCGGATTGCACGGACACAAGTACGCGATCGACGCGGCCGTCGCCGAGGCCGCGCTGCGACAGCACCGCCCCGTGGTCATGCTGACTTCCGATATTGACGACATGGCCAAGCTGTGCGGCGAGCGGGTCCGGCTCGTGGCGGTGTGATTTCCCTTGGTCCGGCTCAGTAGGAGCGGGGTCCGTAGGGGCTCCAGTGACCGAGGAAGGGCTTGAGGTCGTTGCCACTGGGTTTCGGCGGCGTGGGCAGTTTCGGCGCTGAGACCGATTCGGTGAGGTTTTGGAGGTGCGCGTCCGCGAACGCGAGCCACGCCTCGACCTCGGTCCGCTTCTGCCCGGGCGGATCCGGCGGCCGTGGGCCGTGCCGGGGCCGAGGATCGCGTCGGGTACTCGGACGCCGGGCCTCGCGCTCGAAGCACACCGGCTCCAGGAGTGGTACCAGCTCGTCCGAACCCAGTCGCGCGCCGGTCGCCGCCCAGCTCGTCGCTTGGTGAGCTGCGATGCCGATGCCGGCGAGGACCGCGGGGATGATGGAAGAGCCCGGCGATCAGCTGCGACAGCAGTGGCACGACGAGGACAGGTTCAGCCCGGCGCGTCCGTGCAGCGCGGTGACGACCAGGACGCGCGGCTGGGTGCCGATGTCGCGCTGGTCCATGGACATGGCGTTGCGACCGTAGAAGCTTCACGCCTCCGTGCCGGGGGTCGACGGTTGCGGGCCGTGGCGCAGGGCCGCGGTGACGGCCGGGGTCAGGGGGAGTCCGGCGAGCACGTGGCGGACGGCGTCGAGGGGGACGGGGCGCTCGTAGTAGTCCTCGAAGTGGGACCGGACGGCCTCGGGGGAGGGGTCGGTGAGGAGGTGGAAGAGGTGACCGGAGCCGTCCGGGTCGGCGGTGCCCGTGGGGAACGTGATGGCCGAACCGGTGCGCCAGGCCGTGTCGCCGGTCTCCCACCACAGGCAGACGGTCACCCGGGGGGCGTCGACGTCTTCGTCGTAGAAGGCGGGGTCGTGCAGGAACGCGCTCAGCGGGGCGGGCACCTCATCGATGACGCCGGGCCAGACCCGCTCGTCGTCCGTCCCGTACGGGCTCATCCGCGACTCGTGGTCGAAGCCGCGTACGAGGGTGCCGGCCGGGGTGAACAGGACGCAGAAGTCGTCCCCCGAGCCGTTGTCCATCAGGGCCGCCTCGGTGCCGGGGCCCCAGGCGGGGGCGAAGGCGTACTGGGCGTACGACGGATCGTCCCCGATCGTGGCGTCCAGGACGGCCAGCGCACGCAGCAGGGCGCGGAGCCGGGGAGGGGCGGGCAGCAGGGCGGCGGTCTCGTACACGGTGGTCATGGCGTCATGGAAGCAGCCGCCGCTGACAGGCCGCCCGGGCGGGCGTCATCGGGTGTTCGCCCGGTGTTTTGCGCTCGGTCGGGGGTTTCGCCGAGACTCGCACATCAGGACGGTCCCGGCCCGGGGCGGCCATGAGCGTTCGGAGCGAAGTCCGTGCACGAGTACCCGCAGCAGTCGTCCGGCCGTGAGCCCGAGCCGGGGCGGCGCCCGGGGCGGCGCCGGCGTGCCGCGTGGGCCGGGGCCGGCGTCGGCTGCGCGCTGCTGCTCGGCGGCGGCGGGTTCGCCGCCTGGCAGAACGAGTGGTTCTCCGGGAATGGTGAGGCCGTCTCGTTCGGTAGCGGTAGCGGTAGCGGTAGCGGTAGCGGTAGCGGTGCCGCGGCGGCCGTCCCCGCGCCGTCCGTTTCCGCCCCAGCCCCCACGCCCAGCGGGGATCCGGACGTGTCCATGCCGTCCGGCCCGAAGTCGGGGTTCACGCAGACCACCAAGCTCGACGACGGCACCGTCATCGCCAAGACCCGGCTGGCCGGCGCCAAGTCCGGCTTCGAGGGTGACGTCTGGGTGTGGGCGCCCAAGGAGTACGACGACCCGAAGTACGCCAAGAGCGCCTTCCCGGTCCTCATCGCCCTGCCCGGCGGCAACGGCTTTCCGGCGAACTACTGGTCCGACCGCAGCCTCGGGCTCCAGAAGGCCATAGCCGACGGGGTCCAGGCGGGGACCAGCCTGCCGTTCATCGTGATCATGCCGGTGCTCAACCCCGACAACAAGTACTACTACGACGGCGCGGACATACCCGGACAGCCCAAGATGGGCACCTGGATCGCCGAGGACGTCCCCGACTTCACCCGCGCCAATTTCCGTACCTACAAGTCCCGCGACGGCTGGGCCTTCATGGGCTCCTCCTCCGGCGCCTTCGTCGGCATGAAGACCGTCCTGCAGCACCCGGACCGCTTCAAGGCCGTCATCGCCAGCGGCGGCGAGATCGTCCCCGACTCCCCGCTCTGGAAGGGGCACCAGGCGGAGATGGACGCGAACAACCCCGAGAAGCTCGCCCAGCGGCTGATCGACACCAACGGCCCCGAGGTGTACGTCAACTTCCAGGTCGGCACCAAGGAGACCGGCAAGGACCGCATGACGAAGTTCGTGCGGGAGTACGGCAAGGGCCCGGTCAAGACCACCATCCGCGACATCCAGAACGGCGAGCACAACGGCTGGCACTACGTGCGCGGCATGCGCGAGGGCTCGCTGGAGTGGATCAGCAAGGTGCTCAAGGGTCCGAAGCCGGAGCCCGCCGCCGGCTGAGTCCGGTCCGCCCCCCCCCGCGTCCCGTCCCTTCCGCCACGTGGCCCTCGCCACGTCGCCCCGGTCCCAGGCAACCCCTACGGTCGTTGACACCTCTGTACTGGTGTCAAGGGGGACCAATCGGTCCGACCCGCGCCCAACCAGGGCGCCGGAGAAGGAACGGGAACAAATCCGTGCAGTATGACCAGCAGGGCGACGGTGGCCCCACGACCAAGGGCGGCCGTCGCCCCCAGCGCCAGCGCCTGCGCCAGGGCCTGATCGGCGGTGCGGTCGCGCTCGTCCTGGCCGCCGGGGCGGGCGCGGCGTACGCCTTCGGCCTCTTCTCCGACCTCGGCGACCCGGTGTCCTTCGGGAAGACCCAGGAGTCGGCGGCCGCGGCGCAGGACATCCGGCCGGGGGTGCTGATGCCGACCGGGCCCAAGGCCGCGTTCGTGCGCACCAGCAGGCTGCCGGACGGCACGCAGATCGCGATGACCACGCTCACCGGCCGCAAGTCCGGCTTCACCGGTGACGTGTGGGTGTGGGCGCCCAAGGAGTACGACGACCCGAGGTACGCCAAGAGCGCCTTCCCGGTGCTGATCTCCCTGCCCGGCGGCCGCGGCTACCCCAAGAACTACTGGGGCACCGGCCCGGGCCTCGGCCTCCAGCAGGCCGTTGCCGACGGGTTCAACGCCGGCAAGAGCCTGCCCTTCATCCTCGTCATGCCGGTGATCAACGCCGACACCAAGCACCACTTCGACGGCTCGGACATCCCCGGCCAGCCGAAGATGGGCACCTGGATGGCCGAGGACGTCCCCGATTTCACGAAGGCCAATTTCCGCACCTTCACCTCCCGCGACGGCTGGGCCTTCATGGGCTCCTCCTCGGGCGGTTTCGGCGCCTTCAAGGACGTCCTGAAGTACCCCGACCGCTTCAAGGCGGTGATCGCCAGCGGTGTCGACTTCGTCCCGGACTCCCCGCTGTGGAAGGGGGACCGGCAGGCCATGGACGCGAACAACCCGGAGAAGCTCGCCGCGAAGCTGATCACGGAGGGCGGCCCCGACGTGTACGTGAACTTCCAGATCGGCACCAAGGAGAGCGGCCGGGAGCAGGCCGAGTCGTTCATGCGCGAGTACGGGAAGGGTCCCGTGCACACCCGGCTCCAGGTGATCCAGGATGGTGAGCACAATGGGAAGTCGTACGTACGTGGCATGAGGGAGGGCTCCCTGGAGTGGATCAGCAAGGTGATGCAGGGACCGACGCCCGACCCGGGACCGACCCCCGGCCCCGGCGCGGGATGAGCCCGGTGGTGAAGGGGGCCTCGGCCGCGGCCGTCGCCGGGATCGCGGCGGTGTGCGGGCTCGTGTTCTTCAGGGCGTCCGGCGACCAGTCGGTGCACCCCTTCCCCACCGTCGGCGTGCTCATGGCCAACGGCGAACACTGGTGCACGGCGAGCGTCGTCGACAGCCCCCGGGGCAACGTCGTCGCGACCGCCGCGCACTGCGTCGCCCCCGCGGGCGAGGACGGCCGTCCCGGCGAGGTCGCCCACGACGGGCTGGCCATCGGGGAGCTCTCCTTCGCCCCGGCCTTCAGCGGCGAGGGCTCCGGCACCCAGCCGCTCGGGGTGTGGAAGGTCCGCTCGATCCACGTGGACGAACGCTGGACGAAGTGGGGCGACGAGACCGCCGACTTCGCCTTCCTCACCATCGAGCCCGACGCGGACGGCCGCAGCGTGCAGCAGCGCGTCGGACGGGGCGAGGCGCCCAAGCCCGACTGGACCTCCGGGTACGAGCGGGACGTCACCGTGATCGGCTATCCGGAGTCCGAGCACAACCCGCAGAACAAGCCCGTCTCCTGCACCACCCAGACCCGCCACGACACGGACGACCCCGACATGCTCTACATCAGCTGCGCGGGTTTCTGGACGGGCACCAGCGGCAGCCCCTGGATCGCCGACCGGGGCGGTCCGGGCAGCCCGGGCCGGCTGATCGGGGTGCTCAGCGGCGGAGACACCGACGTGGACTCCACCGCGGCGGTCTTCGACGAGAAGGCGAAGGCCCTCTACGAGCGGGCCGCCGGAGGCTGACGGCCCGGCGGCGGACCCGGCGGGGGGCCGGGTGCGGCTGCGGCCCGGCCCGCTACTTCCTGCGTTCCGTGCTGACGATCACGCCCACCGCCAGCACCACGATCGCCCCGCCCAGCAGGATCGGCCAGGTCAGGGCCTCGTCCAGGATCAGCGAGCCGAGGGCCACCGCGACGACCGGATTGACGTAGGCGTACGTCGCCACCAGCGAGAGCGGCGCCGAGGAGCGCAGCAGCCACGCGTACGCGGTGAACCCGACCACCGACCCGATCAGCACCAGGTAGGCCAGCGCCACCCAGGAGGCGGTGGAGAAGGAGCCGACGTCCAGGCCGTGCGCCTCGCCGCGCAGCAGCCCGACGAGGAGCCCGCCGATCCCGCCCGCCAGCATCTGGTAGGCGCTGCCGGTGAACGGGTTCTCCGGCAGCGGCAGCTTCGACCCCGAGAACGTGCCCAGCGACCACAGCACCGACGCCGCCAGCACCAGCAACACCCCCGACAGCCGGACCTCGCCGCTCAGCCCCGGACTGGTCAGCACCGCCAGCCCCGCCAGACCCACCAGCACCCCGGCCACGGTGCTCAGCGGCGGCCGGTCCCCGGTGACGGCGCGCAGCACCACCACCCAGATCGGCACGGCCGCCACCAGCAGCGCCGCCAGCCCGGAGGGCACCGACGTCTCGCCGAGCACCACCAGGCCGTTGCCGCCGAGCACCAGCAGCAGCCCGACCAGTACGGCCGAGCCGAGCTGCGCCCGGGTGGCCCGCAGGGCGCCGGGGCCGTAGCGCCAGGCGACGATCGCGGCGAGCACCAGGGCGGCGGTGACGAAGCGGGTCCCGGCGGAGAGGAACGGCGGCATGGTCCGTACGACGATCCGGATGCCGAGGTAGGTCGAACCCCAGACGACGTAGACGAGGGCGAGGGCCAGCCATACGGCCCCGGTGACCTCGCGCTGCGGGGCGTTCGCGGAGGTCGCCGGGGGCGTCGGGGTGCTCATGGCCGGAGCCTATGGTCGCCCCGCCCTGCACGCTTCCCGGTATCTCACCCTTTGGGCGGGGCGCGACGACCCGCCGTACGGGCCGGGCGTCAGGCCAGGCCCGCTTTCGCGCCCGCCCCGCACAGGGGGAGGACGGCCGTGCGGCCCTGGAGCGGGTCGTCGGGGGCGCCCGGCCCGACCGCCGCCCAGCAGGCGGCCGCCGTCGGCTCCACGAACAGCCCGCGCCGGGCCAGGTCCCGCTGGGCGGCGCGCAGCCGGTCGTCCGGCACCGTCAGGAAGGTGCCGCCGGACTTCCGCACCGCCGCCAGGATCTGCCGGGCCCGCGGCGGCGCCGGGATCGCGATGCCCTCGGCCGCGGTGGGCAGCTGCGGCACCGGCTCCGCGTCCTCCGCGCCCGCCGCGAACGCCCCGGCCAGCGGCGCCACCGCCGCCGACTGCACCGCGATCAGCGCCGGTGCCCGCACCCCGCGCCGGGCCAGCTCCTCCACCGCCAGCGCCGCGCCCAGCAGCAGCGTGCCGTTGCCCACCGGGACGACGAGGGCCTCGGGGAGGCGGCCGCCGAGGGCCTCCCAGATCTCGTACGCGTACGTCTTCGTGCCGTGCAGGAAGTACGGGTTGAAGACGTGGCTCGCGTAGAAGACGCCCGGGCCGTCCGCCGCGGTCCGGGCGGCGGCCGCGGTGGCCTCGCGGCCGCCCGGGACGACCCGTACGGCCGCCCCGTGCGCCCGCATCTGCTCGGTCTTCTTCTCCGACGTGCCCTCGGGCACGAAAACTTCACAATCCAGGCCGGCCCGCGCGCAGTACGCCGCCACCGCGGTTCCGGCGTTGCCGCTGCTGTCGGCGACGACCCGCTCGGGAGCCAGGCGCCGGGCCAGCTCGGCGAGCATCACCGCACCCCGGTCCTTGAAGGACAGGGTGGGCATCAGGTAGTCGAGTTTGGCGTGAACCCGCTCCGCGAGCGGCACCAGCGGAGTGTTTCCCTCTGCGAGCGAGACCGAGAACGCCCCCGGCAGCGGCAGTGCGGCCGCGTACCGCCACAGGGAGTTGGGTCCGGCCGCCGGATCGAGGGCGGTGGCCGGATCCGGGACGAAGTCGAGGTCCCACGGGCCGGCGCAGAGCGGGCAGCACCACGGGGCGGTCCGCACGTCGGCGCGCGTGCCGTCCTCGGGGCAGACGTAGCCGGGCAGTGCGTGCGTCATGTGCTGACCACCTTTGCTCTTTCATGGCCGTCGTATGGCACGGATGTTACGCGTCCGTTGTCCTCTTGTGGGATGCCGCACGGGTGGGTCAACCTTTCGGAGGCGACGGGCCGTTGGGCTCCCCGTCTTGTCATGTGCATGCAATTCGGCAGGCCCCGGCACGGCTCCCGGCAAGGCGCGCGACCCCGCGGAACCCGCTCGACCCCCCCGCACCGAACCGCCCCGTACCACCCCCCGTACCACCCCCCGTACCACCCCCCGCAGCGCACCACCTATGAGGAGGACCCCTCACATGTCCGTGATGCGTCACACCCGCCGGAAGTTCGCCGGCATCAGCGCGACCGCCGTGGTGGCCCTCGCGCTCGGCGCGGCCGCCGCGTTACCCGCCTCGGCGGCCGACCACGGCGCGCAGGGCGTCATCGAGAACGCGGGAGCCGCCGGAACCGTCGCCGGCAGCTACATCGTGACCCTGCGCGACTCCGCCGCCCGGTCCACCGCCGACAGCGGCAAGGCCGTCGCCAAGCGCTACGGCGCCACGATCGACCGGACCTACAGCGCGGCCCTCAACGGCTACTCCGTGCGCGTCTCCGAGGCGCAGGCCAGGAAGCTCGCCGCCGACCCGGCCGTGGCGTCGGTCGTGCAGGACCGCGTCTTCACCGTCGACGCCACCCAACCCAACCCGCCGTCCTGGGGCCTGGACCGGATCGACCAGCGGGCGCTCCCCCTCGACCAGAGCTACACCTACCCCGACAAGGCCGGCGAGGGGGTGACGGCGTACATCATCGACACCGGCGTCCGGATCACCCACCAGGACCTCGGCGGCCGCGCCTCCTACGGCTTCGACGCCATCGACAACGACAACACGGCGCAGGACGGCCACGGCCACGGCACGCACGTCGCCGGCACGGTCGCGGGCGGCGCGTACGGCGTGGCCAAGAAGGCGAAGATCGTCGGTGTCCGCGTGCTCGACAACAACGGATCCGGGACGACGGCCCAGGTCGTCGCCGGCATCGACTGGGTGACCCGCAACGCGGTCAAGCCCGCCGTGGCCAACATGTCGCTCGGCGGCGGCGCCGACTCCGCGCTCGACACGGCCGTGCGCAACTCGATCGCCTCCGGAATCACCTACGGCGTCGCGGCGGGCAACGAGTCCACCGACGCCTCGTCCAAGTCCCCGGCGCGGGTGGCCGAGGCGATCACGGTCGGTGCGACCACCAACACGGACGCGAAGGCCGGCTACTCCAACTACGGCTCCATCCTGGACATCTTCGCCCCCGGCTCCAACATCACCTCCTCGTGGGGCACCGGCGACACGGCGACGAACACCATCTCGGGCACCTCGATGGCCACCCCGCACGTGGTGGGCGCGGCGGCCCTGTACCTGGCGCAGAACCCGGGCAGCACCCCGGCGCAGGTCCGTGACGGCCTGGTCGCGGCGGCCACCCCGAACGTGGTCACCGGCCCCGGCACCGGCTCCCCGAACCGTCTGCTGAACGTGGGCGCGGGCACCACCCCGCCGAACCCGGGCACCCGCTTCGAGAACACCGCCGACTACGCGGTCAACGACAACTCCACCGTCGAGTCGCCGATCACCGTCAGCGGGATCTCCGGCAACGCCCCGGCGACGCTGAGCGTGCCCGTGGACATCAAGCACACGTACGTCGGTGACCTGAAGGTCGACCTCGTCGCCCCCGACGGCAGCGTCTACAACCTGCGCAACCGCACCGGCGGCAGCGCGGACAACATCGTCCAGACGTTCACGGTGAACGCCTCCTCCGAGGTCGCCAACGGCGTCTGGAAGCTGCGCGTGGCCGACCTCGCCGCAGCGGACACCGGGAAGATCGACTCCTGGGCGCTGCAGTTCTGAGCGGGCCCGGACCGACCTCCGCCCGGGTGACCGGGCGGCGTGGGGCGCGATGACGGGCTGGATCGCGCGATGAACGGCGGGGGTGACCGGATCTTCGGTCACCCCCGCTGCGTACTATTCGCGCAATCGTTCGCCTCTCGGGCCGTGTGGGGCGTGCCCCGCGGGGCACGCCCGCCCCGTCGCCCGCCCCGCCGTTGGAGTACGCCCCCCGTGAGCAGCCCGCCGCCCCCGCAGCAGCCCCCCGCCGGCGGGGCACCACAGCCGCAGCCGTACCCGTACCCTCAGGCCGCGCGGCCGGTCTGGGCGCCGCCCGGGATCACGCCGAGGCCCCCGCTCAACGGGTTCGCCCTCGCCTCGCCGCTGGTCGGTCTGGTCTGCCTGCCGCCGCTCGGGATCGCCTTCGGCATCGTGGCGCTGGTGCAGATCGGGCGCCGGGGCGGGCGCGGCAGGGCGCTCGCGATCACCGGTCTGGTGGTGTCCGCGGTGATGAGCGTCGTGCTCGTCCTCGGCGTGGCGAGCCAGGGCAGGGCCTTCCTCGAACGGCTGGGCGCGGCCCGGCCGCTGGAGCAGGTGGAGGGGGAGCTGACGGGGCTCGACGAACTGCGCGCCGGGGACTGCTTCAACGTCCGGCGCGGGGACCTGCTGGCCGAGGACCCCTTCATCTACCGGACCGGCTGCGAGCGGGTGCACGACGCCGAGGTGTCGGGAGTGACCACCGTCGGCACGGGGCTGGAATTCTTCCCGGGGTCGTCGAAGGTCGAGCAGATCGCCGAGGCGGCCTGCTGGAAGGTGCAGGACGACTACGCGAGGGACACCTGGGCGCTGCCCGGGTACGCGGACATGTACTACTTCGCCCCCTCGCGCGCGACCTGGAGCTCCGGGGACCGCGGCCTGGTGTGCGTCATCGGCACGCCGGAGCGGGAGCACCGGGGCAGTCTGCGCAAGGACGCGGGAGCGCTGACGTCCGACCAGGCGGCGCTGCTGGAGGTACTGAACGGGGCGGACGAGGCGCTGGGCGAGGCCCCGGAGGTCCGGCCCGGCGGACCGCTGCCGGAGTACCGGCGCTGGGCGGGCGAGGTCGACGCGGCGCTGGGCGCGCAGGAACGGCTGCTGCGGGACGCGAGCGCCCGGACGGACGTGGGCCCGGCGGCCGCCGCCCGGCTCCGCGAGGTGGAGGCGGCGCGCAAGGAGTGGCAGCGGGCCTCCCGTGCGGCGACGGCGGCGGACTTCCGGCAGGCGTGCGACGCGGCGCGGGGCGCGATGTCGGTGGAGGCGGAGAAGCAACTGCGGGGCGCGTACGGGCTCTCCACCCGGGTGCCGGAATGGCTGGAGGGATCGTCGGAGGGCGAGGACGGGGACGAGGACGGGGGCGGCGGGAGCCCCGGCGGCGGGCCGTCGGCGGAGTCGGTCTGAGGTCCTGTGGGTAACGGGTGGTAACGGGTTTGAGTGACCAGGCTTCATCACTTCGAGTGAAACTCTGGCCCGTGCTTGCGCACTTCAACCGTCGGTTGCCAGGGTGTAGCTGTCTGTCAACCTGATGGGAGTGGCCCGTGACTTTCGGTGAGCAGCCGGCCTATCTGCGCGTCGCCGGGGATCTGCGACGGAAGATCGTCGATGGGTCCCTGCCCCCGCACGCCCGGCTCCCTTCACAGGCCCGGATCCGCGAGGAGTACGGGGTCTCCGACACCGTGGCGCTGGAGGCCCGCAAGGTCCTCATGGCGGAGGGCCTCGTCGAGGGCCGCTCCGGATCCGGTACGTACGTGCGCGAGCAGCCCGTGCCGCGGCGGGTCGCGCGCTCCGGCTACCGCACGGGCGGGGCGTCGACGCCGTTCCGCCAGGAGCAGGCGGACGCGGGGGCGCGCGGGACCTGGGACTCCGCCAGCGAGCAGACCGGCGCGCCGGCCGAGATCGCGCGGCGGCTGGGCATCGAGCCGGGGGAGCGGGTCATGCGCACCCGGTACGTGTACCGGGACGCGGGCGAGGCGATGATGCTGTCCACCTCCTGGGAGCCGCTCGCCGTGACGGGCCGGACCCCGGTGATGCTGCCGGAGGAGGGGCCGCTGGGCGGTTCGGGGGTGGTGGACCGGATGGCGGCGATCGACGTGGTCGTGGACAACGTGGTCGAGGAGGTCGGCGCGCGGCCGGGGCTGGCGGAGGAGATCATGTCGCTGGGCGGGGTCCCGGGACACGTGGTCCTCGTCGTGACCCGTACGTACTTCGCGTCGGGCCGCGCCGTGGAAACGGCGGACGTCGTCGTCCCGGCCGACCGGTACCGGCTCTCGTACCACCTCCCCGTCCGCTGACCCGTCCGCCGTCCGTCCGCCGCAAGCCGGGCGTACCGGTGAGCGGAGGGTGGTGCGCGGTGCGGTTCACGCCGGTGTGACGTGGCGCGGGGGCGCGTAACCGGCGCGCAACGCCGTGGTGTGACGGGGCGTCACGGGACGGGCCTACCTTGCGGCGGTATGACCGAGACCGCCACCAGCCCCGCGCCCCCGGCCCGCCCCCGCCGGAGCTACGCCAAGCTCGCCGCCGACGAGAGCCGCGAGGACTACTCGCTGCGGTACGCCCCGCACGCCTTCCGCCGCTGGAGCCCCGGCGCCGTCGCCGGCACCGCGCTCGGCGGGATCGCCTACCTCGCCGATTTCGCCATCGGCGCCTCTATCGTCTTCGCCTACGGCTTCACCAGCGGCGCCGCCGCGATCCTCGCCGCCGCCGTGGTGATCTTCCTGACCGGCATCCCCATCGCCCGCGCGTGCGCCAGGTACGGACTGGACATGGACCTGGTGACCCGCGGCGCCGGCTTCGGGTACTTCGGGTCGACGCTGACCTCGCTGATCTACGCCTCCTTCACCTTCATCTTCTTCGCCCTCGAAGGCTCGATCATGGCGCAGGCCATGCACCAGGCCTTCGGGCTCCCGGTCCAGGCCGGCTACCTCCTCACCACACTGATCGTGATCCCCGTCGTCTTCCGCGGGATGGGCGCCCTCGCCAAGGTGCAGGCCTGGACCCAGCCCGTCTGGCTGATCGGGCTCGCGCTGCCCTTCCTGGTGCTGGCCTTCGAGGCCCCCGACGCCTGGGGCGCCTTCACGCACTTCGGCGGCACCGACGGCGCGGGCTCCGGATTCTCCTGGCTCGGCTTCGGCTTCGGGACCGGCATCGCGCTGTCGCTGATCGCCCAGATCGGCGAACAGGCCGACTACCTCAGGTTCATGCCGGCCGAGACCTCCGCCAACCGCCGCCGCCGCGCCCTGGCCGTCCTCGCCGCGGGCCCCGGCTGGGTGGTCATCGGCGCCGCCAAACAGCTCGGCGGCGCCTTCCTCGCCTTCGTCGCCCTGGAAGCCGTCGGCAAGACCCACGCCCTGGAGCCGATCGCCCCGCAGGTCGAGGCGCTGCGCCCGTGGCTCGGCGGCTTCGCCCTGCCCGCCGCCGCCCTCTTCGTGATCGTCTCCCAGATCAAGATCAACGTCACCAACGCCTACAGCGGTTCGCTGTCCTGGTCCAACTTCTTCTCCCGTGTGACCCACCGCCACCCCGGCCGGGTCTGGTACATCTTCCTCAACCTCGCCATCGCACTCACGCTGATGGAGCTGGACATGTTCGCGATGCTCGGCAAGCTGCTGGGCTTCTACTCCAACGTCGGGATCGCCTGGATCGCCGCCGTGGCGGCCGACCTCGTGATCAACAAGCGGCTCGGACTCAGCCCGCCCGCCATCGAGTTCAAGCGCGCCTACCTGTACGCCGTCAACCCGGCGGGTTTCGGCGCGATGCTGATCGCCTCCATCGTTTCGATCCTCGCCTTCTTCGGGCTCTTCGGCATCCACGCCGAGGCCTTCTCCACCTTCATCGCCGCCGGACTCGCCCTGCTGCTGTGCCCGTTGATCGCCTGGGCGACGGGCGGGAAGTACTACCTGGCCAGGCCGAACACCGTGAGCGGACCGGACGCGCACGTCGAGGACATCACCGCGACCCACACCTGCGCCGAGTGCGAGACGGCGTACGAACTCCCGGACATCGCCGACTGTCCCGTGCGGTCCGGGCCGGTCTGTTCGCTCTGCTGCTCCCTCGACGCCACCTGCGGGGACGCCTGCCGCAAGGTCCCCGGCGCAGGTCCCGTGGCCCTGCCGGCGCCCTCGGTGCGCCCCGCCTGAACCGGCTCGCACGGCCCGTTCGTACGCCTGGCCGGATGCGTACGCCCCCGAGGTACCTCTTCGTGAAAAACCGTATCCGCTGAGTGAAGGTCGGGCGTAAGCTCGGGCATATGCGCAATGCGGTTTCCTGGGCAGGTACATCGGCGGAGGGTGGAGCGCGATGAACGACAGCGGTGCCCTGCTCCCATGGCTGGTCATACGTCAGGACGACAACGGCAACCGCTACCGGGTGGGCCGGTACTCCACCCGGGCCGAGGCCCAGAAGGTCGTCGACAGCCTCGACGACCGGGGACACAAGCAGCTGTACTGGGTCGAGCGGATCGGACAGGGAAGCCAGACCGCCACGACGAACTGACGGCCGGCGCTGGCATAGGCTCCGTCCATGACTGTACGCGTGGTCGTGGGCGGAGCCCTTTGTCGTGACGGGCGGCTGCTGGCCGCCCGGCGCAGTGCGCCCCCCGAGGTGGCCGGCCGGTGGGAGCTCCCGGGCGGCAAGGCCGAACCGGGCGAAACCGTACCCGAGGCGCTCGTGCGCGAACTGCGCGAGGAGCTCGGCGTCGAGGCCGAGGCGCTGGAGCGGATCCCGGGGGAATGGCCGCTGAAGCCGGGTTTCGTGCTGCACGTGTGGACCGCGCGGCTGCTCTCGGGCGAGCCCGAGCCGCTGGAGGACCACGACGAGCTGCGCTGGCTCGGGCCGCACGAGCTGGACTCGGTGGACTGGCTCGACCAGGACCGCCCGGCCGTCGCGGAGGCCGGCCGACGGCTGCGCGACGGGGCGCACCGGGGCGCGTGACGCGCACGCGGTAGGCCGTCTGCGCCACAGTGCGCCGGTGCGTGGGGGATCGGGCCGGATCGGGTGGTACGACGCCTCATATAGGGGGTATGTCGCTATTAGTCCCAATCTCGTCCCCCCTTTCGTCCCCGACGAACCTGACAGGGGTCGCTGGTGGCCCGGGAAGTGATCGGCGTGATCGACACAGACGGTGAGTGCGCCGAGTGGGCCTTTCCCGCCGAGCCCGGTGCCGTCCGCACCGCCCGCCACGCCGTGCGCGCCGCACTGCGCTCCTGGGGACTGGACTCCGTCGGTGACGTGACCGTCCTGCTGGTCAGTGAACTGGTGACCAACTCCCTGCGCTACGCCTCCGGTCCCATCGGGGTCCGCCTGGAACGGCGCCACCCGGACGCCGACGGCCGGGCGGGCGGCCCCGCCCTGCTGGTGGAGGTCTCCGATCCGCTTCCGGATCCACCCCGCGAGCGGGTCGCGCAACCGGACGACGAGGGCGGGCGGGGGCTGCATCTGGTCGCCGTCTCGGCGCAGCGCTGGGGGACCCGGCACGGGAAGTCGGGCAAGACCGTGTGGTTCGAGTTGGCTCTTCCTGGTGAGTAACAAGGAGAAGGGTGGCAGGGGGTCTCCCGGAAGGCGTCCGGTGGAGACCGCCGGGCGTGGCCGGAAAACAACGGGACCCTTTTGTGATCGTGAACGCCGTGCCGTACGGGGCCGTGGTGCTGAATACTTCGGTCATGGCCGGTCCGGTTGCGGTGAGCTGGAGGGGACGGTCGCGTGAGCGAGATACCTGCGCAGGCACATCAGGCCCGGATGCCCGGGGAGACGTGGCACGACTCCTTGTGGCACAGCAGCCCGCCTGGCTCGATATATGACTACATAAAGGTCGCATCGTTCTCGATCGGGCCCGACGGGCTCATCGATCAGTGGAGCCTGCGCGCCGAAGAGCTGTTCGGGCTCACGGCGGCCCAGGCGGTGGGGCGCGACCCCGTCGACGCCTTCATGCCGCCCGAGCTGCGCCCCGAAGGGCACCGCCGGGTCGCCGAGATCCTCGACGGCAAGGAATGGACGGGCCTGATCCCCTTCCGGATCCCCGGTGGGGACGGGGCGCACGGGGTGGCCGAGATCTATGTGATGCCGACCCAGACCGAGGCCGCCGAACGGGCGGCGCTGTGCGTCGTCGTCGACGTGCGCGCGCTGCGCCGCATCGAGTCCGATCTCGCCGCGTCGCAGGCCATATTCGGCCAATCTCCCTTCGGCTTCCTGCTCTTCGGTACGGACCTGACCGTCCAGCGCGCCAACCGCCGCTTCGCGACCGTCTTCGGCGGCGCCGCCGAGGAGCACCGGGGCCGGACCGTGCACGACTACCTGCCGCCGCACGAGGCCGACAAGATGGCCGAAGCGCTGCGCCGCGTCCTGGAGACCGGCGACTCCGTCACGGACCTGCGGATCACCGGAGCGGCCCCGGGCAGCCGTGAGGACCGCCACTGGTCGATCAACCTCTACCGCGTGCACGGCGGCACCGGCCGCCCGATCGGTATCGCCGGACTGGGCACCGACGTCACCCGCCGCCACCTCGCCGCCCGCGAGGCCGCCGGCGTCCGGCGCAACCTGGCGCTGCTCAACGAGGCCGGGCACCGGATCGGGACCTCCCTCGACCTGGAGACCACCGCCCGCGAACTCCTCGACGTCACCGTCCCCGGCTTCTGCGACCTGGCCGCCGTCGACCTCTACCAGGGGCTCCTCCTCGGAGACGACGACCGGCCGGCCCGCCCGCAGGGCCCCGGCGTGCCCTCGCTGCCCGGACAGGGGGCCGGGCGCGCGCCGTCCGCCCCGCTGCGCCGGGTCGCCTTCGCCTCGGCCGTCTCCGACGCCCCGCTGTCGGGGTCCGGCGCACCGGTCGCCGTGGGGGAGACCCACCGGTACCCGGCCGCCTCCCCCGGGGCGCTGGCCCTGCGCACGGCGCGGCCCCGGCTGATCGAGGGGGGCTCGCCCAACGCGCTCGTGCAGTCCACGCTGATCGTGCCGATGGTCGCCCACGACACGGTGGTGGGCCTGGCCCAGTTCTCCCGTACGAAGGGCAGCGAGCCCTTCGGCGAACGCGACCGGGCCGTCGCCGTGGAACTCGCGGCCCGCGCGGCCGTCTGCATCGACAACGCCCGCCTCTACCGGCGCGAGCACGAACGGGCCCTGATCCTGCAGCGCAGCCTGCTGCCCCCCGGCGACCCGGAGGCGGCCGGGCTCGACATCGCCTGCCGCTACCTGCCGGGCAACGCGGCCACCGAGGTGGGCGGGGACTGGTTCGACGTCATCGAACTGCCCGGCCACCGCACGGCCCTGGTCGTCGGCGACGTCATGGGCCGCGGGCTGCGGGCCGCCGTCGCCATGGGCGAACTGCGGACCGCCGTACGGACCCTCGCCCTGCTCGACCTGGAACCGGCGGAGGTGCTCACCGCCCTCGACGAGGTCGCGCGCGGCCTCGGCGCGCCCGGCGGCTCCCAGCAGGCCTCGCGCGCCGCCCTGCACTCGCGCGACGCCGACCGCTCCGAGGTGTACCTCGCCACCTGCGTGTACGCCGTCTACGACCCGGTCACCCGGCGCTGCACGATCGCCAACGCGGGCCACATGCCGCCCGTGCTGGTCGAACCGGCGGAGGAGGGCGGCGAGCCGCGCCCCGGCCTGTTGCTGGAGATCCCGACCGGGATGCCGCTCGGGGTGGGCGGCGAACCCTTCGAGGAGGTCGAGGTGGAACTGCCCGAGGGCGCGCTGCTCGCCCTCTACACCGACGGCCTCGTCGAATCCCGCGACCACCCGCTGGAGGAGGGGCTGCGCGGACTGCGGCGGGCGGTGGCCGATCCGTCCCGGCCGCTGGAGGAGGTCTGCGACCACGTGCTCAACACCCTCCACACCCGGCACGGGGAGGACGACATCGCCCTGCTGATGGCACGGGTGCAGGGGCTGCCCGTGGAGGCCGTCGGCGACTGGCAGCTGCCGCGCGAGGCCCGCTCGGTGGGCCGGGCCCGGGAACTGGCCCGGGCGAAGCTGCCGGGGTGGGGCCTGGAGGGGCTGCTCGACACCACGGAACTGCTGGTCAGCGAGCTGGTCACGAACGCCCTGCGGTACGGGGAGGGGGAGATCCGGCTGCGGCTGCTGCTGGACCGGACCCTGGTGTGCGAGGTGTGGGACGCGAACCTGGCCCAGCCCCGGCGCCGCCGTGCCCGGGACACCGACGAGGGCGGCCGCGGCCTCCAGCTCGTGGGCCTGCTCTCGGCGGGCTGGGGCACCCGGCGCACCCACCGGGGCAAGACGGTCTGGTTCGAGCTGCCCCTGCCGATGCCCGGCGGCCCGGACGTGGTGGTCACCGAACTCTCGGCGGAGCAGCTGCTGAGCATGTACGGATGACCGGGGGCGGCCCCTGCCGGACCGGAACCACCGGCCGGCCGGCGGCCGGCTACGCCGCCCGGCCCCGGTTGCCCGCCTTGAGGGCGGCCAGGCGGTCCTCGATCTCCGCGCTCCTGCCCAGGTCCTCCAGGGACTCGAACTGGGCGTCCAGCGAGGAGGCGGCCAGCTCCTGCTTGCCCATCGCCATGGCCTCCTCGCGGCGGACCTTCTCCTCGAAGCGGTTCAGGTCGCTGGTCGGATCCAGGACGTCGATGTTCTTCACCGCGTCCAGCATCGTGTTCTGCGCCTGCGCGGTCTTGGCGCGGGCGACCAGTTCGTCCCGTTTGCCCTGGAGCTCCGTCAGCTTGCCGCGCATCGAGTCCAGCCCCGACTTGAGCTTGTCCACCACCTCGCTCTGGGCGGCGATCGTCGGCTCCGCCGTCTTCGCCTCCTTCTCCGACTGCATCTGCCGTCCGAGGGCGACCTTCGCGAGGTTGTCGAACTTGTCGGCGTCCGCCGTCGAACCCGCCGCCCGCAGCTCGTCCGCCTTCCGGCTGGCGGCGAAGGCCTTGTCGCCCCACTCGGCGGCCGCGTCCACGTCCTCCTTGTGGTCGGCCTCCAGCATCCGCAGGTTGCCGATGGTGGTCGCCACCGCCTGCTCGGCCTCCGAGATGTTGTTGGTGTAGTCGCGGATCAGCTGGTCGAGCATCTTCTGCGGATCCTCCGCCTGGTCCAGCAGCGCGTTGATGTTGGCCTTCGCGAGCTGGGTGACACGGCCGAGGATGGTCTGCTTGCTCATGACGGGGCTCTCCTGACGGGTCAACGGGGTCGAGGGGGTCAGCGAGGTCTACGGGTGCGCGCGGGGCGCGGTTTCAGAAGCGGCCGCCACCGCCCATCCGGCCCCGGGTGCCGCCGCCGCCGAAGGAGCCGGGGCCGCTGCCGCCGCCGCCCCCGAAGCCGCCGCCGCCGCCGCCGCCGCCGCCCCGGCCGCCGCCGAAGCCGCCCCCGCCGCCCCGGAGGATCTCGCCGAGGATGATCCCGCCCAGCACCGCCCCGCCCCGGCCGCCGCCGGAGCGCTGCCCGGCGTACGGGTTCTGGTACGCCCGTACGTCCTGCTCCGCCAGCTGCTGCGCCTGCCGGGCGAGCGAGTCGGCCTGCTGGGCCTCCGTCAGCGCGCCCGGCGGATCCGCCGCCGCCAGCGACAGCGAGCGCTCCAGGTGCCGCTGCGCCTCCGCCAGCCGGGTACGGGCCTGGCTGCCGACCGCGCCCCGGCTGGTGGTGACGTAGTCCGTCGCCGCGCCGATCGCGCTGCGGGCCGACAGCAGGGCCTGGTCCAGCAGCGCCGCCGCCCGCCGGCGCCCCGACTCCCGCTCGCGCGCCCCGGCCAGGGCCTCGTCCAGGGCGGCGTCGGCCTCCTCGATGCGGCGCAGGGCGTCGATCGGGTCGTAGCGTCCGGCCGCCTCCTCGCGGCGCACGTCGGCCAGTACGGACTCCGCCCGGCCGATCCGGCCGCGCAGGTCGGCGGTGGAGGTGCCCTCGGCGGTGCCGGTGAGCACGCCCCGGGCGTCGGCGAGGTCGGTCTCCGTCTCGTTCAGGGCGCCCGTCAGCTTCCCGGCGGCCTCCGCCAGCTCCCGGGCCCGCCGCTCCACCGCGTCGACCAGGGTCGCGGCCTGGTCCACCGCCCCCTCCGCGGCCCGGACGTGCACGGCGCCCCGGCCGTTGTCCCCGGCGTCGATCGCCGCCCGGGCCTCGCCGAGATGGGTGGTCGCGAACAGGAGCCGGTCCTTGGCCTGTTCCGGGTTGGACGCCACCGGCGCGGACGCGGAGTCCGCGTACCGGCCGGCCAGGGCCGTCAGGGTCGCCTCCGCCGTCGTCGTCCGGCCGGTCAGCGTCCGGAACTGCGCCTCCACCGCCGCCAGGGCCTGCGGGGCGTTCTTCTCCAGGTCCCGCAGCCGGTCGAAGCCCGCCGACTCGGCGTCCAGACGCCGGCCGGCCTCCGTGCAGCGGGCCACGATCTCGTCCAGCATCCGGCGCCGGGTCGCGTCGTCCTCCGGGTAGGCGTCGTCCAGCTGCTGGCGCAGCCGGAAGGCGCGGGTGAGTCCGTCCTTGGCGGACGCCAGGGCCTGCGTGAAGCCGGCGACGGCCTCGTCGCCGAACTGGGCCGAGGCGAAACCGAGTTCCTCGGTGCTGGTGCGGACCGCGTCGTCGGTCTCCACCAGCAGCGCCTTGGCCCGCGCGTCCAGCTCCGGCAGCGGCGCCGGCTCCGCCCTGCGCCCGTCCCAGCCGGGGTGGGCGGTGGTCGTGCCCCGCCCGCCACCGCCACCGTCACCGCCCCGGCCGCGCTTGCGGCGGGTGTACGCGTACGCCCCGATCGCCCCGGCCGCGCCGACGACGACCACCGGCAGGACGAAGTCCCCGGCCCCGCTCTGACCGCTCCCCCCGCCGCCGGGATCGCTCGCGCCGGGAGTGATCGCGGGGACCGGGACGGGCAGCCCGCCCAGCACCGCGTCGTAGCCGTCGGCCGCGCCGATCGCCGCGCCCGCCCAGTCGTTCTCCTTCAGGGCGGGCTCGATGGCGGTCCGGGCGACCGTCGCGAGCTGCTCCTCGGTGAAACCGGAGTCCACATCGGCCGAATAGGCGTACTGGCGGGCCCCGGTCGCCACCGCCAGCAGCACATCGTTCTGCCCCAGCCCGTTCTTCTGCGCGGTGGCGTCCGCCCAGCTCTGCGCGGAGCGGCCGGAGAAGTCGTTCACGTAGGTGACGAACAGCTGGACCCTGCGGTCGGCGTAGAGCTTGTCCAGCGCGGCCGTGACGGCGCCCTTCCGGTCGCCCAGCGCCCCCACCCGGTCGGTGATCTGACCCTGCCGCGACAGGGTGACGGGATCCTCGGCCCGGGCGGGCGGTGCGGCGGCCACGCCCCACCCGCCGAACGCCAGCAGCACGGCTGCGAGGGCCAGTCCGCCGCGCGCGGCCCGGGCCCCTCTGGTGGTCTCGCTGGTGGTCTCGCTTCTCGGCGGGTACACATTTCGGAGGGTAGGGGCGCGGCCCGGGCCCCGCACCCGGAGGCGGCCCCCGCCCCCGGGCCGGCCCGCGCCGCCGGCTCAGGGCCGGGCGTACGCCGCCAGCTCGGGGCGCGCCAGGACCAGGAGGTCCCCCGCCAGCAGGACGCTCCCCGACCCCAGCGCCGGCTCCTCCCACTGCCGGCGCACCTTGCCCGTCTTCAGGTCCAGGGTCGCCACGTACGGCCGGAGCGCCTTGCCCAGCAGCCCGCGCCGGCCCCCCAGGAAGGCGAGCACGGTCAGCCCGCCCGCCCGGACGCCGAGCAGGTCGAGGGCGCGGTCCGTCCCTTCGCGGCGCACCAGCGGCCGCTGCCAGAGCACCGCCCCGCTGCGCGCGTCCAGCGCCCACACCACGTCGGCGCCCTGGTCGCGGCGGTGCCCGGCCACGTACGCGGCTCCGCCCGTGACCAGCAGCCGGGGCGCGGGGACGCCCGCCGCGAAGCTCCAGACCTCCTCGCCGGTGCCGCCGCGCACGGCCCGTACGGTCCCGGCGTCCAGCAGGTGGACCAGGCCGCCGCCGAAGCCGGGGCCGCCGCGAGGCGGCCCGCCCGGCACCTGCCGCGCGGTGAAGCCGTCGCCGGAGCGGGCCCACGCCCACAGCGGAGCCGCGTCCCGCAGGCGCAGCCCCCGGCGCCCGGCCGCGTGGCCGAGCACCAGCCGGTCGGCGGCCACCGTCAGGGAGCGGGCCGGGTCCGCGGGGTCGCCGTCCAGCGGCCGCACCCACAACTCCTCGCCGCTGTCGGCGCGCAGGGCCGCCAGCCGGTCCGGAAGCGCGGCGAGCACCAGCTCTCCCGCCGGGTACAGCCGGGGGGCGGCGGGCCACTGGCGCCACCAGCGCACCCGCCCGTCGCGCGGCTCCCGCGCCAGCAGCCGGGCGGCGGGCGGCTGCGCCCCGGCCACGCTCACGTACACCGTCGCGGCGTCGGCCGCGCAGTCCACGTCGACCCGCCCGGTGAAGGGGGCCGCGGGCACCCCCTCGTCGGCGAAGGCGCTCCAGCGGGCCGCCCCGGTGTCCGCGTCCACGCAGCCCACCTCGGCCGCCGCCCGCCACAGGACGGCGTCCCCGGCGGAGTGCAGCGCGTCGGGGCGGGCCGCCGTCCGCCAGTGCCGGCCGTCCGCCGTCGCGACCAGGGGCCGCGCCGGGCGGCGGTCCGCGGCCGGTGCCGCCGCGTCCGTGGTGGCGGGAGCCCGGCCCGGGTCGTCCGCCAGCGCGGCCGGCCAGGGCGCGTCCGTGGCGGCCACGCAGTCCCGTGCGATCCGGGCCAGCGCCAGGGCCCGGTCGGCCGGATCGGGCAGTTCCCGGGCCCGCCCGGCGCGCGTACGGGCCCGTACGGGGTCCAGCGCGGGCCGGGCGCCCTGCTCCACCAGGTCCCGGGCGGCGGCGAGGGCAGCCAGGGCGTGGTCGGCCTTCTCGTCGCCCGCCGTCCCGGGACGGCGGCCGAGCAGGGCGACGGCCCGGCCGCGCAGCCGCTCCGCCTCCATCCCGCCGAGCCCCCCGGCCAAGTCCCTGCGGGCGGCCTCCTCGCGCAGCCAGGCCGCCCGTTCCTCCAGTACCTCGGGGAGTTCGGCCTCGGCCCGCTCCAGGGCCCGGGCCCCGCCCGCCGGGTTCCCGGCCGCGGCCTGGTCCCCGGCCACCTGGCACAGCACCAGCAGGCGGGCCCCGGCGGAGCCGGTCCGCTCGCTCAGCCGCAGCGCGGCGTCCAGGTCCCGGGGGGCGACGGCGAGCACCAGGTCGTAGGTGGCCGCGGCGCGCGTCCCGGGGTCCTGGATCCGGGCCAGCCGGTGCTCGGCCTCCTCGGGGCGGGCCGCGGCCACGGCCGTCGCGATCAGGGCCCGGAGCCGGTTCTCCGCCGGGCCGTCGGCGAAGTGGTAGCCGGTGAGCTGGGCGGCCCGCTCGGGGGCCAGCCGGGCCAGCTCCTGCGCCACGGCCCGCAGCGGGGCCTGCCGGTCGGTGCGGGACACCGTGAACAGGGCCTGGTGCGCGTCGGTCAGCAGGCGTACGGCCCGTGCCGGGGCGTGCGGGGCGGCGTCCCTGGCCAGCCCGGTCAGCAGCCGCGCCACCCGGGCCCCGTCGCCGGTGCCGTCGCCGGCGCCGCCGGCGCTGTGGGCGGCCAGCTCGGCGTCGGCGAGCAGCCGGCGCGCGAGGCCGGCGTCGAAGCGGGCGGCGGCGTCGGCGGCGACGGCCAGCACCTCCACGCGGGCGGCCGGGGAGGGCGCCTCCCGCAGGTCCCCCTCGGCCTCCCGCAGCAGCTCGCGCACGAACTCCCGCACCCCGGCCGGGATCCCCCCGCCCTCCGCCACCGCCGCAGCGCCCGGCCCCCGCTCCCCGTCTGCCGCAGCGCCGGGTCCGTGCTGCCCGGCCCCCGCAGCGGCCGCGGCGTGTTGCCCGCCTGCCGCAGCGCCCGGCTCGTCCTGCCCGGCCGCCGCAGCGCCCGCGTCGTGTCGCCCTGGCGTCGCAGCGGCGGGGCCCTGCTGTCCGCCCGCCGCAGCGGCTGTGTCGTGTCGCCCTGGCGCCGGAGCGCCCGGGTCGTGTTCCCCGCCCGCCGCAGCGGCGGGGGCGCGTCCCCCCGGCGCCGCAGCAGCGGGGCCCTGCTGCCCGCCTGCCGCAGCGGCCGCGTGGTGTCCCCCCGGCGCCGCAGCGCCCGGCTCGTGCTGCCCGGCCGCCGCAGCGGCCGCGTCGTGTCGCCCTGGCGCCGCAGCGCCCGGGTCGTGTTCCCCGCCCGCCGCAGCGGCGGGGGCACGTCCCCCTGGCGCCGCAGCGGCGGGGCCCTGCTGTCCGCCCGCCGGAGCGGCCGGGGAGTGTCCCCCCGGCGCCGGAGCGGCCGGGCCTTGCTGTCCGTCTCCCGGCGCGGCGGGTGTCTGTCTCCCTGGCGCCGGAGCGGCGGGGGCGTGTCCCCCTGGCGCCGGAGCGGCCGGGGTGGGCTGGCCGTCCGCCGGGGTGGCCGGGGCCTGTTCCGGGTCCGGTACCTGCCGCCCGGCCGCCGCGGCCCCGTACCCGCCCGCCGGGTCACCCGCAACCGCGTCCGGTTCAGGGCGGGCGCCCGACGCGGGGCGCGGGTCGTGCCGGCCGGACGCCGCGGGGCCGTTGCGGCCCGCCGCGACGCGTTCCGGGTGCTCCGCAGCGGCCGGGGCCCCGTCGCGGCCCGCCGGCCCGCGGCCCCGCGGGCCGGCCGGCGCGGACGCCAGGGCGCGGAGCGCGGCCGCGACGGCTCCCGCCGACCGCGGCCGGTCCGCCGGGTCCTTCGCCAGCAGCGCCAGCACCAGCCGGTCCAGCTCCGGGTCCACCGCCACGCCCGCCTCGCGCAGCGACAGCGGGGCGTCCTCGACGTGCCGCCGCATCAGTACGTACATGGGTTCGGCCGATCCGAACGGCGGCGCCCCGCTCAGCAGGGCGTACAGCACGCACCCCAGCGCGTACAGATCGCACCGGGCGTCCACCCGCTCGCCCCGCCACTGCTCCGGCGCCATGTACGGCGGCGTGCCGAAGATCCGCCCCGTGACCGTCCAGGCGGCCGTCGCGTCGGCGGAGTGCGCGATGCCGAAGTCGCAGATCTTCAGGCGGCCGCCCGGCAGCAGGAAGAGGTTCGGGGGCTTGAGGTCCCGGTGCACCACGGACCGCTCGTGCGCGGCGGCCAGCGCCTCGGCGGTCTGCGCCGCCAGCTCCACGGCGACGTCCGGCGCCAGCCCGCCCCGCTCCCGCTCCAGCACGGCCGCCAGGTCCTCGCCGGACAGCAGCTCCATCACGATGAACAGCCGGCCCTCGTGCTGCCCGACGTCGTGCACGACGGTGATGCCCGGGTGCTGCAGCCGCGCCCCGATGGTGGCCTCCCGCCGGAACCGGCCGATCACCTCCTCGTTCGTCACCGCGTCCAGCAGCACCTTCACGGCCACCGCCCGGCCCAGGGCCAGGTCGTGGCCGCGCCACACCTCGCCCATGCCCCCCGCGCCGAGCCGCCGGTCCAGCCGGTACCGGCCCGCCAGTAGATCCCCCACCCGCACCGCGAAGCCCCCTGACGTCACGTCGGTCGACGCTCACCAGGGGGCATTGTGTACCGCGAAGGGAACTACTCGGTGCCGGAACGGCGCCGGATCCTGCTGCCCAGCCACACCAGCGGGTCGTACTTGCGGTCCACGGCCCGCTCCTTCAGCGGGATCAGCGCGTTGTCGGTGATCTTGATGCCCTCCGGGCAGACCTCCGTACAGCACTTGGTGATGTTGCACAGGCCGAGCCCGTGCTCCTCCTGGGCCGCGCGCCCCCGGTCGAGGCCGGTCTCGGCGGCCGCGTCCAGGGGGTGCATGTCCAGCTCCGCGACCCGCATCAGGAACCGCGGGCCGGCGAAGGCGCCCTTGTTCTCCTCGTGGTCGCGCACCACGTGGCAGGTGTCCTGGCACAGGAAGCACTCGATGCACTTGCGGAACTCCTGCGAGCGCTCCACGTCCACCTGCTGCATCCGGTACTCGCCCGCCGCGACCCCCTGCGGCGGGACGAACGCCGGAACCTCCCGTGCCTTGGCGTAGTTGAACGACACGTCCGTGACCAGGTCGCGGACCACCGGGAAGGCCCGCAGCGGAGTGATCGTGACCGTCTCGTCCCGCGCGAAGACGGACATCCGCGTCATGCACATCAGCCGGGGGCGCCCGTTGACCTCCGCGCTGCACGAACCGCACTTGCCCGCCTTGCAGTTCCAGCGCACCGCGAGGTCGGAGGCCTGCGTCGCCTGGAGCCGGTGCACGATGTCCAGGACCACCTCGCCCTCGTGCACCTCGACGGTGAAGTCCCTGAGCGATCCGCCCTCCGCGTCACCCCGCCAGACCCGGAAGCGTGCGTCGTAGCTCGTCACTCGTACATCTCCTCTTCGGCGAGGTACTTGGCCAGCTCGTCCTTCTCGAACAGCGCGAGCAGGTCCGGGCGGATGGGTTCGGTACGGGTGCGTACGAGGACGATCCGGCCGGCCGCCGGATCTGCGGGGGCCGGCTCCGCCGGACGGCACAGCAGGTTCACCGGCCGCCACTCCCGCTCCATCGCCGGCCAGTCCTCGCGGGTGTGCCCGCCCCGGCTCTCGGTGCGTTCCAGGGCGGCGCGGGCCACGCACTCGCTGACCAGCAGCATGTTGCGCAGGTCCAGCGCCAGGTGCCAGCCCGGGTTGAACTGCCGGTGCCCCTCGACCCCGGCCCGGGCGGCCCGTACGCGCAGGGCGGCCAGCTTCTCCAGGGCCTCGGTCATCTCGCCCTCCCGGCGGATGATGCCGACCAGGTCGTTCATGGTGGTCTGGAGTTCCTGGTGGAGCGTGTACGGGTTCTCCGCGCCCTCGTCCGCGTGGAACGGGGCCAGCGCCTCGGCGGCGGCCGCGTCGATCTGCCCCTGCGACACCGCCGGGCGCGCGACGTCGAGGGCCGCGGCGTGCTCCGCCGCGTGCAGCCCCGCCCGGCGGCCGAAGACCAGCAGGTCGGAGAGGGAGTTGCCGCCGAGCCGGTTCGAGCCGTGCATCCCGCCCGCGACCTCGCCGGCCGCGAACAGCCCCGGTACGCCGGCCGTGGCGGCGGTGTCCGAGTCGACGGCGATCCCGCCCATCACGTAGTGGCAGGTCGGGCCGACCTCCATCGGCTCGGCGGTGATGTCCACGTCCGCCAGCTCCTTGAACTGGTGGTACATGGACGGCAGCCGCCGCCTGATCCGCTCCGCGGGCATCCGGGTCGACACGTCGAGGAACACCCCGCCGTGCGGAGAGCCGCGGCCCGCCTTGACCTCGGAGTTGATGGCGCGGGCCACCTCGTCGCGCGGCAGCAGCTCGGGCGGGCGCCGGTTGTGGTCCGGGTCCTCGTACCAGCGGTCGCCCTCCTCCTCGGACTCCGCGTACTTGTCCTTGAAGACGTCCGGGACGTAGTCGAACATGAACCGCTTGCCCTCGGAGTTGCGCAGCACCCCGCCGTCGCCGCGGACCGACTCCGTGACCAGGATGCCCTTCACGGAGGGCGGCCAGACCATGCCGGTCGGGTGGAACTGCACGAACTCCATGTTCAGCAGCGGGGCCCCGGCCAGCAGGGCCAGCGCGTGGCCGTCGCCCGTGTACTCCCAGGAGTTGGAGGTGGTCTTGAACGACTTCCCGATGCCGCCGGTGGCCAGCACGACCGCCGGGGCCTCCAGGACGAAGAACCGGCCGCTCTCGCGCTCGTAGCAGAAGGTGCCCGAGACCCGCTCCCCGTCCTTCAGGACCCGCGTCACCGTGCACTCCTGGAAGACCTTGAGCCGCGCCTCGTGGTCCCCGTGCTCCTTGAAGTCCTCCTGCTGGAGCTGGACGATCTTCTGCTGGAGGGTGCGGATCAGCTCCAGGCCCGTACGGTCGCCGACGTGCGCCAGGCGGGGGTACTCGTGCCCGCCGAAGTTGCGCTGGGAGATCCTGCCGTCGGGGGTGCGGTCGAAGAGCGCCCCCCAGGTCTCCAGCTCCCAGACCCGGTCCGGGGCCTCCTTCGCGTGCAGTTCGGCCATCCGCCACTGGTTGAGGAACTTCCCGCCGCGCATGGTGTCGCGGAAGTGCACCTGCCAGTTGTCGCCGCCGTTCACGTTGCCCATGGAGGCGGCGATGCCGCCCTCCGCCATCACCGTGTGGGCCTTGCCGAAGAGGGACTTGCAGATCACCGCCGTACGGGCGCCGCGCTCGCGGGCCTCGATCGCGGCCCGCAGCCCGGCGCCGCCCGCGCCGACCACGACCACGTCCCACGCCTGCCGTTCCACCTGTGCCATGTCAGAAGATCCTCGGGTCGGTGACGGTGCCGCTGGCCAGCAGGTACACGTAGAAGTCGCAGGCGGCCACGCTGATCAGGGAGGCCCAGGCCAGCTGCATGTGGCGGGTGTTGAGCCGGCTCACCCAGCCCCACAGCCGGTAGCGCACCGGATGCCGGGAGAAGTGCTTGAGCCGGCCGCCCATGATGTGCCGGCAGGAGTGGCAGGACAGGGTGTAGGCCCAGATCAGCACGATGTTGACGAGGAAGAGCAGGGTGCCCAGCCCCATGTGGCCCCAGGCGTAGTGCCCGTCGCGGAAGGTCAGCACGGTGTCGTAGGTGAGGATCCCGGCGACCGGCAGCGCCGCGTAGAAGAAGTAGCGGTGCGCGTTCTGCAGGATCAGCGGGAACCGCGTCTCGCCCGAGTACGCGGCGTGCGGCTCGGCGACGGCGCAGGCGGGCGGCGAGGCCCAGAAGCCCCGGTAGTAGGCCTTGCGGTAGTAGTAGCAGGTCAGCCGGAAGCCGAGCGGGAAGACCAGGACCAGCAGCGCGGGGGACAGGCCCCACCAGCTGCCGAAGAGGTCGAGGTTGGGGCCGCCGCGCATGGTCGCGCAGTTCTCCGCCAGACAGGGCGAGTAGAACGGCGAGACGTACGGGGCCGCGTAGTAGTCGGCGTTCGAGAAGGCCCGCCAGGTCGAGTAGACGATGAAGGCGAGCAGCCCGGCCGCGGTGCCGGCGGGCGACAGCCACCACCGGTCGGTGCGCAGGTGCCGGGCGGCTATGGCGGCCCGGGAAGGGCCGTGGACCCCGCCGGGCCGCTGCTGGGGTGGTTCCGTGCCTGTGGCCAAAAGGGACTCCGGGTGGAGTGATGAGGGGTGGCCCGGGAGGACCGGCCGGGGCGGCCGGGCCCGATGGGGAGTGCGCGGACGGGCGGTGCGGCGTCAGGGGGCGCGGCGGTCGCGCGCGCCGAGGCCCTCGTCGTCGGAGTCCGTCCACAGGGAGCTGTCGTACGGGGTGTCCGGTACGGAGACCATCCGGGCCGGGTCGGCCTCGGGGACGGCCGGCGCCTGCCGGGCGACGTCCCGCTCCAGCCGCTCCACCGAGCGGACCAGCTCGTTCAGATTGCGTCGTACGGCCGTCAGATCGTCGTGCAGGGACATGACGTGACCTCACTTCCGCGGGTGCGATGGCAACGCTCACGGGCGCCTGGCAGTGTCGCGCCTCCCGTCCCCGGTTGTGAAGGGACGTGCAGCGATTGCGGGCGCGCGGGCTTGAACCGTGCGCCCCTTCCCGACCCGTTCGCGTCCCTCGTCCGGGGGAACGGCCGCCCGTCCGCAAGCCGGATTGGTCCGCACGGGTGGGGTTCGCGGCGTGGCGCGCTCCCGCTGCGGAGCCCTCGGCGGGCTGTCTATTTCAGTGGGTTCCGGCACCAGTGTGATCAGCTCCATATACCGCCGAACGTGATCAAGTCCCCCCGCTTTCACGGCCCACGCCCCGCCCCGGAGGTACCACCCATGACCCAGAGAACGCGCAGGTCCTTGGCGCTCCTCACCTCGGGAGTCCTCGCACTGCCGCTGCTCGCGGGCTGCGGGGCGGGTGACGAGGAGGGCGGGCCGGCCGCCGCTGGCCCGGACATCGCGGTGACGGCCCGCGACCGCGTCGCCGACGGCGGCGTCCTGCGCTGGGCCGTCGACGCCCTCCCCGAGACGCTGAACACCTTCCAGGCCGACGCGGACGCCACCACCTCCCGCATCGCGGGGGCGGTCCTGCCGCAGCTGTTCGTCCTGGACGGCAAGGGCCGCCCGGTCGCCAACCCCGACTTCCTGGAGAAGGCCGAGGTCGTCGAGCGGGAGCCCAAGCAGGTCGTCCTGTACAAGCTGAACCAGAAGGCGGTGTGGAGCGACGGCCGGGAGATCGGCGCCGCCGACTTCGTCGCCCAGTGGCGGGCGCTGAACGGCAAGGACTCGGCGTACTGGACGGCCCGCAACGCCGGGTACGACCGGATCGAGAAGATCGAGCGCGGCAAGAACGACCTGGAGGTCAAGGTCACCTTCGCCAAGCCGTACTCCGACTGGCGCTCGCTGTTCAGCCCGCTCTACCCGAAGCAGGTCATGGGCACCCCGGAGGCCTTCAACGAGGGCGCCCGCGGCACCCTCAAGGTCACCGCCGGTCCCTTCGGGCTCGGTGCCATCGACAAGAAGACCGGCACCGCGGCCCTGACGCGCAACCCGCGCTGGTGGGGCCGGGCCGCGAAGCTCGACACCCTCGTCCTGACGGCGGTGCCCCGCTCGGCCCGGCCGGCGGCGCTGGCCGCGGGCAAGGTCGACCTGGCCGAGATCGACCGCGCGGGCGCCGACCGCATCGCCCTCGCCCACCGCGACGCCGGACAGGTCAACGGAGCCCACGGACCGGCGGCCGCGCTGACCCCCGCGCAGGCCACCCTCTCCTGGGCGCTGGCGCACGGCGCCGACGAGACGAAGGCCAGGGAAGAGCAGGAGAGCCGCGAGAAGAACGCGGAAGCGGTGAAGAAGTACGCCGACGAGCAGTCGGCGCTGCGCTCCTTCACCGTCCGCAAGTCGCTGGAGCCCGCCTACACGCAGCTGGCCATGAACGGGGCCTCCGGACCGCTCTCCGACGAGCGGGTGCGGCGCGCGGTGGCCCGGGCCCTGGACCGCAAGGAGCTGGCGGAGATCGTCCTCAAGCCGCTCGGCCTGCCCGCCCTGCCGGTCGGCAGCCACCTGGCGCTGGCCGGACAGCAGGCGTACGCGGACAACAGCGACGCCCTCGGCGGCCAGGACACCCAGGCGGCGCAGGCCCTCCTCGCGGACGCGGGCTGGCGCAAGAACGGCAAGCTCACCGAGCCGGCGGGCGCCAAGGCGGGCTCCGAGAGCGACGAGAGCACCAGGAAGGACGACTCGAAGACCCCGTCCGGGCCCGGCACCGGCAACGACGGCCTCTACATCGTGGGCCAGGACGACGGCCGCAACGGCGGCCTGCGCCCCGGCGCCCACAAGACCGCCGCCCGCCCGGGCGCCCGGGCGGACCACGGCGGGCTCCCGGCCGAGGGCCTGCCCGAGGGCCCCGCGCGGGGCTTCGACGGGGAGCTCGCCGACGCCGGCGCCTTCGCCCCCGGTGCGGTCCGCCCCGGGCAGCCCGCCGCGGCGCTGGCCCCGGACTCCCTCGCCGCCCAGCAGGAGGACGTACTGCTGGACCAGGCCCGCGCCGTGGACGACGGCAAGCGCGCCGCGGCCGCGGTCGCCGACGGCGAGCGGGCCGAGGAGGGCGCCGACGACAAGGAACCGGCCCGCGCCACCCCGGCCCCGGCCCCCGCCAAGCAGGCGGGCCGCACCTCCGGCGCCGTCCTCGCCAAGGACGGCAAGCCGCTCACCCTGCGCTTCGTCCTGCCGGCCGGTCCCGGCTCGGAGGCACTGCGCACGGTCGGCGAGCGGATCTCCCGGATGCTGCAGAAGATCGGGGTCGCCACCGAGCTGAAGAAGGTCGCGGACGAGAGCTTCTTCAAGGACCACGTCGCCTCGGGCCAGTACGACCTCGCGCTCTACTCCTGGCCGGCGACGGCCTTCCCGGCCACCGACGCCCGCCCCATCTTCGCCAAGCCGGAGCCGGCCGCGGACGGATCGCTCGTCGTCGAACAGAACTACACCCGGGTCGGCACCGACCACATCGACCAGCTCTTCGACCAGGCCGCCGGGGAGCTCGACGAGGAGCAGGCCCGGGAGCTGATGCGCAAGGCGGACGCCCGGATCTGGGCCGCGGCCGGCTCCATCCCGCTCTACCAGCGCCCCGAGCTCGTCGCCGCCAAGCCGGGTCTGGCCAACGCGGGGGCCTTCGGTCTCGGAGCGCCCCGCTACCAGGACATCGGCTGGAAGAAGCCGCCCACGGCGAAGGACGAGAAGAAGAAGTAGCCGCGGAGAACATGTGGTGAAAAAGCGGCTCCTGTCAGGTTGACCCGCGGGTCACTACCTCAGAAGTGACTCAAGTCCCTTGCCCGCCGGACCCCCGGCGGGCAAGGTCGTGGACACCCATTGACCCGCACGAACCCCGTAGAACACAGGCTCCTCCCACGGCCGGGCCACCCCACCCCGAACCCGGCCCCGCTCAGTCCTCCGGCCTCTTGACAGACCCCCCGGCAGGCGGTTCCCGCCAACCGACGTAGGATGGGGTAAGGCCGTGGCAGGTTTTCCGCCCGGTCGAGGCGCGCGTGCCGGACCGTACGCGACGCCATCCACGATCCCGGGAGAAGCGCCGAAGTGCCCACGCGCCACGACATCCGTAACGTCGCCATCGTCGCCCACGTCGACCATGGCAAGACGACCATCGTCGATGCCATGCTCAAGCAGGCCGGTGCCTTCGCCGCCCACCAGCACCTCGACGACCGCATGATGGACTCGAACGACCTGGAGCGTGAGAAGGGCATCACGATCCTCGCCAAGAACACGGCGGTGAAGTACCACCCCAAGGACGGCGGGGCGCCCATCACGATCAACATCATCGACACCCCCGGCCACGCCGACTTCGGTGGTGAGGTCGAGCGCGGTCTGTCGATGGTGGACGCCGTCGTCCTGCTGGTGGACGCCTCCGAGGGTCCGCTGCCCCAGACCCGCTTCGTCCTGCGCAAGGCCCTGCAGGCGAACATGCCGGTCATTCTCTGCATCAACAAGACGGACCGCCCGGACTCCCGGATCGACGAGGTCGTCAACGACACGTACGACCTGTTCCTGGACCTGGACGCCACCGAGGAGCAGATCGAGTTCCCGATCGTCTACGCCTGTGGCCGTGACGGCGTCGCCTCGCTGACCAAGCCCGAGGACGGCACCGTCCCCGCGGACAGCGACAGCCTGGAGCCGTTCTTCTCCACGATCCTGGCGCACGTTCCCGCCCCGGTGTACGACGACGAGGCGCCGCTGCAGGCCCACGTCACCAACCTGGACGCCGACAACTTCCTGGGCCGCATCGCCCTGGTCCGCGTCGAGCAGGGCGAGCTGCGCAAGGGCCAGACCGTCGCGTGGATCAAGCGTGACGGCACGATCTCCAACGTCCGCATCACCGAGCTGATGATGACCGAGGCGCTCACCCGCAAGCCGGCCGAGGTGGCGGGCCCCGGTGACATCTGCGCGGTCGCCGGTTTCCCCGACATCATGATCGGCGAGACCCTGGCCGACCCGGAGAACCCGATCGCGCTCCCGCTGATCTCGGTCGACGAGCCGGCGATCTCCATGACCATCGGTACGAACACCTCCCCGATGGTCGGCCGCGGCGGCAGCGGCAAGGGCGCGGACGCCAAGTCCGCGGTCAAGGACCGCAAGGTCACCGCCCGCCAGGTCAAGGACCGCCTCGACCGCGAGCTGATCGGTAACGTCTCGCTCCGCGTGCTCGACACCGAGCGTCCCGACGCCTGGGAGGTCCAGGGCCGCGGTGAGCTCGCGCTCGCCATCCTGGTCGAGCAGATGCGCCGCGAGGGCTTCGAGCTGACCATCGGCAAGCCGCAGGTCGTCACGCAGGAGATCGACGGCAAGACCCACGAGCCGGTCGAGCGCATGACGGTCGACGTCCCCGAGGAGCACATGGGCGCGGTCACGCAGCTCATGGGCGTCCGCAAGGGCCGCATGGACAACATGTCGAACCACGGTTCCGGCTGGGTCCGCATGGAGTTCGTCGTCCCGTCGCGCGGCCTCATCGGCTTCCGTACCGAGTTCCTGACGAACACCCGCGGTACGGGCATCGCCCACTCGATCCACGAGGGCCACGAGCCGTGGTTCGGCCAGCTGGTGACCCGTAACAACGGTTCGCTGGTCGCCGACCGCGCCGGTTCGGTCACGCCGTTCGCGATGATCAACCTGCAGGAGCGCGGCGTCCTGTTCACCGAGCCCGGCACCGAGGTGTACGAGGGCATGATCGTCGGCGAGAACTCGCGCTCCGACGACATGGACGTGAACATCACCAAGGAGAAGAAGCTCACCAACATGCGTGCGGCTTCCGCGGACAACACCGAGAACGTGGTGCCGCCCCGCAAGCTCTCCCTGGAGCAGTCCCTGGAGTTCTGCCGCGACGACGAGTGCGTCGAGGTGACCCCGGAGGCCGTCCGCATCCGCAAGGTCGTCCTGGACCAGAAGGAGCGCTCGCGCACCGCGTCGCGCGCCAAGTCCGGCAAGTAACGGACGAGTAGGGTACGCGAGTCGTACCCCGGCCGTACGCTGGCCGAGAGCCGTACGGCTGAGAACAGCCCCTCCCCACACCGGGCCGGTGTCGGGGAGGGGCTGTTCGCTTTTGTCAAGCGGATTGTTGCGTTCAAGTGTCCGCATTCCGACCGTGACACTCCGGAAGGTGAGCTAACCGTCCGTTTCGCACGTGTCTGTCTCCTATCCGTTTGTCCGGATTTCGGGTTTTCGCCATGCGGTGATGTTGTGAAAACGAGACCACTTAAGTGTGGTTTACGGTCTGTGAGTCCCTGAGGATGGCTCCATTGAGCTCGGGTCAATGGGTCACACGCTGTGGGGAGCGTCGACTCACGAGCACACACGATGGGACCGGATTTCGCTGTCAGGGGTGTCAGCGGGAGCCGGGTCCTTCACGAATCGACAGTGACTCCTGAGGAGGCAAATACCCATGCGCGGAGCAACGAGCGCCAAGTGGGTCGCGGGTGCCGTCATCGTGGCGATGGCTGCCACGGCTTGCAGCACCAGCAAGGACGACGCCGGCGGCAAGGGCGGCAACATCACGGTGGTGCTCGGCGAGCCGCAGCACGGCCTGATCGGCCAGAACACCGCCGAGTCGGAGGGCGCGGAGGTTCTCCACGCGCTCTTCACCGGTCTGGTCGACTACGACAACAAGACCAACGAGCCGAAGCTCGCCGCCGCCGAGTCCATCGAGACCACGGACTCGAAGACCTGGACCATCAAGGTCAAGGACGGCCTCACCTTCCACAACGGTGAGAAGGTCGACGCCCAGTCCTTCGTCCGCGCCTGGAACTGGGGTGCCAACCAGGAGAACGCCGCCGAGGGCATGCCGTTCTTCTCGAAGATCGACGGCGCCGACGAGCTGGCCCCGGGCAAGGACAAGAAGCCCACCGCCAAGGAGCTCAAGGGCCTCAAGGTCGTCGACGAGCGCACCTTCACCGTCACGCTGAAGGAGCCGTTCTCCCAGTTCAAGACCATGCTGGGCTACAACGCCTTCTACCCGCTGCCGAAGGCCTTCGAGACCGACGGTCCCAAGAAGTTCGGCGAGAGCCCGATCGGCAACGGCCCCTTCCAGATGGACGGCGCCTGGGACCACAACAAGCAGATCAAGGTCAAGCGGTACGACAAGTACCCGACCGAGGGTCGCGCCAAGCTCGCGGGCGTCACCTTCAAGATCTACGACAACCTGGACACGGCGTACAACGACCTGCGCTCGGACAACATCCAGATCGTCGACAAGCTCCCCGTCTCGGCGATGGCCTCCGTCTCCCAGGAGTTCGGCGACCGCTACATCTACAAGCCCGAGTCCGGCGTCGGCTACCTCGGCCTGCCGCTCGAGCAGAACCCCGAGACCTTCGGCAAGCTGGAGATCCGTCAGGCCATCTCCATGGCCATCGACCGGGAAGCCATCACGAAGACCATCTTCAACGGCACCCGCAAGCCGGCCGACGACTTCATCAGCCCGATCATCCCGGGCTACCGCAAGGGCGCCCTCGGCGAGTTCGGGACGTACAACCCGACCAAGGCCAAGGAGCTCTTCGACAAGGCCGGCGGCGTCCCCGGCAACAAGATCGAGCTCGGCTACAACGCCGACGGCGGCCACAAGGAGTGGATCGAGGCCGTCGCGAACCAGCTGAAGGCGAACCTCGGCATCGAGGTCACCGCCAAGCCGTACGCCAAGTTCGGCGAGCTGCTCGACGACCTGGGCGCCTCGAAGTACAAGGGTGCCTTCCGCATGGCGTGGTCCATGGACTACCCGGCGGCGGAGAACTACCTCCGTCCGATCTTCTCGAAGGTCGCGATCGAGAACGGCTCCAACTACGGCCACTACAAGAACGAAGAGTTCGAGAAGGCCATGGCGGACGCCGACAAGGCGACCGACCCCGCCGAGGGCCTGAAGCTGTACCAGAAGGCCGATGACATCGTCATCCACGACCTTCCGTACATCCCGGTGTTCACGTACATGTCTTCTTCGGCCTACTCCAAGTCCGTGAAGAACGTCGAGGTCGACGCCCAGGGCCGCATGGACCTGGCGAACGTCGAGCTCAACTAACACCCCCTCTTCACGTAGGGGACCCCGGGGGCGGGCAGACGGAATCAGGTTTCCGTCTGCCTGTCCCCTTCCCCCTGTTCTTCTGCTGGAGGTCTGATGGGCCGCTACCTCATCCGCCGACTCATACAGGCGATCCCTGTCCTGATCGGTGCAACGTTCCTCATCTACTGGCTGTCCTTCAAGCTCCCCGGTGACCCCATTCAGGCACTGGCCGGAGAGAAGAAGGCAGACCCGCTCGTCGCGGCGATGCTTCGCGAGAAGTACCACCTCAACGACTCCTTCCTGTCCCAGTACTGGAACTACATTTCCAACCTGGTACAGGGCAACTTCGGCGAGACCCTGACCGGACGCTCCGTCTGGGACAAGATCACCGAAGCCTTCCCCTACACGATGAACCTGGCGATCGTGGCCTTCCTGATCGAGGCCGTCGTCGGCGTCCTGGCCGGCATCATGGCCGCCCTGCGCCGCGGCAAGTTCCTCGACCAGCTCGTGCTCCTCTCCACGCTCCTGGTCATCTCGATCCCGGTCTTCGTGAGCGGCTTCATCCTCCAGCTGACGCTCGGCGTGCAGCTGAAGAACAGCTGGGGCATCGACTTCTTCCCCGTCTCCTTCAACGAGAACGACGGCATCCGCGCCTACCTGCTCCCGGCACTGGTGCTCGCCTCGACCTCGCTGGCGTACGTGGCGCGACTGACCCGTACCAGCCTCATGGAGACGATGCGCGCCGACTACGTCCGCACCGCCACGGCCAAGGGCCTGCCCCGCCGTCGCGTCGTGGGCCGTCACGCGCTGCGCAACGCGCTCATCCCGATCGTCACCTTCCTCGGCGCCGACCTCGGCTCGCTGATGGGTGGCGCGGTCATCACGGAGAAGATCTTCAACATCCACGGCGTCGGCGGTCTGCTGGCCGAGTCGGTCTACCGCAAGGAAGGCACCGTGATCGTGGGCGTCGTCTCGCTCCTGATCATCGTCTACCTCGTCGCCAACCTGATCGTGGACATGCTGTACGCCGTGCTCGACCCGAGGATCCGCTATGCGTGAGACAACTACGGTGGGGGACGAGTTGACCGACACCAAGACCGCCGGCGCGCCCTCCTCCAGCGGCCCGGTCGCCCCCTCCGGCAAGAAGCCCAAGAAGGAGCGCGAGGCCAGCCTCTGGTCGGACGCCGTCGCGGACCTCCGCCGCAACCCGATCTTCCTGATCGGTTCCGCCCTGGTCCTGCTGCTGATCGTGCTGTCCGCCGTTCCGCAGTGGTTCACCCCGGGCAGCCCGTTCACCGCCGGCGCCTGCCAGCTCCAGGACTCCCTGAAGAAGCCGAGCGCCGACCACTGGTTCGGCTTCGACGTCCAGGGCTGCGACGTCTACACGCGTACCGTGTGGGCGGCCCGCAACTCGATCATCGTCGGCATCGTCACCACCACCCTGGTGATCGTCGTCGGCGGCGCGCTCGGCCTGCTGGCCGGCTGGGTCGGCGGCATGGTCGACAGCCTGCTGTCCCGCTTCACCGAGATCTTCTTCGCCATCCCGCTGCTCCTCGGCGGCATGCTGATCATGTCGGGCCTCGGCAAGGGCAATGCCTGGACGGTGTCCGTCGTGCTCGCCACCCTGGGCTGGCCGCAGATCTTCCGCATCATGCGGTCCTCGGTCCTGCAGAACAAGAACAACGACTACGTGGTCGCGGCGCGCGCCCTCGGCGCCGGCACGATGCGCATCACCATGCGCCACATCCTGCCGAACGCCATCGCCCCCGTGATCGTCGTCGGCGCGATCAGCCTCGGTGTGTACATCGGTGCGGAGGCGGCCCTGTCGTACCTCGGCATCGGCGTCCAGCCCCCCGGCATCTCCTGGGGCCTGATGGTCAGCGACGCCTCGGTGCGCTGGCTCCAGGCACCGCACGTGCTCCTCTTCCCGGCCGCCGCGCTGAGCATCACCGTGCTCGCGTTCATCATGGTCGGCGACGCGGTGCGCGACGCCCTCGACCCGAAGCTGCGCTGAGGAAGGGCGTACGTTGACCACTATCAGCAAGACCTCGAACGTCCCCGCGCCCCGCTCGGCGCCGGAGGGGACCCCCCTGCTCGAAGTGCGCGACCTGCACGTCGAGTTCCACACCCGCGACGGAATCGCCAAGGCCGTCAACGGAGTCTCGTACTCCGTGAACGCCGGCGAGACCCTCGCCGTCCTCGGCGAGTCCGGCTCGGGCAAGTCCGTGACGGCGCAGGCCATCATGGGCATCCTCGACATGCCGCCCGGCAAGATCCCGCACGGCGAGATCCTGTTCCAGGGCCAGGACCTGCTGAAGCTCCCGGCCGAGGACTTCCGCAAGATCCGCGGCCAGAAGATCGCCATGATCTTCCAGGACGCGCTGTCCTCGCTGAACCCGGTGCACACCGTCGGCACCCAGCTCGGCGAGATGTTCCGGGTGCACCGCGGCATGTCCAAGAAGGACGCCACGGCCAAGGCCGTCGAGCTCATGGACCGGGTGAAGATCCCCGCCGCCAAGGCGCGCGTGGGTGACTACCCGCACCAGTTCTCCGGCGGCATGCGCCAGCGCATCATGATCGCCATGGCGATGGCCCTGGAGCCGGACCTGATCATCGCCGACGAGCCCACCACGGCTCTCGACGTGACGGTCCAGGCCCAGGTGATGGACCTGCTCGCGGAGCTCCAGCGCGAGA
The DNA here is from genome assembly GCF_043199995.1 of Streptomyces sp. NPDC048507. Classification (NCBI taxonomy): domain Bacteria; kingdom Bacillati; phylum Actinomycetota; class Actinomycetes; order Kitasatosporales; family Streptomycetaceae; genus Streptomyces; species Streptomyces sp. NPDC048507. Next base: position 216,383 of record NZ_JBICWZ010000010.1, on the reverse strand, counting down.
TGAACATGGGCCTGATCCTGATCACCCACGACCTCGGCGTCGTCGCCGACGTCGCGGACAAGATCGCCGTCATGTACGGCGGCCGGATCGTCGAGAACGCCCCGGTCCACGAGATCTACAAGCGCCCGGCGCACCCGTACACGCGGGGCCTGCTGGACTCGATCCCGCGCCTGGACCAGAAGGGCCAGGAGCTCTACGCGATCAAGGGCCTCCCGCCCAACCTGCTGAACATCCCCTCGGGTTGCGCCTTCAACCCGCGCTGCCCCAAGGCGCAGGACATCTGCCGTACGGACGTGCCGGTCCTGCACCAGGTGACCGAGCGCGACGGCGGCGAGCTGCCCGGCCGCAGCAGCGCGTGCCACTTCTGGAAGGAGCAGATCCATGGCTGAGGTCACCAAGCCCAAGGGCGAGCCGATCCTCCAGGTCCGCAACCTCGTCAAGCACTTCCCGCTGACCCAGGGCATCCTGTTCAAGAAGCAGGTCGGCGCGGTCAAGGCCGTCGACGGGATCTCCTTCGACCTGTACCGGGGCGAGACCCTCGGCATCGTCGGCGAGTCCGGCTGTGGCAAGTCCACCGTCGCCAAGCTGCTGATGAACCTGGAGCGGGCCACCGCCGGCGAGGTCTTCTACAAGGGCCAGGACATCACCAAGCTGTCCGGCCGCGCCCTGAAGGCCGTCCGCCGCAACATCCAGATGGTCTTCCAGGACCCGTACACCTCGCTGAACCCGCGCATGACGGTCGGCGACATCATCGGGGAGCCCTTCGAGATCCACCCCGAGGTGGCTCCCAAGGGCGACCGGCGCCGCAAGGTCCAGGAACTCCTGGACGTCGTGGGCCTCAACCCCGAGTACATCAACCGCTACCCGCACCAGTTCTCCGGCGGCCAGCGCCAGCGCATCGGCATCGCCCGCGGCCTCGCGCTCAACCCGGAGATCATCATCTGCGACGAGCCGGTCTCCGCGCTCGACGTGTCGGTGCAGGCGCAGGTCATCAACCTGATGGGGAAGCTCCAGGACGAGTTCAACCTCTCCTACCTCTTCATCGCGCACGACCTGTCGATCGTCCGGCACATCTCCGACCGCGTCGGCGTCATGTACCTGGGCAAGATGGCCGAGATCGGCTCCGACGCCGAGATCTACGAGCACCCCACCCACCCGTACACGCAGGCACTGCTCTCCGCCGTGCCGGTGCCGGACCCCGAGGTCCGCGAGGCCCGCGAGCGCATCATCCTCACCGGTGACGTCCCCTCGCCCGCCAACCCGCCCTCGGGCTGCCGCTTCCGCACCCGCTGCTGGAAGGCGGAGGAGAAGTGCGCCACGGAGGAGCCCGTGCTGGCGATCCCGACGCGCTTCCTGGGCGTGGACACTCCGGCCTCCCACGAGTCGGCGTGCCACTTCGCGGAGGAGAAGGCCGTCCTGGCCGTCTGACCCACTCCGTACGCATCCCGGGGCGCCCGGGCCGGAACCTTCCGGCCCGGGCGCCCCGGCGCGTTCCCCGCCGCGTCCCCTGCCACGGGCACGGCGGGCGCGGCTTGCGGGCGCCCCCGGGCGCGTCCCAGAGTGGGCCGATGACCGACACGCTGACCGTCCGGCCCGCCGGCCCCGGGGACGCCTCCGACATCTGCGCACTGCTCAACGCCGTCGACGTCATCGAGATCGGCAGACCCGAAACCGACCTCGGCACCGTGCAGGCCGACCTCAGCCACCCCGGCGTGGACCTGGCCGCCGACTCCTGGCTCGCCCTGCGGGGCGGCCGCCCCGTCGCCTACGCCCTCGTCTGGAACGACTCCGGGCCGGGCCGGATCGACGGCGACCTCTACGCCCTGCCCGGCCGGCCCGGTGCGGCCGGGCGGCTGCTGGAGCTGATGGAGGCCCGCGCCCGGGCGATGGCCGCCGGCTCCGCCCGGCCGCGGCTGCGCGTCCAGCTGGGCGCCGGCCCCACCCTGGACCCGGCCCTCCTGACCGGCCGCGGCTACCGCGCCGTGCGCCGCCACCAGGTGTTGACCCGCCGCCTCACCCCGGCCGACGCGGCCGCGCCGGCCCGGCCCGCCGGACTGACCCTGCGCCACTGCGGAGCCGACGGCGCCGACCGCCGCCGGGCCCACGCCCTGGTCGAGGAGACCTTCGCCGCGCACTTCGGCCACGCCCCGCGCGCGTACGGGCCCTGGCTGGACCACCTGGGCGCCCGCGCCCTCGACTGGTCCCTGGTGTGGATCGCGAGCCTGCCCGGCGAGGGCGACGCCGCCGTGCTCCTGACCCGCGACGACCGCACCAGCATGGGCTGGCTCAGCCACCTCGGCGTACGGGAGGGCCTGCGCGGACGCGGCATCGGCGGCTTCCTGCTGCGCCACGGCTTCGCCGTCTACGCGGCCCGCGGCCGCGGCACGGTGGGCCTGGGAGTGGACACCGCGAACGAAACCGGCGCGCTCGCGCTCTACGAGGCGCACGGCATGCGGCCGCACTACGCCGTGGACACCTGGGAGCTGCCTTTGCACTCGCAGGGGTGACAGCCGGGGGGCGCGGGGGTGCAATCGGTCGAACCGGGGGTGTGCCGGGACTCCCATGGGGTGACATTGGCCCCGAAGCGAGTCCCGGTACCCCTAGGAGGCACTCCATGCGCGGAGCCACCCACGCCAAGTGGGCCGCATGTGCGGTGGCCGTCGCCCTCGCGGCGACGGCTTGCGGCGGCGGAAGCGACAGCGGCGGCGGTGGTGGTGCCGAAGGGATCGTCAGCTCCTCCTGGGGCGACCCCCAGAACCCGCTGGAACCCGCCAACACCAACGAGGTGCAGGGCGGCAAGGTCCTCGACATGCTCTTCCGGGGCCTCAAGCGCTACGACCCGAAGACCGGCGCGGCCAACAACATGCTCGCCGAGAAGATCGACACCGCGGACAGCCAGAACTTCACCATCACACTGAAGGACGGCTGGAAGTTCAGCAACGACGAGCCGGTCACCGCGCAGTCCTTCGTGGACGCCTGGAACTACGGCGCGGACGTGCGCAACAAGCAGAACAACTCGCCGTTCTTCTCCGACATCGTCGGCTACGCGGACCTCCACCCCGCCTCCGGGGAGCCCAAGGCCAAGACCATGTCCGGCCTGGTCGTCAAGGACGCCCGGACCTTCACCGTCGCCCTGAAGTCGAAGTTCTCCACCTGGCCCGAGACCCTCGGCTACCAGGCCTTCTCGCCGCTGCCCAAGGCCTTCTTCACCGACCACGCCGCCTGGCTGAACAAGCCCGTCGGCAACGGCCCGTACACGGTGGACTCGTACACCAAGGGCACCGGCATGAAGCTGCGCGCCTGGGACGGCTACACCGGCGAGGACAAGGCGCAGAACGGCGGCGTCGACCTCAAGGTCTACACCGACAACAACACCGCGTACACGGACCTGATCTCCGGCAACCTCGACCTGGTCGACGACATCCCGGCGCAGCAGCTGAAGAACGTCAAGAACGACCTCGGCGACCGGTACATCAACCAGCCCGCCCTCATCATCCAGACCCTCACCTTCCCGCTCTACGACCCGCAGTGGGGCAAGGAGGGCATGGAGAAGGTCCGCCGGGGCATCTCGATGGCCATCAACCGCGACGAGATCACCCAGCAGATCTTCCGCGAGACCCGCACCCCCGCCAAGGACTGGACCTCCCCGGCCCTCGGCGAGAAGGGCGGCTTCAGCGCCACCGCCTGCGGGGACGCCTGCAAGTTCGACCCGGTGGCCGCGAAGAAGCTCATCCAGGAGGCCGGCGGCCTGCCCGGCGGCAAGGTCACGCTGACCTCCAACGTGGACACCGGCTCCCACCGCGACTGGATGGACGCCGTCTGCAACAGCGTCAACAACGCGCTCGGCGAGGGACCCGTCTGCACCGTCAACCCCGTCGGCACCTTCGCGGACTTCCGCAACCAGCAGAGCGCCTTCAAGCTCACCGGCCCCTTCCGCTCCGGCTGGCAGGCCGACTACCCGCTGATCCAGAACTTCCTCCAGCCGCTGTACTACAGCGGCGCCTCCTCGAACTACGGCAAGTTCAGCAGCCCGGAGTTCGACAAGCTCGTCGACGAGGCCAACCAGGAGAGCGACGCCGCCAAGGCGGTCGGGAAGTTCCAGGACGCGGAGAAGATCCTCGCCGAACAGATGCCGTCCATCCCCCTCTGGTACCAGAACGGCAGCGCCGGGCACTCCGAGCGGATCTCCGAGGTCGCCCTGAACCAGTTCAGCGTCCCCGTCTACAACCAGATCAAGGTCAGCTGACCCCCACCACGGATCGATCCTGGAGCAGTCCATGGGACGTTATGTGATCCGGCGGCTGCTCCAGATGATCCCGGTGTTCATCGGCAGCACCTTCCTGATCTTCTTCATGGTGTACGCCCTCGGCGACCCCGTCGCGGCCCTCTTCGGCGACAAGGCCCCCGACCCCGCCACCGCCGCCAGGATCCGCAAGGACCTGTACCTCGACCAGCCGCTGTGGAAGCAGTACCTGCACTACATGGGGCAGATCTTCCAGGGAGACTTCGGCACGGCCTTCAACGGGCAGCCGGTCACCGAGCTGATGGCCTCGGCCTTCCCCGTCACCCTGCGGCTGACGATCGTCGCGATCCTCATCGAGATCGTCGTCGGCATCACCCTCGGCGTGGTCAGCGGACTGCGCCGGGGCAAGGCGATCGACACCAGCCTGCTGGTGCTGACCCTCGTCGTGATCTCGGTGCCCACCTTCGTCACCGGTTACCTCCTCCAGTACCTCTTCGGCGTCAAATGGGGCTGGGTACGGCCCACCGTCTCCCCGGACGCCCCCTTCAGCGAGCTGATCCTGCCCGGCATCGTCCTCGCGCTCGTCTCCCTCGCGTACGTCACCCGGCTCTCGCGGACCTCCATCGCCGAGAACGTGAAGGCCGACTACGTCCGCACCGCGACCGCCAAGGGCCTGCCGCGCCGCCGGGTCGTCACCCGCCACCTGCTGCGCAACTCCCTGATCCCCGTCGTCACCTTCATCGGCACCGACATCGGCGCCCTGATGGGCGGGGCCATCGTCACCGAGCGGATCTTCAACATCCACGGCGTCGGCTACCAGCTCTACCAGGGGATCCTGCGCAACAACTCCCCGACCGTGGTCGGCTTCGTGACCATCCTCGTGATCGTCTTCCTGCTGGCGAACCTGCTCGTCGACCTGCTCTACGCGGTCCTGGACCCGAGGATCCGGTATGCCTGACCCCGAGCGTCCCGAAGGGCCCGGCGGGTACGACCCCGTGGGCCCCCGCCCGCGCGAGGCGGTCTCGCCCACCGGCCAGGGAGGGGCCATGGACCTGGCCCTGGAAGAGGCCGAGAGCCTGGAGAAGGTCCCCGGACCCGGCGGCGGACCCGGCGAGAAGGCGCGCAGCCTCTGGTCCGACGCCTGGCACCAGCTGCGCCGCAACCCCGTCTTCATCATCTCCTCGCTGCTGATCCTCTTCCTCGTCGTCATCTCGATCTGGCCCCAGCTCATCGCGAGCGGCGACCCCCTGCACTGCGAACTGTCCAAGTCCCAGCAGGGCCCCGGACCGGGCCACCCCTTCGGCTACGACACCCAGGGCTGCGACGTCTACACGCGCACGGTCTACGGGGCGCGCGCCTCCATCACCGTCGGCGTCTGCGCCACGCTCGGCGCCGCCCTGCTGGGCTCGCTGCTCGGCGGGCTCGCCGGCTTCTTCGGCGGCTGGGGCGACTCGCTGCTCTCCCGGGTCGCCGACATCTTCTTCGGCATCCCCGTCATCCTCGGCGGCCTGGTCTTCCTCTCCGTGGTCACCAGCACCACCGTGTGGCCCGTCGTCGGCTTCATCGTGCTGCTCGGCTGGCCACAGCTCGCGCGCATCGCCCGCGGCTCGGTGATCACCGCCAAACAGAACGACTACGTCCAGGCCGCCCGCGCCCTCGGCGCCGGCAACGCCCGCATGATGCTGCGGCACGTGGCGCCCAACGCCGTCGCCCCCGTCATCGTCGTCGCCACCATCGCCCTGGGCACCTACATCGCGCTGGAGGCCACCCTGTCGTTCCTCGGCGTGGGCCTGCGCCCGCCCACCGTCTCCTGGGGCATCGACATCTCGAACGCCGCCTCCCAGATCCGCAACGCCCCGCACATGCTGCTCTATCCCGCCGGGGCGCTGAGCATCACCGTGCTCGCCTTCATCATGCTCGGCGACGCGGTGCGCGACGCCCTCGACCCCAAGCTGCGCTGAGGAGTGAGTCGGGAGATGCTGCTCGAAGTCCGCGACCTGCACGTGGAGTTCAAGACCCGCGACGGCGTCGCGAAGGCCGTCAACGGGGTGAACTACTCGGTCGCCGAGGGCGAGACCCTCGCCGTGCTGGGCGAGTCCGGCTCCGGCAAGTCCGTCACCGCCCAGGCCGTGATGGGCATCCTGGACGTGCCGCCCGGCCGGATCGCGGGCGGCGAGATCCTCTTCAAGGGCAAGGACCTCCTGAAGATGAAGGAGGAGGAGCGCCGCAAGGTGCGCGGCGCCGAGATGGCGATGATCTTCCAGGACGCCCTCTCCTCCCTCAACCCCGTGCTCAGCGTCGGCGCCCAGCTGGGCGAGATGTACGAGGTCCACCGCGGGATGTCCCGCAAGGACGCCCGGGCCAAGGCCGTCGAGCTGATGGACCGGGTCAAGATCCCGGCGGCGAAGGAGCGCGTGGGGGACTACCCGCACCAGTTCTCCGGGGGCATGCGCCAGCGCATCATGATCGCCATGGCGCTCGCCCTGGAACCCTCCCTGATCATCGCCGACGAGCCCACCACCGCCCTCGACGTCACCGTCCAGGCCCAGGTGATGGACCTGCTCGCCGAGCTCCAGCGCGAGCTCAACATGGGCCTGATCCTGATCACCCACGACCTCGGCGTCGTCGCCGACGTCGCCGACAAGATCGCCGTCATGTACGCGGGCCGGATCGTCGAGTCGGCGCCCGTGCACGCCATCTACGGGGCCCCCGCCCACCCCTACACCCGCGGGCTGCTCGACTCCATCCCGCGCCTGGACCAGAAGGGCCAGGAGCTCTACGCCATCAAGGGCCTGCCGCCCAACCTGCTGCACATCCCGCCCGGCTGCGCCTTCAACCCGCGCTGCCCGATGGCCCGCGCCGCCTGCCGCGCCGAGGTCCCGCCGCTGGCGGAGGTCGCCCCGGACCGGGCCAGCGCCTGCTTCTTCTGGAAGGAGTGCCTCGGTGGCTGAGCCCATCCTGGAGGTCCGCGACCTGGTCAAGCACTACCCGCTCACCCAGGGCATCCTCTTCCGCAAGCAGATCGGCGCGGTCAAGGCCGTCGACGGGGTCTCCTTCGACCTCGCCCAGGGCGAGACCCTCGGCATCGTCGGCGAGTCCGGCTGCGGCAAGTCCACCGTCGCCAAGATGCTGGTCAACCTGGAACGCCCGACCGCGGGCTCGATCTCGTACAAGGGCCAGGACATCACCAAGCTGTCCGGCAAGGCCCTCAAGTCCGTCCGGCGCAACATCCAGATGGTCTTCCAGGACCCGTACACCTCGCTGAACCCGCGCATGACGGTCGGCGACATCATCGGGGAGCCCTACGAGATCCACCCCGAGGTGGCCCCCAAGGGCGACCGGCGCCGCAAGGTGCAGGACCTGCTCGACGTGGTCGGCCTCAACCCCGAGTACATCAACCGCTACCCGCACCAGTTCTCCGGCGGCCAGCGCCAGCGCATCGGCATCGCCCGGGGGCTGGCCCTGCGTCCCGAGGTCATCGTCGCGGACGAGCCCGTCTCCGCCCTCGACGTCTCCGTCCAGGCCCAGGTGGTCAACCTGCTGGCCCGCCTCCAGGACGAGTTCGACCTGTCGTACGTGTTCATCGCGCACGACCTCTCGATCGTCCGGCACATCTCCGACCGGGTCGGCGTCATGTACCTCGGCCGGCTCGCCGAGATCGGCACCGACACGCAGATCTACGACCACCCCACCCACCCGTACACCCAGGCGCTGCTCTCCGCCGTGCCCGTGCCCGACCCCGGCGCGCGTGCCCACCGCGAACGGATCATCCTCTCCGGGGACGTCCCCTCACCGGCGAACCCGCCCTCGGGCTGCCGCTTCCGCACCCGGTGCTGGAAGGCCGAGGCGCGCTGCACCACCGAGGTCCCGCTGCTGGCGGTGCCGCCCGTCTTCACCTCGGGCCCGGCCGCCCATCCGTCGGCCTGTCACTTCGCCGCCGAGAAGCAGGTGGTGCCGCCCGCGCCGCCGCCCCCGCCGCCGTCTCCGGCCGCGCCGGGGGACGCGGGGCCGTAGCGCGGGGGCGCGCCGGAGCCCGGCCGTCCGACCGGCTATTTTGCGCCACCGTGCCCACGGGGCCCGGATCGGGTTCCGGCCACCACAACGTGCTTCCGGCGGGGGTGACTTGACCGATTCTGCCCCGAGTTCGGAACCGGCCCCACTGGCCGGGAACCGTCCGTACGGGCCCCTCCGGCGCCCCCGGGTGCCGCGACGGCCCGCCGGCCGGCCCCCGTATGCCCCCGTACGTGCGCGGCATGCGCCCCTCGTGCTGCCGGAATTCGATCGATGCGCTGGTACGGATAGTTATGATCCGTAGCGCACGGTGGGTATGACTCCGCCGAGCACGAGTACGCGTACCGATGTCCGCTCGACGTGGAGGTGAAACGCCGTGGCACTCTCGATCTCGGCCGTGGTGCTGCTGGCGATCGTCGTCTTCCTTCTGGTCCGGAGGTCGGGACTGAAGGCGGGGCACGCCTTTGTCTGCGTGCTGCTCGGGTTCTACCTGGCGAGCTCGACGATCGCTCCGACGCTCAGCCAGCTCACGTCCAACGTGGCGAGCATGATCAGTGGCCTCAAGCTCTAGCTCCTGATCGTAGGCTGGCCCCATGAACGGTCTTCCCGCCCGTCGTCTGCTCCTCGTGCACGCGCACCCGGACGACGAGTCGATCAACAACGGCGTCACCATGGCCAAGTACGCGGCCGAGGGTGCCCACGTCGCGCTGGTGACCTGCACGCTCGGCGAGGAGGGCGAGGTCATCCCGGCGGAGCTGGCGCACCTGGCGCCGGACCGGGACGACGCGCTCGGCCCCTTCCGGGTCGGCGAACTGGCCGCCGCCATGAAGGAGCTCGGGGTCGGCGACCACCGCTTCCTCGGCGGCGCCGGGCGCTACCGGGACTCCGGGATGATGGGCGCCCCGCAGAACACCCGGCCCGGCGCCTTCTGGTCCGCCGACCTGGACGAGGCCGCCGGGTACCTGGCCGAGGTGATCCGGGAGCTGCGCCCGCAGGTGCTCGTCACCTACGACCCCGACGGCGGCTACGGCCACCCCGACCACATCCAGGCCCACCGCGTCGCGACCCGCGGCGCGGAGCTGGCCGCCGAGGCCGCGTACCGCCCCGAGCTCGGCGCCCCGCACGCGGTCGCGAAGCTGTACTGGAACCGGGTGCCGCGCTCGGTCGCCGAGGAGGGCTTCGCGCACCTGCGGGCCACCGGGGCCCCCTTCCCCGGCACCGCGAGCCTGGACGACGTCCCCGGCGTGGTCGACGACGAGCGGATCACCGCCGAGATCGGGGACGACGACGGGCGCGGACTGGCCGGGGCGAAGGCGGCCGCGATGCGCGCGCACGCCACCCAGGTCGCCGTCGACGGCCCCTTCTTCGCCCTCTCCAACGACCTGGCCCAGCCGCTGTTCGTCCGGGAGTACTACGAACTCGCCGCGGGCGAGCCGGGAGCGCCGGCCGGCACCCGCGAGCGGGACCTCTTCGCGGGGGTGGAGGCGTGAACGCGTCCTGGACCCCCGGCCGGATCGCCGCCCTGCTCGGCCTGCTCGTCCTCGGCGTCCTCACCGGCGCGGCCGGCTGGCTCGTGGTGGACCTCTGGTTCCCGGCCGGGCTGCTGCTCGCCCTGCTGGCCCTGTCCGGGCTCTTCCTCGGCGCCCGGATCGCGCTCGGCTCGGGGCTCGGGGTGGGGGCGGCGGCGGCCGGCTGGTTCCTGTCCTACGTCCTGCTCAGCGTCCCGCGCCCCGAAGGCGACTTCCTGCTCGGTTCCTCCGGAATCGGCACGTACGCATACCTTTTGGGGGGATGTGTGGTCGCTGTGATCTGCGCCACGATGCGCGGTGCCCTGGAAGGGCCGGTTCAGGCCTCCCGGTCCCGCGGCTGAGGGCTGGCTGAACTCCGCCGTTCCCCGATCGGGGACGGGTTGCGGGGGTTTGACGCACCCTCGGGAGCGGCGGCGCGCCGAGCGAAGAGGAACGCTTGATTCCCGGTGGACAGTTGCGTGCGGGCGGCGGCCAGTATGGTGGACGGGCCGCCGAGCTGCCCGCGCACGGTATGACGGGCGGCGGAGCCAACCGGGAGAACCTGCCTTGAGTCGTGAAACTGACAGTTCGTCCCCCGGGCCCCACGGGCACGGTGGAGCCGCCTACCCCTCGGGTACACCGCCGTACGGAACCGGCCGCCATCCGTCCACGACTGTGCCGACCGGGCCCGGCGCGACGACCGCCCCGGAGGAGAATCCTGTGACGTCGAACCCGTCCACGCCCGACAACGACGGGCCGAAGACCGAGACCACCCTGACGACCCGGATCCGGATCAACATCCCGGGTTCGCGGCCGATCCCGCCCGTGGTCGTGCGCAAGCAAGTCAAGGGCGGCGCCGCCCCGGAGCGGGACGCCGCCGCGCCGTCCCCGGCGCCCGCCCCGGCACGCCAGGCCCCGCCCGCCGCGCCGTCCCCGGCCCTGCCGCCGGCCGCACCCGCAGGGCCGGCCGCGCCGGCCGCACCCGGCGCGCCCGCGCCGGGAGCGCCGGGAGCGCCGGCCGGCCAGGGCGGCGCGCCGGAGCCGGCCAGCAACTGGTTCGCCCCGCGCAAGTCCTCGGGCCCCGAGCCCGCGCCGGCTCCCGCGCCGGCCCCGGCTCCCGCCCCGGCCCCCGGGCCGCCCGGCGCGAGCTACGGCTCCCCGGCGGGCGCCGGCGCGGGCTTCGCACCGCCGGCGGCGCCCGGGAACCCGCAGCCCCCGGCCCCGCACGGCAGCGGCGGCGGGTTCGCGCCCGTGCCCGGTGGCCCCGGCGTCGGCGCGCCCGCCTACCCGGCGTACGACGGCGGCCCCGTCACGGAGGCCTTCCCGGCCTTCGCGGAACCCGACGGGCCGACCGGCGGGCCCGCGATGGGGACCGTCCCCGTACGGGCCGACGAGCCCCCGCGCTGGCCCGGACCCGAGGCCCCGCACACCCCGGCCCCCGGGCCCGGCCCGCTCTCGCCGCCCCCCGGCCCGCAGCCGCCGCGGCAGAACGTGCCCGTGCCCGCCCCGGCGCCGGTGGGCAAGAAGCCCGCGCCGGCGCCGGCCCCCCGGCCCGCACCCCCCAAGGCCGCCGCGCCCGCCAAGAAGAAGGGCCGCTCCAAGCTGGTCCTGCTCGGCGGCGCGGTCGTCTTCCTCGGCGGCTTGACGTACGGCGCCGGCCTGCTGCTGAACCACTCCGACGTCCCCAAGGGCACCACCGTCCTCGGACAGGACATCGGCGGCAGCCGCGACGAGGCCGTCGCCAAGGTCCAGGCCGCCTTCGGTGCCCGCGCCGCGGCCCCGCTCCAGCTCAGCGTGGGCGGCAAGCAGGTCGAGCTGAAGCCCGAGAAGGCCGGCCTGACCCTCGACAGCCAGACCACGGTCCGCAACGCGGCGGGCAGCGACTACAACCCCGTCACCGTCATCGGCTCGCTCTTCGGCGTCGAGCGGACGGCCACCGCCGTCATGCCCGTCGACGAGGAGAAGCTGCGGGTCGCCCTCCAGGAGCTGGCCGGCACCGCCGGCTCGGCCACCGAGGGCACCATCAAGTTCGACACCGGCAAGCCCGTCGCCGTCCCCGGCAAGGCGGGCACCGGCCTCGACGTCGACGGTTCGGTCGCCAAGGTCACCGAGGCCTTCCGCGAGCTGGTCGCCTCCGGCAAGGCCGGGCCCGTCGAACTGCCCACCGCCACCGTGGAACCCACCATCACCCAGGCGGAACTGGACCGGGCCATGAAGGAGTTCGCCGAACCGGCGATGTCCGGCCCCGCGACCGTCAAGGCGGGCACCAAGTCGCTGCCCTTCGGCGCCAAGTCCCTGCCCAAGATCCTCAGCATGACCCCGGTCAACGGCCGCCTCGTCGAGAAGTACGACCTGGAGGCCCTGAAGGCGACCTACGGCAACACCTTCGACGGGATCATGATCACGCGGGGCACCGGCGCGAAGACCGCCGTCACCCCGCAGGACGTCGTCGGCGCCCTCGGCAAGGCGCTCCTCGGCAAGACCCCCGCCGAGCGGACCGGGACCATCGACACCAACGCCGGCTGACGGTCCCCGCACCGCCGCGACGGCCCCTCCCCGGAACCGGGTGAGGGGCCGCCGCACGTGCGCGTCATGTCCACGGCATGACATCCGTCATGCCGCAGTCACGACCGCCGACACTGCCGGGCCCGCCCCCGTACGGGCGAACCTTGGGACATGACGACGACCTCGGCGCACCCCGCCGCCCCGGGCACCACCGACGGCCCGGTGGTGAGCTTCCAGAACGTGACCAAGAGCTACGGCAAGGTCCGCGCGGTCGACGGCCTCTCCCTCGAACTCCACCCGGGTGAAACCGTCGCACTCCTCGGCCCGAACGGCGCGGGCAAGTCCTCCACCCTCGACCTCCTGCTGGGCCTGCGCCCCGCCGACTCCGGCGAGGTCCGCCTCTTCGGCACCACCCCCCGCGAGGCACTCGCCGCCGGACGGGTCGGCGCGATGCTCCAGAGCGGCGGCCTGATGGAGGAGGTGACCGTACGCGAGCTGGTCTCGCTCGGCTGTGCCCTGCACCCGCGTCCGCTCCCCGTGGACGAGGTCCTCACCCGCGCCGGGGTCGCCGACATCGCCGGCCGGAAGGTCAACAAGCTCTCCGGCGGCCAGGAGCAGCGGGTCCGCTTCGCCCTCGCCACCGCGGGCCAGAACGACCTGATCGTCCTCGACGAGCCCACCACGGGCATGGACGTCACCTCCCGCCAGGCCTTCTGGGCCACGATGCGCGAGCAGGCCGACCGGGGCCGCACGGTCCTGTTCGCCACGCACTACCTGGAAGAGGCGGACGCCATCGCCGACCGGGTGCTCGTGCTCAGCAAGGGCCGGCTCCTCGCCGACGGCACCGCCGCCGAGATCAAGGCGAAGGCCGGAGCCCGCAAGATCGCCTTCGACCTCGACGGCATCGACGCCGACACCGACGAACAGACCCTGCGCGCCCTGCCGGGCCTGACCGCCTTCGAACGGCGCGGCGCCACCGTCAAGCTCCAGTCGCGCGACGCCGACGCGACCGTCCACGCCGTGTACGCGCTCGGCCTGTACCCCCGGAACCTGGAGGTCGCGGGCCTCGGCCTGGAGCAGGCCTTCATCGCCCTCACCGAGGCCGAGGAGGCCACCCGATGAACGCCGGAACGTACCAGCTGGTCAAGCTGGAGATAACCCGCGCGCTGCGCAACAAGAAGTACCTGTTCTTCACCGTGCTCTACCCGGCGGCCCTCTTCCTGATGCTCGGCGGCACCCTGTCCGGCACGACGAAGGTCATGGGCACCGAACTGACGATGCCCGCCTTCTACATGGTCGCCATGGCCTCCTTCGGCGCCCTGACCGCCGTCCTGATGGGCAACAGCGAACGCATCGCCAAGGAGCGGGAGCAGGGCTGGGTCCGCCAGCTGCGGCTGACCGCCCTGCCCGGCCGCGGCTACGTCCTCGCGAAGACCGCCAGCGCGGGCGTGCTGTCCCTGCCGGCCATCCTGGTCGTCTTCGCCGTCGCCGCCGCGGCCAAGGGCGTGCGCTTCGAGCTCTGGCAGTGGCTCGCCCTCACCGGCTCGATCTGGGCGGGCAGCCTCGTCTTCGCCGCGCTGGGCGTGGCCATCGGCTACCTGGCCAGCGGGGACACCGTCCGCCCGATCACGATGCTGTTCTACTTCGGCCTCTCGATCCTCGGCGGCCTGTGGATGCCCACCGCGAACTTCCCGCAGTGGCTCCGCAACATCTGCGAGTGGCTGCCGACCCACGCCTACGCGGGGCTCGGCCAGGCCATCGAGCTGGGCGGTGCGCCGCACGCCAAGGACGTGGCGATCCTCGCCGTGTACTTCGTACTCTTCACCGGTGCGGCCGCCTGGCTGTACCGCAAGGACTCGCTGAAGGCGTGACGGCAGTGACGGTGCACGAGGAAGACCACATGGGCCGGGCGACGGGCGGCGTCCGCATCGGGGTGCGCCCCGAGACCCGCCGCCACCAGATCGTGAAGCTCACCTGGACGGGCCTGTGGCTCTTCTACCTCAGCGCCCCGGTCACCGACCTGGTCCGCGGCGGCCACAGCACCGGGGCCCGGGTCCTCGGTGCCCTCGGCCTCGCCGCCTTCGTGGCCTGGTACCTGATCCTCGTCCTGCGGACGGGACGCCAGGTGGCCGTCCCGAAGGTGCTGCTCTCGCTGGCCGTCCTCGCCGCACAGGCCACCCTGCTGTCCCTGACCCTGGGCCGGGAGTGGCTCGTCCTCTTCGTCTACGTGTCCATCTCCTCCGGGGCCGCGCTGCCGGGGGAGTACTCCCGCTGGACGGTCCCCGGGGCCACCGCCCTGCTCACCGCGACGGCCCTGTCCGTGCCCGGCGGCGACCAGTACCTGGCCGGGCTGCTGATCCCGGCCCTGATGGGCGGCTTCGCGATGGTCGGGGTCCGCGCGATGATCCGCACCACCATGGAACTGCGCGAGGCCCGGGCCACGGTGGCGCAGCTCGCCGCGAACGAGGAACGCCTGCGGATGGCCCGGGACCTGCACGACCTGCTGGGCCACTCGCTGTCGCTGATCACGCTGAAGAGCGAGCTCGCCGGGCGGATGCTGCCCGAGCACCCTGACCGGGCCGCCCTCCAGGTGGCGGACATCGAGAAGGTCTGCCGGCAGGCGCTGGTCGACGTTCGGGAGGCCGTGAGCGGCTATCGGCGGCCCACTCTGCCCGGGGAGCTGGCGGGCGCCCGGACGGCCCTGACCGCGGCCGGGGTCGCGGCCGACCTGCCGGCCGGAGCCCCGGAGCAGCTGCCGGAGGAGACGGAGTCCGCCCTCGCCTGGTCGCTGCGCGAGGCCGTGACGAACGTGGTCCGGCACAGCGGCGCCAAGCGCTGCACCGTCACCCTGACGTCCAGCCAGACGCTGGCCGGCCCCGTGGTGGAGCTGACCGTGACCGACGACGGCGCGGGCGGCCCGGCCGTCCCCGGCAACGGTCTGACCGGTCTGACCGAACGGCTGGAAGCGGTCGGCGGCAGCCTGTCGGCGGGCCCGGCGGGCAAGACCGGCTTCCGCGTACTGGCCCGAGTCCCCCTAGGATCGCCCTCATGACCGAAGCCGCCCCGATCCGCATCCTGCTGGCCGAGGACCAGTCGATGGTCCGCGAGGCGCTCGCCGCGTTGCTGGGGCTGGAACCCGACATCGAGGTGCTGGCGCAGGTCGCGCGCGGTGACGAGGTCCTGGCCGCGGCCCGGAGCCACGACGTGAACGTGGCCCTCCTGGACATCGAGATGCCGGGCATGACGGGCATCGAGGCCGCGGCGGAGCTCCGCAGGGCCGAACCCTCCCTCAAGATCGTCATCCTGACCACCTTCGGCCGGCCCGGCTACCTCCGCGGCGCGATGGAGGCGGGCGCCTCCGCGTTCCTGGTCAAGGACGCGCCGGCCGCGCAGCTCGCGGCGGCGGTGCGCAAGGTCCTGGCGGGGGAGCGCGTCATCGACCCCACGCTCGCGGCGGCGGCCCTGGCGGAGGGCGCGAACCCGCTGACGGACCGGGAGCGGGAGGTGCTGCGGGCGGCGGAGTTCGGCGCGACCAACGCCGAACTGGCGGCCCGCCTGCACCTTTCGCAGGGCACCGTACGCAACTACCTCTCGACGGCGATCCAGAAGCTCGCCGCCCGCAACCGCGCCGAAGCCGTCCGGGTGGCCCGGGAAAAGGGCTGGCTCTGACCCACGGCCCCCCGCGCGGGGGGCCGCGGAGCGGGTCAGTTCAGGAGGGCGCGCGCCGAGACGGCTTCCGCGCGGATGCGGGCCGCCGCGACCGCGTCGACGGCGTCCATGACCTCCGCGTACGCCTCCATCTCCCCCGCCCCCTCCCGGAACGCCCCGCGTTCCACCAGCAGCCGCGCCCGCTCGTACCGCAGCGCCGCCGGATGCGAGGGCAGCAGCAGCGACAGGTCCAGCGCCCACAGCGCGGCCCCCGACTGCTCGGGCCGCGAAGAGGCCCACGCCCGGACGTTGTTCAGGATCCGCAGCACGATGTCCAGGGTCCGGGCGGGCGTGCGCGGCCCCGCGGCCAGTTCCGCCGGCCCGGCCCCCAGGGAGGCCCCGCCCGCGAACGGGTCCGCGACGACCCCGTCCTCCGGGTCCCCGAAACCGATCACGAAGTGCCCCGGCAGCCCCAGCCCGTACACCGGCGCCCCGGCCCGCCGGGCCACCTCCAGCCACACCACCGACAGCAGGATCGGCAGTCCCCGACGGCGCCGCAGCACCTCGTGCAGCAGGGAGGACGACAGCCGGTCGTAGTCGGCCGGCGTGCCGTGGAAACCCATCCGGCCGCCGAGCAGCTCGGTCACCGCCGAGGCCCAGGCCCGCGCGCCCCGCAGCCCGTACGGCAGCATCCCCGCCAGCCGGTCGAGCTCGATCTGCGCCCGGTCCATGGCCCGTTCGTCGAGCCCGGGGTCGGCCTCCGCGGCCAGCAGCAGGCACAGCTGTGCGAGGTCCGGCCGCTCGGAGCGGGCCTCCGCCGCGAACAGCTCCCGCGTCGCCGCGCTCACCGGACGCCCCGGAAGTGGTGGTAGGCGTGGTGCGTGGCGAAGCCCATCCCGTCGTACAGGGCCCGCGCGCCCGGGTTGCCGGTCTCCACCTGGAGCCACGCCGCCGACGCGCCCTCCTCCAGCGCCCGCCGGGCCAGCGCCGTCATCACGGCCGTCGCGAGACCGCGGCGCCGGAAGGCGGGATCGACCGTCACCGCCGCGAAGCCGGCCCAGCGCCCGTCCACCACGCAGCGTCCGATCGCCCGGCCGCCGTCGAGGGAGGCGAACCACACCGACGGTCCCTCGACCAGCATCCGCCGGGCCAGCTCCGGATCCCGGACCTTGCCGTAGCGGGCCAGCCAGTCCTCGTCCGGCGCCCGGGTCAGCGCCACGGCCGACACCGCCGCCTCGTCCGCCTCGTCCGCCGCTTCGCCGACCGGCGCGAGCGCCCCGATCCGGACCTCCGCCGAGACCTCGTTGACCCAGCCGCGCCGCTCCAGCTCCGCGCAGAGCAGCTCCTGGGTGCCGGCGGCGCCCGTCGCCGCCTGGACGTACGCGGGCAGTCCGCGCTCCGCGTACCAGTCGCCCACCCGCGCGAGCGCCGCGTCCAGGGGTATGCCCGGGTCGCCGAGCGGCAGCACCGAGTTGGCCCGCCGGGTGAACCCGTCGGCCGCCCGCAGGGTCCAGCCGCCCAGGGCCTGGCTCTCCAGCGGCTGCCAGGCCCGCGCCGTGATCCGCGCGAGCTCCTCGAAGGAGGCCGCGGGACCCCTGCGCCGGGCCGGTGCCGGGGGCACGGTCTTGCCCGCCACCAGCAAGGATTCCGCGATGCGGACGGACACGCCGTCCTTGCGTGTGATCGTGAGCACACCCTCGTTCCAGGATGTGAGAACCCCGACGGTGTCCATGAAGACGGGGGGTACCCGACCCCCTTCCTCCACCCGTCGTACAGAGACTCGTTTCCCCACGTCAGCCTTGGTGATACGGATCTCCAGCAGTCCTCCGGCAGTGATTTCCACAGCTCTGTCCGCCCCTCCTGTTCGGATCGTGCCCGGGAACGGAGATACTAGGTGCGGGCATCGACGACGCCGCGCTCCCGCGCGAATGGACAGCCCTACCGAGGAGGAACGAGAGCGTGACCTACGTCATCGCGGAGCCTTGTGTCGACGTCAAGGACAAGGCATGCATCGAAGAGTGCCCCGTCGACTGCATCTACGAGGGCCAGCGGTCCTTGTACATCCACCCGGACGAGTGCGTCGACTGCGGCGCGTGTGAGCCGGTCTGTCCGGTCGAGGCCATCTTCTACGAGGATGACACCCCGGAGGAGTGGAAGGACTACTACAAGGCGAACGTCGAGTTCTTCGACGAGCTCGGTTCGCCCGGTGGTGCCTCCAAGCTCGGTCTGATCGAGCGCGACCACCCCTTCGTCGCCGCACTGCCCGCCGACATCAACCCCGGCGAGCACTGACCGTTCACGGCAGACGCGCCCTTCGGTCCCGTACGGCACCCACGCCGCACGGGACCGAGCCGTTTTCCCCGCCACTCCAGAGAGAGCAGAGACCACCGTGGCCGCAGTTTCCGACCGTCTTCCCGCCTTCCCCTGGGACAAGCTGGAGCCGTACAAGGCCACGGCGGCGGCCCATGCGGACGGCATCGTCGACCTCTCCGTCGGCACCCCGGTGGACCCGGTCCCCGAGCTGATCCGGCGCGCCCTCACCGGCGCCGCGGACTCCCCGGGCTACCCGACGGTCTGGGGCACGCCCGCCCTGCGCGACGCCATCACCGGCTGGCTGCGCGGCCGGCTCGGCGCGAGCGCCGCCGGACACCGCAACGTGCTGCCCGTGGTCGGCTCCAAGGAGCTCGTGGCCTGGCTGCCCACCCAGCTGGGCCTGGGCGCCGGCGACAAGGTGGCCTACCCCCGGCTCGCCTACCCGACCTACGAGGTCGGCGCGCGCCTGTGCGGCGCCGAGCCCGTGGTCTACGACGACCCCACCGAGCTCGACCCGGCCGGCGTGAAGCTGCTGTGGCTCAACTCCCCGTCCAACCCGACCGGGAAGGTCCTCCCCAAGGAGGAGCTGATCCGGATCGTGGCCTGGGCGCGCGAGCACGGCGTCCTGCTCTTCAGCGACGAGTGCTACCTCGAACTCGGCTGGGAGGCCGAGCCCGTCTCCGTCCTGCACGACGAGGTCTGCGGCGGCTCCTACGAGGGCATCGTGGCCGTCCACTCGCTCTCCAAGCGGTCCAACCTGGCGGGCTACCGCGCCGCGTTCATCGCCGGTGACGCCGACGTCCTCGGCGAGCTGCTGGAGATCCGCAAGCACGGCGGCATGATGACCGCCGCCCCCGTCCAGGCCGCAGTCGTCGCCGCGCTTGGCGACGACGCCCACGTCGAGGAGCAGCGCGGCCGCTACGCCGCCCGCCGCGCGGCCCTGCGCACGGCCCTGGAGGCGCACGGCTTCCGCGTCGAGCACAGCGAGGCCAGCCTCTACCTGTGGGTGACCCGGGACGAGCCCTGCTGGGACACCGTCGCCCACCTGGCCTCCCTCGGGATCCTGGTCGCGCCGGGCGACTTCTACGGCGAGGCCGGCGCGAGGTTCGTCCGCGTCGCCTTCACCGCCACCGACGAGCGCGTCGAGGCGGCGGTCAAGCGCCTCGGCTGAGACGGGACGGCCCGCGCGGCCCCCGAACGGCCCGAAGGGGCCGGGAGTTCGTGCTCCCGGCCCCTTCGGCGCTCCGCCGCGGTCAGCCGCCGAGCGGCAGCCCGCCCACGGGCAGGGTGCTCACCGGCAGCGGGCCGACGGGCAGGTCCTTCACGGGCAGCTGCCCGGCGACCGGCAGGCCGCCCAGCATCCCGCCCGCGTCGCCCGCCACCGCGCCGGCGGGGGCGGCGGCGGGGACGGCCTCGGTCGCGCCGGCCGGGACGGCCTCCGTGACGGCGCCCACGGCCTGGGTGGCGGTGGAGGCGTCCGGTGCGGTGACGGCGCCCAGCAGCGGTACGGATTCCAGGCCCGCGGCGCTGGCCGCGCCGGCCGCACCGACCACGGGAGCGGTACCGGCTGCGAGGAGAAGCGCGGCGCGGGCGATCCGGCGGGTCAGGGGGAGGGACATGATGCTCCTAAGCGGTAGCGGCTGAGTACGCCGTGTACAACCGCTCCCGGGGTGGGTGGAGTTGCGGACCGGGTGGGTAAAGGATCGGCAACGCATCGTTTAATCGGCTTCCGCGACAAACGCACCGGATGTGCGCCCACCAGGCCTTCCGTCCGTGTCCGGCGGCCCCGCCCGGCCGGCCCGCCACCCCCGTACGGGTGAGGTCCCGTACGCCCGAGCGGTCCGCCTCCGGCCCCCGTCGGCGGCTCCCGGCGGGTCAGCCCCGCCGGGTGACGAAGATCCGGACCTCGTCCGGCGCGGCGTCGTGCGGATCCCGGCCGCCGGGGGTGCGCGGCCGCCAGCGGTCACCCTCGCCGCCCGCGACCCAGCCCGACGCGGCGTACGAGACCCGGCCGATGCCCAGGTCCGTGGAGCGGGCCACCGCCCAGTGCGCCATCGCCCGGGCCCGGCGCGCCTCGCCCGGCCCGCCGTCCTTCTTCAGCCGCAGCGTGACCTCGGCTTCGGCCCCCGTCCCTGCTCCGACCCCCGCCCCGGTGCGGCCGGGCGCCGCCCCGGCGCGGACGCCGCCCAGCGCCTCCTTGCCGAAGGCCCGGGCCAGCTCCGCCCGGACCCGCTCGGGGTCCCCGGGGGCCGGGGCCGGGCCCGAGCAGGCCAGGGTGGCCGGGGCGGCGCTCTCGCCGAAGGCGGCCGTCAGGACCGTCGCGTCCGGCTCGTGCTTCGCGTAGGCCTGCGGGAAACCGCTGAGCTGCACCCGCTGGGCGGCCACCGTCAGCGGGAGCCGGGTGTAGCCCTTGATCTCGGCGAGCCGGTCGTAGAAGATCCCCGCCGAGTACACCGGGTCCATGATCTGAGCCGGGGTGCCCCAGCCCTGGGAGGGACGCTGCTGGAACAGGCCCAGCGAATCCCGGTCGCCGTGGTCCAGGTTGCGCAGCGCCGACTCCTGCATCGCCGTCGCCAGCGCGATGGTCACCGCCCGGTCCGGGAGCCCCTTGGAGATCCCGACCGCGGCTATCGTCGCCGCGTTGGAGGCCTGCTCGGGCGTCATCTCGTACGACTGCACCGTGCCCGCCGGCGCGCCCGGGGCCCCGGTCGCCGTGGCCGTGCAGTAAGGGGCGCCACCGCCGTTGGAGGCGCGCTGCACGGCGCAGTACCCGATCACCGCGAGCAGGACGGCCAGCGCCAGGACCGCGCGGAGCGGCCTGCGGCGGCGGGGACGGGAGCGATCGGTCTCGGACACGCGGCCCACCGTACTTGAGGCGTATGACGCGTCCGTCTTCCGGACGGACACGGGTCCGGCGCACCCCTGGGGTTAGGGTCTTTCCCATGCCCGAATCCGAGCTGGACCTCACCCTGGACGCTGCCGAGCTGACCGCCCGGCTCGTCGACATCCCTTCCGTGAGCGGCGACGAGAAGGTGCTCGCCGACCTCGTGGAAGACGCGTTGCGCGGCCTGCCGCACCTCACCGTCGACCGCCACGGCAACAACGTCGTCGCCCGTACGCACCTCGGCCGCGCCGAACGCGTCGTGCTCGCCGGTCACCTCGACACGGTGCCGATCGCCGACAACGTCCCGTCCCGCCTGGACGAGAACGACGTCCTGTGGGGCTGCGGCACGACGGACATGAAGTCCGGGGTCGCCGTACAGCTGAGGATCGCCGCGACGGTCCCCGAGCCCAACCGCGACCTCACCTTCGTCTTCTACGACCAGGAGGAGGTCGCCGCCGACCTCAACGGCCTGGGCAAGGTCGCCGAAGCCCACCCCGACTGGCTGACCGGTGACTTCGCCGTCCTGCTGGAGCCCTCCAACGCCGAGGTCGAGGGCGGCTGCCAGGGCACCCTGCGCGTCCTGCTGCGCACCCGCGGCGAGCGCGCCCACTCCGCGCGCAGCTGGATGGGCTCCAACGCCATCCACACGGCGGGCCCGATCCTGGCCAGGCTCGCCGCCTACGAGCCCCGCAAGCCCGTCATCGACGGTCTGGAGTACCACGAGGGGCTCAACGCCGTCCGCATCGAAGGGGGCGTCGCCAACAACGTCATCCCCGACGCCTGCACGGTGACGGTGAACTTCCGCTACGCCCCCGACCGCGACGAGGCCGGGGCGCTGGCGCACGTGCGGGAGGTCTTCGCGGACTGCGACATCGACGCGTTCGAGGTCGACGACTCCTCCGGCGGGGCCCTGCCCGGCCTCTCGCACCCGGCGGCCGCGGCCTTCATGGAGGCGGTCGGCGGCCGCGCCATGCCGAAGTTCGGCTGGACGGACGTGTCCCGCTTCAGCGCCCTCGGCGTGCCGGCGGTCAACTACGGCCCGGGCGACGCCCTGCTGGCCCACAAGGTCGACGAACGCGTCGAGACGAAGGCGATCCTGCACTGCGAAGAACGACTCCGTGCCTGGCTGACCTCGTAAATTCCCCTTCCGGCCACCTTCGTGCGCCTAACCTGATCCAACGATCAGCAGGAGGGAGCACATCATGGGCAACCCCGGAGGTTCGGCAGGCCGTCGGCCCGAGGAGCAGCAGCTCGGGCCGGTGTTGCGCAGGCGGGGCCAGGTGCAGGCGGGCAGTACGACGGATCAGCGGCTGCTGGATTCGGCGGGGCCCTCCGAGTGGGTGCACACCGATCCCTGGCGGGTCCTGCGCATCCAGTCGGAGTTCATCGAGGGCTTCGGCACGCTCGCGGAGCTGCCGCCCGCGATCAGCGTGTTCGGATCGGCCCGCACTCCGGTGGACTCGCCGGAGTACGAGGCGGGCGTACGGATCGGGCACGCGCTCGTCGACGCCGGCTTCGCCGTCATCACCGGCGGCGGCCCGGGCGCGATGGAGGCCGCGAACAAGGGCGCCCGCGAGGCGAACGGGATCTCCGTCGGCCTGGGCATCGAGCTCCCCTTCGAACAGGGGCTCAACCAGCACGTCGACCTCGGGCTGAACTTCCGTTACTTCTTCGTCCGCAAGACGATGTTCGTGAAGTACAGCCAGGGGTTCGTGGTGCTGCCGGGCGGCCTCGGCACCCTGGACGAGATGTTCGAGGCGCTGACCCTCGTCCAGACGCAGAAGATCACCCGCTTCCCGATCGTGCTGTTCGGCACGGAGTACTGGAAGGGCCTGATCGACTGGCTGCGCGACACGGTCATCGCCCAGGGCAAGGCCTCGGAGAAGGACCTCTACCTCTTCCACGTCACGGACGACGTCGACGAGGCCATCGCCCTGGTGACGAAGGAGGTCGGCAAGTAGCCGACGGACGGGCCCGCCGCGCAGGTCCTAGGCCAGTCCCCGGCGGGCGACCGCCGGGGGCCGGTGGCCCTGGACCGAGGCGACCATGTCGAGGACCTGCTTCGTCTCGGCGACCTCGTGGACGCGGTAGACCCGGGCCCCGAGCCAGGCCGAGACGGCCGTCGTCGCCAGGGTGCCCAGCAGGCGCTCCTTGACCGGCTTGTCGAGGGTCTCGCCGACGAAGTCCTTGTTGGACAGGGAGACCAGCACCGGCCAGCCGGTGTCCGTCATCTCCGCCAGCCGGCGGGTGGCCTCCAGCGAGTGGCGGGTGTTCTTGCCGAAGTCGTGCCCCGGGTCGATCATGATCGACTCGCGCGGGACGCCCAGCGCCGCCGCCCGCTCCGCCAGCCCGGTCGTCACGCGCAGGATGTCCTCCATGACGTCCTCGTACGAGGTCCGGTGCGGCCGGGTGCGCGGCTGCACCCCGCCCGCGTGGGTGCAGACGATGCCCGCCCCGAAGCGCGCGGCGACCTCCGCGAGCCGGGGGTCCACCCCGCCCCACGCGTCGTTCAGCACGTCCGCCCCGGCCTCGCAGACGGCCTCGCCGACCTCGTGCCGCCAAGTGTCCACGCTGATCACGACGTCCGGGTGGCGGCGGCGCACCTCCGCCACGAAGCCGACCGTGCGCCGGGCCTCCTCCGCCGCGTCGACGTGCTCGCCCGGGCCCGCCTTGACCCCGCCGATGTCGATGATCGCCGCGCCCTCGGCCACCGCCCGCTCGACCCGGTCCAGCGCGGGTTCGTCGCGGAACGTCGCGCCCTGGTCGTAGAAGGAGTCCGGAGTCCGGTTCACGATGGCCATGATCACCGGCTCGTGCGTGCCGAACTCGCGCCTGCCCAGTCGCAGCATCCCGCTCTTTCCTCCTTCGGCGACCCGCTCGCCTCGTCTGCGACCTTAACCTGGTGGCCGGAGTCTCTCAGGGGAGTTGATCGTGTTCTGGTTCTTGCTGATCGCGCTGGTCGTGGTCGTGGCCGCGGTCACCCTCGCGGTGATCGGCGCGGGCGCGGAGGCCGTGCTGCCCGAGGCCGAGCCGGACCGGGTGGCGGACGCGCTGCCGGAGAGCCGTCCGGTGGTCCAGGCGGACATCGACGGCCTGCGGCTGCCGCTCGCGCCGCGCGGCTACCGGATGGCCGAGGTGGACGACGTGCTCGACCGGCTGGCCGCGGAGCTCGCCGAGCGCGACGCGCGGATCGCCGAACTGACCGCCGCGGCCGCTCCGCAGGCCGGCCGCCCCGCCGCCGCCACCGGGCCGGCCGACGGAATCGACCTCGCCAAGGACGAGCGGTGAGCGGCGCCGGGCTCGTCGCCGGACCCGACGGCGGGCTGCGCTGCCCGTGGGGGCTCTCCACGGAGGACTACGTCGCCTACCACGACACCGAGTGGGGCAAGCCGGTCCACGGGGACGACGCGCTCTACGAGCGGCTCTGCCTGGAGGCCTTCCAGTCCGGGCTGTCCTGGCTGACGATCCTGCGCCGGCGCGAGGGCTTCCGCAGCGCCTTCGCCTCCTTCGAGATCGCCAAGGTCGCCGCCTTCGGCCCGGCGGACGCCGAACGGCTCCTCGCGGACGAGGGGATCATCCGCAACCGGGCCAAGATCGAGGCCACCCTCGCCAACGCCAAGGTGCTTGCGGGCTGGCGGCCGGGCGAGCTGGACGGGCTGATCTGGTCCCACGCCCCGCGGCGGCCCGGCCGGGCCCCGAGGAGCACCACCGACGTTCCGGCGGTGACCCCGGAGTCCACGGCCCTGGCCAAGGCCCTGAAGAAGGCGGGCATCCGCTTCGTCGGGCCGACCACCGCCTACGCCCTGATGCAGGCCTGCGGGCTGGTCAACGACCACCTCGCGGGCTGCGTCTCCCGTACGGCGCAGACTTAGACGCCGGGCGTAGGCGCGGGCGCGGGCCGGACCGCCGTCAGCGGCCGAGGTAGCGCGGCGGCTGCTTCGCGAGGAAGGCCTGGACGGCGATGGAGTGGTCCTCGGAGGCGCCCGCGCGGGCCTGCAGCTCCTCCTCGCGCTCCAGGGCCTCCCGCAGCGAGTGGGAGGCGCCGTAGGCCAGCGACTCCTTGAGGGCCGCGTAGGCCACCGTGGGGCCCTCGGCGAGGGTGCGGGCCACCGACTCCGCCTCCGCGCGCAGCGACTCCGCGGGCACCAGGCGGTTCGCGATGCCCAGCTCGTACGCCTCACGGGCCTTCAGCGAGCGCGGGAAGAGGAGCAGGTCGCTCGCCCGGGAGGCGCCGATCAGGCGGGGCAGCGTCCAGGAGACGCCGGAGTCGGCGGTCAGCGCCACCCCCGCGAAGGAGGTGTTGAAGGAGGCCGTCTCCGCGACCACGCGGAAGTCCGCCGCCAGCGCGAAGCCGAAGCCGGCCCCGGCCGCGACGCCGTTCACGGCGGCGACCACCGGCTTCGGCATCTCGGTGAGCGCCCGGACGATCGGGTTGTAGTGGTCGGCGACGGTGTCCATGGTCAGGGAGGAGCCGTTCTCGCGGTCCGCCGCGAGGTTGCCGATGTGCTCCTTGAGGTCCTGGCCCACGCAGAAGGCGCGCTCGCCCGCCGCCGTCAGCAGCACGGCCCGTACGGCGGTGTCGGCGGCCGCCGCCGTGACCGCGTCGCGCAGGGCGACCTTGGCCTGCGTGTTCATGGCGTTCATCGCGTCGGGCCGGTTGATCGTGACGGTCGCGAGTCCGTCGGTCACTTCGTAGAGCACGCTGTCGGCCATGGCGGGGGTCCCCCTTCGTCGCGGGCTTGGCTACCGGCCGGTACCGGCCGGTCCAAGGGTCAGCATGGCGGACGGGACCGGGGACGGGTGTGTGATGTGCGTCAAACGAACAGGAGCCCCTGCCCCGGCAGCGGCGGCGAAGTATCGCAGGCGGATCCCCGAAATGAGTGGTTTTGGCCGAGCGCGTTGCGCAAGCGTTCCCGGCCGATGTTGGTCATCGGGTCCTGACATGCGGGATAATGGCTGGGAAGCAATGTGTTCGATGCCGGGTACTAGGCGCCTGAACGGGGCCGTCGGCTGACGATGAGCTGGTTTCAGGAAGGGGAACGAGCATGGCGGCCATGAAGCCGCGGACGGGCGACGGCCCGCTCGAGGTCACCAAGGAGGGGCGGGGCATCGTCATGCGCGTACCGCTCGAGGGCGGCGGTCGGCTCGTCGTCGAGCTGACTCCCGACGAAGCGGACGCCCTGGGTGACGCCCTGAAGAAGGTCGTCGGCTGAAGCGTCGGCACCATCTGATCTCTGCACCGCCCCGGCCGCTCCCAGCGTCCGGGGCGGTGTTGCGTCCGGGGCCGGACGGCGGGCCGTCCGGGGGACGGCCTAGCGGCGGACGGCGCAGAGGAGGCCGTCGCCCACCGGGAGCAGCGCCGCCTCCAGGGCCGGGCTCTCGCGGACGCTGCGCAGCAGTTCGCGGACGCGGATCACTTCCACCGGCTGGGCCGCGGAGTCGACCGTACGGCCGTCGGAGAAGACCCCCTCGAAGCACACCAGGCCGCCGGGTCTGAGCAGACGCAACGATTCCGCGAGGTAGTCCAGGGACTCGGCCGGGTCGCCGTCGCAGAAGACGAGGTCGTAGCCGCCGTCGGCGAGGCGCGGCAGCACGTCCAGCGCGCGGCCGGGGATGAAGCGGGCGCGGTTGCCGGCGAAGCCCGCCGCGCGGAAGGCCTGCCGGGCGAAGGCCTGCCGGTCGGGCTCGGGATCCACCGTGGTCAGCACTCCGTCGGGGCGCATTCCGTGGAGCAGGTGGATGCCGGACACCCCGGTGCCGGTGCCGATCTCGGCGACCGCCTTGGCGTCCGCGGTGGCGGCCAGCAGGCGCAGCGCGGCCCCGGTTCCGGGGGAGACGGACCGCAGGCCCGCTTCCCTGGACCGGTCGCGGGCCCATCGCAGAGCGTCGTCCTCGGCGACAAACGCGTCGGCGAACGCCCAGCTCGTCTGCCGGTTGCCGCTAATGACCCTCTCCTGTCCCCATAGTTGGCGCAACGGTGACTGTATCCGCTGACGTCGGGAACCCGCAGATGGGACCGGGCGTTGGGAGGGGTAGAGGCGGGATAGAGGGGACGGCAGCGGGCAGATCGGCGGCCGGTGACCCGACACCCGTGCAAAGTTACTGCAAAAAGGCTTATCCAGAGCTGACGGGAGGGGTGGCTATGGTAGGGGCTCCGCTGGACACCACCAGAGCCGACAGGGGAGGTGCGGCTGCGCCCGTGGATCGTGGAGGCGTTCTGAGACGTCTCTTCTGGTCGGCTGGTGAGCCGAAATCCGTGACCGACATTGCTGACCGCTTCCACACCGCCCACACCGCGACCGCGACCACCGCGACCTTTGCCGCCGATGCGGGTGCTCAGGCGTGGACCCCTCCCACGTGGGAGGAGATCGTCAGCACGCACAGCGCGCGGGTCTACCGTCTCGCCTACCGCCTCACGGGCAACCAGCACGACGCCGAGGACCTGACGCAGGAGGTCTTCGTCCGCGTCTTCCGCTCGCTGTCCACCTACACGCCCGGCACCTTCGAGGGCTGGCTGCACCGCATCACCACGAACCTGTTCCTGGACATGGTGCGGCGCAAGCAGCGGATCCGCTTCGACGCCCTCGGCGACGACGCCGCCGAGCGGCTGCCGAGCCGTGAGCCGTCCCCCCAGCAGGTGCTGCACGACACCCACTTCGACGCGGACGTGCAGCAGGCGCTGGACACCCTCGCGCCCGAGTTCCGGGCCGCCGTGGTCCTGTGCGACATCGAGGGCCTGTCGTACGAGGAGATCGCCGCCACCCTCGGCGTGAAGCTCGGGACCGTCCGTAGCCGCATCCACCGCGGCCGCTCGCACCTGCGCAAGGCGCTCAAGCACCGGTCCCCCGAGGCCCGTGCGGAGCAGCGCGCCCTGGCGGGCGTGGCGGTGGGCGCCCCGGGCGCCGGGGGAGAGGGCGGAGCCGAGTGAGCGGAGTCAGTCCGTCCCCCGCCGAACAGCACCTGGGCGACCGGCTCGCCGCCCTGGTGGACGGGGAGCTGAAGCACGACGCGCGCGAGCGGGTGCTGGCGCACCTGGCGACCTGCGCCAAGTGCAAGGCCGAGGCCGACGCGCAGCGCCGGCTGAAGACCATGTTCGTCGAAAGCGCCCCGCCGCCACTGTCCGCGGGGCTGCTGGCGCGCCTCCAGGGACTGCCGGGCGCGGGACCCGAGGGGCCGGCGGGCCCGCCGGGGCCCTCCGGCGGACCGCCGCTGGGTGCCGGAGCGCCGGGCGCCGATCCCTTCGGGTACGCGGCCGCGGCCGCTCCGCGCGAGGGCTTCCGCATCCACGAGGTGGGCCGTCCGCGGCGCCGCTTCGCCTTCGTCGCGGCGGGAGCCGTGTCACTGGCCGCGATCGCGCTCGGCGGTCCGCTGCCGATGGACGCGGTCGAGCCGAACGCGCGGGGCGACGCTCCGGCCTCCCGGCCCGGGCCCTCTGTGCCGCTGACCGACGCGGTCGTGCGCGACCGGATGCCGAGTCCGGGCGGGGTGCCCCGCCTCGGCCCGTCCGGACCGTTCCCCACGGCGACGCCCTCCGTGCCCGCGACCGCCCTGCCGGCCTCGCTCGCCCGCTGAACGGCGCCCGAGTCCCCTCGGCGCCCGGAGTCCCGGCCCCGGCCGGGACCCCGGCGGCCGGCGGGCCCGGGCCCGTCCGCCACGCCGGTCCGCCCCGCCGGACCGGCGGCGAGGGCGCGCCGGGTCCGGGAGGCCCGCTCACCCCCGGCCTCCGACGGGGCGCGGCACCTGGTTGAATCTGCGGCAGATGCGCCGCCGTGCGGTGCGACAGGCCCGCGGGGAGCGTCCATGTCCGACAGTCAGCAGAGCGGTCCGGCCCCGGCCTGGTGGAGCCGGCCCGAAGGTCCGGCTCCGGCGTGGCCCGGGGCCCGCGCCGAGGCCCCCGCGCCCGAAGGCGCCGCACCGGAACCGGGCTACGACCCCTGGGCCGACCGGCCGCTCCAGGTGGTCGACCTCGGCCGGCCCCGCCGCTCTCCCGGGCTGCTGCGGACGGCGGTCTTCGCCGTCCTGGTCGCCCTCCTCGCCGGAGGCGTCGGCGGCTACCTCGGCATCCTCACCGAACGGCGCGCCAACACCCGCCTGGAACTCCCGCAGGCCGCGGTGGACGGCAAGGGCCGGGCGCCCGAGAGCGTGGCCGGCATCGCCGCCACCGCACTGCCCGGCGTGGTCACCCTGCACGTCAACGGCAGCGGCGGGGGTGGCACCGGCACCGGGTTCGTCCTGGACGAGCAGGGCCACATCCTGACGAACAACCACGTCGTCGCCGACGCCAAGGACATAACGGTCACGTTCAGCACCGGTGAGAGCGTCAGTGCCGAGCTGGTCGGCCGCGACGGCGGCTACGACCTGGCGGTCGTGAAGGTCACCGGCGTCCGCGGGCTGCGCCCCCTGGCGCTCGGCAATTCGCAGAACGTCCGCGTCGGCGACCCGGTGGTGGCCATCGGCGCCCCCTTCGACCTCTCCAACACGGTGACGGCGGGCATCATCAGCGCCACCGGCCGGCCCATCACCGCGGGCGGCGACAAGGGCGACGGCAGCGACATCAGCTACGTCGACGCCCTCCAGACCGACGCCCCCATCAACCCCGGCAACTCCGGCGGCCCGCTCCTGGACTCCCGCGCCCACGTCATCGGCATCAACAGCGCGATCCGCGGTGCCGACAAGGGCGCCGACGGGGCCGACCCCACCCGCCAGAGCGGCAGCATCGGCCTCGGCTTCGCCATCCCCGTCAACCAGGGCAAGCGGGTCGCCGAGGAGCTGATCCGCACCGGCCGCGCCACCCACCCCGTCATCGGCGTCACCCTGGACATGCAGTACGCGGGCGACGGCGCCCGGGTGGACTCCAAGGGCGAGGACGGCAAGCCCTCCGTGGTCGCCGACGGCCCCGGCGCGCGGGCCGGGCTCAAGGCCGGGGACGTGATCACCAAGGTGGACGGCGTACGCGTGCACGGCGGCGACGAGCTGATCATCAAGATCAGGGCGCACCGTCCGGGGGACCGCCTCACCCTGACCGCGCTGCGCGACGGCAGGGAGCGCACGCTGGAAGTGGTGCTCGGCTCGGCGAGCGGCTCCTGACCCGAATACCGCATGACGCCCGGGTGAATCCGGGAAGAGGCCCGCACCGGCGTAGGAGCGCGCAAGGAACGCCGGGTACCGTTGTCCGGGCCGGACGTGGAAAGAGCCGAGGAGCGGCAAGGTGTTCAACGACATAGGCGCACTCGAGCTGGTCACGATCGTGGTGCTGGCCATTCTCATCTTCGGCCCGGACAAGCTGCCGAAGGTGATCCAGGACGTCTCCGCGATGATCCGGAAGATCCGTTCCTTCTCCGACAGCGCCAAGCAGGACATCCGCTCCGAACTCGGACCCGACTTCAAGGACTTCGAGTTCGAGGACCTGAATCCGAAGAACTTCATCCGCAAGCAGCTCACCGAGAACGAGGACCTCAAGGAGATCCGCAGCAGCTTCGACCTCCGCAAGGAGCTGAACGACGTCACCGACGCCGTGAACAGCAAGGAGGACGGGTCCGCCGCCGCTCCCGCCGCGTCCGCCACGCCCGCCGCCGCCGCCGGTCCCGACCTGCTGAAGAAGCCCGCCGCCCCGGCCCCGGAGCAGCGCACCCCCTTCGACGCCGACGCCACCTGAGCCCCCGCCTGCCCGGTGATCCGTGGTCGGATGGCTATCCTCCATCTGTCCGGACCCAGGACGCCCGAGGGGGGCCGGCCGTTCCGGACCCCACGGAACGAGAGGCCGCCCAGATGGAGACGACGCGCAGCAGCCGGGTCGGTGCGCAACCCGCCGACGCCCCGGACGCACCCCCGCAGACCGAGCAGCAGCCCCCCGGGCAGGCCCAGGAGGCCACCGCGCCCGTCCCGGCGGCCCGCCGGGCGGCGGAGGGGTACCTGAAGGCGGACTTCCCCTGGTACGGGCTGGACGGGGCCTTCACCGGCCCCCGCTGGCTCATGCAGGTCTCCGCGGGCGCCGACGGCACCGTGGAGCACGGCTCGACCGGCCACGGCGACGAGCCGTCCGTGCGCGGCGAGATCGCGACGGGGGAGAAGGAACGCTTCGCGGTGGTGATCACGGTGGCCAGCAACCCGCTGCGTCGCAGCGGTGACGGCACCGGAGTCCTGGAGGCCACCTCGGTCGCGTCGGCCGCCTGGCTGGCCGGCTCCGGCCTGCTGGCCTACAGCTGGCCGCTGCAGATGGACCACACCCTGCGCGACGACTGGCTGGACCAGCAGACCGAGGCCGCCTGGGAGCTCGCCGACGACCTCGCGGGCAGCGACTGGTCGACGCTCTCCCTGCCGGTGGACGGCGAGCCGACGCCGTTCCACTACCGCGAGTCGGAGTTCGGCTGGGTGCTCGCCGGCTCCACCGGGAGCGGGGTCCACCTGGGCGCGTACGGGCGCGGGATGAGCGCGTACGGGCTGGGGTTCTCGGCGATCGAGGACCTGGGCGCGTACGAGTAGGCCCGTACGGCGTAGCGCGACGGGAAAGGGCACCGCCGGCCGGCGGTGCCCTTCCGTACGTCGGCCGCGGCCGACGCGCGGGTCAGAACTTGTTGCGCGGGGTGATGCCCAGGGACATGCCCGACAGGCCGCGGGCGCGGCCGCCCAGCTTGCCCGCGATGGCGCGCAGCGCCGCACCGGCCGGGGAGTCCGGGTCCGACAGGACGACCGGCTTGCCGTCGTCGCCGCCCTCGCGCAGGCGTACGTCGATCGGGATGGTGCCGAGGACCGGCACGGACGCGCCGACCGTCTTGGTCAGGCCGTCGGCGACCTTCTGGCCACCGCCGGAGCCGAAGACGTCCACCATCTCGTCGCAGTGCGGGCAGGGCAGGCCCGACATGTTCTCGACGACGCCGACGATCTTCTGGTGGGTCTGCACGGCGATCGAGCCGGCCCGCTCGGCGACCTCGGCGGCCGCCTGCTGCGGGGTGGTCACGACGAGGATCTCGGCGTTCGGCACCAGCTGGGCCACGGAGATCGCGATGTCGCCCGTACCCGGGGGCAGGTCCAGCAGGAGCACGTCCAGGTCGCCCCAGAAGACGTCCGCGAGGAACTGCTGGAGCGCGCGGTGCAGCATCGGGCCGCGCCACACCACCGGCGCGTTGCCCGGGGTGAACATGCCGATCGAGATGACCTTCACGCCGTGCGCCGACGGCGGCATGATCATGTTCTCGACCTGGGTGGGACGGCCCTCGACGCCCAGCATGCGGGGCACGCTGTGGCCGTAGATGTCCGCGTCGACCACGCCGACCTTCAGGCCGTCGGCCGCCATCGCCGCGGCGAGGTTGACCGTCACGGAGGACTTGCCGACGCCGCCCTTGCCGGACGCGACCGCGTAGACGCGGGTGAGCGAGCCGGGCTTGGCGAAGGGGACCTCGCGCTCGGCGGTGCCGCCGCGCAGCGTGGTCGCCAGGTCCTTGCGCTGCTCGTCGCTCATCACGTCGAGGGTGACGGCGACGGAGGTGACGCCCGCGACCTTCTCGACGGCCTCGGTGACGTTCTTGGTGATGGTCTCGCGCATGGGGCAGCCCGACACCGTGAGGTAGACCGTGACGGCGACCGCGCCGCCCGCGCCGATCTCCACCGATTTGACCATGCCGAGCTCGGTGATCGGCCGGTGGATCTCGGGGTCGTTCACCGTCGACAGCGCGTCCAGGATCGCGTCCTGCTCGGGCGCGGCGGCGTCGGCGGCGGAGCTTGTGTCGGTAGCCATGCACCGATGGTACGGCTCGGCAGCTCGGCTCAGGAAAGCCCGTCAGCGGTCGGCTTCGTCACTTTCGGCGGAGAACAGCCGCCGCTCCTCCATCTCCTTGATCAGGTCCTGGAACTCGGACCTGATCCAGTCGCGGGTGGCCACCTCGCCCAGGCCCATGCGCAGCGCCGCGATCTCCCGCGTCAGGTACTCGGTGTCCGCGATGGAGCGCTCGTTCTGCTTGCGGTCCTGCTCCAGGTTGACGCGGTCGCGGTCGTCCTGACGGTTCTGCGCGAGCAGGATCAGCGGCGCGGCGTAGGAGGCCTGGAGGGACAGCATCAGGGTCAGGAAGATGAAGGGGTACTGGTCGAAGCGCAGGTGGTCGGGGGCGAAGATGTTCCACAGCACCCACACCACGATGACCAGGGTCATCCAGACGATGAACCGGCCCGTGCCGAGGAAGCGCGCGACCTTCTCCGACAGCCGGCCGAAGGCCTCCGGATCGTACTCGGGCAGCAGTCTGCGGCGGGCCGGGCGCGGCTGGTCCAGCCGTACGCGGGACCGGGCGAGCGCGCCCGACGCCGTGCCGGAGCCGGCCTTCGCCCGGTCGGCGGAACGTTCCGGCCGGTCGTTGCGCAACCGCTCCGCCGCTTCCTCCAGCCGGTCCGAGAGGCCCTCCCGGGCATGCTCGCGCCGCTCCCGGCGCCGTTCGCGCGCCGCGTCCCCGCGGCCCCGCTCAGTGGCCACTCACGGCCTCCTCGGAATGGAAGTCCGTCTCCCGCCAGTCGTCCGGCAGCAGGTGGTCGAGCACGTCGTCGACGGTGACCGCGCCCAGCAGCGATCCGCTCTCGTCGACGACCGGCGCCGCGACCATGTTGTAGGCGGCCAGGTAGCTGGTCACCGCGGGCAGCGAGGCGTCCGGCCGCAGCGGTGGCAGGTCGGTGTCCACGATCGAGCTGACCAGGGTGAACGGCGGGTCCCGCAGCAGCCGCTGGAAGTGCACCGTGCCCAGGTACTTGCCCGTCGGCGTCTCGTCCGGCGGACGGCACACGTACACCTGCGCCGCCAGTGCCGGGGACAGGTCCGACTTGCGCACCCGGGCCAGCGCGTCGGCGACCGTGGCGTCGGGGCGCAGCACGATCGGCTCGGTGGTCATCAGACCGCCCGCGGTGTTCTCCTCGTACGACAGCAGGCGCCGCACGTCGGCGGCGTCGTCGGGCTGCATCAGGGTCAGCAGCCGTTCCTTCTCCTCCTCCGGCAGCTCCGAGAGCAGGTCGGCCGCGTCGTCCGGGTCCATCGCCTCCAGGACGTCGGCGGCGCGCTCCTCCTTCAGCTTGCCGAGGATCTCCACCTGGTCGTCCTCGGGGAGCTCCTCCAGCACGTCCGCGAGCCGGTCGTCGTCGAGGGCGTTGGCCACCTCGGCGCGCCGCTTGGGCGTCAGGTGGTGCAGGACGTTGGCGAGGTCGGCCGGACGCATCGTCTCGAAGGTGGCGACCAGGTTCTCGGCGCCCTGCCCGTGCTCCTCCAGCGAGAAGCCGGTCACCGCCGACCACTCGACGGTCAGGGTCTCGCCCCGGCGGCGCAGCGCGCCCCCCTTGCCCTTGCGCACGAAGATCCGGTCGATCTCCCAGTCGCGGCGGGCCGGGAGCTGCTGGATGGCCACGTCCAGGACGGTGGCCTCCTCGCCCGTGCTCACGAGCGTCACCCGGCGGTCCAGCAGCTCGCCGAGGACCAGCCGCTCGGTCGGGCGCTGCTCGAAGCGCCGCATGTTGACGACGCCGGTGGTGATGACCTGTCCGGACTCCACGCCCGTCACCCGGGTCATCGGCAGGAAGATCCGGCGCCGGCTGACGACCTCGACCACCAGGCCCAGCAGCCGGGGCGGGCGGCCGCCCACGCGCAGCATCGCGACGAGGTCGCGGACGCGGCCGACCTGGTCGCCGTTGGGGTCGAAGACGGGCACACCCGACAGATGCGAGACGAAGATCCGCGGGGCGCCTGCAGCCATCCGAGCGCCTCCTAGAGCGTCCATCACCAGTCCTGCCGTGCCTCAGGCTAGCCCGTGCCGCGGGAAAGCGTCCTGGTGGGGCCGTCCGCCCGGGGGTCCCTCGGGAGCCGGTCCGGCGGCGGGTACGCTGCCTGCTGCCCGCAGACGTCCGACGAGAGGCACCTGCCCGTGACCGCCTACACCCCTGCCGCACGGCTGCGCCGGGCCGCCTTCATCGGTGTCCTGTGCGCGGGCCTCACCGTGACCGCGACGGGCTGCGGGGGCAGTGCGGAGGATCCCGACAAGGGCACGAACGGGGTCGGCAAGCTCGGCGCGGACAAGATCGAGGACCAGGCGAAGGCGGCCGCGACGGCGGCGGACTCGGTCCACCTGTCCGGCACCCTGGTCACCGGCGGCAAGACCTTCACCCTCGACATGCGCCTGAAGGCGGACGGCGGGTCCGGCGAGGTGAAGTCCCAGAGCGACACCTTCCAGCTGCTGCGGGTCGGCGAACAGCTGTACCTGAAGGCCAGCGCGGCCTTCTGGGGGAAGTCGGACTCGGCGGGCAAGCTCGGCGACAAGTACGTCAAGGTGCCCGAAAACGACCCCTCGTACAAGCAGTTCCGCGGGTTCACCGACATGCACGTCCTGCTGGACGGGCTGCTCGGGCTCCAGGGCAAGCTGACCAAGGGCACCTACACCACCGTCGGGCACGTGCGCGCGGTGCCCGTCACGGCCGACGCGGGCAAGAGCGGCAAGCTGACCGTGTCCCTGGAGGGGACCCCGTACCCGCTGCTGATGGAACGCGCGGGCGGCGCGGGCCGGGTGGAGCTCTCCGAATGGGGCAAGCCCTTCCCGCTCCAGCCGCCCGCGCAGGACCAGACCGTGGACTACGGCTCCCAGCTGCCGACCACCATCAAGGACGGCAAGGGCACCGGTACGGGCTCTCCGGCCCCCTCGAAGGGCACGGGCTCCGGCTCCGGTGCCGGCCAGGGCGCCGACCCGGGCAGCGGCTGAGGCCGTCCGGCCCCAGGGGCTGTCGTCACAGTCGTGTCTGCCCCGCGACGCCCGGCACGCACTCTCGCCGCACCGGGCGAAATCCCGAGTACGTCCAGTACGAGGGCTTCCGCCCGGCACGCCGAGAGCACGCACCGGACGCCGCGGGGCCGCCCTCCGGGCTACGACACGACTGTGACGACAGCCCCTAGCCCTTGGCCCGCTTGCGCTTCAGCAGCAGCTTCGGCAGACCCGCCGGAGCGGGCCTGCGGGTGGTCGCGGGGGAGGGCAGCGGAGCCGCGGCCAGCGAACCGCCGGGCAGCTCACCGGCCACCGCGACGGGCTCCAGGCGCAGCAGCCGGCACTCGCGGGCCCAGCGCTCCGTCATCCGCTCCGAGTCGGGCGCGTTCAGCCGCTTGCCCTTGAGCTCGGCGACGGCGGCCTCCCAGGAGGCGCTGCCCGGTACGAGCTCGCGCACGGCCGCCGTCCAGGCGACGAGCCGGCCGCCCTTGTCCTTGCTGCGCACGGTCACCTCGGCGGCGGTGCCGTCGGCCAGACCGGGGAACGGCTGCTCACCGGGCCCGTCCCCGAGCACGTGCGCCGCGCCGTCCACCCAGGCGTGCCACAGGGCCCGGTCGGCGCCTTCGCCCCGGACCCAGATCAGGCCGGACTTCTTGGAGGCCTCCTCGACGAGGGCCAGATCGAGCGTGCTGAGAGTCATGCGGACAGGTTAGGGGCTCCGCCCCCCGCCGCTACAGCCACCCGTTGCGCCGGAGCGTCCGGTGGATGACGAAGCAGCTGCCGACGATGGCGGCCATCACCGTCGGATAGCCGTAGCGCCAGTGCAGCTCGGGCATGTGCTCGAAGTTCATCCCGTACACCCCGCAGATCATCGTCGGCACGGCGATGATCGCCGCCCAGGAGGTGATCTTGCGCATGTCCTCGTTCTGGGCGACGGAGGCCTGGGCCAGGTTGGCCTGGAGGATCGAGTTCAGCAGCTCGTCGAAGCCGACGACCTGCTCGTGCACCCGCGCCAGGTGGTCGGCGACGTCGCGGAAGTACTTCTGGATGTCCGGGTCGACCAGCCGCATGGGCCGCTCGCTGAGCAGCTCCATCGGCCGCAGCAGCGGGGCGACCGCCCGCTTGAACTCCAGCACCTCGCGCTTGAGCTGGTAGATCCGGCCCGCGTCGCCGCCCCGGCCGGCGCCCTTGGCGGGCGCGGCGAACACGGCGCTCTCCACTTCGTCGATGTCGTCCTGCACGGCGGCGGCCACCGCGATGTAGCCGTCGACGACGTGGTCGGCGATCGAGTGCAGGACCGAGGACGGGCCGCGCGAGAGCAGCTCGGGGTCCTCCTGGAGGCGGTGGCGCAGGTTCCGCAGGGACCCCTGGCCGCCGTGCCGGACGGTGATGACGAAGTCGGGGCCGGTGAAGCACATCACCTCGCCGGTCTCCACGACCTCGCTGGTCGCGGTGAGTTCGACGTGCTCGACGTAGTGGATCGTCTTGAAGACGGTGAACAGCGTGTCGTCGTAGCGCTCCAGCTTGGGCCGCTGGTGGGCGTGCACCGCGTCCTCCACGGCGAGCGGGTGCAGCCCGAACTCGGCGGCGATCCCCGCGAACTCCGCCTCCGTCGGCTCGTGCAGGCCGATCCAGGCGAAGCCGCCGCCCTCGCGCACCCGGCGCATCGCCTCACGCGGGGTCAGACACCCGCGGCCCGGGTCCCGGGCGTCGCGCCGGCCGTCGCGGTACACGGCGCAGTCGACGACCGCGCTGCTCGCCGACGGGTCACGGGTGGCGTCGTAGCCGGGCTGTACGGGCGTGGAACGGCGCAGGGCCGGGCGGACGGCGGCACGGAGGTAGGGCAGCATCGACATGGCAGGCTCCTTCGCACGCACGGCTGCGGACCGTACGGGTGGGAGGCCCTCCGGGAGCGCGGGCGGGCGGGCCCGGGCGGCGGGGGGAAAAGGACGGGAGGACGAAGTTCTGCCGTCGCTCTTCTGCTGATCGGAGGATCAAAGGGGGCGCGGGACGCCCTGCACAGAAGCGGAAGAGCGATCGGTACTGCACGATCGACTTCGATCCATTGCAGCCCCACCTCCTCCGGCCGGTCCCCCGTGGGGGACGTCCTGTCGCCGGAGCACTGAACCAACGCTTCTGCGTGTCGCCCCGACCAGCTGTCAACACTATCAGCCGACGGATGGTCAAGACCCGCCCTTTACCCGGCTGATACGAGTTCTATGCTCACTTCATGGCAGAAATTCTGGCCCTCGTCGAAGCCCGGCTGCGCAGCGCGTTCGGTGAACCCGACGCGCGTGCCGCCGTCACCTTCCTGGGCACCGACCGCATCGAGGTACTCCGTTTCGCCGAGGGCGACCTCGTCCGGTACGCGACCCTCGGCATGTCCGCACACCCCATGACCGACCCGACCGCCGTCGTCGCCGACCCGGTGCGCGGCCCGCGCGCCGAACTGGTGCTCACCGTACGGTCGGGCCTGGCGCCGACCGACAAGCTGCTGCGGCCGCTCGCGGTGCTGGCCGCCTCCCCGATGGTGGAGGGGCTCGTCGTGGCCCCCGG
This sequence comes from Streptomyces sp. NPDC048507, assembly GCF_043199995.1. NCBI lineage: Bacteria > Bacillati > Actinomycetota > Actinomycetes > Kitasatosporales > Streptomycetaceae > Streptomyces > Streptomyces sp. NPDC048507. Next base: position 177,998 of record NZ_JBICWZ010000010.1, on the reverse strand, counting down.
CGCCTCGCTCGACGTGGGCGAACCGCTCTGGGAGGGGGCGCCGTTCGGCTCGGTGCTCGTGGCCGAGCCCGGCGGCCTCGTCGAGGACCTGGAACTGGACGATCCGATGGACCCGGTCCGCTTCCTCCCCCTGCTGCCCATGACGGCGAACGAGGCCGCCTGGAAGCGGGTGCACGGCGCGGCGGCCCTCCAGGAACGCTGGCTCGCGCGCGGCACCGATCTGCGGGACCCTCTGCGTACGGCCGTCGCACTGGACTGAGCGGCGCGCCCGCGGGTACGGATGGCATCCGGACGGGTGATCGTGTCTTGACGGGGCGCCGGGCGGGGAGGAGCGTGCTTCCTATGAGGGGCGAACCGAGTTGCCCGAAGTGCGGTGGCCGGGTCCGAGCGCCCGGTCTTTTCGCCGACTCCTGGCAGTGCGCGGTGCACGGCGCCGTCCAGCCGCTGCAGCCGGTCCTCCCGCCCAGCGTCGAGGGCCTGAGCGTGGTCGTGAACCGGGCCCGGGTGCCCGTGTGGATGCCGTGGCCCCTGCCGGTGGGGTGGCTGTTCACCGGGGTCGCCTCCGCCGGGGACGACCGCAGCGGGGGCCGCGCCACCGCCGTGGCCTGCTCGGGCCCCGGACCCCTGGGCGGCCTCGGCGAGCTCCTGCTGGTCGCCGAGGAACTCGGCGTCGGCCTCGGCTCCCGCTTCGCGGGCGTCGACGCCCCCGACCCGGGCTCCTGCATCGACGTCTCCGCCCCGCCGCACGCCAAGGTCGTCGCGGCGGGCCGGCCGACCCCGCTGTGGCACGTCGGCGGGGCGCCGGACGACCGGGCCGTGTTCGCGGGCGAGGCGCGCGGGCTGTGGCTGTGGGCCATCGTCTGGCCGGAGCAGTCCGGGCTCCTGATGTACGACGAACTCGTCCTCACCGACCTGCGCGACGCGGGCTCCGAGGTCGAACTCCTGCCCTGCGGCGCCCTGACCCCCCGCATCCTCTTCTAGGCCGGAGCGCGGGGCCGGGGGCGGGCGGGGCGCGGGTATCCTGGAGCGTCCCCCTCGTCCGTTCGAAATCCTGGAGCCCGGCTGTGCGCATCGACCTGCACACCCACTCCACGGCTTCCGACGGCACCGACACCCCCGCCGAGCTGGTGCGGGGCGCCGCCGCCGCAGGGCTGGACGTGGTCGCGCTGACCGACCACGACACCGTGGCGGGATACGCCGAGGCCATCGCCGCGCTCCCGGCCGGGCTCACGCTCGTGACCGGCGCCGAGCTGTCCTGCCGGCTCGACGGCATCGGGATGCACCTGCTCGCGTACCTCTTCGACCCGCAGGAGCCCGAGCTCTCCCGCGAGCGGGAACTGGTGCGCGACGACCGGACCCCGCGCGCCCAGGCCATGGTCGCCAAGCTCCGCGCGCTCGGCGTGGACGTCACCTGGGAGCAGGTGGCCCGGATCGCCGGGGACGGCTCCGTGGGGCGCCCGCACATCGCCACCGCCATGGTCGAGCTGGGCGTCGTCCCGACCGTGTCCGACGCCTTCACCGCCGACTGGCTCGCCGACGGCGGCCGCGCCTACGCCGCGAAGCACGAGCTCGACCCCTTCGAGGCCGTCCGCCTGGTCAAGGCGGCCGGCGGCGTCACCGTCTTCGCGCACCCCGCCGCCGTCAAGCGCGGCACGTGCGTCCCCGAGAGCGCCCTGGCCGCCCTGGCCGCCGCCGGTCTGGACGGCATAGAGGTCGACCACATGGACCACGACACCGCCACCCGCGCCCGGCTGCGCGGCCTGGCCGTCGACCTCGGGCTGCTGACGACCGGTTCCAGCGACTACCACGGCAGCCGCAAGACCTGCGGCCTCGGGGAGTACACGACCGACCCCGAGATCTACGGCGAGATCACGCGCCGCGCCACGGGGGCCTTCCCGGTCCCCGGCGCCGGTGGAGACGCCCGCGCCTAGGGCGCCGCTCCCCACCCTCCCCTTTTCGTCACACCCCTCACCTGCAAGGCATCACTGTGTTCGACATCGCCGTCTTCGGATCCCTTTTTCTCACGCTTTTTGTGATTATGGACCCCCCGGGGATCACGCCGATCTTCCTCGCCCTGACCTCCGGGCGCCCCGCCAAGGTCCAGCGCCGCATGGCCTGGCAGGCCGTCTGCGTGGCCTTCGGCGTCATCGCCGTCTTCGGCATCTGCGGCCAGCAGATCCTGGACTACCTGCACGTCTCCGTACCGGCGCTGATGATCGCGGGCGGTCTGCTGCTGCTGCTCATCGCGCTGGACCTGCTCACGGGCAAGACGGACGAGCCCAAGCAGACCAAGGACGTGAACGTCGCCCTGGTCCCGCTCGGCATGCCGCTGCTGGCCGGTCCCGGCGCGATCGTGTCCGTGATCCTGGCGGTGCAGAAGGCCGACGGCTTCACCGGCCAGGTCTCCGTGTGGTGCGCGATCATCGCCATGCACGTCGTGCTGTGGCTGACCATGCGCTACTCGCTGGTGATCATCCGGATCATCAAGGACGGCGGCGTCGTCCTCGTCACCCGCCTCGCCGGCATGATGCTGTCGGCCATCGCCGTCCAGCAGATCATCAACGGCGTGCTCCAGGTCATCCGCGGCGCCTGACGCCCCGCGCGCATGCGAACGCCCCCGCACCATCGGTGCGGGGGCGTTTTCGCGAAAGCATCAGGAGGACGCCGTCTCGGCCGGTCGGATGAGGATGCGCTGGCCCACCGCGGCGGCCTGCTGCACGATCCGGTTGACGGAGGCCGCGTCCACGACGGTGCTGTCCACGGCGGACCCGTCGACGTCGTTCAGGCGCAGAATCTCGAAGCGCATGGCTTCTCCCTTCGTCGGTGTTCTCCTTGCACAGGGTTCAACGGAGGGGGTGCATGAAACATTCCCTACGCTAAGGAAATTTTTTCATAAGCTAACGACCCGCGCTCGAGGAATCCCAGAAGGTCACTAGAGAACGGGCTGTGACCTGCGGGTTCTCCGCGTTGGGGGAGTGCTCGGCGCCCTCCACTCGCACCCGTGAAGCACCCAGCCGGACCGCCATCTCGTCCATCTGCGGTACCGGCCACGCGTAGTCCACCGTCCCGGACAGCACCAGCTTCGCCAGCGGCACCGCCGCCAGCTCCGCCACCCGGTCCGGCTCCTCGATCAGCACCCGGCCGGTGACGATCAGCTGCTCCGGTACGGTGCCCAGCCAGCGCTCCCGCAGGAACTCCGCCAGCTCCGGCCCGTCCGGCACCGCGTCCTCGGGGTCCTGGGCCCGCATCGCCGCCCAGACCGCCGGCATGCTCTCGGCCGGCGGGGTCCCGCGCAGCGCCTCCAGCGCCGCCACGAGCAGCTTCGTGCGCGCCCGCTGCTCCTCGGCGACGGCGCCCGGACCGCTGCTCATGAGGGTGAGGGAGGCGAAGGGGGCGGCGTCGCGCAGCACGGCCGCGCGGGCGACGAGACCGCCCAGCGAGTGCCCGACCAGGTGGACGGGGCCCCCGCCGAGGGCCGCGGCCTGCGCCAGGACGTCCCGGCCGAGCTCCGCCAGCCCGTACGCGGACTCCTCCCGCGGGCCGGGGCTCTCGTACTGGCCGCGCCCGTCGACGGCCACCACCCGGTAGCCGGCCGCGGCGAGCGGCTCCAGCAGGCCGACGAAGTCCTCCTTGCTGCCGGTGTACCCGGGGACCAGCAGGGCGGTGCCGCGCACGGCGGCGCCGGCCTCGTGCACGGCGAAGGCGCCGCGTGCGGTCGTCAGGCGGTACGCGCGGGCGGCGGGCGGCAGGGTCAGGCGCGGCGGCTTGCTCATGGCCCGAGGTTAGCGGCCCGTACGCCCGGGGAACGAGAAGGCCCCGGCCCCCTCGAAAGGGGACCGGGGCCGTTCCCGTACGGGTCCTACGCCTCCGGCGCGGCCTCGGCGGCCTTGCGGGTCCGGGTGCGCTTCGGCTTGGCCGCAGCAGCCTCGGCGGCGGCCGGGGCCTCCACGGGAGCGGCGTCGGCGGCCTTGCGGGTCCGGGTCCGCTTCGGCTTCGCGGGGGCCTCCTCGGCCACGGCGGCGGCCGGCGCGGCGACGGGGGCCGCCACGGCCTTGCGGGTCCGCGGCGCGCGGCGGACCTTCACGGGCTCCACCGGCGGGGCCATCTGGAAGTCCGGCTCGTCCACGGCGGGCGCGGCGGCCTTGCGGGGACGACGCACCTTGACCGGCGCCTCCTCCACCACGACGGCGGCGACGGGCGCCGCCACGGCCTTGCGGGTCGGGGTGCGGCGGGCCTTGACGGGCGCCTCCTCGGCCACGGCCGGAGCGGGCACCTCGACGACGGCCACGGCCGGCGCCTCGACCACGGCCGGAGCCTCGGTCACGGCGGCCTCGGCCACCGCGGCGGCGGCCTGCACGCCCACCCGGCTGCGGCGGCGGCGCGGACGGCGCGGCTCGTCGGCGGCGGGAGCGGGAGCGGCGGGAGCCTCGGCGGCCGGAGCCACCGGGGCGGCGGCCACGTCCTCGGCGCCCAGCTCCGAACCGCCACGGGTGCGGCGGCGCTGGCGCGGCGTACGGGTGCGCGCGGGGCGCTCCTCGGTGGCCACCGGTGCGGCGGCCGGACCGCGGCCGCCACGGCCACCGCGCCCGCCGGTCTCGCCCAGGTCTTCCAGGTTCTCGGCCTTCAGGCCCGCCCGCGTGCGCTCGGCGCGCGGCAGGATGCCCTTGGTGCCGGCCGGGATGTTCATTTCCTCGTACAGGTGCGGCGACGTGGAGTACGTCTCGACCGGGTCGTGGAAGTCCAGCTCCAGCGCCTTGTTGATCAGCTGCCAGCGCGGGATGTCGTCCCAGTCGACCAGGGTGACGGCGATGCCCTTCTTGCCCGCGCGGCCGGTGCGGCCCACGCGGTGCAGGAAGGTCTTCTCGTCTTCCGGCGTCTGGTAATTGATGACGTGGGTCACGCCCTCGACATCGATGCCGCGGGCGGCGACGTCGGTGCAGACCAGCACGTCGACCTTGCCGTTGCGGAAGGCGCGCAGCGCCTGCTCGCGGGCGCCCTGGCCCAGGTCGCCGTGGACGGCGCCGGAGGCGAAGCCGCGCTTCTCCAGCTGCTCGGCGATGTCGGCCGCCGTGCGCTTGGTGCGGCAGAAGATCATGGCGAGGCCACGGCCCTCGGCCTGGAGGATGCGGGAGACGAGCTCCGGCTTGTCCATGTTGTGCGCACGGAAGACGTGCTGCGTGATGTTGGCGACGGTCGCGCCCTCGCCGTCCTCGGAGACGGCGCGGATGTGCGTCGGCTGGGTCATGTACCGGCGGGCCAGACCGATGACGGCGCCCGGCATGGTGGCCGAGAACAGCATCGTCTGACGCTTCGCGGGCAGGTAGCCCATGATCTTCTCGACGTCGGGCAGGAAGCCCAGGTCGAGCATCTCGTCGGCCTCGTCGAGGACGAGGGCCTTGACGCGGGAGAGGTCGAGCTTCTTCTGCCCGGCCAGGTCCAGCAGGCGGCCCGGGGTGCCGACGATCACGTCGACGCCCTTCTTGAGCGCCTCGACCTGGGGCTCGTACGCGCGGCCGCCGTATATGGCGAGGACGCGGACGTTGCGGACCTTGCCCGCGGTCAGGAGGTCGTTGGTGACCTGGGTGCACAGCTCGCGGGTCGGAACCACCACGAGGGCCTGCGGGGCGTCGGTCAGCTGCGCGGGCGTGGCCCGGCCGGCCTCGACGTCCGCGGGGACGACGACCCGCTCCAGCAGGGGGAGGCCGAAGCCCAGCGTCTTGCCGGTGCCGGTCTTGGCCTGGCCGATGACGTCCGTGCCCGAAAGGGCGACGGGGAGGGTCATCTCCTGGATCGGGAAGGGGGACACGATGCCGACGGCTTCAAGGGCCTCGGCCGTCTCGGGAAAGATCCCGAGGTCTCGGAACGTAGTCAGGGTGCTGCCTCTTCTGTGAGACGCGGCGCGAGGCGGCGAGGGGGGTCGTACCGTGCCGGGCTTGCAGTACTGCGCCCGCCCAGATTCGGGAGGGTCGTACGAAGCTGCGCGGGACCACTAGCCTTCGCTCAAGCGCTTCTGCCGCTGAGGGGGCCCCTCGTGCGGAGGTGGCACGCATGGACGTACACACCGCACCGAGGGCGGTCGGGTTGGAGCCGATCGGGCCACCGACCGGGCATCCTCATTCGGATGGCCCGCCGAGTATTCGGCAGGCGCATTACCACTGTACCTCGGAATCGCGCAGGTGTGTCGGGTGAATTCACCGGGTAGGCGGGTTTACGTGGACTGAGCAGGTGGTTCGTGCCGCCTTTCGGCGGGCTATTGTGCGGAGCATGTCGACCGTAGAAAACGCATCTCCCGCCGACGACGCCGACGACGGCGCACCCGACGGGGCGCAGGGCATCGCCGCCCAGGACTGGGCGACCGCCTCCGCCTCGCCGCAGTACCGGGCCGCCGTCGTGGACCTGCTCGGCGCGCTGGCGTACGGCGAGCTCGCGGCCTTCGAGCGCCTCGCCGAGGACGCCAAGCTCGCCCCCACCCTGGGTGACAAGGCCGAGCTGGCGAAGATGGCCTCCGCCGAGTTCCACCACTTCGAGCGGCTGCGGGACCGGCTCGCGGCGATCGACGCCGAGCCGACCGCCGCGATGGAGCCCTTCGCCAAGGGCGTCGACGACTTCCACCGCCAGACCGCTCCGTCCGACTGGCTGGAGGGCCTGGTCAAGGCCTACGTCGGCGACTCGATCGCCAGTGACTTCTACCGCGAGGTCGCCACCCACCTCGACACCGACACCCGCGCCCTGGTCGTCGGCGTCCTCGACGACACCGGCCACGGCGGCTTCGCCGTCGAGAAGGTGCGCGCCGCGATCGAGGCCGACCCGCGCTGCGGCGGCCGGCTCGCGCTGTGGGCCCGCCGGCTGATGGGCGAGGCCCTGTCGCAGGCCCAGCGCGTGGTCGCCGAGCGCGACGCGCTGTCCACCATGCTGGTCGGCGGCGTCGACGGAATGGCGGCGGGCTTCGACCTCGCGGCCGTCGGCGAGATGTTCACCCGCATCACCAAGGCCCACACCAAGCGGATGGCGGCCCTCGGCCTCGCGGCCTGAGCCGGCCCCGCCGCCCCCTCGCGCACGACGCCGGCCCCGGCTGCGGAACCCTCCGCGGCCGGGGCCGGCGCATGCCGTGCGACCGGGACTCAGGCCGTGCTCCAGGTCACGCTCCAGCGCCGCTCAACCGCGCGACGGGAGCGAAAACGGAGGCCGCCGGGAACTTCTTCCGGAACCCGCGGCGGGCCGCAGCAGCAGCGAGAGCACGACGGCCGAGACGCCGAGGCCGCCCAGGAAGGTGGCGGCCAGCGTGTTGTGCCCGGGGCCGAGCGCCGTATGCGTCAGATACGCCCCGAAGAGCGCCCCCGACACACCGCTGACCAGCACTGTTCTGGTGGACGGCAGTCGTTTGGCGAGTACGCGGACGGCCGCGCCCGCCAGCGCGAGGCCGATCAGGCCGGAGCCGAGCGCCTCCATCAGCAGCATCACACCACTCCCCTACGTCAGGGCAAACCGGGTCACTGCGGTCCTACCCGAAGCGGAAGAAACGGAAACGGCCCGGCGGAATCAACCGCCGGGCCGTTTCTCGGTTCTGCCGGTGACTCAGAGAGCGCCGAAACCGACCTTCCGCGCGCTCGGCTCGCCCAGGTCGACGTACGACAGGCGGTCCGACGGCACGAGGACCTTGCGGCCCTTGTTGTCGGTCAGGCTCAGCAGCGGCGACTGGCCGGAGAGCGCGGCGGCGACGACGGCCTCCAGCTCCTCGGCGCTCAGGTCGCTCTCCAGCACGATCTCCCGGGGTGCGTGCTGCACGCCGATCTTGACCTCCACGGCTTTGTCCCTCCGACGGTCCGGTTCGCGCGATCAGCCGCGCCGTACGCGGTCCACATTAGCCCGGTGAGGGGACACGATCGGCTCGCGGCGGACACGCTCGCAGCGAACAGCGCCGGTCAGGTCAGGCCTCCGCGCCCTCGCTGCCGTGCAGCGGGAACCCGGCGATGCCGCGCCAGGCCAGCGAGGTCAGCAGGCCGACCGCCGTGTCACGGGCGACCGGGCTGGCGCTGGAGAGCCAGTAGCGGGCCACCACCTGGGAGACCCCGCCCAGGCCCACGGCCAGCAGCATCGACTCGTCCTTCGACAGGCCGGTGTCCTCCGCGATGACGTCCGAGATGGCCTCCGCGCACTGGAGCGACACGCGGTCGACGCGCTCGCGCACCGCGGGCTCGTTCGTCAGGTCCGACTCGAAGACCAGCCGGAACGCGCCGCCCTCGTCCTCCACGTACGCGAAGTAGGCGTCCATCGTCGCGGCCACGCGCAGCTTGTTGTCGCTGGTGGACTCCAGCGCCGTGCGCACCGCCAGCAGCAGCGCCTCGCAGTGCTGGTCCAGCAGTGCGAGGTACAGGTCGAGCTTGCCGGGGAAGTGCTGGTACAGCACCGGCTTGCTGACTCCGGCACGCTCCGCGATGTCGTCCATCGCCGCGGCGTGGTAGCCCTGCGCGACGAACACCTCCTGGGCTGCGCCCAGCAGCTGGTTGCGCCGGGCACGGCGCGGCAGTCGCGTGCCCCGCGGACGCGCTGCCTCGGTCTGCTCGATGGCTGTCACGCCGCCTCCCACTTTCTCTAAGAACACAGTGCGCTCTGCGCCGCGCCGCCATCGTACTTTTCGGTAACCGAATCTGGTGGGTTCAAGCCGAGTTTTCTCGCGGTACGGACCGCCCGCGGACACCCCTGACCCGCTGGTCAGCGCCGGTCAGCGGTAGTCGTCCTCGTCCAGCGGAACCACTCGTGCCTGCTCGGCGGCGTCCGCCTCGGGGGCTTCGAGCGTCTCCAGGCCGTCGAGGGCGTCGTCCTCCCGCGGCTGGATCTCGGTGTGCTGTTCGGCGGCGTCCGCCTCCGGAGCCTCCGCGCTGAGCGTTTCCCGCAGCTGTTCCCGGAAGCTGTCCGGTTCCGCAGGGTCGACCGTCATGCCGCTCCCCTCGCCTTCGCTCGTGTCCCCACTTAGAGCCTAGGAGGATCGGGGACACGCCGCCAGGTGGTCCTGTGACCGCCAACACAAGCGAAGACCCGGGGGTGGACGTGATCGTCTCGTAACATTGGCCCATGTCGTCGACCGAGCTGCCGGGTGTGCGGGCCACCGTCGAGCCGATCTCCCAGGTGGGGGGCGCGCGGGTGGCCGAGGGGGAGCAGCTGCGCACCGTCGCGCTGCCGGGCCTGGAGATGAACGTACGTTTCCGGCCACCGGCGCGGGACGGCCTGCCGCCCGCGCTGTTCGTCCACGGGCTCGGCGGGTCCTCGCAGAACTGGTCGGCCCTCATGGAGGCGCTGGCCGACACCGTCGACGGCGAGGCCCTGGACCTGCCCGGCTTCGGCTGGTCGGCCCCGCCCGCCGACCGGGACTACTCCGTCACCGCGCTCGCCCGCGCCGTCATCCGCCACCTCGACGCCGCCGGCCGCGGCCCCGTCCACCTCTTCGGCAATTCCCTCGGCGGCGCCGTCTCCACCCGGATCGCCGCCGTCCGGCCCGACCTGGTGCGCACCCTGACCCTCGTCTCGCCCGCGCTCCCCGAGCTGCGTGTGCAGCGGTCGGCCGTGCCCACCGCGCTGCTCGCCGTCCCCGGCATGGCTTCCCTGTTCGGGCGCCTCACCCGGGGCCTGACGGCCGAACAGCGCACCCGGGGGGTGACGCAGCTCTGCTACGGGGACCCCGCGCGGGTGACGGAGGAGGGGTTCGGGCAGGCCGTCGAGGAGATGCGCCGGCGGATGGAGCTGCCGTACTTCTGGGAGGCGATGAGCCGCTCGTCGCGCGGGATCGTCGACGCGTACACCCTCGGCGGGCAGCACGGGCTGTGGCGCCAGGCCCAACGGGTGCTCGCCCCCACGCTGTTGGTCTACGGTGGCCGGGACCAACTGGTCTCGTACCGTATGGCGCGCAAGGCCGCCGCGGCCTTCCGGGGTTCGCGGCTGCTGAGCCTGCCCGACGCAGGACACGTGGCGATGATGGAGTACCCCGATGTCGTGGCCGCCGCCTTCCGGGAGCTGCTGCACGACGCCGGGCCGGACGCCGAAGACGGCACGGGAACAGAAACAGAAGACGGCAAAGGCTGAGGACCGTGGGACGACATAGTCGCAAGGACCCCGCCCCCGCCCGCCCGGAACCCGGCCTACCGGCCGACGGCGGCCCGGTGGCGCACGGGGACGACCCGTACCCGGAGGACCCGTACCCGGACGACCCGTACGGCAGCGGCCCGTACGCGTCCGAGCCGCACGAGGTGCGGCCGTACGGGGTGCGGCCGTATCCGGACCGGCCCGCACCGCGCGGGCCCCGGCCGGCCGGCTCCCGCGAGAGCGCCCCCGGCCCGCGTCCGGCCGCCGAACCCACTGTCGTCCACCGGGGTTACGTCCCCCCGGGCCGCCCCGGCGCGCGCGGCGCGCGTCCCGGCGGGCACCCCGAGCAGCGCGAGCCCGGCGGCGCCTGGGGAGCCGGACCGGCCCCCGGCCCCGGCGCCGTCTACGGGGACTGGCGCGGCGCCCCCAAGGCCCCCGCCGCCCCCGCCGCCCCCGTGCCCGCCCCCGCCGCCGCGCCCCACGTCCGGGACGGCGACACCCCGGCCTTCGCCGCCCCCGCGGCCGGCTTCCCCCGGGTCGCACCGGCGCCCGGGCCCGCGGCCGACGCCCTCACCTCCACCGGCTCCCACCGCCGCGTGCCCGGCCCCCGCAAGCCCGCCGACCCGGTCGCCGCCGAGGGCCCCCCGGCCGCCCGCGGCAAGCGGATCCGTACGTACACCGGGATGGCCGCGGCGGCCGTCACCACCGTGCTGGCCGTCGTCGTGGCCGGCCAGGTGGCCACCGAGGGCGACTCCGGCGCCGCCGGGGCGCGCGCCGCCGGTGACGACGGCGCCGACCGCTCCCTGAGCGGGCAGTCCGCCGCGGCCCGCTCCGACGGCCGCCCCGCCCTCGTCTCCCCGCCCGCCGTGCCCGTGGCGCCGCCGACGTACGAGGAGCAGATGGCGCGCCAGCTGCCGATCGACGCGAAGCTCACCGGGCCCGGCGCCTTCGACACCGTGCCCGGCGTGGCCAAGGCCCCGGGCAAGGGGAAGCTCTGGCGCTACCGGGTCGACGTGGAACAGGGCCTCGGCCTGGACGCGCAGCTGTTCGCCGAGGCGGTGCAGCGCACCCTCAACGACCAGCGCAGCTGGGCGCACAACGGTGCGATGACCTTCGAGCGGGTGCCGGGCGGCGAGGTCGACTTCGTGATCACCCTGGCCAGCCCCGGGACCACCGGCGCCTGGTGCGCGAAGTCCGGCCTGGACACCACCGTCGACAACGTCTCGTGCGACTCCGCCGCGACCGAGCGCGTGATGATCAACGCCTTCCGCTGGGCGCAGGGTTCGCCGACCTACGGCCCGCAGCAGATGCTGGCGTACCGGCAGATGCTCATCAACCACGAGGTCGGCCACCGGCTCGGCCACGGTCACGTCAGCTGCCAGACCCCGGGCTCGCTCGCCCCGATCATGCAGCAGCAGACGAAGTCCCTCGACATCGACAACATCCACTGTCTGCCCAACCCCTGGGTTTTTCCCGGAAGTTGACCGCAGGGCGCGCAGAGGGCGGGTGCAGGGGGCCCGCTCGCGCGTTGACAACGCGTCCGGTGATCGGTCATCGTTCTGCGCATGTCGCACCGCCACACCGCCTCCGCGAGCGCCGCCATCGAGCTGGCGCTCCTCGGTGTGGCCGCGCACAGCGTGGCCGACATCTTCTGTCGCTGACGCCCGCCTGAGCGCGCGACCGTTTCCCAACCGTCCCCCGCGCCCGGGCCTCCTTCCGCCCGCGGGCGCGGCCCCCTTCCTCCTCGGTGCTCCATGCCACCGGTGATCGCGAACGCCGCCGTCCGCGCGGCCGTTTCCGCATCCCGCACTTCGCAGCCGGCCTCGCGCCGCACGCCGAGAGGTTCCCTTTCCCATGCGTCAGTCCCACATATCGCGCCGTGTGGCCGCGGTCGCCGTCAGCCTCGTACTGGCCGGGGGCGCCGCGGCGTGCGGGCCCGAGGACGGCGGCGAGGCCTCGGCCGGCGGCGGTCCGGGAGCCTCCGGATCCGCCCCGCAGAAGGGCGGCACCCTGACCGTCCTCAACAACGAGCCGCAGAGCGACTTCGACCCCGCCCGGCTGTACACCTCGGGCGGCGGAAACGTTCCCTCGCTGGTGTTCCGCACCCTCACCACCCGCAACCGCGAGAACGGCCCGGCCGGCTCCAAGGTGGTCCCCGACCTGGCCACCGACCTGGGCAGGCCCAACGCGGACGCCACCGAATGGACGTACACCCTCAAGGACGGGCTGAAGTACGAGGACGGCAGCCCGATCACCACCGCCGACATCAAGTACGGCATCGAGCGCTCCTTCGCCGCCGAGCTGTCGGGCGGCGCCCCCTACTTGCGCGACTGGCTCGTCGGCGGCGAGACGTACGAGGGCCCGTACAAGGACGGCGGCAAGGGCCTCGACTCGATCGCGGTGCCCGACGTGAAGACCATCGTCTTCAAGCTCCGCAAGCCCGAGGGCGAGTTCCCCTTCCTCGCCACCCAGACGCAGTTCGCCCCCGTCCCCAAGGCCAAGGACACCGGCGTCACGTACGAGGAGCACCCCGTCTCCTCCGGCCCCTACAAGGTCGTCAAGAACACCGGGGACGGCGAGACCCTGCTGCTGGAGCGCAACGAGCAGTGGGACCCCCGCACGGACGAGGAGCGCAAGGCCTACCCGGACCGGATCGACGTCCGCTCCGGCCTCGACGCCTCCGTCATCAACCAGCGCCTGTCCACCGGCTCCGGCGCGGACGCCGCCGCCGTCACCACCGACACGAACCTCGGCCCGGCCGAACTCGCCCAGATCGGCGACAACAAGGAGCTCGCCTCCCGGGTCGGCACCGGCCACTTCGGCTACGTCAACTACCTGGCCTTCAACCCGAAGGCGGCCCCCTTCGACAACCCGAAGGTCCGCCAGGCCATCTCCTACGCGGTCAACCGCACCAGCGTCGTCAACGCGGCCGGCGGCTCCGCGCTCGCCGAGCCGGCCACCACCTTCCTCCCCGAGCGCGAGGCCTTCGGGTACAGCCCCTACGACCACTTCCCGGCGGGCCGGACGGGCGACCCGGCCAAGGCCAGGGAACTGCTCAAGGAGGCGGGCTTCCCCGACGGGCTCACCGTCACCCTGACCCACTCCAACGCACAGAACCGGCAGACCGGCCCCGAGATCGCCACCGCCGTCCAGCAGGCGCTCGGCGCCGCCGGAATCACCGTCAAGCTGGAGGGCCTGGAGACCAACGCCTTCAACGAGAAGCGCTGGGACGTCAAGAACACCCCCGGCTTCTTCCTCTCCCGCTGGGGCGCCGACTGGCCCTCCGGCGGCCCCTTCCTCGCCCCGATCTTCGACGGCCGGCAGATCGTCACCAACGGCTCCAACTACAACCACGCGCAGCTGAACGACCCGGCGGTGAACACCGAGATCGACGAGATCGCCAAGCTCACCGACCTCGCGGCGGCGGGCAAGCGCTGGGGCGCCCTCGACAAGAAGATCGGCGAGCAGGCCCTCGACGTGCCGCTGTTCCACCCCGTCTACAAGCGGCTCGTCGGCAAGGCCGTCAAGAACGTCGTCATCAGCGACTGGACCGGCGTCCTCGACATCTCGCAGGTCTCGGTCAAGTGAGCCTCCCGACCGGCCGGCCGGCGCCCGCCGCCGGGGCCACCGCCCCGGCCGCGGCCGCCGGCCGCCGGCCGTGGCGGCGGCTGCGCGGACGCCCGTCCGCCGTGGCCGCCGCCGCGGCCCTGGCCCTCCTCGTCCTCCTCGCGCTCGCCGCGCCCCTGTTCGCACAGCTCGCCGGACAGGACCCGGACAGCTACCACGACGACCTGGTGGACTCCGCCCGCGGGGGCGTTCCGCTCGGCTCCTTCGGCGGGATCTCCGCCGACCACTGGCTCGGCGTCGAACCGGGAACCGGCCGCGACCTCTTCACCCGGCTCCTGTACGGCGCCCGGATCTCCCTGCTCGTCGCCCTCGGCGCCACCACCGTCCAGGTCCTGCTCGGGGTCTGCGCCGGGATCGCCGCGGCGCTGGGCAGCCGCCTCCTGGGACAGTTCATCGGCCGGGTCACCGACGTGATGATCGCCCTGCCCGTGCTGGTGCTCGCCATCGCGCTGACCGCCGTCGTCCCGCCCGGCTTCCCGCGCCCGCTGCTGCTGGTCCTCGTCCTCGGGCTCCTCGGCTGGGGAGGCACCGCCCGGATGGTGCGGGCCCAGACCCTCGTCCTGCGCGGCCTGGACTTCGTCCAGGCCGCCCGGCTGTCGGGCAACGGCCCCCTGCGCATCGCCCGCCGCGAGCTGCTCCCCCCGCTCGCCGCGCCCGTCATCACCTACGCCGCGATCATGATCCCGTCCAACATCGTCGCCGAGGCCTCCCTCTCCTTCCTCGGCGTCGGCGTCAAACCGCCCACCCCGTCCTGGGGACAGATGCTCTCCGGCGCGCAGACCTGGTTCCGCGCCGACCCCGCCTACGTCCTGCTCCCCGCCGGGATGCTCTTCGTCACCGTGCTGGCCTTCACCGTCCTCGGTGACGCCGTCCGCACGGCCCTCGACCCGCGCGAGGGCTCGCGCCTGCGGGTCGGCACCAGAAAGGAGCGCACGGCGTGACCCGCTTCGTGCTCAAACGGCTCGGCGGCGCCCTGCTGGTCCTGCTCGCCCTGTCCGTCGTCGTCTACGCCCTCTTCTACGTCGCCCCCGGCGACCCCGCCCGCCTCGCCTGCGGGGAGCGCTGCAACCCGGCGCAGATCGCCCAGGTCCGCGCACAGCTCGGGCTCGACGACTCCGTCGTCGTGCGGTACCTGGACTTCCTCCGGGGCGTCCTGGCCGGCCGCGACCACTCCGGCGGCGCCGGGCTCGTCCTGCACTGCGACGCGCCCTGCCTCGGCTTCTCCTACCAGAACGACCGCCAGGTCACCGAGCTGATCCTGGAACGGCTCCCCGCGACCTTCTCGCTGGCCCTGGGCGCCCTCGTGATCTGGCTCGTCATCGGCGTCGGCACCGGCCTGCTGTCCGCGCTGCGCCGGGGCGGTTTCACCGAGCGGGCCCTGACCGTCCTCACCCTCGCCGCGACCGGCACGCCCGTCTTCATCCTCGGGCTGCTCCTGCTCATGGCCGTCTGCGCCTACCTCCGGTGGCTGCCCTTCCCGACCTACGTGCCGTTCGGCGAGGACCCCGAGCAGTGGGCCTGGAACCTGCTGCTGCCCTGGGTCGCGCTCGGCTTCTTCGAGAGCGCCAAGTACGCCCGCCTCACCCGCAGTTCCACCCTGGAGACGCTCGCCGAGGACCACATCCGCACCTTCCGCGCCCATGGCGTGGGGGAGCGGGCCCTGGTCACCCGGCACGCGGTGCGCGGCGCCGTCGCACCGGTGATCGCGCTCAGCGCCGTGGACTTCGGCACCATGATCGGCGGCGCCGTGCTCACCGAATCCCTCTTCGGGATCCCCGGGCTCGGCAAGACCCTCATCGACGGGGTGCGCGTCGTCGACCTGCCCGTGGTCGTCGGCGTGGTCCTCACCATCGGCGCCGCCGTCGTCCTCGCCGGTGCCGTCGCCGACCTGCTGTACGCCGTGGCGGACCGAAGGGTGACCCTCGCATGACCGACCTGCTCGTGGACGTCGACGGCCTCACCGTCGACTTCCCCGTCGGCGCCCCGGGCGCGTACGTCCGCGCCGTCGACGGGGTCTCCTTCACCCTGGAACCCGCGGGCGCCCTCGGCCTCGTCGGCGAGTCCGGCAGCGGCAAGTCCACCGTGGCCGCCGCCCTGCTCGGACTGCACCGCGGCACGGGCGCCCGGCTCGGCGGCTCCGTCCGGGTGGGCGGCACCGACGTCGGCTCCGCCGACGCCGGGGAACTGCGGGCGCTGCGCGGGGGCGTCGCGGCCATGGTCTTCCAGGACCCGCTCAGCTCCCTCGACCCGTACCACGCCATCGGCGCCCAGATCGCCGAGGTGTACCGGGTCCACACCGCGGCCTCCCGGCGGGCCGCCCGCGCCCGCGCCGTCGAGGTCCTGGACCGGGTCGGCATCCCCGACGCGGTACGCCGCTCCCGGGCCCGGCCGCACGAGTTCAGCGGCGGCATGCGCCAACGGGCCCTGATCGCCATGGCGCTGGCCTGCGAACCGCGGCTGCTCATCGCCGACGAACCCACCACCGCCCTCGACGTCACCGTCCAGGCCCAGATCCTGGACCTGCTGCACGGACTGCGCGAGGAACGCGGCCTCGGACTGCTCCTGGTCACCCACGACGTCGGCGTCGCGGCCGGCAGCGTCGACGACCTGCTGGTACTGCGCGACGGCGCCGCGGTGGAACGGGGCCCCGTGCGCCGGCTGCTCTCCCGGCCGGACGCCCCCTACACCAGGGCGCTGCTCGCGGCCGTGCCCCGGCTCGACGCGCCCCGCGCCCCCCGGCCGCGCCCCACCGGCTCCGAGCCCGTCGTCGAAGCCCGCTCGCTGCGGCGGGAGTTCGGCCGGGGCCGACGCCGGGTCGCCGCCGTCGACGGGGTCTCGCTCACGGTCCGCGCGGGGGAGACGCTCGGGATCGTCGGGGAGTCCGGCAGCGGCAAGAGCACCCTCGGGCGGATGCTCGTCGGACTGCTGGAGCCGGGCGCCGGCCAGGTGCTCCGGGACGGCGCGGAGGTCACCGGCATCACCCCCGGCGCCCAGATGGTCTTCCAGGACCCCGTCTCCTCCCTCAACCCGCGCCGCAGCATCGGCGAGTCCATCGCCGACCCGCTGCGCGCGGCCGGGCGGCCGGACGAGGCCGCCGTCCGGGCCCGGGTGGCGGAGCTCCTGACCCGGGTCGGCCTGGACCCCGCCCACTACGACCGCTTCCCGCACGAGTTCAGCGGGGGCCAGCGCCAGCGCGTCGGCATCGCCCGCGCGCTCGCGCCCGGGCCGTCGCTGATCGTCTGCGACGAGCCGGTGTCCGCCCTCGACGTCACCACGCAGGCCCAGGTCACCGCGCTGCTCGCACGGATCCAGCGGGAGTCGGGCATCGCGCTCGTCTTCATCGCGCACGACCTCGCCGTGGTCCGGCAGGTCAGCGACCGGGTCGCGGTGATGCGCCGCGGACGGATCGTCGAGGAGGGTCCCGTGGACGAGGTCTACGACCGGCCCGCCCACCCCTACACCCGGCAGCTGCTCGACGCCGTTCCGGCCCTGGACCCGGAGCTGGCGGCGGAGCGCCGCTCGGCGCGCCGGGAGGTGTTCGCGTAGGCCCGCGCGGGCGCGGGGGATCCCCTTTCTAGCGTGCTCGAACGCGAACCGTACGGGAAAGTTACGACTCTTCACCCCTTCCGGTGGGGGGGGGGGGGGGCGCCCCGCCGGGGCCCCCCCCCACCCCCCCGGAACAAATCAACCGAGGGCAGGGGAGCCAGCGGCCCCGCGCCCGCCCGGGCAGATCGT
>NZ_JBICWZ010000010.1:0-160549 GCF_043199995.1 Streptomyces sp. NPDC048507 | reverse complement strand
AACCACACCCCCCCCGCCCGGCGCCCCCAACCCACCCCCGCCCCCCCCGCCACCGGCACATCCGCTTGAGTTCTTCCGCGGCGGGCCGCCGGACCGACGGCGCCCCGCCCGGAGCGGAGATGGGGGGTGTCACTCGTGCGGATCGCACTGCTCACGGAAGGCGGTTATCCGTATGCGGCGGGAGGGGCGGGGCTCTGGTGCGACCGGCTCGTGCGCGGCCTTCCGCAGCACGAGTTCGAGCTCTACGCGCTGAGCCGCAGCGCCGGCCAGGAGGAGCGCGGCCGGGTCCCGCTGCCGGGGCACGTCACCCGGGTGCGGACCGCTCCGCTGTGGGCACCGGCCGACGACGGGCGCACGTACGCCCGGCGCGAGCGGCGGCGCTTCACCGACTGCTTCGCGGAGCTGGTCCGGGGGATCTGCGCGGGCACGGCCGAACCCTTCGCCGCCGGGCTCTACGGGCTGGCCGAACTCGCCCGCGAACAGGGCGGGATGTACGCGGCGCTGCGCTCCGAGAAGGCCGTACGGGCCGTGGAGGCGGGCTGCCGGGCCCCGGGAGCGGGCCGCGCCCTGGCGGCGGCCCGGGTACCGGACCTGCTGGAGTTCGTGGACGCGCTGGAGCGGATGCTGCGGCCGCTGTCCCTGGACTGGTACGAGGAGCCCGGGCTCGGCGCCGTCGACGTCTGCCACGCGGCGGCCGGCGGGGTCGCGGCGCTCCCCGGACTCCTGGCCAAACGCTTCTTCGGGGTCCCGCTGCTGGTGACCGAGTACGGGGTCCAGCTGCGCGCCCACTACCTGGAGCAGGACGAGGACGACCGGCCCGCCGTCCGCGCCCTCCTCGCGGCCTTCCACGGCCGGCTGGCGGGCGAGATCTACGCCCGCGCCGACCTGCTCACCCCCGGCAACGCGCACGCCCGCCGCTGGCAGGAACGCTGCGGGGCGTCCCGGGAGCGGCTGCGGACCGTGTACCCGGGGATGGAGGCGGACCGATTCGCCGCCGTCGGCGAGGACCCGGACCGCGGGGACCCCGACACCCTGGTGTGGGTCGGGCGGATAGAACCCGCCAAGGACCTCTTCGGCCTGCTGCACGCCTTCGCCGAGGTCCGCCGGGCCCGGCCCGGGGCCCGGCTGAGGATCTTCGCGACCGCCGCCGCCCCCGGCTACCTGGCCGACTGCCGCTCGCTCGCCGCGCAGCTCTTCCCCGACGAGGCCGCCGACGCCCGTACGGCGGGGGAGAACCCCGTCACCTTCGAGGAGGTCGGCGGCCCGGAGGCGCCCTCGCCCGCCGACGCGTACGGGGCCGGCCGGATCGTGCTGCTGTCCTCGGTGATCGAGGGCTTCCCCATCACCCTCGCCGAAGCCATGTTCTGCGGCCGCGCCACCGTCTCCACCGACGTCGGGGCCGTCTGCGAGGTCATCGGCGGCACCGGGCTCGTCGTCCCGCCGCGCAACCCGCGCGCGCTCGCCGACGCCTGCCTCGCCCTGCTGGGGGACCCCGAGCGGGCCCAGCGGCTCGGCGCGGCGGCCCGGGCCAGGGCACTGGAGCTGTTCACCGTCGAACAGAACGTGGCGGCCTTCGGCGACAGCTACCTGCGCCTCCTGGTCCGCGGCTCCGCCCGGCCCGACGGGGAGGTCCCCTTCGAGCGGCCCGCCGAGGCGCGGGTGCCGGGCCACTGGACCACGCCGACGTGGGCCCCCGTCGCCCCGGCGGCCGGTTCGGAGGCGGCGGTATGACCACCTCGGACATCGCGGGCGCGGCGCCGGCGCCGACCGCCGACGCGGGTGCCGACGCGGGCGCGGCGCTGCGGCCGGGCCCCGGCGGCGGGGGCGCACGCGCCGGTGCGCCGGACCCGCGCGCCCCGCTCCCCGGCGGGGTCGCGCCCCGCGCGCAGGACGCGCCGGCCGCACCCCGGGCGGAGGCCGCACCCCGGGCCCGGAGCGCGGAGGCGCTCCCGGCGGCGCCGCCGCAGACGGTCCGGCGCCGCGGCGGCGGGGATCCCGTCAAGGCGCTGCTGCACCGGCACCGGGAGCTCTGCGAACGGGCCGTCGACCCGCTGGAGATCGCGGCCGGGCTGGAGGCGCACGGCATCAGCGACCGCACCGCCGCGCGCTTCCGGCACCGGGACGTCTTCTCCCTCGCCGAGGAGCTGTACGCCCGCACCCCGCGCGGCGATGCCCCGGCGGACCCCGCCCGGCGTCCGGCGCGGACCGGGCCCCGCGCGGCGCGCGGCTTCGGGTACGCCCTGCTGCCCGGCGCCCTCGCCTGCGCGGCGGCCGCCACCGGGATGCCGGGGGCCGGCCCCCTCGCGGCGCTCGTCACCGCCGGCGCGCTGGTGTGGCCCGGCCGGAGCGCGGGCGGCCGGCTGCCCTGGGCCGCCCACCTGCTCGCGGCGGCCGTCGTCGGCTGGGCCGTGCACCGGTACGGGCCGGCCCTCGGCGCCGCCCTCGCGCTGGCCGTGGCCCCCGCCCACCTCGCGGCGGCGCTGTACGCGGCCCGGGCCCGGCGGCGGCTCACCCGCAGCAGGGCCCTGGAGGACTTCGCCGCCGGGGCCCGGCCGCTGCTCGCCGGGGTCCTGCTGCTGTTCGCCGCGGCCGCCACGGGGGCGGCCGCGGTGACCGGAGCCGCCCCGGCCGTGGCCGTACCGCTCGCGGTGCTGCTGTTCCTGGTCCGGCTGCTGCTGCGGCACGGCCCGCACCGCCTGCCGGTGGCCCTGGCCCTGGCGCTCGCCCTGATCCCGCTCCCCGCCGCGGTGTCCGCCGCGGCCGCGGGGCTCCTCGTACACGCCGTCCTCGCGCTGTCCCGGGCCTCCGCCCACGCGCGGCCCTGAGCGCCCCACCCCCCCGTGCCCACCCCACCCCACTCAAGGAGAAACAGGATGACCGGCCAGCCAACCCACCGAGGGGCCGCGCGATGAGAGTCCTGCTGATCGGAGCCAACGGCTACCTCGGACGCTACGTCGCCGACCGGCTGCTCGCCGACCCGGCCGTCCAGCTCACCGCGCTCGGCCGCGGCGACGACGCGGACGTCCGCTTCGACCTCGCCACCGGCAGCCCCGGCGCCCTCACCCGGTTCCTGGACGCCGTCCACCCCGGCGTCGTCATCAACTGCGCGGGCGCCACCCGGGGCGGCGCCCGGGAGCTCACCCGGCACAACACCGTCGCCGTCGCCACCATCTGCGAATCGCTGCGCCGCAGCGGCTGCGGGGCCCGGCTCGTCCAGCTCGGCTGTTCCGCCGAGTACGGGCCCAGCCAGCCCGGTTCGTCCACGGCCGAGGACGCCGTGCCGAGACCCGGTGGGCCGTACGGGGTCAGCAAGCTGGCCGCGACCGAGCTGGTGCTCGGGTCCGGGCTGGACGCCGTCGTCCTGCGGGTGTTCTCGCCCGTCGGCCCCGGCACCCCGGCCGGCTCCCCGCTGGGACGGCTCGCCGAGGCGATGCGCCGCGCCATGCAGTCGGGGGACGGCGAGCTGAAGCTGAGCGGACTCGGCGTCCAGCGCGACTTCGTCGACGTACGGGACGTCGCGCGGGCCGTGCACGCGGCCTCGCTGTCCGCCGCCCAGGGCGTCGTCAACATCGGCACCGGGCGGGCGGTCCGGCTGCGCGACGCGGCGTCCGTCCTGGCCCGGGTCGCCGGGTACGGCGGCGCGCTGCACGAGCTGGACGTGCCCCACGGCGCGGCCCAGCACGGCGGGCCGCAGCACGGCGGCCACGGCGCGGGCGGCCACGCTCACCCGGGCCGCCCGCAGGGGCTGGCCGCGATCGGCTCGCCCCGCTCGGAGGCCACCGCCGAGCAGATCGCCGCCGCGGCCCCCCAGCCGTTCCCCTATCCCGACGGCTGCGGCGCCTGGCAGCAGGCCGACGTGCGCACGGCCCGCGACCGGCTGGGCTGGCGGCCCCGGATCAACCTGGAGGAGTCCCTGGCCGACATCTGGATGGAGGCGGCGTGCCGCATCTGACCACCCCGCCGGGGGCCACGGCGACGGCCGGGACGGGGGCGGGCCGGCTCGGTCTGGGCATCCCCGGTTACGCGCACCCGCTGCTCGCCCCCGTCGAGTGGGCCGAGCTGACCCGGCCGGGGACCCCGCTGCACTGGGCCGTGCTCAACGTCGCCGACGGGCCGGGCGGCCGGCCCGACCCGCACTGCACCGAGGCCGCCGCCCGGCTCCGGCAGGCGGGCGGCGTCGTCCTCGGGCACCTCGCGGTGCGGGACGGGGCCCGGTCGTTCGGGGAGCTGGTCTCCGACGCCCACCGCTTCCGCGACTGGTACGGCGTCGGCGGCTTCTACCTCGCCGGCGTTCCGGCGGACCGCGACGGCCTCGCCCCGGTCCGGCGGGTCACCGACGCCCTGCGCGGGCTCGGCACGGAGCTGCGGATCGTGCTGGGCCACGGCACGCACCCGTGCGAGGGCTATGCGGAGGCCGCCGACCAGCTGGTCACCTTCTCCGGGCCCTGGGCCGACTACCGCTGGTCGCAGGTGGCCGAGTGGACGGCGGAGCATCCGCCCGAGCGGTTCTGCCACCTCGTGCACGGGGTGCCGCGCGGGCACTTGGAGGAGGCGATGCGGATCGCCCGCTGGCAGGGTGCCGGAACGGTCTGGTTCACGGACCGGCGGGCCGCCGGGGACCGGGACCCGTGGGCCTCGATGCCCGGGTACTGGGACGAAATCGTCTCGCGTATCGGACCGGGTGTCTCGGAATGAAGAAGGGCGTGGCAGTGTTACGGGAAGAACCACCGTTCAGACATACCCATCTACGGAGTCCCCGTGTCGCTGCCACCCCTGGTAGAGCCAGCTGCTGAGCTCACCGTTGACGAGGTCCGTCGGTACTCCCGCCACCTGATCATCCCGGATGTCGGGATGGACGGCCAGAAGCGCCTGAAGAACGCCAAGGTGCTGGCCGTGGGCGCGGGCGGCCTCGGCTCCCCCGCCCTCATGTACCTGGCCGCGGCCGGCGTGGGCACGTTGGGCATCGTGGAGTTCGACGAGGTCGACGAGTCGAACCTGCAGCGCCAGATCATCCACAGCCAGGCGGACATCGGCCGTTCCAAGGCCGAGTCGGCCCGTGACAGCGTGCTGGGCATCAACCCGTACGTCAACGTGGTCCTTCACGAAGAGCGGCTCGAAGCCGAGAACGTGATGGAGATCTTCAGCCAGTACGACCTCATCGTCGACGGCACGGACAACTTCGCCACCCGGTACCTGGTGAACGACGCCTGCGTGCTGCTGAACAAGCCGTACGTGTGGGGCTCGATCTACCGCTTCGACGGCCAGGCCTCGGTCTTCTGGTCCGAGCACGGCCCGTGCTACCGCTGCCTGTACCCGGAGCCCCCGCCGCCGGGCATGGTCCCGAGCTGCGCCGAGGGCGGCGTACTGGGCGTGCTCTGCGCGTCCATCGGGTCCATCCAGGTCACCGAGGCCATCAAGGTCCTCACGGGCGTGGGCGAGCCGCTGGTCGGCCGCCTGATGATCTACGACGCCCTGGAGATGCAGTACCGCCAGGTCAAGGTCCGCAAGGACCCCGACTGCGCGGTCTGCGGCCCGAACGCGACCGTCACCGAGCTCATCGACTACGAGGCCTTCTGCGGCGTCGTGTCGGAGGAGGCGCAGGAGGCGGCACTCGGCTCCACGATCACTCCCAAGCAGCTCAAGGAGTGGATCGACGCCGACGAGCCCATCGAGATCATCGACGTCCGCGAGAAGAACGAGTACGAGATCGTCTCGATCCCGGGCGCGAAGCTGATCCCCAAGGGCGAGTTCCTGATGGGCACCGCCCTCCAGGACCTGCCGCAGGACAAGCGCATCGTCTTGCACTGCAAGACGGGTGTCCGCAGTGCGGAAGTCCTCGCGGTCCTGAAGTCCGCGGGCTTCTCGGACGCGGTGCATGTCGGCGGCGGCGTCATCGGCTGGGTCCACCAGATCGAGCCCGAGAAGCCGGTCTACTAGCCGCGGCCGGTGCGGCGCGCTCCGCGCACCGCACCGCACGGCAGGAAGGGGCCGTACCCGCACCGGGTACGGCCCCTTCCGCGCGCGCCGGCGGCTCAGGCCGCCGTCGGGCTGGCGGTGGAGGTGGACGTGGCGGCCGGTGCCGGGGTGCAGACGGTGCCCGCGGCCGGCACCTTCCCGTCCAGCAGGTAGGAGTTCACCGCCTGCTGCACGCACGTGTCGCCGCTGTTGTAGGCGCCGTGCCCCTCGCCCTTGTACGTGAGCTCCACGCCCACGCCCTTGCCGAGCCGCTCCACCATCTTCTGCGCCCCCTCGTACGGGGTCGCCGGGTCACCGGTGTTGCCGATCACCACGATCGGCGCGGAACCGGGGGCGGAGACGTCCGGGGTCTGCCAGGCGCCCGCGACCGGCCAGTCCGTGCAGCTCAGCATGGCCCAGCCGAGGAAGTCCCCGAAGACGGGCGAGGCCGCGCGGAACTCCGGCAGCCTGGCCTTGGTCTGCGCGAGGGTGTAACGCTCCTTGGAGTCGGCGCAGTTGATGGCGGTGTTCGCCGCGCCGATGTTGCTGTACCGGCCCTGCTGGTCACGGCCGTTGAGGGCGTCCGACAGGGCCATCAGCAGCTGCCCCTGACCGCCCTCGGCCTCGTCCAGCCCCTGTTCCAGCAGCGGCCACAGCTCCTTGGAGTACAGGGCCTGCGCGATGCCGTTGGTGGCGGCGGACTCGGTGAGCACGCGGTCGCCGATGCCGGCGATGGGCTTGGCCGCCAGCCGCTTCTGCAGCGCGATGACGTTCGCCTCGATCTCCTTGGGCGTGCTGCCCTGGAGCCGGCACTCGTCGCCCCGGTTGACGCAGTCCTGGGCGAAGTTGCCGAGGGCCAGCTGGAAGCCCTTGGCCTGGCCGAGCGCACCCTGCGCGGAATCCGCGGTCGGGTCCACCACGGCGTCGAAGACGGCCCGGCCGACGTTCTTCGGGAAGAGGTGGGCGTAGACCCCGCCGAGCTCCGTCCCGTAGGAGATCCCGAAGTAGTTCAGCTTCTCGTCGCCCAGGGCCTGGCGGATGCGGTCCATGTCGCGGGCGGCGTTCTCGGTGCCGACGTGGGGCAGGATCTTGCCGGAGTTCGTCTCGCAGGCCTTGCCGTACTTCTTGATCCCGTCGACGAAGGCCTTCTCCTGCTGCGCGGTGGCGGGGGTGTTGTCCTGGGCGTAGTACGCGTCCAGTTGCCTGTCGTCCTCGCAGCGCACCGGGGCGCTGCGGCCCACCCCGCGCGGGTCGAAGCTGACCAGGTCGTACCGGTCGCGCAGGGCGGCGTACTCCTGGGCGGCGCCGGGCAGGGTGGTGATGCCGGAGCCGCCGGGGCCGCCGAAGTTGAAGACGAGCGAGCCGAGGCGGTTCTTCTGGTCGCGGGCCCGGGCGCGGATCAGGGCGATGGGGATGGTCTCGCCCCCCGGGTCCGCGTAGTCCAGGGGCACGTCGAGGGTGGCGCACTGCCAGTCCTTGCCGGGCGTCTGCCCGCCGCCCTCGGCGGCCGTGGGCGCGGAGCACTCCCCCCACTTCAGGGGCTTGGCGTCCTTGGTGCCGCCGGCCCGCGGTTTCTTCTCGGTCCCGCCGCCGTCGGAACAGGCGCTGGTGGTGAGCAGCGCGGCGGCGAGGGTGGCGGCAGCGGCTGTCCGCAGGACGATTTTGGGCATGGCCCCATCCTCTGCCGCCGGACGCCCGCGCGCCCCCGCGCTGACCCGTTCGGGGGACGGGGGGCGTTCCCGCGCGGCCGGGGGCCGGTCGAGCTGCGGCCCGGTCAGGCGGGGGCGGCGACCCGGCGGGCGGCGGCGCGGCCGGTGGCCACGCAGGCTGCCACGCCCACGCCCTCGTACGCGGCTCCGCACAGGGCCAGGCCCGGGAGCTTCGAGGCCGCCTCGCGGATGCGGGCCACGCGTTCGCGGTGGCCGACCCCGTACTGCGGCAGGCCCCGGTCCCAGCGGGTCACGCGGGCGGCGAGGGGTTCGCCCATCGGGCCGACCGCCCGGTGCAGTTCGGCGATGGCGGCCCGGATCAGGTGCCGGTCGGGGCGGGCCAGCAGTTCCTCCTCGCCGATCCGCCCGATGGACGCCCGCAGGACGAAGGTGGCGGGCGCCGCGTCGTGCAGCCAGGCCCACTTGTTGGACAGGAAGGACGCCGCCTTGAGCAGGTGGCCGTCCACGGGCGGGACGAGGAAGCCGTTGCCCTCGGGGAGGAAGTGCGCCTGGGGGCGGGAGAAGGCCATGGTGATGACCGCGGTGGAGGCGTGCGGGATCGCCGACAGTTCGGCCTCCGCCTGCGGCGCGTGCGGGCGCAGCAGCTCCGCCGCCGCGAAGGCGGGCAGGGCCAGGACCACCGCGTCGGCCTCCATCGTCAGCGGGCCGTCCGCCGTCATGGCCAGCACCCGCCACCGGTCGCCGGGCAGCCGCTGGAGGGAGCGGGCCGTGGTGCCGGTCAGGATGCGGGCCCCGCAGGCCCGCGCCACCGCCTGCGGGAAGCGGCCGGTGCCGCCGGCGACGCCCTGGACGGCCACCGCGCCCGAGCGGGGCGCGCCCGCCGCCTTCATCCGGCGCAGCGCGGGCAGCAGCGGGCCGCCCTGTTCGGCGAGGGCCGCGATCCGGGGCAGGGCGGCGCGCAGCGAGAGCCGGTCCGCGCGGCCCGCGTAGACCCCGCCGAGCAGCGGCTCGACCAGCCGGTCCACTGCCTCCCGGCCGAAGCGGGCGCCGAGGTAGGCGCCGACCGACAGGTCCTCGGTGAGCGGGGCGGCGGGCAGGCCCTCCTCGGCGGCGATCCGCGCGATGCCCTCCGCCGAGATCAGGCCGGTGCCGGCCAGCGCCGCGGGGTCGCTCGGGACGCCCATGACGTGGCCGGGGGGCAGCGCGCGCAGCCCGCCGTGGGTCCAGACGGTGGTGGGGGACGGGGCCGGGTCGCACAGGGCGTTGCCGAGTCCGACGGCGGCGGCCAGCTCCACGGCCTCCGGGCGCAGGGCCATCAGCGATTCGGCGCCCTCGTCGACGGAGATGCCCGCGAGGGTGCCGGTGCGCAGTTTGCCGCCCACCTTGGCGTGGCCCTCCAGCACGGTCACGTCTGCCTGGCCGCGCAGCTGCCAGGCGGCCGCGAGACCGCTGATTCCGCCGCCGACGACGATCACTGATCGCATTGTCATCTCCTGTGACGATATTTCCCCTTTCGCAACGTACGGGAGGGGCGGGGCTCAGCGCATCGTGCTTTCGGTCAGGGCCCGCAGTTCCTCCTGGTACGGGAAGCTGCCCGGCTCGTACGCGCAGTACGGATCCGCCTCCAGCACGTCCCCGGTGAAGCCGTACGCCCGCGAGCGCGAGCCCCCGCACACCGTCTTGAACTCGCAGGCCCCGCACTTCCCGCGCAGCAGGGACGGCTCGCGCAGGGTGGTGAACAGGGCGGAGCCCCGGTAGATCTCGGTGAGCGGGTGGTGGGTGACGTTGCCCGCCGACAGCGGCAGGAAGCCGCTCGGGTGGACCTCCCCGGTGTGCGAGACGAAGACGAAGCCGCGCCCCGAGGACACGTCCATCGGCGGCCGCCGCACCGGCCGCCGCGGCCCCTCGAAGAGGCCCAGCCGGTCGGCCCGCTCGACGAGCCTCCCGTACAGCGCCCCGAGCCGGGGCCGCTCCCCGCGCGCGTCGAGGATGCTGCGCTGGAGGGCGACCCGGCGGAAGTGGTGGCCCTCGGTCGTCTTGGTGGCCAGCACCGCCCCGCAGTCGTAGAGGAAGTGCAGGACGTCCTCGGTCTCGCCGGGGGTCAGCGAGTCCAGCCGTCCGCCGCGGCCGGCGGGGACCAGGACGAAGCCCGACCACAGCATCGCGCCCTCGCGCCGCACCAGCGCCGCGATGTCGGCCAGGTCCTCCAGGCTGTCGCGCGTGACCGTGGTGTTGATCTGCACCTTCAGGCCCAGCTCGCGGGCGGCCCGCCAGCCCTCCAGGGTCCAGTCGTAGACCCCCTCCACGCCCCGGAAGGCGTCGTGGCGGGCGGCGGTGGAGCCGTCCAGGGACAGGGACAGCGCCACCGCGCCCGCGTCGCGGACCGCGCTCAGGTTCTCCCGCGTCAGGGTGGGCGTACCGGAGGGGGAGACGGCGACGCGCAGGCCCAGGGAGGTCCCGTACGCGACGAGGTCCGTGAGGTCGGGCCGCTGGAAGGGGTCGCCGCCGGTGATCACGAACAGCGGGGCGGGCCTGCCGAAGGCGGCGACCTGGTCCATCACCCGGCGGGCGTCGGCCCCGCCGAGCTCCCGCGGGTCCCGCTCGGTCTGCGCCTCGGCGCGGCAGTGCAGACAGGCCAGCGGGCAGGCCCGGGTGGCCTCCCAGATCACGATGAAGGGGCGCTCGCCGACGGCGTGCCGGGGGCGGCGCAGCACGCCCCGGGCGGGGCGGCTCACGAGACCCGCTCCCAGCCGCGCTTCTGCGGGCGCTCGGCCAGCTGACCGGGATCCCGCCTGCGGTAGACCACGAACGGACGGAACAGGTAGGCCAGCGGCGCGGAGAACATGTGCACCAGCCGCGAGTACGGGATCAGCGCGAAGAGCGTGAAGCCGAACAGGACGTGCAGCCGGAAGACGAGCGGGGCGCCCGCCATCAGGTGGTAGTCGGGACTGAGGGCGAACAGGCTGCGGAACCACACCGACACGCCCTCGCGGTAGTTGTAACCACCGGTCTGGCCGGTCGAGTTGAGGACCGTGGCGGCCAGTCCCAGCGCCATCGCGCCGAGCAGGAAGCCGTACATCAGGTGGTCGCTCTTCAGCGTGGCCCGGCGCACGGCCTTGACGGTGAGCCGCCGGTGCAGGAGGACGGCGATCCCGGCGGCCGCGGCGAGGCCCGCGACCGCGCCGGTGGAGACCGCGAGCAGGTGGTACGCGTGGTCGCTCAGGCCCACCGCGTCGGTCCAGCCCTTCGGGACGAGCAGCCCCACGACATGGCCCAGGACCACGAACAGCATGCCGAAGTGGAACAGCGGCGAGCCGATGCGCAGCAGCCGCGACTCGTACAGCTGCGAGGAGCGGCTGGTCCAGCCGAAGGCGTCGAAGCGCGCCCGCCAGACGGTGCCCGCGACGAGCAGGGCGACCGAGACGTACGGGAGCACGCCCCACAGGAGGAGGTCCATCAGGCGCTCTGCCTTTCGGGTGCGGTGGGCCACGGGAGGTCGGCGGGGGCGTCGATGCCCGGGCCGAAGGGTTCGAGCGCGGTGCCCGCGCCGACCAGCTCCTGGGGCGGGCCGCTGCGCGCGAGCGCCTTCGCCTGGGCCTTGGTCTCGGGGGAGGGGCCCGGCAGCGTCGTGCAGACGGCCTCCAGCACCCCCGTGTACGGGGACGCGGACTCGGCGAGCGCCAGCCGCAGCAGCTCCAGCCCGGCCCGGTGCTCCTGGAGCAGCTCGGTGCCCGCCTCCTCGCGCAGCGCGGCGAACTCCAGCGCCACGGGCAGGAAGTCGGGCAGTTCCTCGCCCGCGAACTCCAGCCCGAAGTCCCGGTAGATCCGCTTCAGCCGGACGAGGGACAGCCCGCGCCGGCGGGTGTCGCCGTCGGTCCACCAGGTCAGGTAGAGGCAGCGCCGGTTGCGGGTGTCGAAGGTGGCGGTGTACTCGGCGCACAGCGCGATCGGGGTCATCGCCGCGGCGCGGTCGAGGAACGCGCCGAGCAGCAGCGCCGGTTCGGCGGGCGCCCCGGTGAGGGCGGCGCGCAGCCGGGGGAGTTCGTCGTGGAAGTGGTCGCCGGGGTATTGCAGGACGCAGCCCGCGACCAGCCGCACCAGGGCGTCCGGGGTCATGAACTCCTCCTGGTGGGAGCGAGGTTGAGCATCACGCGGGACTGCGGGGCCTCGTGGTCCCCGACCGGGCAGGACGCGTCGTCGAGCGGGTGGGACCCGGCCAGGGCCTCGGCCTCGGGGCGGGCGGCGCTCGGCACCACGAACCGGTCCTCCAGCTTGGCGACGGCGAGCAGGCGGAACATGTCCTCCATCTCGGCGCCGCTCAGACCCACGGCCCGGGCGATCGACTCGTCCCGCTCCTCGCCGAGGTTGATCCTGCGCATGTAGGCGCGCATCGCGGCCATCCGGCGCAGGACCGCTTCGACGGGGACCGTGTCGCCCGCCGTGAGGATCTCGGCGAGGTACTCGACCGGGATGCGCAGGGCGTCGATGGCGCCGAAGAGGTTGCCCGCGTCCTCGCCGTCGCTGCCGGTGGCGGCGACGGCCTCGACCACGGGGGAGAGCGGGGGCACGTACCAGACCATCGGCATGGTCCGGTACTCCGGGTGCAGGGGGAGGGCGACCTGGTAGGTGGCGATCAGGTCGTAGACGGGGGAGCGGCGGGCCGCCTCCAGCCAGTCGTGGGTGATCCCGGAGCGCCGGGCGGCGGCGATCACGGCCGGGTCGTCCGGGTCGAGGAAGCAGTCCACCTGCGCCGGGTAGAGGTCGTGCTCGTCCTCCACGGCCGCGGCGGCGGCCACCTTGTCGGCGTCGTAGAGCATCACGCCGAGGTAGCGCATGCGCCCGACGCAGGTCTCGGAGCACACGGTCGGCATGCCGACCTCGATGCGCGGGAAGCAGAAGGTGCACTTCTCGGCCTTGCCGGTGCGGTGGTTGAAGTACACCTTCTTGTACGGGCAGCCGGTCACGCACATGCGCCAGCCCCGGCACCGGTCCTGGTCGACGAGGACGATGCCGTCCTCCTCGCGCTTGTACATGGCGCCGGACGGACAGGAGGAGACGCACGCCGGGTTCAGGCAGTGCTCGCAGATCCGCGGCAGGTAGAACATGAAGCTCTGCTCGAACTCGAAGCGGATCCGCTCGCCGACGCGGTCGCGGATCTTCTCCACGACCGGGTCCCGGGGCGCGTGGGCGGGTGCGCCGCCGAGGTTGTCGTCCCAGTTCGGCCCCCACTCGATGGTGTCGAGGGGTTCGCCGGTGAGCTGGGAGACCGGCCGGGCGGTGGGCAGGTCGTCGCCCGCCGGCGCCTCGGTGAGGTTCTTGTACTCGTACGTCCAGGGCTGGTAGTAGTCGCCGATCTCCGGCAGGTGGGGGTTGGCGAAGATGCCGCCGAGCTTCTTCAGCCGGCCGCCGGCCCGCAGCCGCAGGCGCCCCGAGCGGGTGCGCTCCCAGCCGCCCTTCCACTTCTCCTGGTCCTCCCAGCGGCGCGGGTAGCCCTGGCCGGGAAGGGTCTCGACGTTGTTGAACCAGACGTACTCGGTGCCCTGCCGGTTGGTCCACGCCTGTTTGCAGGTGACCGAACAGGTGTGACAGCCGATGCACTTGTCGAGGTTCATGACCATCGCCACTTGTGCCATGACGCGCATCCGGATCAGTACTCCACGTTCTGCGAGCGGCGGCGGATGACCGTCACCTCGTCGCGCTGGTTGCCCGTCGGGCCCAGGTAGTTGAAGGCCCAGGTCAGCTGGGCGTAGCCGCCGATGAGGTGGGTGGGCTTGAGCATCACCCGGGTCAGCGAGTTGTGGATGCCGCCGCGGCGGCCGGTCTTCTCGGTCTTGGGGACGCCGACCGTGCGCTCCTGCGCGTGGTTCATGTAGACCGTGCCGGGCGGCATCTTGTGCGAGACGATCGCGCGGGCGGTGACCACCCCGTTGCGGTTGACCGCCTCGATCCAGTCGTTGTCGGCGACGCCGATCGCCCCGGCGTCCTGCGGGGACATCCACACGGTCTGGCCGCCGCGGCCCAGCGTCATCATGTAGAGGTTGTCCTGGTACTGGCTGTGGATCGCCCACTTGTTGTGCGGGGTCAGGTAGCGCACGGCGACCGTCTTCTCGTCGACGACGCCCAGCTCGGGCTCCCCGTACAGGGTGTGCATGTTCAGCGGCGGCTTGTAGACGGGCAGGGACTCCCCGACCTCGTGCAGCCAGTCGTGGTCGATGAAGAAGTGCTGGCGGCCGGTGAGGGTGTGCCAGGGCTTGAGGTGCTCGGTGTTGACCGTGAAGGCCGTGTAGCGGCGCCCGCCCGACTCGGAGCCCGACCACTCCGGTGAGGTGATCACCGGGACCGGGCGGGCCTGGGTGTCGGCGAAGGTGATCCGCTTGCCCTCGGCCTCGGCGGCCAGGTGGGCCATGGGGGTGCCGACCTTCTTCTCCAGGGTCTCGAAGCCCTGTGTGGCCAGCCGGCCGTTGGAGGTGCCCGACAGGGCGAGGATCGCCTCGCAGGCCCGCTGCGCGGTGTCCAGGCGCGGACGGCCCGCCCCGGCCCCGCCGCGGACCAGGCCGTTCTTCTCGCCGAGGTGGGCGACCTCCTCGGCGACGTCGAAGGTGATGGCCTTGGTGGTCACGCCGAGCCGGTCCACGAGCGGGCCGAGCGCGCCGAACTTCTCGCCGACCGCTCCGTAGTCCCGCTCGACGACGGTCAGGTTGTACATGGTCCGGCCCGGTACGGGCTCGCACTCGCCCTTCGACCAGTCCAGGGCCACTCCGCCGGGCTGGGCCATCTCCCCGCCCGGGGTGTCGTGCTGGAGCGCGGTCGCGACCAGGTCCCTGCGCACCCCGAGGCGGGGCCCGGCGAGCTCGCCGAACTTCTCGGCGAGGCCGCGGAAGGCGTCGTAGTCGGAGCGGGCCTGCCAGGGCGGGTCGACGGCCGGGGTGAAGGCGTGCAGGAAGGGGTGCATGTCCGTGGAGGACAGGTCGTGCTTCTCGTACCAGGTGGCCGCCGGGAAGACCACGTCCGACAGGAGCGTCGTGGAGGTCATCCGGAAGTCCATGGTCGTCAGCAGGTCGAGCTTGCCCTCCACGTCCTCCTCCCGGTAGGCGACGTCGCGCGGGGTGCAGCGCGGGCCGTCCTCGGGGAGGTTGGAGTGGGTGCCGAGGAGGTGCTTGAGGAAGTACTCGTTGCCCTTGGAGCTGGAGCCGAGCAGGTTGGCCCGCCAGACGTTGAGCACGCGCGGCCAGTTGCGGGGGGCGTCGGGATCCTCGCCGGCGAAGCCGAGGGTGCCGTCCTTGAGCTGCTGAACCGTTTCGGCAATGGGGTCCTCGGCCTCCCCCAGCTCCAGCGGGTTGCGGTCGAAGGTCGGGTAGGACGGCATCCAGCCCATCCGGGCGCTCGCCGCCAGGCAGTCCGCGCCGCTCATCCCCTCGAACGCGCCGGCGGCGAGCGGGGAGGCCAGGGCCCCGGCCGGCAGGGTGTCGTACCGCCACTGGTCGGTGTGCAGGTAGAACCAGGCGGCGCCGATCATCTGGCGCGGCGGACGCGACCAGTCCGACGCCGCCGCCAGGGTGGCCCAGCCGGTGACCGGACGGCACTTCTCCTGGCCGACGTAATGGCCCCAGCCGCCGCCGTTGCGGCCCTGGCAGCCGGTGAGGGTGAGCAGGGCGAGGAAGGCGCGGTAGATGGTCTCGGAGTGGAACCAGTGGTTCGTCCCCGCGCCCATCAAGATCATGCAGCGGCCCTTCGACTCCTGCGCGGTCCGCGCGAACTCCCGCGCCACGCGGGCCGCCTGGGCGGCCGGCACGGAGGTCAGCGACTCCTGCCAGCCGGGGGTCCCGGGCTGCGCGGCGTCCTCGTAGCCGGTGGGCCACTCGCCGGGCAGGCCCGGGCGGGCCACCCCGTACTGGGCCAGCATCAGGTCGAAGACGGTGGTCACCAGACGGTCGCCGATCCGGCGCACCGGGACCCCGCGGCGGACCGTCCCGCCGCGTTCGTCGTCCTCGAAGCGCGGCAGCACGATCTCGGCGCTCTCGCCCCCGGCCTCGCCGATCAGGGAGAGCCGGGGCACGGTGTCGCCGAGGTCGAGGTTCCACTCCGGGGTCTCGTTCTTGCCCCAGCGGTGGCCGAGCGTGCCGTTCGGGACCACCGGTTCGCCGGTGACGTCGTCGACGAGGACGGTCTTCCACTGCGCGTTCTCGCTCTCGCGGCCCAGATCGGCGGCGGTGACGAACTTGCCCGGCACCAGACCGTGTTCCGTTTCCCGCAGCGACACCAGGAAGGGCAGGTCCGTGTACTGGCGGACGTAGTCGGTGAAGAAGGGGGTCTCCTCCTCCACGAAGAACTCCTTGAGGATGACGTGCCCCATCGCCAGGGCCAGCGCGCCGTCCGTACCGGGGTGCGGGTGCATCCATTCGTCGGCGAACTTGGTGTTGTCGGCGAAGTCCGGGGAGACGGTGACGACCTTCTGGCCGCGGTAGCGGGCCTCCGCCATCCAGTGCGCGTCCGGGGTACGGGTCACCGGGACGTTCGAGCCCCACATCATCAGGTAGGCCGCGTCCCACCAGTCACCCGACTCGGGCACGTCCGTCTGGTCCCCGAACACCTGCGGGGAGGCCACCGGGAGGTCGGCGTACCAGTCGTAGAAGGACAGCATCGGCGCGCCGATGAGCGAGTGGAAACGGGCTCCGGAGGCGTGCGAGGCCATCGACATCGCCGGGATCGGGGAGAACCCCGCGACCCGGTCGGGGCCGTGCTCCCCGATGGTGTGCACGTGCGCGGCGGCGACGAGCTCGGTCGCCTCCTCCCAGGTGGCGCGGACCAGCCCGCCCTTGCCCCGGGCCCGCTGGTACGCGCGCCGGCGGGCCGGATCGCGCTGGATGTCGGCCCACGCCTCGACCGGGTCGCCCAGGCGCGCCTTGGCCTCGCGGTACATCTCCAGGAGCGTGCCGCGCACGAGGGGGTGGCGCACGCGGGTGGGGGAGTAGGAGTACCAGGAGAACGAGGCGCCGCGCGGGCAGCCGCGGGGCTCGTACTCGGGGCGGTCGGGACCGACGGAGGGGTAGTCCGTCGCCTGCGTCTCCCAGGTGATGATGCCGTCCTTGACGAACACCTTCCAGCGGCAGGAACCCGTGCAGTTCACGCCGTGCGTCGAGTGCACGACCTTGTCGTGGCTCCAGCGGTCCCGGTAGAACGCCTCCGCCGCGCGGCCGCCCGTACGGTGCACCGTGCGCAGGTCGCCGGAGACCTCGGCGCGGGTGAAGAAACCGCCCGCCTTGATGAGTGAATCGACGGCTGCCTCGTGCGCCGACCGATTCTCCTGACGCTCGTCCACAGCGACCTCCAAGCCGGGAAACGGGTGTTGCGGTCTCCGGGCGAGGGGACCCGTCAACGACGCTACGCCCGCCGGAAAGGCGAACCCGGTGACAAAGGTCCCCAGTGCGGGTGACCTCTTGCCGGTCTTTTGCGGGCCGAGCGGATGGCACGCTGGAGGAACGGCGGCGGAGCCCCGCGGAACGGAACGGAAAGCGGTGCGGAATGGCTGCGCGCAGACGGTGGGTCCGGGTGTGGGTCCCCGACCAGCACGGGGCGTGGGCGATGCTCATCGTGCCCTTCCTCGCCGGCACCCTCCTCGCGCCCCGTCCCGGCGCGGCGCACGCACTGCTCCTGACGGCCTGGCTGCTCGGCTACGCGGCCGTCTTCCACGCCCAGCAGTGGCTGCGGCTGGCCGCGCGCGGGCTGCGCTCGGCGCACCGGCACGTACGGCCCGGGGTGGTCCTCGGGGCGGCCTGCGCGGCGGCGGGCCTGCCGCTCGCGGTGCGCCACCCGTGGCTGCTCCTCGCGGGCGCGGCGGCGGCGCCCTTCCTGGCGGTGAACGCCGTCCACGCGCGCCGCGGCCGGGAGCGGGACCTGCTCAACGGCCTGGCGGCGGTGGTCCCGGCCTGCGGGATGCTGATGGCGGCCGCCGCCCTGGGCGGTCTGGGGCCCGGCGGCTCCTGGCGGCCGGCGCTCGCCTGCCTGCTGTACTTCGCCGGGACCGTCCCGTACGTGAAGACGATGATCCGCGAACGCGGCTCCGCGGCGTACCGGCGCGGCTCGGTGGCCTATCACGCGGCCGCCGTGGCGGCGGCGGGCGCGCTCTCCCCCTGGCTGCTCCCGCCCTTCACGGCCTACCTCGCCCGGGCGGCCGCCCTCCCGGGCCGCGCCCTGCGGCCCGCCGTGGTCGGCGCGGTGGAACTGGCCTGCTCGGCGGCCCTGCTGGCGACGCTGCTCCTGGCCTTCTGAGGGCGCCGGGCCGGCCTGGGCCGTCTCTTGCGGATCGTGCCCGACCCGCGCCGCCTAGATGGCTTCCTTGCGGGTCAGGAAGTTGAACGAGATCCAGCCCGGCAGGACCGGCAGCCAGAAGGTCATGAGGCGGAAGAGGAGCACCGCGGAGATGGCGACCTCCTTCTCCAGGCCCGCCGCGATCAGACCCAGCGTCAGCGTGGTCTCCACCGCGCCGATGCCGCCCGGCGTCGGCGCCGCCGAACCCAGGGCGTTGCCGGCCAGGAAGACGACGGCGATGCTCGCGTAGCTGATGGCCTCGCCGCCCCCGAAGGCGCGGATCGAGGCGTCGAGGCACATCACGAAGCAGCCGGTCAGCAGCAGCATGCCACCGATGCCCGTCATCAGCTTCTGCGGCCGCTGGAGCACGTCCAGCATGCGCGGCACGACACCGGCGAACAGCGCCCGCACCCGCGTCGCGACGAACTTCCGCAGGAACGGCACCGCCGTGACGACGAGGACCAGGACGGCCACCGTCAGCAGCCCCGCGATGACCGTCCTCGACGGGGTCATCTCCGGGGTCTTCTCGGTGCCGGTCAGGTAGCCGAACGCCAGCAGCAGCAGGATGTGGCTGGCCAGCCCGAACAGCTGCGAGGCCCCGACGCTGGCCACGGCGAGCCCGGGCCGGATCCCGGCCCGCTGGAGGAACCGGGTGTTCAGCGCGACGCCGCCGACCGCCGCCGGGGCGACCAGCTTCACGAAGGACCCCGCGACCTGCGCGACGACCGTCCGCAGGAACGACACCCGCTCCGGTACGAAGCCCAGCAGGCTCATCGCCGCCGCGAAGTAGCTCAGCGCCGAGAAGGCGAGCGCCGCTCCGACCCAGCCCCACTGCGCCTCGGCGACGACGGTCGCGAAGTCCACGTGGGCCAGCTGCGTCAGCAGGAAGTACGCACCGAACGCGCCCGCGATGAAGGACACCAGCGTCCGCGGCCGGATCCGCTCCAGCCGGGCCGGCTCCACCGGCGCCTGCGGCCGGATCAGCAGCACCTGCCGGCGGATCTGGCTCAGCAGGTCCTCCTCGCGCGCGTCCTCCAGCGCGTCGTCCAGGGCCCGCTTCTCGGCCTTGCGGTCGGCGGCCGGACTGGCCGCCGCGTTCCCCGCCCCGGCCGCGGCCCCGGCCTCGCGGGCCGCCTTCGCCGCCCGCGAGGACTCCAGTACGGCCTCCCGCTGCCGGTCGGCCCGCTCCCGGGCCAGCTTGCGCAGGGTCGCCCGCGTGGAGCGGCTCAGCGCGATCGGCTGGAGCAGCGGCAGGCAGTCCGCCACCGCGTCCGGGCCGAGCACCGACACCGCGGAGGCCACCGACCGCTCCGCGCCGACCCGCAGGCCGAGCGTGGTCAGCAGCTGCGCGATGTCCATGCGGAGCACCAGGTCGCCCGCCGCGATCTCGCCGCCCCGCAGGTCGGTGAGGACGACGTTGCCGGAACGATCCACCACCAGCGCGTCGCCGGTGAGGCGGCGGTGCGCGATCCGCCGCGACTGCAGGGCCCGTACCTGCTCCCACGCGTTGCGGATCAGCTCGTCGGTGATCTCCTCGTCGGGCAGGGCGTCGAGGGTCCGGCCGCCCAGGTGCTCGTACACGAGCATCACGGCGTCCGGGCCGAGCTCGGAGGTGGCGATCAGCTTCGGCGCGTTGGCCCCGGCCGCGATGGCCGCGTAGGCCAGCAGGGCCTCCTGCTCCAGCGCCTGGCGCAGCGACTGGAGGCTGCGCCGGGTGGTGATCCCGCGCAGGGTCAGCCGCCGCCAGACCCGGTAGAAGAAGCCCTGCGCCTGCTGTTCGCGGTCCACGACGGTGACGTCCAGCGGCGGCCCGTCCTCCAGCGTGACGTGGTAGCGCCGGCCCCGGTCGCCGGCCTCGGAGCCGTCCGCCTCGGAGGGCTCCGCGCGCATCGCGCTGACCGGCTGGAAACCGACCCGGCGCAGCCCCGCGAGGAGGTTCTGCCCGGTGGGCCGCACGTTGGGCGAGCCGACCGCGTACAGGGTTCCGTACGCGACGCTCCAGCCGATCAGCACGGTCAGGATGATCGAGAAGGGTGTGGTGTAGCCGCTGACCAGCATCGCGAAGGCGTCCAGCAGCAGGACGACCCACAGCGCCACCCGCCAGCGCGGCCGCCGCGTCATGCCGACGGCGGTCATGTACGCGATCACGGGCGCGAGGTAGCCGTGCACCGGGTCGGTGGAGCCGCCCGTGGTGTCGGTCGCCCGGGTCAGGGCCTCCTGGATGGTGCCGGGGGCGGCCTGGGAGACCCACAGGTCGGTGGCGAGGGTGACGCCGTGCGCGAGCACGGCGGCCAGGACGCCGTCGGCGATGCGCAGGCCGTCGCGTTTGATCAGCCGTTCGATGGCGAAGGCGACGGGGACCAGCAGTACCGCGATCGAGGACACCAGGCCGGCGACCTTGATCAGCAGGTCCGGGGCCTGGCCGGTGCCCTTGGTGATGTCCTCCTCCAGGCCCGCGGTCGTGCCGTGGGCGAAGGCGGCGATGCCGAGGACGACGGCGATCCCGAGGATGCCGACGAGGAGCCGTACGAGGTCGGAGGGCCGGTGCACGCGGGCGGCGAGCAGCGGCTCGTCGACCTCGACCCGGTCGGCCGCGGTCGGGGTGTGGCCGGGCGGGTCGTCGGGGTGCGGATCGCACAGGGGCACCTCGTCGGCGCGGGCGTCGCCGCCGGGGCGGGCGTCCGTGCCGGGGTGCGTGCCCCCGCCGGGGCCGTCGTCCGCGGCCGCGCCGGGATCGCGGCGCGGGCCCGGACCGGGATCCGGGTGCGCGCCGCCGTCCGGGTGCGCGCCGTCGTCCGAGGGCGCGCCGGAGTCCGCGGGCGCGCCGTCGCCGGGGCGCGCGCGGCCGTCCTTCGACGCACCGTCCGGAGGGCTCACACCCTGCTCCTTCGCCGTCACATCCGTCTCTTCTTGATCACGTATCACCAGTCACCGCCCGGAAGATGGTGGCACGGACCGGCGGCCGGGCGGGGCAGCAGGGTGCGCGCCGGTACGGAAGCGAGACTTCCGCCGATGTCTCCCCGGCATCCGGCACCATGTGCCGAATGAGCGAAGAGCTGCCCGCCTACGCGGAGCGGGTGCTGGAAGCGGCCGAGCGGATTCCGCCCGGCCGGGTGATGACCTACGGGGACGTCGCGGAGTGGCTCGGCGAGGGCGGACCCCGTCAAGTCGGCCGTGTCATGGCCCTGTACGGAGGGGCCGTGCCCTGGTGGCGGGTGGTGCGGGCGGACGGAGTGCCGCTGCCCGGCAGCGAGCGCCGGGCCCTGGAGCACTACCGCACGGAGGGCACCCCGCTGCGCGAGACCCCCTCCGGCGAGCCCCGGCTGGCGATGCGGCGGGCGCGCTGGGACGGGCGGGACGGGCGGGACGGAGGCGACGAGGCTCACATCTGACAGCTTCGGCCATGCGGGACGCGGGCGGAGGGTCGAAGGCCCGTACGGGGGACGACCCCGGGGGCCTCCGGGGCGACGTTCCCGCCCCCCGGGACGGACTGCGGCCCCCACCTCGGTTGGCGTAGCGTTGCCTCTTCGGCGCACGCGGCGGCCACGCAGGCCGCTGCCGCCGGCGACTCCGTCACCGCACCCGCGGCGGCCGCGGCCACCGCGGCGACCGCAGACCCACCAGGACCGGCACACCACGTGATCACCTCTTCCTCCGGCCGCCCGCAGCGGCGTACGCGCACCCCCGACGCGTACCGGCTGGTGCGCGGCGGCCCGGGACGGGTGGCTCCCCCTGTCCTGGACGCAGCGCAGCGCGCGGTGGTTGATCACACCCGGGGACCCCTGCTGGTGCTGGCCGGACCGGGCACGGGCAAGACGACCACGCTGATCGAGGCGGCCGCCGCCCGGGTCGAGGCGGGGACCGATCCGGCGCGCGTCCTGATCCTCACCTTCAGCCGCAAGGCCGCGGTGGAGCTGCGCGACCGCGCGGCCCTGCGGCTCGGCGGCGCCCGCGCCCCGCAGGCCACCACCTTCCACTCCTTCTGCTACGGACTGGTCCGCGCCCACCAGGACCACGAACTGTTCGCGGACCCGCTGCGGCTGCTCTCCGGCCCCGAGCAGGACGTGACGGTACGCACCCTGCTGGACGGGCAGCGCCGGCTCGGCTCGATCCGCTGGCCGGACGACCTGCGGGCCGCGCTGACCACCCGCGGGTTCGCCGACGAGGTCCGGGCCGTCCTGGCCCGCGCCCGCGAACTGGGCCTGGGCCCGGGGGCCCTCTCCGACTTCGCCGACCGCATCGGCCGCCCCGACTGGAAGGCGGCCGCCGCCTTCCTCTCCGAGTACCTCGACGTCCTGGACCTCCAGGGCGCCCTGGACTACGCGGAGCTCCTGCACCGCGCGGTGCTCCTCGCGGAGCGCACCCCCTCGCTCGCCTCCGCCTACGACGTGATCCTCGTGGACGAGTACCAGGACACGGACGCCTCCCAGCTGCGGCTGCTGCGCGCGCTGAACGGCCCGGGCGGGACCCTGGTCGCCTTCGGCGACCCGGACCAGTCGATCTACGCCTTCCGGGGCGCCGACATCAACAACGTCCTCGACTTCGAGTCGGCCTTCCCCGGCGCGCGGGTCCGCGCGCTGACGGTCGGCCGCCGCTCGGGCGCCGCCCTGCTGGCCGCCACCCGGCTGCTGACCACCCGGATGCCGGTGCCGCGGCTGCCGTCGGCCGCCGTACGGGCCCACCGGGCGCTGGAGCCCGTACGGGACGGGGGCCGGGTCGAGGTGTACACGTACCCGACCGCCGGGGCGGAGCTCGACAACATCGCCGACGTGCTGCGCCGGGCCCACCTGGAGGACGGCGTGCCCTGGCGGGACATGGCCGTCCTGGTCCGCTCCGGCGGCCGCACCCTCCCGGCGATGCGGCGCGCCCTGATCGCGGCGGGGGTCCCGGCGGAAACGGACGCCTCGGGCGCCCCGCTGCGCCACGAGCCGGCCGTGGCCCCCCTCCTGACGGCCCTGCGCATCACGGCCCAAGCCGCCTCCGCCGCCGCCCTCCCGGGCCCGGACGGCGCCGTCTCCCCGGCTGCCGGGAGCGCCGCCGACCCGGCCCCGCATGGTGCCGGTTCCCCTGACCCCTCGGACGGTGCCGCGCTCCCGGCTTCCGCCGCCCCCTCCGGCGGTGCCACGGAACCGGACGCCGGGGCCCCCGCCGGCCCGGCCGCCGGCGGTGGGCCGCAGTCCGCCGCGACGGACACGGCGCCCGCCGGCCGCCCCGGCACCGGGGCGGCGGTCCCCCCGGGCGAGGGGTGGGTCGGGGTCGAGGCCGCCATCGAGCTGCTCGGGTCGCCGCTCGGCGGGATGGACGCCGCCGATCTGCGCCGCCTCGGCCGGGCCCTGCGCGACGAGGAGCGGGCTGCCGCGGTCACCGTCCCCGCGCCCTCCGACGTCCTGCTGGCCCGCGCCCTCGCCGAGCCCGAGCGGCTCACCGCGCACGACCCCGCGTACGCCCGCGGAGCGCAACGCCTCGGCCTGCTGCTGCGCAAGGCCCGCGAGCTCCTCCAGGGCGGCGGCACCGCCGAAGAGGCCCTCTGGACCCTCTGGGACGGCACCCCCTGGCCGCAGCGCCTGGAACGCCGCGCCCGCCGCGGCGGCACCACCGGCCGCAACGCCGACCGCGACCTCGACGCCGTCTGCGCCCTCTTCGACACCGCCGCCCGCGCGGAGGAACGCACCGGCGGCCGCGGCGCCCTCAACTTCCTCGAACAGCTCGACGCCGAGGACATCGCCGCCGACACCCTCACCACCCGCGCCGT
The DNA here is from genome assembly GCF_043199995.1 of Streptomyces sp. NPDC048507. NCBI lineage: Bacteria > Bacillati > Actinomycetota > Actinomycetes > Kitasatosporales > Streptomycetaceae > Streptomyces > Streptomyces sp. NPDC048507. The sequence continues at coordinate 136,864 of NZ_JBICWZ010000010.1, read as the reverse complement.
CCGCCCCGACGCCGTCCGGCTGATGACCGCCCACCGTTCCAAGGGCCTGGAGTGGGGCCTCGTCGTGGTCGCCGGCGTCCAGGAGGGCCTCTGGCCGGACCTCCGCCGCCGCGGCTCCCTCCTCGAAGCCGACCGCATCGGACGCGACGGCCTCGCCGAACCCCTCACCCCCGGCGCGCTCCTCGCGGAGGAACGCCGGCTCTTCTACGTCGCCGCCACCCGCGCCCGCCACCGCCTCGTCGTCACCGCCGTCAAGGCCCCCGCCGAGGACGGCGACCAGCCCTCCCGCTTCCTCACCGAGCTCGGCGTCACCCCCAAGGACGTCACCGGCCGCCCCCGCCGCCCCCTCGCCGTCCCCGCGCTCGTCGCGGAACTGCGCGCCACCACCGTCGACCCGGCCGCCTCGCCCGCCCTGCGCGACGCCGCCGCCCGCCGCCTGGCCCGGCTCGCCGCGCTCACCGACGACGAGGACCGCCCCCTGGTCCCCGCCGCGCACCCGCAGCGCTGGTGGGGCCTGTACGAGCCCACCGCCTCCACCGTGCCCCTGCGCGACCGCGACCGGCCCGTCGCCCTCTCCGGCAGCGCCCTGGACCAGCTCGCCAACACCTGCTCCCTCCAGTGGTTCCTCGGCCGCGAGGTCAAGGCCGACGCCCCCTCCACCGCCGCCCAGGGCTTCGGCAACGTCGTCCACGTCCTCGCCGACGAGGTCGCCTCCGGCCGCACCCCCGCCGACCTCGCCGTCCTCATGGAGCGCCTCGACTCCGTCTGGGACGCCCTCGCCTTCGACGCCCCCTGGAAGTCCCGACAGGAGAAGGACAACGCCCGCGCCGCCCTGGAGCGCTTCCTGCGCTGGCACACCACCGACCGCGGCGGCCGCACCTCCGTCGCCACCGAGCACGACTTCGACGTCACCCTCGACGCCGGCGAGTACGCCGTCCGCATCCGGGGCTCCATGGACCGCGTCGAGGCCGACCCGCAGGGCCGTGCGTACGTCGTCGACTTCAAGACCGGCAAGGGTGCCCCGACCCGCGACGAGGTCGACCGCCACCCCCAGCTCGCCGTCTACCAGCTCGCCGTCCGCGAGGGCGCCGTCGACGAGGTCTTCGACGGCCTGCGGCCCGGGACGGGCGGCGCCGAACTCGTCCAGCTCCGCCAGGGGGCCGCGAAGAAGGACGGCGGGGACGAGGTGCCGAAGGTCCAGGCCCAGCAGCCGCTCGACGGCGGCCCCTCCGGCGCCTGGGTCGGTGACCTGCTGGCCACCGCCGCCGGCCGGGTCCTGGACGAACGGTTCGCGCCCGCCACCGGCGAGCACTGCAAGCGCTGCTCCTTCCGCAGCGCCTGCAGCGCCCGCCCCGAGGGCCGCCAGAGCGTCGAATGAGCCGCCGCACACGGGCCGCCGCCCGGCATACGCCCGGCACGGGTCCCACGAGACGCCGGACCGCGCTGTCGGTGGCGGCGGCTAGCCTTTCGTGGTGACCGCCGTGACCGCGTACGAGTCCGGGCGCGCCCCCGCACTCACCGATCCCGAGCAGCTCAAGGAGCTCCTCGGGATCCCCTTCACGCCCGAACAGCTGGCCTGCGCCACCGCCCCGCCCGCCCCCCAGGTGATCGTCGCGGGCGCCGGCTCCGGCAAGACCACCGTCATGGCAGCCCGCGTGCTCTGGCTCGTCGGCACCGGCGCGGTCGCCCCCGAGCAGGTCCTCGGGCTGACCTTCACCAACAAGGCCGCCGGTGAGCTCGCCGAGCGCGTCCGCAAGGCCCTCGCCCGGGCCGGCGTCACCGACCCGGACCCCTCCCCGGCCGACGCCGGTGCCGCCGGCGGCGAACCGCGCATCTCCACCTACCACGCCTTCGCCGGGCAGCTCCTCAAGGACCACGGCCTGCGCATCGGGCTGGAACCCAGCGCCCGCCTCCTCGCCGACGCCACCCGCTTCCAGCTCGCCGCCAAGGTGATCCGCGAGGCCCCCGGCCCCTACCCCTCGCTCACCAAATCCGTCCCCGACCTGGTCAGCGACCTCCTCGCGCTCGACGGAGAACTCTCCGAACACCTCGTCGAACCGGACGGACTGCGCGCCTACGACACCGGGCTGCTGGACTCCCTCGTCGGGGTCAAGCTCACCAACGAAGACCTGCGCAAGGTCCCGGAGGCCGTCCGCGGCCGCCTGGAGCTGCTCGAACTCGTCAGCCGCTACCGCGCCGCCAAGCGGTCCCGCGACCTCTTCGACTTCGGCGACCAGATAGCCCTCTCCGCACGCCTCGCCACCACCCGCCCCGAGGTCGGCGCGCTGCTGCGCGAGGAGTTCCGCGTCGTCCTGCTCGACGAGTACCAGGACACCTCCGTCGCCCAGCGGCTGCTGCTGTCCGGACTCTTCGGCGGCGGCACCGGGCACGCCGTGACCGCCGTCGGCGACCCCTGCCAGGCCATCTACGGCTGGCGCGGGGCCTCCGTCGCCAACCTCGACGACTTCCCCGAGCACTTCCGGCACGCCGACGGCCGCCCCGCCACCCGCCTGTCCCTCAGCGAGAACCGGCGCAGCGGCGGCCGCCTGCTCGACCTGGCCAACGGGCTCGCCGCCCCGCTGCGCGCCATGCACGAGGGGGTCGAGGCGCTGCGCCCCGCGCCGGGCGCCGAGCGCGACGGGTCGGTGCGCTGCGCGCTGCTGGAGACCCACGAGGAGGAACTGGAGTGGCTCGGCGATTCCGTCGCCCACCTGGTGCGCACCGGGAAGGAGCCCGGCGAGATCGCGGTGCTGTGCCGCTCGGCCGCGGACTTCGCGCGGATCCAGGCCGTCCTCGTCGCCCGTGACGTGCCGGTGGAGGTCGTCGGCCTGTCCGGCCTCCTGCACCTCCCCGAGGTCGCCGACCTGGTCTCCGTCTGCGAGGTGCTCCAGGACCCCGGGGCCAACGCGGCCCTCGTCCGGCTGCTCATCGGGCCCCGCTGGCGCATCGGCGCCCGCGACCTGGCGCTCCTGGGGCGCCGCGCCCGGCAGCTGGTGGCCCGCGCCTCCTCGGACACCGGGCCCGACGGGCGGCTCGCGGCGGCGGTCGAGGGCGTGGACCCGGCGGAGGTCGTCTCGCTGGCCGACGCGCTGGAGACCTTCCTGGACGGAGCCGGCCAGGCCCCCGACGACCTCCCCTTCTCCGCGGCCGCCCGGGTCCGCTTCGCCCACCTCGCCCAGGAGCTGCGGGACCTGCGGCGGGCGCTCGCCGACCCGCTGATGGACGTACTGCACCGGGTGCTGTCCACCACCGGCCTGGAGGTGGAGCTCTCCGCGTCCCCGCACGCGCTGGCGGCCCGGCGGCGCGAGACCCTGTCGCACTTCATGGACATCGCCGCGGGCTTCGCCGCGCTGGACGGCGAGGCCACCCTGCTGGCCTTCCTGGGCTTCCTGCGCACGGCCGCCCAGTACGAGAAGGGCCTGGACCACGCCCTGCCGGGCGGGGAGAACACCGTGAAGGTGCTCACCGCCCACAAGTCCAAGGGCCTGGAGTGGGACGTGGTGGTCGTCCCCGACCTGTGCGCGGGCGCCTTCCCGAAGGAGAAGGCCCCGGAGGCCTGGACCTCGTACGCGAAGGTGCTCCCGTACGGCCTGCGCGGGGACGCCGCCACCCTGCCCGGCGACCCGGAGTGGACCTCGGCCGGCCTGAAGTCCTTCAGGGCCGCGCTCAAGACGCACAAGCAGACCGAGGAACTCCGCCTCGGGTACGTCACCTTCACCCGTCCCCGTTCCCTGCTGCTGGCCTCCGGCCACTGGTGGGGGCCGACGCAGAAGCGGCGCCGGGGTCCCTCGGCGTTCCTGGAGTCCCTCCGCGCCCACTGCGAGGCGGGCTTCGGCGAGATCGAGGCCTGGGCGCCGGAGCCCGCCGCCGACGCGCAGAACCCGGCCCTGGACTCCACCGGCCCCGACCGGTCCTGGCCCCTCCCGTTGGACCCGGCCTCCCTCACCCTGCGCCGGGCGGCGGCCGCCCTGGTCGAATCCCACCTCTCGGCCCCCGCCCCGCCCCCGCCCCCGACGGCCCCCTACCTCTGGCCGCCCGACTGCGAGGACCCGTCGTACGAGGAGGAACCCCCCGAGGAAGACCCCTACGACGAAGCCCCATACGCCACGCCCCCTGCCGCCCCGTCCCACGCGGGCCCGCTCTCCTGCGACCCCTCTCATGGGGGCCCGGGCGCCGAGGGTCCGTCCCACGGGGGTCCGTACGCGGAGGGTTCCGACCAGGCGGGCCCGTACGCCGAGGGCCCGCCCTCCGGCGCCCCGTCCCACGCGGGTCCGCTCTTCGGCGACCCCTCTCACGGGGGCCCGGGCGCCGAGGCACCGTCTCACGGGGGCCCGTACGCCGAGGGTCCCGACCAGGGGGGCCTGCGCACCGAGGGTCCCGACCAGGCGGGCCCGTACGCCGAGTCCCCGCCCTCCGGCGCCCCGTCCCACGCGGGTCCGCCGTCCGGCGCCCCGTCCCACGGAGGCCCGCTCTCCGGCGCCCCGTCTCACGGGGGTCCGCGCGCGGAGGGTCCCGACCAGGGGGGTCCGCTCTTCGGCGACCCCTCTCACGGGGGGCCGGCTGCCGGGGCGCCGGGCGGCGCCGGGGGCGGCTCCCCGAGCGGGCGGGGGCCGTGGGCGGGCGAAGCCGTGCCCGAGGACCCGTGGGCGGTCCCGCCGCAGGGCTCCGTCCGAGGCGGGGAGCCGGCCGGCGGGGCGGGGGAGGACCACCTCTCCGCCGACCCCTGGGCGGACACCGAGGACCTCTGGGCCGGCGAGCCCGCGCACCCCGGCCCCGCCGCCGCGCCGGGCCCGGCCCGCCTGCCGGCCCCCCGCCGCGCCCCGGCCGGCCCCGCCGGCCCGGCAGGGCCCCCGCTCACCCCCGAAGAGGCCCGCGCCATCGCCTCCTGGGACCGTGACCTCGACGCCCTGGAGGGCGAGCTCCGCCGCGCCCGCGAAGCCGTCCGCGAGGTCGAGCTGCCCTCCGCCCTCTCCGCCAGCCAGCTCCTGCGCCTGGCCGCCGACGAGGAGGGCTTCGTACGCGATCTGGCCCGTCCCATGCCCAAGCCCCCGCAGCCCGCCGCCCGCCAGGGCACCCGCTTCCACGCCTGGGTCGAGTCCCGCTTCGACGAACTGCCCCTGCCCCTTCTCGACGGGCTCCTCGACCCCGCCACCGACCTGCCCGGCTCCGACCAGGAGGTCGCCGACGAGGCCGACCTCGCCTCCCTCAAGGCCGCCTTCGAGCGCAGCGCCTACGCCGAGCGGACCCCGTACCGGATGGAGGCCCCGGTGCAGATCACCCTCGCCGGCCGGGTGATCCGCGGCCGGATCGACGCCGTCTACCGGCTCCCCGACGGCTCGTACGAGGTCGTCGACTGGAAGACCGGCCGCACCACCCAGGCCGACCCCCTCCAGCTCGCCGTGTACCGCCTCGCCTGGGCGGAAGCCACGGCGACGCCCCTGGAGCGGGTCTCCGCCGCGTTCCTCCACGTCCGCAGCGGCCGCGTGATCCGCCCCCGCGACCTCCCCGGCAGGGCCCGGCTTGAGCGGATCCTCCAAGGCGAAACGGGCACGGACGGTGACCCTCAGGTGGACGGCTAGGCTCGTGGCCATGAGCGAAACCCTGCCGGACAGCGCCGTCCGCCTGTACATCGACGCCCACCGCGAGGCCTTCCTCGGCGACCTCGCCGAGTGGCTGCGCATCCCGTCCGTCTCGGCCCAGCCCGAGCACGCCGACGACGTGCGCCGCAGCGCGGAATGGCTCTCCGCGAAGCTCAAGGAGACCGGCTTCCCGGTCACCGAGATCTGGCCGACGGCCGGCGCCCCCGCCGTCTTCGCCGAGTGGCCCGCCGAGGACCCGGCCGCCCCGACCGTCCTCGTCTACGGACACCACGACGTCCAGCCCGCCGCCCTCGCCGACGGCTGGCACACCGAGCCCTTCGAGCCCGTCGTCGCGGACGGCCGCATGTACGGGCGCGGCGCGGCCGACGACAAGGGCCAGGTCTTCTTCCACACCCTCGGCGTGCGCGCCCACCTCGCCGCCACCGGCGCCGCCGCCCCCGCCGTGCACCTCAAGCTCCTGATCGAGGGCGAGGAGGAGTCCGGCTCCCCGAACTTCCGCGCGCTCGTCGAGGAGCGGGCCGGCCGGCTGGCCGCCGACGTCGTGATCGTCTCCGACACCGGCATGTGGTCCGAGACCACCCCCACCGTCTGCACCGGCATGCGCGGCGTCGCCGACTGCGAGATCGACTTCCACGGCCCCGACCAGGACATCCACTCGGGCGCCTTCGGCGGTGCCGTGCCCAATCCGGCCACCGCCGCCGCCCGGCTCGTCGCGGCCCTGCACGACGAGGACGGCCGGGTCACGATCCCCGGCTTCTACGACGGCATCGCCGAGCTGACCGACGCCGAACGCGCGCTCATCGCCGAGCTGCCCTTCGACGAGGCCGAGTGGCTGCGCACCGCGAAGTCCCACGCGGCGGCTGGCGAGGCCGGGTACTCCACCCTGGAACGGGTCTGGGCCCGCCCGACGGCCGAGGTCAACGGCATCGGCGGCGGCTACCAGGGCCCCGGCGGCAAGACGATCGTGCCCGCCTCCGCACACCTGAAGCTGTCGTTCCGCCTGGTGTCGGGGCAGGACCCGTACGAGGTCGAAGCGGCCGTACGGGACTGGGTCGCGGCCCGCGTGCCCGCCGGAATCCGGCACTCCATCGTCTTCGGGGCCCCCACCCGGCCCTGCCTGACCCCGCTGGACCACCCGGCCCTGCAATCGGTCGTGCGCGCCATGGGCCGCGCCTTCGGGCAGCAGGTCCGCTTCACCCGTGAGGGCGGCTCGGGCCCGGCGGCGGACCTCCAGGACGTCCTGGACGCACCGGTCCTCTTCCTCGGCATCTCCGTGCCCTCGGACGGCTGGCACTCGCCGAACGAGAAGGTCGAGCTCGACCTCCTCCTCAAGGGCGTGGAGACCACCGCCTACCTGTGGGGCGACCTCGCCGAGCACTGGAAGCCCACCGCCTGACGCCCGCGCCGCCCGCGCCGCCCGCGCCACTCGCACCACACCAGCCTGCCTTGTCCCACACACCGGGGGAGTTGGAAGTACCTGTGAGCACCCATACCGAGCCCGAGCGCCCGATCTCGCTCGCCGCGCCCAGCGGAATCGACCGCGCCGCGCACCACCGCCTCGACGAGGCCTGGCTCGCCGCGGCCTGGAGCCACCCGACGACCCGCGTCTTCGTCGTCTCCGGCGGCCAGGTCCTGATCGACGACACCGCCGACGGCGGCACCGGCATCGTGATGACCCCGGCCTTCGAGGCCCCGGTCACCGAGACCCACCGCTACTTCCTGGGGACCGACGACGACGGCGTACGGTACTTCGCGCTGCAGAAGGACTCGCTGCCGGGCCGCATGGACCAGTCGGCCCGCCCGGCGGGCCTGCGCGAGGCCGGGCTCCTGCTGTCGCAGCGCGACGCCGGCCTGATGGTGCACGCGGTGGCGCTGGAGAACTGGCAGCGCATGCACCGCTTCTGCTCCCGCTGCGGCGAGCGCACCGTGGTCGCGGCCGCCGGCCACATCCGCCGCTGCCCGGGCTGCGGCGCCGAGCACTACCCGCGCACCGACCCGGCCGTGATCATGCTGGTCACGGACGAGCAGGACCGCGCGCTGCTCGGCCGCCAGGTGCACTGGCCGGAGGGCCGCTTCTCCACGCTGGCCGGGTTCGTCGAGCCCGGCGAGTCCATCGAGCAGTCGGTGGTCCGCGAGGTGTGGGAGGAGGCGGGCGTCAAGGTCGGCACGGTCGCGTACGTGGCCAGCCAGCCCTGGCCGTTCCCGTACAGCCTGATGCTGGGCTTCACCGCCCGGGCCGTCACCTCGGAGATCACGGTCGACGGCGAGGAGATCCAGGAGGCCCGCTGGTTCTCCCGCGAGGACCTGCGCGCCGCCATCGAATCCGGCGAGGTCCTGCCCCCGTCGGGCATTTCCATCGCGGCCCGCCTCGTCGAGCTCTGGTACGGCCAGCCCCTCCCCAAGCCGGCCACCGCCCTCTGACCCCCGCCCCGCGCCGGTCCGGGCCCGGACACGCAGAAGGCCCCCGCCGCGGCGGGGGCCGGTCTGGGGCCGGGCCGTGCAGGGTCAGACGGCGAGGGCCTGCTTGACCTGGGCGAGGCTCGGGTTCGTCATGACGGACTCGTTGCCGGCGGAGGACTTCACGCGCACGGTCGGGACGGTCTGGTTGCCGCCGTTGGCCTGCTCGACGAACTTCGCGGACTCCGGGTCGAGCTCGATGTTGATCTCGTTGTACGCGATGCCTTCCCGGTCCATCTGGGACTTCAGCCGACGGCAGTAACCGCACCAGGTCGTGCTGTACATCGTGACGGTGCCCGTGTCCTGCATGCTCGCTCCTCTGTGAGTCTCGGTGGACCGAGGTCTCTCGGCTGATCCGAGTACTCGAACGCGCGCCGCCGCCCCACCATTCCCGTCCGTCGCGCCCCGGCCGGCCGGTGTGACGGATCCGACTGATCCAACCGGCCGCCGTGGCCGCGGACCGGTGTGATGAACGGCTCCGCCTGTGGACGCCCAGCCCGTCCGCCGTCCGGGACCTGGCAGCATGGCGGGGTGACATCAGCAACGCACTCCCCAGACTTCCCGGCCGCCACCGGCAGCGGTGCGGCGGACGCCGACGCCGTGCTCCTGGGCCTGGACCCGGAACAGCGCGAGGTCGCCACGACCCTGCGCGGCCCGGTGTGCGTGCTGGCGGGCGCCGGTACGGGCAAGACCCGCGCGATCACCCACCGCATCGCCTACGGGGTGCGTTCCGGCCAGCTCATGCCCGCCAGCGTGCTCGCCGTCACCTTCACCAACCGCGCCGCCGGAGAGATGCGCGGGCGCCTGCGCGACCTCGGCGCCGGCGGGGTGCAGGCCCGCACCTTCCACTCCGCGGCGCTGCGCCAGCTCCAGTACTTCTGGCCCCGGGCCGTGGGCGGCGAGGTGCCCCGGCTCCTGGAACGCAAGATCCAGTTCGTGGCCGAGGCCGGAGCCCGCTGCCGCATCCGCCTCGACCGGGGCGAGCTCCGCGACGTCACCGGCGAGATCGAATGGGCCAAGGTCACCCAGACCGTGCCAGCCGACTATCCGGCCGCCGCCCTCAAGGCGGGCCGCGAGGCCCCCCGGGACCTGGCCGAGACCGCCCAGATCTACGGCACCTACGAACAGCTCAAGCGCGACCGCGCAATGATCGACTTCGAGGACGTGCTGCTGCTCACCGTCGGCATCCTCCAGGACCGCCACGACATCGCCGAGCAGATCCGCAGCCAGTACCAGCACTTCGTGGTGGACGAGTACCAGGACGTCAGCCCGCTCCAGCAGCGCCTGCTGGACCTGTGGCTCGGCGAACGCGACTCCCTCTGCGTCGTCGGGGACGCCAGCCAGACCATCTACTCCTTCACCGGCGCCACCCCCGACCACCTCCTGAACTTCCGCAACCGCTACCCGCAGGCCACCGTGGTCAAGCTGGTCCGCGACTACCGCTCCACCCCCCAGGTGGTCCACCTCGCCAACGGCCTGCTGGGCCAGGCCAGGGGCCGGGCCGCCGAACACCGCCTGGAGCTGATCTCCCAGCGCGAGCCGGGCCCCGCCCCCGTGTACGCCGAGTACCCGGACGAGCCCGCCGAGGCCGAGGGCGTCGCCGGGCGGGTCCGTGACCTCATCGCGGCCGGCGTCCCCGCCGGGGAGATCGCCGTCCTCTACCGGATCAACGCCCAGTCCGAGGTGTACGAGCAGGCCCTGGCCGACGCAGGGGTGCCGTACCAGCTGCGCGGGGCCGAGCGGTTCTTCGAACGGGCCGAGGTGCAGAAGGCCGTCCTCGCCCTGCGCGGGGCCGCCCGCTCGGGCGGCAGCAACGATCCGCTGCTCGAAGACGTCGTGGAGCTGGGCTCCCAGGTCCGGGCCGTGCTCAGTTCCACCGGCTGGAGCGCCGCGCCGCCCGCCGGCTCCGGCGCCGTGCGCGACCAGTGGGAATCCCTGGCCGCGCTGGTCCGCCTGGCCGAGGACTTCGCCCGGGCCCGCCCCGGGGCGACGCTGGCCGATCTCACGGTCGAGCTGGAGGAGCGCAAGGCCGTCCAGCACGCGCCGACCGTCCAGGGCGTCACCCTCGCCTCGCTGCACGCGGCGAAGGGCCTGGAGTGGGACGCCGTCTTCCTGGTGGGCCTCACCGACGGCATGGTGCCGATCACCTACGCCAAGACCGACGAGCAGGTCGAGGAGGAGCGCCGGCTGCTGTACGTCGGCGTGACCCGCGCCCGGGTGCACCTGACGCTCTCCTGGGCGCTCTCCCGGGCTCCGGGCGGCCGGGCCTCCCGTCGCCCCAGCCGCTTCCTGAACGGCCTGCGGCCGGGCTCCGCGGCCCCCGCGAGCCGGGCCGGGGCCTCCACCGAGGGCGGCACCCGGGTCCGCGGCCGCCGCGGACCGGCGCTGTGCCGGGTCTGCGGCCGGACCCTGACGGAAGCCGGCGACATCAAACTGATGCGCTGCGAAGACTGCCCGTCCGACATGGACGAAGGACTCTACGAGCGGCTGCGCGACTGGCGCGCGGGCCAGTCGAAGGCCCAGGGGCTGCCCGCGTACTGCGTCTTCACCGACAAGACCCTCATGGCCATCGCGGAGGCCTCGCCCTCCGAGGCCGGGGAGCTCTCGATGATCTCCGGCGTCGGTGGCCGCAAGCTCGAGCGGTACGGAACCGATGTCCTGGCCATCTGCGCAGGCCAGGAGCCTGTCGGGGCGGATCCTGACGACGCGTAGAAACTCGTCGGAAAAATAGTTTGCACATGCCCGGCGGATCCCCATAGGTTCTTAGCAACGGAAACGGTGGCTTCTCCGAAGCCCGGGATCCGTGCTGTACTTATCCGAATACGCATGGGACAGGCCTCCGGGCCCGGACCCCGAGACGCCGAGAGGAGGCGAGACCAGTGACCAGCTTCATGACCTTCACCAAAATGACCGATCGCTCGGTCGACGCTTCCTGCCTGCTCGGCTCCGTCTCCAACAGGGGTACCGGTCTGTCCGCGATTTCCGTCGGCAGCCCCGCCCTCCTGGCGACCCTTCCGGTCAGCGAGCGCAATGAGCGACCGACCCAGGCACCGGTGGCAGTACTGGAAGCCCAGGCGCACGCCGCCTATGGCTTCGCGGCCGCAGCCGGTGCCGGATCCCAGACGCAGACGAAGAAGCACCAGCACCACCTGATGTGGGCCTTCCGCGGGCTCGAACCCTGGAGTGATCCAGCCTGATCTCACGATCAGGCCGGCGCCTTCAGGGCCGCGGAACCCCACCCGGGATCCGCGGCCCTTCTGTTTGTCCCCGAACGGGGACGGCGGAGCGAAGGGGCCTCGGGACTGGCAAGACCAGGTACCAAGCCGCGACCGGCCGACCGGCCGGAACGACTAGTCGAACAAGACGAGGAAGAAAAACACCGTGCAACTCGAAGCGCACGCCCCGTCCGTACCGCAGACCCAAACGATCTCCCCGCCCGCAGTCCCGGAGGACTCCACCTTGACCCCCCTCACCGCGCTCACCGCGCTCGACGACGCCATCGAGAACCTCGGCGTCCCGGTTCCCTGCCGCACCTTCGACCCCGAGGTCTTCTTCGCCGAGTCCCCGGCCGACGTCGAGTACGCCAAGTCGCTCTGCGGCACCTGCCCGCTGGTCGAGGCCTGCCTCGCCGGCGCCAAGGAGCGCCGCGAGCCCTGGGGCGTCTGGGGCGGCGAGCTCTTCGTCCAGGGCGTCGTCGTGGCGCGCAAGCGTCCGCGTGGCCGTCCGCGCAAGAACCCGGTTGCAGCGGCATGACCGCCATCGGAACCATCGACCGCCCCGTGACGCACGACCCCCTGAAGCAGGCCCTCATGTCCCCCCACGCCACCACGAGCGAGCAGCCGCACGGCTCCGCCACCGCAGACTTCATCACCGCAGGCGCGATCACCTCGCGTCAGAACAGGACCCGCGAAATGCAACTCATCCCAGAAGCCCTGGCTCGTGCCCATATGGACGACCGCATGCGTGAGGCGGACGCCGAGCGTCACGCCCTGCGCCTGGTCGCCGCCCGGCGCATGCAGCGCAAGGCCGAGCGCGTCTCGCTGCGCGCCCGGCGTGCGCTCGCCATGGCCGTCATGCACTGACGGCCGGTGAGCCCGCGAGCCACCGACTGAACCACCCGGGGGGACCGGTCCGAACGGACCGGTCCCCCCGGTGCGTTGCGGAGCGGGCCGGGCCCCCGCGGGGATATCGTCCGGAGGTGGACCAGCAGCCTCCCCACCCCTGCCCGCCGGGATCCGGGACCCAGCCCGTCGTCTGCGCGCGATGCGGCGCCCGCTCCCCGGACGGCGCCCCGCCCACCTGGACCTGCTCGGTGGAGAACGGGACCAGACAGTACTTCTGCGTCGACTGCGCGCGCGCCAACCTCCGGGCGATCGAGGGCCGCCTCGACTCCGCCTGGTGGTGACCCGGGCCGCCGCCGGGCCCGTTCCGGGCCTCAGTCCTCCGGGAGGAACCCCGGCAGCCACGCCTCCAGTTCGTCGCGCAGCCGTACCGTCGCGCCCAGCTGGCACAGCACCCCGATGGTGCTCAGGGTGACCCGGTGGATCAGCAGGTACGAGGGCGGCAGGTTGATCTGCCGCCCCAACTGGTGGGCGGGGGAGCGGGGATCGGCGATCCGCGCCGCCTGGCCGCGCAGCCACGGACGGGTGAAGGTGAACTCCTCGGCCTCGGCGGGCTCGATGATCGGCTTCAGATAGTCGAGCAGCGCGCCGGGGTCGAGCGCGATGGACTCCTTCACGAAGCCCTCCGCACGCAGATGTCCGTAGACCCCCTCCGCGTCCCCGTCCAGGGTCATGCGCAGCGAGCGGCCTATGGGCTTCGGCCAGCCGCCCGGCAGCCGGTCGACCGTGCCGAAGTCGAGCACGCCCAGCCGCATCCGGCCGTCCGCCCCCGTGATCAGCCGGAAGTTCCCCGGATGCGGGTCGGCATGCAGCAGCCCGGTGCGCGCGGGTCCGGAGAAGAGGAACCGGGCCAGCAGCTGGCCGGCGCGGTCGCGCTCCTCCCGGGTGCCGTCGGCGACGATCTCCGACAGCGGCACGCCCTCCATCCACTCGGTCACCAGCACCTGGTCCCCCTGGTGCACGACGTCCGGGACGACCACGTCCGGATCGCCGTCGAAGGCGTCCGCGTGGGTGCGCTGCGCCTCCGCCTCGAGCTCGTAGTCCAGCTCCTCCGCGACGCGGTCGCGCAGCTCGGTGATGAGCGGCTTCATGTCCATGCCCGGGATCAGCGGACCGAGCAGCCCGGCGAACCGGCTCAGCTGCTTCAGGTCGGACAGCAGCGCCTCTCCGGCCCCCGGGTACTGGACCTTGACCGCCACCTGCCGGCCGTCGTGCCACACCGCGCGGTGTACCTGCCCGATCGAGGCCGCCGCGGCCGGCTTGTCCTCGAACTCCTCGAAGAGCTCGCGCCAATCCTCGCCGAGCCGCTCCGCCAGCACCTGGTGCACCCGCGCCGCCGGCAGCGGCGGGGCCGCTTCCTGGAGCTTGGTCAGGGCCGCCCGGTAGGGGCCCGCGACCTCCTCGGGCAGCGCCGACTCGAACACCGAAAGGGCTTGCCCGAACTTCATGGCGCCCCCCTTCAGCTCACCGAGGGTGCGGAACAACTGCTCGGCGGTGCGCTGCTGGAGTTCACGGGCCACGATCTCGGCCGACTTGCCGCCGATGCGCTTGCCGAGGCCCCAGGTCGCCCGTCCCGCGATGCCCAGCGGCAGCGCCGCCAGCTTGACGGTACGGGTGACCGCCTTCCGGGGAAGATCAGACATTCGCCCCTCCAGTTCCCAGACGGCTGCGCCGCGAGCGGCGGTTGCGGGACGGCCCCTCGGCCCCCGACGCATCCTGCCATGGCCCCCTGTGCGGGCGGACCCGGGTACCCGCCCCCGATCCGCCCCGGTCCGCCCCGGTCCGGCGGGAGTCCGGCCGTTCACGACCGCACCGCCCCGGCGTCCACGGCGGGGGCCGCCGCCGCGCACGGGCAGTCCGGATGGGGCCGCAGCGCCGAGTGCTCCCAGTGCAGCCCGGGCAGGGCGGCCTCCCAGCGGGTGGCGGTCGAGGCGGGCAGCTCCCCGTCCAGGAAGGCCAGGGCGTGGGCCGCGGTCAGCCCCGCCACCGCAGTGGACAGCCCCAGATCGCAGGCCGCCGTGGCCCGGCGGCGGTGCGCCGAACGCCACTGGACCAGCATCCGCGGCCAGGCCGGATCCCGGTCGACGCGGTCGCGCTCCATGCACCCGGCGCAGGCCGTGGCCCCCGGCAGCACCAGCGGCCCCACCAGCCCCGTCCCCTCCAGCACTCCCGCGTACAGGTGCGGGGTGCCCGAGCCCACCCAGTCGGCCGCCACCGCCGGATCGGGCGCCCACGCCTGGAGCCCGTCCCGGGGCGCGACCACCACCAGCGCGGGCGCCGGCCCCGGCCCCTCGGGATCTCCCGTGCGCGGTGGCCGGCCCGGAGCCGACTCCCGGACCAGGGCGGCCGCCGCCTCCGCCCGCAGCCGGCCCACGCTCGCGGGACCCAGCCCGCCCGGAGCCACGTCGGCCGCCGTCACCCGGCCCCCGTCGAGCACCTCGACCCGCCCCACCCCGGCCCCCGCGAGGACGGCCGCGACCGCCGCCCCGACCCGGCCGCTCCCGCGCACCTGGACCCGTATCGCCCGCCGCGCCGCCACCCCCCGCAGGTCACCCCCCGGCTCCCGGTGCACCAGGGAGAGCGAGCCCATATCAGGGCCGAGCCGCTCCAGCACCTCCGGGCGACGGCGCACCGCCTGGGCGCGGGGCCCTCCCGCGGTGAGGTCGTCGAGCAGCCCGGCCCCGGCCAGGCGCCGCACCAGCTCGTCCAGCCGCCCCTCCGCGAGCCCCGCCGCCCGGGCCTCGGCCCGTAACAGCTCCATCCCGCGCGTCCCGTCGATCCGGTCGATGAGCGAACCGGTGGCCGTGTCCACCGGTCCGAGCACCACCGCGTGGGCGGGCGTCACACCGAACTGGACCGTCTGCAGATCCCGCCAGGCCCGTGCCAGCGCGGGCTTCACCTTCGGATACACGACATCCCCCCAGAGACCTGTTCCGCCGCCTTCTCCTGTCCTGTGCCACCTTGCCCGGCGGCCGCGCACCGTGCGCCGGCCCGTCCACAGGCGGGGTGCACAAGGCGTATGAGATGGAGAAAGGGGGCGTTCGCGGAATCCCCGCCGAATCGATCATGTTCGAACCGCGGACGCGCGGGACTTCCGCCACGGCGAGCGGGTACCGTCGAGGCGTGTCCGCCGACCCACCCCAGCGCGCCGTCGAAGTCCGCCGGAGCGCGCGCCGCCGCAGGACCGTGTCCGCCTACCGCGAGGGTGACCGGACGGTCGTGCTGATCCCTGCCCGGATGTCCGAGGCGGAGGAACGCCGCTGGGTGGGCGTCATGCTGGACAAGCTCGCCGCCCAGGAGAGCAAGCGCACCCTGGGCGACGCGGAACTCACCGCGCGCGCCGAACGTCTCTCGGAGCAGTACTTCGACGGCCGGGCCCGCCCGGGTTCGGTCCGCTGGGTCACCAACCAGAACACCCGCTGGGGCTCCTGCACCCCGGCCGAGGGCAGCATCCGGCTCTCCCACCGCCTCCAGGGCATGCCGGAGTACGTCGTGGACTACGTGCTGCTCCACGAGCTGGCGCACCTGCTGGTGCCCGGCCACGGTCCCCGGTTCTGGGAGCTGCTGGAGGCCTACCCGAAGACCGAGCGGGCCCGCGGCTTCCTGGAGGGGGTCGTCGCGGCGGAGCGCCTTCCGGGGCCTCCGGGGCCCCCGGACGCCCGGGAGGAGTGATCCGGACGGTTACCTTCCGTCACGGGTGGTGATTGTGTACCGGGTCGGTACCGACTTGGCCGGATGTCGGCGGGAGCCGTTAGCCTGAGCGGCACGCATGCCGGCGCGGCATCGCCGCGAGGCGATCCGGCGGCACGGATTCACAGTCGGGATGGGGGACGGTCGGACGTATGGCCAGGGAATTCCAACGCGGCCACAAGGCCAAGATCAGTGATCTGACGGCGGGTACCGATCTGTACGTGGGCGTCCAGATCGCCGGGCCCGGGCTCGCCTTCGACATCAGCTGCTTCGGCCTCGACGCCGACGAACGGCTCTCGGACGACCGTTACTTCGTCTTCTACAACCAGCCGAAGTCGCCGGAGGAGTCCGTCCAGCAGCTCGGCGCGCAGGCCGGGGACACGGAATCCTTCCGGGTGACCCTCGACCGGGTGCCGGCGGCGATCCACAAGCTGTCCTTCACCGCGACCCTCGACGGCCCCGGCCAGATGTCGCAGATCGGCCCGGGTTACATCCGGGTCGTGGCCGGCGGCGAGGAAGTCGTCCGGTACTCCTTCACCGGCGCCGAGTTCAGCACCGAGCGCGCGCTGATGATCGGCGACTTCTACCTGAAGGACGTGTGGCGCTTCGCCGCCGTCGGCCAGGGCTTCGACGGCGGGCTCGACGCGCTGCTGCGCAACTTCGGCGGCGAGGTCGCCGAGGAAGAGGAGCAGCCGCAGCAGCAGGTGCCGCCCCAGGCGCCGCCGCAGGCGGCCGCGCCCGGCTTCGCCCCGCCCCCGCAGCAGGCCGCCCCGGCACCGTCCTTCGCCGCCCCCGCCCAGCCGCAGCACCAGCAGCCGCAGCAGCCCCAGCACCACCAGCACCAGCCGCAGCACCACCAGCCCGCGCCCTACGCGGCGCCGCAGCAGCAGCCCCCGGCCCCCGCGCCGGTGCACTCGGCGCCGACGATGATCGCCCCGCTGGTGCCGCCCGCCCCCGCGGCCCCGTACGGCCAGCCGCCCCACCCGCCGCAGCAGCCCGGCCCGCCCTCCTACGGCGGGCAGCAGCAGCCGCACTCCTCGTACGGCGGCCAGGTCCCGCCCCCGGCCCCCGCTCCGCCCTACGGCCAGGCCCCGCAGGCCCCGTACGGTCAGGTCCCGGCCCAGCCGTACGGGCAGCAGCCCGGCCAGCCCTACGGGCAGCAGCCCCCGCCCGCCTACGGCCAGGCCCCGCAGGCCGCCGCCGGGGCCGGCCTCGCCGCCGCCCTCCAGCCGTACAAGGAAGCCCCCACGGGCGCCCGCTGGACCCCGCAGAACCAGCAGCTCATGCGCGTCGACCTGTCGATGGGCGGCCAGGCCGTCCTCGCCCGTCAGGGCAGCATGGTCCTCTACCAGGGCAAGGTCGACTTCAGCTACAAGGGAGCGGGCTTCGCCGGCCGCATCGTCGGCAACGCCACCGGCCAGGAGATGCAGCTGATGCGCTGCACCGGCCGCGGCCAGGTGTTCCTCGCCGAGGACGGCGCGCACCTGCACGCCATCGAGCTCCAGGGCGACGGCATCTGCGTCTCCGCCGAGTCCGTCCTCGCCTTCGACGAGTCCCTCCAGCACGAGGTGCGCCGCATCGAGGGCCACGGCATCCCCGGCGGAGCCCTGTTCACGATGCTGTTCCAGGGCTCCGGCACGGTGATCGTCAAGACGCACGGCGTCCCGGTCGTACTGCCCGTCACCCCGACCACCTTCGCGGACAGCAACGCCATCGTCGCGTGGTCGGCCGCATCCCAGGTGATCATCTCCAGCCAGGTGCGCCTGCGCCGCAACGCCTACCCCGGCCACAGCGGCGAGACCGTGAACCTCCAGTTCCGCGGTGCTCCCGGCAACTTCATCGTCGTCCAGCCGTACGAGGTCTGAGGGAGCCCCACATGAACGCCATGAACGCAACGAACCAGCAGCTCGCGGGCTACGCCCCCACCCCCGTCACGGCCCGCATGGAGAACCACGGCCGCGCCATGCTCAAGGTCGCCATGCAGAGCGGCCAGGACCTCTTCGCCCGCACCGGCTCGATGGTCGCCTACGAGGGCTTCGTCCAGTACGAGCCCAACCCGCCCGCCGTGCGCCAGATGGCCTCGCAGTGGCTGACCGGCGAGGGCGCCCCGCTGATGAAGGCCACCGGCGACGGCCTGCTCTACCTCGCCGACTACGGCGCCGACGTCGTCTGCATCAACCTCAACAACGACGCCCTCTCCGTCAACGGCACCAATCTCCTCGCCTTCGACGCGCACCTCCAGTGGGGCGTCGAGCGGGTCAAGGGCATGGCGAAGTTCGCCGGCCAGGGCCTCTTCAACGTCCAGGTCTCCGGCACCGGATGGGTGGCCATCACCTCCCGCGGCACCCCGATCGTCGTCGACTGCGGCCGTGGCGAGGACGAGACGTACGTCGACCCGGACGCGCTCGTCGCCTGGTCCCCGAACCTCAAGGTCAAGGGGAAGCGCAGCTTCAAGGCCTCGTCGATGATCGGCCGGGGCAGCGGAGAGGCCTACCAGATGGCCTTCTCCGGCCAGGGCATCGTCGTCGTACAGCCCAGCGAGGACAGCACCGACCGGCTCCGGACCCGGGGCTGAGGGGGAGCGGACATCATGCAGAGCGCACTTTTCGGCTACGCGGAAGCGCAGTCCCAGGACCGGTACACCGTCCAGAACCCCCAGCTCCTGAGGGTCTCGCTGACCGGCTCCGACGACGTCCTCGCCCGCAAGGGCGCCATGGTCGCCTACCAGGGCATCGTCGACTTCGACGGCGAGTACCAGAGCACGACCCAGCGCACCTCCCGCGCCCGCACCGGCGAGGGCCTCGACCTGATGCGCTGCTCGGGGCAGGGCACGGTCTACCTGGCCAACCTCGCGCAGCACGTGCACGTCGTCGACGTGGACCAGGACGGCCTCACCGTCGACAGCAGCTACGTGCTCGCCCTGGACTCCTCCCTGCACACCGAGGCCATCGCCGTGGACAGCCAGTACGGGATCTCCGGCTCCGGCAAGTACCAGCTCAACATCAGCGGACGCGGCAAGGTCGCCCTCATGACCTCCGGACAGCCGCTGATGATGCAGGTCACGCCGGACAAGTACGTCAACGCCGACGCCGACGCCATCGTCGCCTGGTCCACCTCGCTGCGCGTGCAGATGCAGGCCCAGACGCACTCCACGGGCGTCTGGCGGCGCCGCGGCAACACCGGCGAGGGCTGGGAGCTCAGCTTCCTCGGCACCGGCTTCGCGCTGGTCCAGCCCAGCGAGGTGCTGCCGCCGCAGAACGCCGCGCTCGGGCAGGGCATGGCCGCCCAGTACGGCATGGGCCAGCACGGCGCCCACGCCCAGAACCAGAACAACGCCTGGAACTGACCGCGAGCGGTCCGTGTCCGCGGACACGGACCGCACGGCGGGAGGGGCGGCCCCGCACGGGGCCGCCCCTCCCGCCGTGCTGCCGGGATCAGCCGCCGAGGCGCGCCCGGGTGGCCTCCAGCAGCCGCACCACCGAGGTGTCGGCCACCGCCGCCACCTCCTCGTACGGGAACCAGCGCAGGTCCAGCGACTCCTCGCTGATCTCCGCCACCGCCCCGGCCGGAGCCAGCGCGGCGTACTGCACGTCCAGGTGCCAGTTGCACGGTGCCGGGATCGGATGCCGGTCCAGCCGCACCGGCCCGCCCGGCACCAGCGTCAGCCCGGAGGCGATGCCCGACTCCTCGACGGCCTCGCGCAGCGCCGCGTCGGCGAGGGTGGCGTCACCGGGCTCGCAGTGCCCGCCCATCTGGAGCCAGATGCCCAGCTTCCGGTGCAGGGTCAGCAGGACGCGGCCGCCCTCCGGGTCCACCACCAGGGCGCTGCCGGTGACGTGCCCGGCCGTGCAGGGCTTGTAGACCCCGTCCGGGTGGGCGGCGAGGTGCTCCAGGTACAGGTCGCGGAGCTCGGGCTGGTCCTCGTACCGCTTCAGGACCAGGACCGCGTCTTCGTGCAGGCTCACTTCTCGTCTTCGCCGTTCTCTTCGCCGCTCTTGCCGTCGCCCGCGGCGCCGTTCCCGCCGGCGGACCCGTCGCGCCCCCGCGCCGCCTCGCCGAGCATCTTGTCGATCTCGGAGAAGTCCAGCTGCTCGCGGTGCACGAACCCGTCCGGGTCGTCCAGGTCGGAGGCCGTCGGCAGCATGTCCGGGTGCTCCCACAGCCCGTCGCGGCCGTCCACGCCGCGCGCGTCGGTGAGCGAGGCCCACAGCCGCGAGGCGTCGCGCAGCCGCCGGGGCCGCAGCTCCAGCCCGATCAGCGTCGCGAAGGTCTGCTCCGCGGGACCGCCCGAGGCGCGGCGCCGGCGCATCGTCTCGCGCATGGCGTCGGCCGAGGTCAGACGGGGCTTGGCCGCCTCGTGCACGACGGCGTCCACCCAGCCCTCGACCAGCGCGAGCGCCGTCTCCAGGCGGGCCAGGGCGGCCTTCTGCTCCGGGGTGTCCTGCGGCTGGAACATGCCGCCCTGGAGGGCCTCCTGGAGCTGCTCCGGGTTCGAGGGGTCGAGCTGGCCGACCACGTCCTCCAGCTTCGAGGTGTCGACCTTGATGCCGCGGGCGTACCCCTCGACCGCGCCGAACAGGTGCGAGCGCAGCCACGGCACGTGGGCGAAGAGCCGGGCGTGGGCCGCCTCGCGCAGCGCCAGGTACAGCCGTACCTCGTCCGAGGGGACGCCGAGGTCCTTGCCGAAGGCCTCGATGTTCAGCGGCAGCAGCGCCGCCCGGCCGGCCGGGCCCAGCGGCAGGCCGATGTCGGTGGAGCCGACGACCTCGCCCGCGAGCGTGCCCACGGCCTGGCCGATCTGCTGGCCGAACATGGCCCCGCCCATGGAACGCATCATGCCGAGCAGCGGGCCCGCCATGGCCTGCATCTCCTCGGGCAGCACGCCGCCCATGGCCGCGCCGACGCGCTCGGCGACCGGGTCGACGAGCTCCTTCCACACCGGCAGCGTCGCCTCGACCCACTCGGCACGGCTCCACGCCACGGCGGCGTTGGCACCCGACGGCAGGGAGGTCACCCCGTCCAGCCACAGGTCGGCGAGGCGCACCGCCTCCTCGACCGCCGACTTCTCGGCGACGCCGACGCTCACGTCCTTCACGCCGTCCGCCGTGCCCTGGGCGACGGTCTGGCGGGCGATGTCCTTGGCCATGTCCCAGTTGACCGGGCCGCCCTCGTAGCTCAGCATCTGGCCGAGCTGCTGGAAGGCGGCACCCAGGTCGTTCGGGTTCATCGACCCGAACATCGCGGCGAACGGATTGTCCGCACCGCCCGGCAGGCCGCCCGGGCCGAACCCGAACGGATTCGCGGGCCCGCCCTGCCCGCCCTTCTTGCCCTCGTCGCCGTTCTCCGGCTCCTCCGGCGGAAGGCCGAATCCGAATGGGGTGTCGCTCACGGGTTTCCTCGGCTCGTAGGGCCGCCGGCGGGAGCCGACGGGCAATGGTCCGACAACACCACCCAGCGTAGACACCACTCCCGCTTCCGGGCTCGGTGCTCCGCCGACTCCTGGGCTGCGGCAGGATGGACATCACCTGGTGGGTACGCGTCACGGCGCGCCCCCACTGAAGACAACCGCTGGAGACGCCCGGTGAGTTCCCCAGATCCGCAGGCTCGCGCGCCGCACGACGCCGAAAACCGCCCTGAGCACGGTGACAGCGCCCCCGGCGTTCGCCAGCCGCGAAACCAGCCCGAACCCCGGCGGCGCAGCCCCGTGATCGCGGTGACCGGAGCCGCGTCCGGGGTCGGCGCGGCCCTGGTGAGCCGCCTCGCCGCATCGGACGAGGTCAAGCAGGTCGTCGCCATCGACGAGCGGCGCGGGGACTGCGCGGCCGCGCACTGGCACGTCCTGGACGTGCGCGACCCCGCGATCGCCGAGAAGCTGCGCGGCGCCGACGTCGTCGTGCACCTCGCGCTCGACCTCGACCTGGAGACCGACCCGGCGGCCCGTACCGCGTACAACGTGCGGGGGACCCAGACCGTCCTGACCGCCGCCGCGGCCGCCGGGGTGCACCGGGTCGTGCTCTGCACGTCCGCGATGGTCTACGGGGCCCTCCCGGACAACGACATCCCGCTCTCGGAGGACTCCGAGCTGCGCGCCACCGCCGAGGCGACCGGCGTCGGCGACCTCCTGGAGATCGAGCGGCTGGGCCGCCGGGCGCCCCGGGCCCACCCCGGGCTGAACGTGACGGTGGTCCGTCCGGCGGTCCTGGTCGGCGGCACCGACACCGCCCTGACCCGGTACTTCGAGTCGCCGCGCCTGCTCGTCGTCGCGGGCTCCCGGCCCACCTGGCAGTTCTGCCACGTCGAGGACCTGGTCAGCGCGCTGGAGTACGCGGCGCTGGAGAAGGCCGAGGGCGAGCTGGCGGTCGGCTGCGAGGGCTGGCTGGAGCAGGAGGAGGTCGAGGAGCTGAGCGGCATCCGCCGCATGGAGCTGCCCTCGGCGGTCGCCCTGGGCGCGGCGGCCCGGCTGCACCGGATCGGCCTGACGCCGTCCCCGGCCGGGGACCTCGCGTACACGATGCACCCGTGGGTGGTCAGCGTCAGCGGGCTGCACGCGGCCGGCTGGCGGCCCCGCTGGACCAACGAGGAGGTGCTGGCCGAGCTGCTCCAGGAGGTGGCGGGCCGGCACACGGTCGCGGGCCGCAGGCTGGGCCGCAAGGACGCCGCCACGGCAGCGGGCGCCGCGGGCGCGACGGTGGCCCTGCTGGGCGCCGCCGCCGCGGTCCGCCGGGCCCGCAAGCGCCGGGGCCTGTGACCGGGCCGGGGCGGCGCGCGGCGGCCCCACGAGCCCCGTCGCCCCAGTAGGCCCCGGCAGCCCGGCGAGCCCCGCCGGACCTGCGGGCTCCGCCTGGCCTGCCGCCCCGGCGGGTCCTCGCGCCCCGGCAGCCCGGCGAGCCCCGCCGGGGCCGGGCGGGTGGGGTTCCGGGGGCCGGAGCTCCTGTAGGAGGCTCCCAAGCCGACGCGCCCGGCCCGGGCGAAACGGCTATTCCGCCACCTCAGCCCCTAGGGCACGATGGAAGACATGGCACCGCACTTCGACCACCCCGGCGAGCAGGCCGCTCAGGACCCGATCCGCCTGCTCGACATCCGTGACACCCCGCTCTCGATCGACGAGGTCTTCCGGGCCGTCGGCGACGACGCGACCGGAGGCACGACCCTGTTCGTCGGCACGGTGCGCGACCACGACGGCGGCGTCGACGTCGACTCCCTCGGCTACTCCTGCCACCCGACGGCGCAGGCCGAGATGCGCCGCGTCGCGGAGCGCGTCGTCGAGAAGTACCCGGTCCGCGCCCTGGCGGCGGTCCACCGCATCGGCGACCTGGCCGTCGGCGACCTGGCCGTGGTCGTCGCCGTCTCCTGTCCGCACCGCGGCGAGGCCTTCGAGGCCTGCCGGATGCTGATCGACGACCTCAAGCACGAGGTCCCCATCTGGAAGCACCAGACCTTCGCGGACGGCACGGAGGAGTGGGTCGGCGCCTGCTGAGGCGGCGGCGCCGAACGGGCGCAGGGGCGCGGCGGTGCCCCCGGGCGCGGGACTCGACCCGGGTGGCGGTACCCTCACACCCGTTCGGCCGCGCAACACGCCCTCGATTTGCGTAACCCCTTTCCGGGCACGAGCGTTGAAGCCACCAACGACACGTACTTTCGGGGCAGGGAGGCACGTCCATGGCGTCACTGGCGTGGTTGCTGATTCCGCTGTTCGCCGCGGTCGGAGCGGCGATATGGGGCAGCTGGGCGGCACGCGACCGCACGCAAGGCGACATATCGGAGCTCGCCGGTTACGCGAGGTTCCGCGAGGTCATGGACAAGGCCGACCGCGCCCATCGGGCCGGGACGAAAGAGAAGGCACACTCCGGTTCCGACGCCGTCTGAGGCGTCCCGTGAGTCCCTCCGGCGTCCCGCCCACGAGAGGGCTCCGCGCAGCGGCCGGGCTGAGAATCCCCTGAGAGTTGCGCCCCGGGCCCCCGTACGGACCGGCCCCACGGGCCGCCCCCCGAGACCGTCCCGTACTGTCGGCTCATGCCACGCCGCACCGCGACGATGCTCGCCTCCTTCCTCGTGCTGTTCGCGCTTCTCTGCGCAGGGGTGTTCATCAAGGTCCCGTACTCCGAGATGAGCCCGGGACCGACCGTGAACACGCTGGGGGACTCCCGCGGCGAGCCGGTCCTGAACATCTCGGGCCACAAGACGTACCCGACCAGCGGTCACCTCAACATGACCACGGTCCGCGTCACCGGCGCCGACTACGACATGAACCTGCTCGAGGCCGTGTACGGCTGGCTGGCCGACGACAACATCGTCGTACCGCACGAGAACCTCTACCCGAACGGCAAGACGGACAAGGAATCGACGCAGGAGAACG
The DNA here is from genome assembly GCF_043199995.1 of Streptomyces sp. NPDC048507. Taxonomy (NCBI): domain Bacteria; kingdom Bacillati; phylum Actinomycetota; class Actinomycetes; order Kitasatosporales; family Streptomycetaceae; genus Streptomyces; species Streptomyces sp. NPDC048507. The sequence goes on along the minus strand of NZ_JBICWZ010000010.1, from coordinate 112,640 downwards.
CCGAGGAGTTCAGCCAGTCCCAGGAGAGCGCCAAGGTGGCCGCCCTCAAGCAGCTGGGCATCCCGGTGTCCGCCCGGGTCATCGTCTCCACCGTGGTCAAGGGCAGCCCCTCCGAGGGCCGGCTGCACGCCGGAGACGTGATCAGGGAAGTCGACGGCGCGGCGGTCACCGCCCCGGGCGACGTGGCCAAGCTGGTGACCAGGCACAAGCCCGGCGAGCCGGTGGAGTTCACCATCGTCCCGGCCGCCGAAGCCGCCGAGGCGGAGAAGGCCAACCGCGAGCCGACGGCCACGAGCAAGGTCACCGTCACCGCGGGCAAGGCGCCGGAGGACGGCCACGCCGTCGTCGGCATCCGGGCCGGGACCGACCACACCTTCCCGTTCCCCATCGACATCAAGCTCGCCGACGTCGGCGGGCCCAGCGCCGGTCTGATGTTCGCCCTCGGCATCGTCGACAAGCTCAACCCGGAGAGCCTCACCGGCGGCAAGTTCATCGCGGGTACCGGCACCATCGACGACGCCGGCAAGGTCGGCCCCATCGGCGGCATCCAGATGAAGACCATCGGCGCCCGCCAGGCCGGGGCCGAGTACTTCCTCACCCCGGCCGACAACTGCGCCGCGGCCGCCGCGCACGTGCCCGACGGCCTGACCCTGGTCAAGGTGGACACCATCGGCGACGCCACCAAGGCGCTGGAGAAGATCGGCAAGGGCGACACGGCGGGCCTGCCGCGGTGCACGAAGTCCTGACCGCGGCTGCGGCCCCGGCCGCGACCGCCCCCGCCGGCGGGGGCGGCTAGTCCAGGAAGGTCGCGGCCAGCGCCTCGGCCAGGCCCGGCACCAGGGTCGCCCCGGTCAGCACCTCGCTGGCGGAGTCCTTCTCCCGCAGCCGCACCGCGGACTCGCGGGAGCCGTCGCGCAGCACGCCCACGGTCAGCCGCACCTCCTGCCGGTCGGGATGCGCGGCGACCCACTTGGCCAGCTGCTTGTCGCTGAGTCCCTCGGGTACGGAGGCCTCCGCGGACGGCGGGAGCATCAGCCGCTCCACGGTCAGGGCGCAGCCGGCGATCGCGTCGGGCCACGCGATGGTCCCCAGGAACTTGTCCAGGGCGGTCCCGGCCGGCACCTGGTCCTGCTCGATCGGCGTCAGCTGGTTCTTGCCGGTGTCGTCCTGGTCGGTTCCGAGCTGGTTCGCGAGCCCGGGCTCCGACCGGCGCAGCCGGGCCGTGTCGACCAGGGCGAAGAGCCGGGCGGGCTTGTCCCAGCCGAGGGTGGAGGCGTACTCGTCGATCTCGAGGACGGCGCGGGTGAGCGGACTGGCCGCCATCGGGGTGCCGGGGGAGGGCGAAAGGTTGGACATGGGCAACATCCTGCCTCCTTTCTCCCCGATACCGGGAACTGACTAAAGCCTCAGTAAGTTGCATGGGTGGGCCCTACGATCGGGGGCCCAGCTTTGGAAACTTTTCAGTACGCCAGAGACCGACCAGACCACAGCGACTTTCGAGGTGCGCACCTTGGCTTTCCAGATGCCGGACCGCGGCGGAGGCCCTTCCGGGCCACGGATGAGAGTCGGCCGCCCCTCCCGGCGCGCCCGGACTCTTCTGATGACCCTGGGAGTCCTGGCCGTCCTGGCCATGGCGTTCATCATGTTCGCCGGCTTCTGGACGGACTGGCTCTGGTTCCGTTCCGTCAAGTACTCCACCGTCTTCACCACCACCCTGTGGACCAAGATCGGGCTGTTCGCCGTCTTCGGTCTGCTGATGGCCGGTGCCGTCGGGTTCAACATCTGGCTGGCGCACCGGCTGCGGCCGCCGCTCAGCGCGATGTCGATGGAGCAGCAGAGCCTCGACCGCTACCGGATGAGCGTCGCCGCGTACAAGAAGTGGCTGCTGCTCGCCATCTCCGCGGTCGTCGGGCTGATCGCGGGCGCGTCCGCCGCCGGCCAGTGGAAGACCTGGCTGATGTACGTCAACGGCGTGCCCTTCGGCCGCAAGGACCCCCAGTTCGGTCTGGACGTGTCCTTCTACACCTTCGACCTGCCCTGGTACCGCTTCCTGCTCGGCTTCGGCTTCGCCGCCGTCGTGCTCTCGGTGATCGCCGCCGTCGTCGTGCACTACCTGTACGGCGGACTGCGCGTCACCAGCCCGGGAGCCCGGGCCACCGCGGCGGCCACCGGGCACCTGTCGGTCCTGCTCGGCCTCTTCGTCACCTTCAAGGCGATCGCGTACTGGCTCGACCGGTACGGCCTCGCCGTGAAGTCCAGCGACTTCAAGGCCGCCGACAACTGGACCGGCCTGCGCTACGTCGACGCCAACGCCTACCTGCCCGCGAAGACGATCCTCGTCGCCATCGCGGCGATCTGCGCGGTGCTGTTCTTCGCCACCCTGTGGCGCCGCACCTGGCAGCTGCCGGTCATCGGCTTCGGCCTGATGGTCCTGTCGGCGATCCTCATCGGCGGCCTCTACCCGGCGATCGTGCAGAAGTTCCAGGTCCAGCCGAACGAGCAGGCCAAGGAATCCCCGTACGTCGAGAAGAACATCAAGGCCACCCGCGACGCCTACGGGATCGCCGGGACCGACGTCAAGGACTACCCGGGCGTGCCCAAGGCGGGCACGAACAAGGACGAGCTGCGCAAGACGGCGGACACCACCGCCAGCGTCCGCCTCCTCGACCCGAACATCGTCTCCCCGGCCTTCCAGCAGCTCCAGCAGGTCAAGGGCTACTACGCCTTCCCGTCCACGCTCGCCGTGGACCGCTACAGCGGCCAGGACACGGTCATCGGGCTCCGCGAGCTGAACATCGGCGGCATCCCGAAGAACAACTGGATCAACGACCACTTCCGCTACACGCACGGCTTCGGCGTGGTCGCCGCCAAGGGCAACACGGCCACCGACAAGGGCGCCCCCGACTTCACCCAGTACGACCTGCCCTCGAAGGGCATGTTCGGCACGGACTTCGAGCAGCGCATCTACTACGGCGAGCAGACGAAGCAGTACTCGATCGTCGGCGGTCCGCAGAAGGAGCTCGACTACTCGGACGACAAGGGCGAGAAGGAGACCAGCTACAAGGGCGGCTCCGGCGTCAACCTCGACAACCCCGTCAACCGGGCCGCGTACGCGCTCGCCTTCAGCGAGCCGCAGATCCTGTACTCGGGCGCCATCGGCGAGGGCTCGCGGATCCTCTACAACCGCACCCCGAAGGAGCGCGTCGAGGCCGTCGCGCCCTGGCTGACCATCGACGGGGCCCCGTACCCGGCGGTCGTGGACGGCCGGATCAAGTGGATCGTCGACGCCTACACGACGACGAACGGCTACCCGTACGCCTCCCGCACCACCCTGGGCGACAGCACCGCGGACTCGCTCACCAACAGCCAGCGCGCGGTGGTGGCCCAGGAGAACCAGGTCAACTACATCCGCAACTCGGTGAAGGCCACCGTCGACGCGTACGACGGCACGGTCAGCCTGTACCAGTGGGACACCGAGGACCCGGTCCTGAAGACCTGGATGAAGGCGTTCCCCGGCACGGTCAAGCCCAAGAGCGCGATCGACAAGTCGCTCATGGACCACCTGCGCTACCCGCAGGACCTCTTCAAGGTCCAGCGCGAGCTGCTCACCCGGTACCACGTCACCGACCCGCAGACCTTCCTCAGCGGCAGCGAGGCCTGGCAGGTCCCGGACGACCCGACGACCAAGGCCGGCACGGCGGTTCCGCCGTACTACCTGTCGATGAAGATGCCGGAGCAGAAGGAGAAGGACCAGGTCTTCTCCCTGACCACCACCTTCACGCCGAACGGCCGGGACAACCTGAGCGCCTTCATGGCGGTCAACGCCGATCCGGGCACCACGGACTACGGGAAGATCAGACTCCTGAAGCTGCCGACCAGCAGCCCGGTGGACGGCCCCAAGCAGGTCCAGAGCAAGTTCAACTCCGAACCGAAGATCGCGGAGTCGATCCGTCTGCTGCGCGGCGGTGACTCGGAGGTCGAGTACGGGAACCTGCTCACGGTCCCGTTGGACGGCGGCATGCTCTACGTGGAGCCGGTGTACGTCCGAAGCTCCGGGCTGAAGTACCCGCTGCTGCGCAAGGTGCTCGTGACCTACGGCGGCCAGACGGCCTTCGAGGACACCCTGGAGAAGGCGCTGAACGTGGTCTTCGGGGCCGAGGCCCCGACCACGCCCACCACGCCGACGCCCCCGACGACGACCCCGCCGGGCGAGGGCACCACCACTCCGCCCACCAGCCAGGACCCGACGGTCAAGGCGGCCCTGGACGACGCCCAGAAGGCGGTCGAGGCCGCCGAGAAGGCCAGGCAGTCCGGCGACTGGACGGCCTTCGGCAAGGCGCAGGACGACATCAAGGCGGCGCTGAAGCGGGCACTCGACGCCGAGGCGAAGCTGACGTCGCCCAAGCCGGGAGGCTAGGGGCCGGCGCAAACGTGGTCATGGCTCCGTCCCGCGTCGTGATACTGTGGTTTCACCGACGCGGGGTGGAGCAGCTCGGTAGCTCGCTGGGCTCATAACCCAGAGGTCGCAGGTTCAAATCCTGTCCCCGCTACTGAAGACGAAGGCCCGGATCCAATGGGATCCGGGCCTTCGTCATGTCCGGAAGAAGGACCTGGGCGACACGAGGTCACTGGGGCGGGTGAGTTGGGGTATGAGCGTGTTTGACTTGTCTCTCTGTGGGCATGTCGACAAAACGCTGTAGTGACCTCACTGGCTGCGACATACCAGGTGTACGCGGGTAGCAGGTGATGCGACGATGGGATTTATGGGGGACAGGTCAACTCTGCTGGAGACAGGGCGGTTTGTGAGGGCGGAGGCCGAGTCGGGTACGGAGTCCGCTGAGGCGGCTCAGGCTGTCAACGCGCAGACCGCACTGACCGATGCGGGGTTCTCGGAAGAAGCCTTCGGAGAGGCCGAGGGGGCCACCGACGCCGAGCTGGAGGCGCGCCACCGGGTGGCCGCCGACAGGGGCGACGCCGGGGCCATGAGCGTGCTCGGCGCGCTCCTGCTGCGCCGCGGCGAGCTGACCGGTGCCGAGCCCTATCTGCGCGGAGCCACCGCTGCGGGCGACCGGGCGGCCGCGAACAACCTCGGCGTCCTGCTGCACCAGCGCGGCTACCCCGACGAGGCCGCCGGGTGGTGGCGGGTCGCCGCCGTCGCCGGGTCCGCCCCGGCCGCGCACGCCCTGGGCCGCCACTACCGCGAGCGCGGCGACGAGCCCGCCGCCGAGTACTGGCTGCGCCAGGCGGCGGAATCCGGCCACGCCCTCGGTGCGTTCGGACTGGCCGACCTGCTGGAGCACCGGGGGGACAAGGGCGTCGAGCGCTGGTTCCGGGCCGCCGCCGAGCAGGGGCACCGCGAGGCGGCGTACCGCCTGGCCCGGCACCTGCGCAAGGGCGACCCGGCCGAGGCGGAGCAGTGGTACCGGCAGGCCGCCGCGCGCGGGCACCGGCGCGCCGGGCTGCACCTGGGCGCCCTGCTGGAGGCGCGCGGCGAGCTCAAGGAGGCCGGGCGCTGGTACCTCAGCTCGGCGAAGCAGGGCGAGGCCCGGGCCGCCTGCGCGCTGGGCTTCCTGCTGCGCGACGCCGGGGACGAGGAGAGCGCGGCCTCCTGGTGGCTGCGCGCCGCCCAGGACGGCGACGGCAACGCGGCGAACGCCCTGGGCGCGCTGCACGCCGCCCGCGGCGAGACCCAGACGGCCGAGAAGTGGTACCGGGCCGCGATGGACGCCGGCGACCAGAACGGGGCGTACAACCTCGCGCTGCTGTGCGCCGCGCAGGAGCGGACCGCCCAGGCCGAGCAGTGGTACCGCCGGGCGGCCTACGCGGGCCACCGCGAGGCCGCCAACGCCCTCGCGATCCTGCTCCTCCAGGGCGGGGACGCGGCCGGCGCCGAGCCGTGGTTCTCCAAGGCGGCCGAGGCGGGCAGCGTGGACGCCGCCTTCAACCTCGGGATCCTCTTCGCCAGCCGGGACGAGGACCGCACCGCGCTCAAGTGGTACGAGCGCGCCGCCGCGGCCGGGCACACCGACGCGGCTCTCCAGGTCGGCATCGCCCTGGTGCGCGACGGCGCCGAGCGGGCCGCCGAGCGGCACCTGCGCTGCGCGGCGGGCGGCGGCAGCGCCGAGGCGGCGTTCCGGCTGGCCTCGCTGCTGGAGTCGCTGGCCCCGCCGCCGGAGCCGGTGGCGCTGGGCGAGCCGCTGGGCGGGGTCGCGCGCACCGAGAGCGAGGAGTGGTACGAGCGCGCCGCCGAGCAGGGTCACCGGCGGGCGCAGGTCCGGGTCGGGATGCTGGCCGCCGCCCGGGGCGACCTCGTGGTGGCCGCGCGGTGGTACCGGGAGGCGGCGGAGGCCGGCTCCCGCAACGGCGCCTTCAACCTGGGGCTGCTGCTGGCCCGCGAGGGCAACGAGCCCGAGGCGGCCCTGTGGTGGACCCGTGCCGCGGTGGCCGGGCACGGCCGGGCGGCGCTGCGGCTGGGGCTGCTGGCGGCCCGGCACGGGGACCTGTCGGAGGGGCAGAAGTGGTGCGTGCGGGCCATGGAGCTGGGTCCGGCGGAGGTGTCGGAGCGGGCGGCCCGGCTGCGGGACGCGCTGGCCGAGGAGCTCTCCGCCTGAGCCCCGCGGCGGCGGCCCGTTCACTGATTTGCATCTGCCGGGCAGGCTCACGTACAGTCGTGTTTACCGACGCGGGGTGGAGCAGCTCGGTAGCTCGCTGGGCTCATAACCCAGAGGTCGCAGGTTCAAATCCTGTCCCCGCTACTGAAGGCCCGAGGCCCGGATCCCATGGATCCGGGCCTTGAGTCGTTTCTGCCCGCGAACGCGCGACGAGCGACGGAAAAGGGCCGGAGGCTCGTGCCCCCGGCCCTTCTCCGGTCCGGCGTCGCGCCGGATCCGCGTCAGACGCCCGCGCAGCCCGGGCACAGTCCGCGGTACGTCACCTCGACCGCCGAGACCACGAAGCCGAAGCGTTCGCCGTCGGGCAGGTCGGCCAGCGGGTCGCCCGCCGGGTGAACGTCGCGGATGGCGCCGCACCGGGCGCAGACCAGGTGCTGGTGGGGCCGGTGGGCGTTCGGGTCGTACCGCTTGGCGCGCTGGTCCGTGGAGACCTCCAGGACCTCGCCGAGGGTCACCATCTCGCCCAGGGTGTTGTAGACCGTCGCGCGGGAGATCTCGGGCAGCTTGCCCACGGCCCGGGCGTGGACCTCGTCGGCCGTCAGGTGTACGTGGTCACCGTCGAGCACTTCGGCCACGACGCGCCGCTGCGCCGTCATGCGCCAGCCGCGTCCGCGAAGTCGTTCCAGCAGGTCACTCATACACGCCAGCCTAACAGTGGGGATTCGGTGCAGTTCCCGAACCGGTGTGGACTTGGATGCTTGCTTGACTTAGACAAAGTCCATCGTAGGATCGGTTCTGGCAAACGCCAAGGTTCTGGCACGCCGAGGACAGGACCCGCAGGAAATGACGCAGGAGGCGCACGTGACGCAGCAGGGACCGCTCACCACGGAGGCCGGGGCTCCGGTCGCCGACAACCAGAACAGCGAGACCGCTGGCGTCGGCGGGCCCGTCCTCGTCCAGGACCAGCTGCTGCTGGAGAAGCTCGCCCACTTCAACCGCGAGCGCATCCCGGAGCGCGTGGTGCACGCCCGCGGCGCCGGTGCCTACGGCACCTTCACCGTCACCCGTGATGTGACGCAGTGGACCCGGGCGAAGTTCCTCTCCGAGGTCGGCAAGGAGACCGAGACCTTCCTGCGCTTCTCCACCGTCGCCGACAGCCTCGGCGGCGCGGACGCCCGCCGTGACCCGCGCGGCTGGGCGCTGAAGTTCTACACCGAAGAGGGCAACTACGACCTCGTCGGCAACAACACCCCGGTCTTCTTCATCCGGGACGCGATCAAGTTCCCCGACTTCATCCACACCCAGAAGCGCGACCCGTACACGGGCTCGCAGGAGCCGGACAACGTCTGGGACTTCTGGGGCCTGTCGCCCGAGTCCACCCACCAGGTGACCTGGCTGTTCGGCGACCGCGGCATCCCGGCGTCCTACCGCCACATGAACGGCTACGGCTCGCACACGTTCCAGTGGAACAACGAGGCCGGCGAGGTCTTCTGGGTCAAGTACCACTTCAAGACCGACCAGGGCATCAAGAACCTCACCCAGGCCGAGGCGAACGCCCTCGCCGGTGAGGACCCCGACTCGCACCAGCGCGACCTGCGCCAGTCGATCGAGCGCGGCGACTTCCCGAGCTGGACCGTGCAGGTCCAGATCATGCCCGCGGCCGAGGCGGCCGCCTACCGCTTCAACCCGTTCGACCTCACCAAGGTGTGGCCGCACGAGGACTACCCGCCGATCGAGATCGGCAAGCTGGAGCTGAACCGCAACCCGGAGAACGTCTTCGCCGAGGTCGAGCAGTCCATATTCAGCCCGGCCCACTTCGTCCCCGGCATCGGTCCCTCCCCGGACAAGATGCTCCAGGGCCGCCTCTTCGCGTACGGCGACGCCCACCGCTACCGCGTCGGCATCAACGCCGACCACCTGCCGGTGAACCGCCCGCACGCCACCGAGGCGCGCACCAACTCGCGCGACGGCTTCCTGTACGACGGCCGCCACCGGGGCGCGAAGAACTACGAGCCGAACAGCTTCGGCGGCCCCATCCAGACGGACCGGCCGCTGTGGCAGCCCGCCGCCGTCACCGGCGGCACGGGCAACCACGCCACCCCGGCGCACGCCGAGGACGACGACTTCGTCCAGGCGGGCGACCTCTACCGGCTGTTCTCCGAGGACGAGAAGGCGCGGCTGGTCGAGAACCTGTCCGGCTTCATCGCCAAGGTCTCCCGTGACGACATCGCCGAGCGGGCGATCGAGAACTTCCGCCGGGCGGACGAAGACTTCGGCAAGCGGCTGGAAGCCGCGGTCCAGGCCCTCCGCGGCTAGTACCGGCCGCTTGTCGTGGCAGGACGGCGGGCCGGGCTCCCCTTCGGGGGGCCCGGCCCGCCGTCGTCGCGTCAGGCGGGGACGGGGCCCCGGGCCCGCACCCAGCAGCGGATGACGTCGCGGACGGAGACGATGCCCACCGGGCCGCCGTCCTCCAGCACGATCAGGTGCCGGAACCCGCCGAGGGCCATGGCCTCGGCCGCCTCCTGGACGGTGGCCTCGGGGGTGCAGAAGACGACGTTGTTCGTGGTGTGCGCGCCCACCGACTCCCGGTCGGGGTCGTGGCCCGCGCCGATCGAGTTGAGGATGTCGCGTTCGGTGAGGATGCCGATGCCGCTGTGGTCGGGATCGAGGACGACGGCCGCGCCGACGCGCCGGCCGGACATGAGGGAAGCCGCCTGGCGAAGGGTGTGCGCGGGTCCGAGGGTGAGGATCACGGTGCTCATGGCGTCACGGACGAGCATGAAGAGAGCCACCTCCTGGGTGAGTCCCCCGCTTGGGTGGGTGCACTCGTGAGCGCCCCTTGGAGAATCGCTTCACAAACGCACAAGCGGAGGGATCCTCAGCGTCCCACGGACACGGAGGGTCAGCAAGGAGGCACGCGAGGGGCGTGTCGGGCGCCGCCCCCGCGCAAGGGGATCAGGCGCGGGGGCGCAGGTGCGCCAGCATCTCCTCGTGGAGCAGGCCGTTGGAGGCCGCCGCGTTCCCGCCGTGCACGCCCGCCACTCCGTCCAGGTCGGTGAAGCTGCCGCCCGCCTCCTGGACCACGACGGCGATGGCCGCCATGTCCCACAGGTTCAGCTCGGGCTCGGCGCACAGGTCCAGGGAGCCCTCGGCGACCATCATGTACGGCCAGAAGTCCCCGTAGCCGCGCGTCCGCCAGCAGGCGCGGGTCAGGTCCAGGAACCCGGGCAGGCGCCCCTGCTCCTCCCACCCGCTCAGCGAGGAGTACGCGAAGGAGGCGTCGCCCAGCGCCGGGACCTTCGAGACCCCGATCCGGGCCGGCTCGCCGAGCGCGCCGCCCGAGAAGGCGCCCGAGCCCTGTGCGGCCCACCAGCGCCGTCCCAGCGCCGGGGCCGAGACCACGCCGACGACCGGACGGAACACCCCGTCCGCGCCCTCGGCCATGAGCGAGATCAGCGTCGCCCAGACGGGGACCCCGCGGACGTAGTTCTTCGTACCGTCGATCGGGTCCACGACCCAGCGGCGCGGGCCGTCGCCCTGGAGCCCGTACTCCTCGCCCAGGATGGCGTCGCCGGGGCGGGCGGCCAGGATGCCGGCCCGGACGATCTCCTCGGCCGCCTTGTCCGCCTCGCTCACCGGGGTCATGTCCGGCTTCGTCTCGACCTGGAGGTCGAGGGCGCGGAACCGCTGCATCGTGGCGGCGTCCGCGGCGTCGGCGAGTTCGAGGGCGAGGCGCAGGTCATCGTCATACTCGGGCATGTCCGAACAGTATCGACACTCCCGCGGCCCGGCGAACGGCGTCCACAGTGCGGCCGGGGACGCGCCCTTGACAGGATCTGTCGGCCCGTCAACTCTGACGGGGGACCCAGCGGGAGACCCACAGCGGGGAGGCGACGATGCCGGCGGGCCGGGAGTCCTTGCTGCAAGCGGCCGAGGCGGCGCTGTCCGCGCGCCCCTGGCCGTCCGTGCGGATGGTGGAGGTGGCGGCCGCCGCGGGCGTGTCACGGCAGACCCTCTACAACGAGTTCGGCGGCAAGGAGGGCCTCGGGCGGGCCCTGGTGCGCCGGGCGGCCCAGGGGTACCTGGAGGGCGTCGACCGGGCGCTGGAGAGCGGAGCGCGCCCCGGGCGGGCGGACGCGGAGGGGCGGCTGGCCGAGCTGGCGGAGTGGACCGTACGGGCCGCCCGCGCCCAGCCCCTCGTACGGGCCCTGCTCACCGGCGGCTGGGACCTCGCGCTGCCCGTGCCGCCGCCGCCCGGCAACCGGCAGGCGCTCGCGCCGGGCGACCTGGCCCGGGCGGTACGGGACCGGGCCGTGGCCGCGCTGAGCCCGGAACCGGCCTGGCGCTGCGAGCTCGCCGTACGCCTCGCTCTGTCCTACGTGATAGCCCCGGGGGAGGACGCGGCCGGGGGCGCGGAGCGCGAGCGCGGGCCGGCCGAGCTGCTGCGGCTGGCCGGGGCGGCGCCCTTCAGTGCGCCGAACCGGACAGCTGGAGTCCGATGACGCCCAGGATCACCAGCGAGATCGAGACGAGCTTGAGGGTGGAGACCAGGTCGCCGAGGAAGACCATGCCGTAGATGGCCGTCCCGGCCGCCCCGATGCCCGTCCACACCGCGTACGCCGGGCCGACGTCCAGCTTCTTCAGGGCCAGGGTCAGCAGGCCGAAGCTGCCCAGCGCGAAGCAGGCGAAGGCGATCGTCGGCCACAGCCGGGTGAAACCGTGGGACAGCTTCAGGCAGACCGCGAAACCGGTCTCCAGGATCCCCGCGACCACGACCAGCAGCCACGCCATGTCGATTGCCTCCCCGCCTCGCGTGACGTCACGTCACTTGGTGCGATGATGCATTTACCAGACAGGGCGTCCTGCAAACCCCGGCGGCCGGTCAGTCGCCCTCGCGACGCTCCCGGGTCTGGAGCAGCCGGCGCAGCGAGTACAGCCGCGCCGGGTCCGCGTGACCGTCCTCCACCCACTGGTCGAGCGCGCAGTCCGGCTCGTCGTGACTGCAGGCGCGCGGACACCCCTCGGTGCCGGGCACCAGCTCCGGGAAGGCCAGGATCACCCGGGACGGGTCCACGTGGTGCAGGCCGAAGGAACGCACGCCCGGGGTGTCGATGACCCAGCCGTCCCCGCCCGGCAGCGGGAGCGCGAGCGCCGAGGTGGTGGTGTGCCGGCCGCGGCCGGTCACCGCGTTGACCACGCCGGTGGCGCGCTGGCGGCCCTCGGCGACCAGCGAGTTCACCAGGGTGGTCTTGCCGACGCCCGAATGCCCGACGAAGGCGGTGATCCGGCCGTTCAGCCGCTCGCGCACCCGTTCGGCCGCGTCCCCGGTCGCCAGTTCCTCGCGGTTGGTGACGACGTAGTTCAGACCGAACGTCGAGTAGATCTCCAGGATCTTGTCGGCGGAGGTCAGGTCGGACTTGGTGAGCACCAGCAGGGGTTCCAGCCCGGCGTCGTACGCGGCCACCAGACAGCGGTCGATCATGCGCGGCCGGGGCTCCGGGTCCGCCAGGGCCGTGACGATGGCCAGCTGGTCGGCGTTGGCGACGACCACCCGCTCGTACGGGTCGTCGTCATCGGCGGTGCGCCGCAGGACGGACCGCCGCGCCTCGATGCGCACGATCCGGGCCAGGGTGTCCTTCTTGCCGGACAGGTCCCCGACGATCCAGACCCGGTCGCCGACCACCGCCGCCTTGCGGCCCAGCTCGCGGGCCTTCATCGCGTGCACCGTGCGGTCCTCGACCAGACAGGTCAGCCGGCCGCGGTCCACGGTGAGGACGAAGCCCTCGGCCGCGTCCTCGTGCTTGGGGCGGATGCTGGTCCGCGGCCGGTTGCCCTTGGGGTTCGGGCGCTGGCGGATGTCGTCCTCGTCGGTGTGCTTGCCGTACCTGCGCATGACCGGCCCTACGCTCCCGCGATCCGCGGAGTCCGCTCCAGCATGTCCGTCCACATCTTCGGGAAGTCCGGCAGGGTCTTCGCGGTCGTCGCCACGTTCTCGATCTCCACGCCCTTCACCGCGAGGCCGATCACCGCGCCCGCGGTGGCCATCCGGTGGTCGTCGTAGGTGTGGAAGACGCCGCCGTGCAGTGCGCGCGGGCGGATGCGCAGGCCGTCCGCGGTCTCGGTGACGTCGCCGCCGAGGCCGTTGATCTCCGCCGTGAGCGCGGCCAGCCGGTCCGTCTCGTGCAGCCGCAGGTGCGCGACGCCGCGCAGCACCGATTCCGAGTCGGCCAGGGCGGCGACCGCCGCGATGCCCGGGGTCAGCTCGCCCAGGTCGCCCAGGTCCACGTCGATGCCGTGGATCTTGCCGCTGCCGGTGAAGACCAGGCCCGCGTCGGTCAGCTCGCAGGAGCCGCCCATCTCGGTGAAGATCTCGCGCAGCGCGTCACCGGGCTGCGTGGTGCGCGCCGGCCAGTCGGGGAAGGTCACCGTGCCGCCGGTGATCAGGGCCGCGGCCATGAAGGGCTGCGCGTTGGAGAGGTCCGGCTCCACGACGAGGTCGCGGCCGAGCAGCGCGCTCGGGGAGACCCGCCAGACGTTCGGCTCGCCGCCCGCCTCCGGGCTGTCCACCTGGGCGCCCGCGGCGCGCAGCATGTCCACCGTCATCAGGATGTGCGGCATGGACGGCAGCGTCGCACCGGTGTGCCGGACCTCGACGCCCTGGTTGAAGCGGGGGGCGGACAGCAGCAGCGCCGAGACGAACTGGGAGGAGTTGGAGGCGTCGATCTCGACGGTGCCGCCCTCCAGGGCCCCGCCGCCCTGGACGGTCATCGGCAGCGCGCCGCGGCCGTCGTCGTCGATCCGGGCGCCGAGGACGCGCAGGGCCTTGATGACCTCGCCGAGCGGGCGCTCGTAGGAGCGCGGGTCGCCGTCGAAGCGGATGTCGCCGGAGGCGAGGGTGGCGACGGGCGGCAGGAAGCGCATGACCGTGCCCGCGTTGCCGACGTCGAGGGTGGCCGGGCCGTGCAGGGCGGCCGGGATGATCCGCCAGGCCTCTCCGCCGGCGCCCTCGCCCGCGGAGCTGGAGGAGACCGTCTCCTCGATGCCGACGCCCATGGCGCGCAGGGCGTCCGACATCAGCTGGGAGTCGCGCGAGCGCAGCGGGCGGCGCACCCAGCCGGGCTCGGACGCGAGGGCGGCGAGGACCAGGGCGCGGTTGGTGACCGATTTGGACCCGGGCACGGTGACGGTGGCGTGGACGGCCCCGTCCGCGAGCGGAGCGGGCCAGAGGGCGTGGAGCGCGGGGGTCTCGGTCATGGCCACCACTTTAGTGGCTCGCGCCCGGCTCAGATCTTGATCGCGGGCCCGTCTCAGAGCCCGAGAAGCCAGCGGCCGCCGCCGATGAGGGAGCACAGCGCGACCGCGTGGAACAGCAGCAGCCACGCGAGCGGGGGCACGTGCGTGAGCCGCCCCAGCTGATCGGCGTCCGAATCGGGCGCTCCGCCGTGGCGGCGCTTGGCCTGGAGCTCGAACACCGGCCGGACCCCGCCGAGCAGCAGGAACCACACCACCGCGTACGCGAACAGCGCCTGTACTCCGGACGGGGCCAGCCAGGAGACCAGGACGAAGGCGGCCCCGGTCAGCAGCACCGTCATCAGCCCGTACGCGTTGCGGACCATCACCAGCAGCGCCAGCAGCAGCGCGGTCGCCGCCCACAGCAGCAGCGTGATCCGGTGGGCCGACAGCAGGGCCGCCCCGCCCAGGCCCAGCAGCGAGGGGGCCGTGTACCCGGCGGCGGCCGTCAGGACCATCCCGAGCCCGGTGGGCCTGCCGCGGCTGACGGTGACCCCGCTGGTGTCCGAGTGGAGCCGGATGCCGTCGAGCCGGCGCCCGGTGAGCAGGGCGAGCAGCCCGTGGCCGCCCTCGTGCGCGATGGTGATCGCGTTGCGCGACAGCAGCCACACCGGCCGGGGTCCCACCGCCACCAGGGCCGCCAGGCCCGTCAGGGCCACCAGCCACCAGGCGGGCTCGGTCTGTATGCCGGTGAGCCGGTCCCAGAGGCCGGCTGTCGTGGTGGTGTCCATGGAGTGGCGGACTCCTTGCGGTGGGGGGCGGCTGCCATGGCAGTGTGTCAGCCATGTGCGGAAGGTTTGCGGCGAGTCGTACGCCGGAGGAGCTGGCCGGGATATTCGGGGTCGAGCGGTGGGAGCCGCTGGAGGCGCCGGCGCCGGACTGGAACGTGGCGCCGACCAAGGAGGTCCACGTCGTCCTGGACCGTCCCCTGAAGGACGCGCGGGACCCGCGTCCGGTTCGTCAGCTGCGGGTCCTGAAATGGGGGCTGGTCCCCTCCTGGGCCAAGAGCCCCGAGGGCGCCGCCCGGATGATCAACGCCAGGTCCGAGACCCTGCACGAGAAGCCGTCCTTCCGCCGCCCCTTCGCCCAGCGGCGCTGCATCCTGCCCGCCGACGGCTACTACGAGTGGGTCACCGCCCACGACGAGCGCGAGCTGGAGGTGGAGGGCAGGAAGAAGCGGGCGCGCAAGCAGCCGTACTTCGTCCTGCCCGCCGACGGCTCCGTCTTCGCGATGGCCGGCATCTACGAGTTCTGGCGCGACCCGGCGCTGCCCGCCGAGCACCCGCTGGCCTGGTGGGCGACCTGCTCGGTGATCACCGCGGAGGCCGAGACCGGGCCGCTGGCCGGACCGCCCGCCGGGCCCGCCGAGGGGCCGCGTTCGCTCTCCGAGATCCACCCCCGGATGCCGCTCATGCTGACCCCGGACCGCTGGGACGCTTGGCTGGACCCGGCCCGCACCGACGAGGACGAGCTGCGGGGCCTGCTCGCGCCGCCGCCCGGCGGGCTGATGCGCGCCTACCCGGTGTCCACCGCCGTGAGCAACGTGCGCAACAACGGGCCGGAGCTGCTCACCGAGCTGGCCGCGCCCGAGGAGGCCACCCTCTTCTGACCGGGGCCCGTACGCGGCCCGCCCGGCCCGCGTGACCTGCGGGTCCGCGCTCCGCGGCGCCGGGCGGACGGCATCATCGGGGGATGACCACCGAGAGCGTCGACACCCCGGCGGGCGAGGCCCGCGTCACCTGGCACACCGCCCCCGCCGCACGGCTCGTACTGGCCCTCGGCCACGGCGCCGGGGGCGGCATCGAGGCCCGGGACCTGATGGCCCTGGCCGCCGCGCTGCCCGCGCGCGGGGTCACCGTCGCCCTGGTGGAGCAGCCCTGGCGGGTCGCGGGCAAGAAGGTCGCCGCCGCCCCCAAGGTGCTCGACGAGGGCTGGCGGGCCGTGTGGCCCGCGCTGCGGCGGCCCGGCCCGCCCGTGGTGGCCGGCGGGCGCAGCGCCGGGGCCCGGGTGGCCTGCCGCACCGCCGTCGGGCTCGACGCGGCCGGGGTGCTCGCACTGGCCTTCCCGCTGCACCCGCCGGGCCACCCCGAGAAGTCCCGGGCCGGGGAACTGCTCGACGCCGGGCGGCCCGCCCTCGTCCTCCAGGGCGGCCGGGACCCGTTCGGGAACCCGGGGGAGTTCCCGCGGCCGGCCGGCGCGGACCCGTACGAACTGGTGGAGGTGCCGGGCGGGGACCACGGCTTCGCGGTGCCGAAGAGGGGTGCCCCGACCCAGGACGAGGCGCTCGCCGTGATCACCGGGGCGGTGGGCGCGTGGCTCGACCGGCTCATCGGGTGACCGCCGGTCCCGCGGCGACCTGACGGATTGCGCAGTGATCCCGCTCACCCGCCGCCGCGCGGCGCCCCGGCGGCCGCGCAAACCCTTGGCGCGCCCGGGAATGCCCTGCCCGGGCCGCCTGTTGTGCGGAGTGTCGCAACGCAGGGGAATCGTCGGAGGAGAGGGAGCGCATGACCCAGGTCATCAGTCAGAACCGTCGGCAGGCCGCTGACCTGGACTGGACGGTGCTGCCCGCGCCCAAGAGCGCTTCGCTCCGGGCGGCGGAGGGCCGGGATGGTCGACTATTCTCCGATTCGAGCGGATCCGCTTTCGGAGCCGCCACGCTGTCGGAGGAGGTGGGTCCTGTCGCTGGGACCGACGAAGGCCAGGCGCAGGAGACGACCGCCGAGCGCAACGCGCGGTTCGAGCGGGACGCCCTCGGCTACCTCGACCAGATGTACTCCGCCGCGCTGCGCATGACGCGCAACCCGGCCGACGCCGAGGACCTGGTCCAGGAGACGTACGCGAAGGCGTACGCGTCCTTCCACCAGTTCCGCGAGGGCACCAACCTCAAGGCGTGGCTGTACCGCATTCTGACCAACACCTTCATCAACTCCTACCGCAAGAAGCAGCGCGAGCCGCAGCGCAGCGCCGCGGAGGAGATCGAGGACTGGCAGCTCGCGCGCGCCGAGTCGCACATGTCCACGGGTTTGCGTTCCGCGGAATCGCAGGCGCTCGACCACCTGCCCGATTCCGACGTGAAGGAAGCGCTGCAGGCCATTCCGGAGGAGTTCCGCATCGCGGTCTATCTTGCCGACGTGGAGGGCTTTGCGTACAAGGAGATCGCGGACATCATGGGTACACCCATCGGTACGGTCATGTCGCGACTGCACCGTGGCCGCCGTCAACTCCGCGGAATGCTGGAGGACTACGCCCGTGAGCGCGGGCTGGTCCCCGCGGGCGCGGGAGAGTCGAACGACCTGAAAGGCTCGGGCTCATGAGCTGCGGAGAGCCGCACGAGACGGAGTGCGCGGAGGTCCTGGACCATCTCTATGAGTTCCTGGACCACGAGATGCCCGACAGTGACTGCACGAAGTTCGAGACGCACTTCGGCGAGTGCAATCCCTGTCTGGAGAAGTACGGCCTGGAGCAGGCCGTGAAGAAGCTGGTGAAGCGCTGCTGCGGTTCGGACGACGTGCCGAGCGATCTACGCTCCAAGGTCATGGGCCGGATCGAGCTGATCCGCTCGGGCCAGGCCGTGCCCGACCACGATGTGACGGCCGGTCCCGCGCCCGGCTGAAACGCTTGAACAACGGCCCCCGGAAAGCCACTTCATTCACCCGAAGGTGCTAATCCGGGGGCCTCCGTACGGCGCAATGCGGAAATGTCCCCTGCTTTCCGCGGGGGCCGACCTATCCTCCCCTCTCGGTACCGGTGTGATCCGGTGCCCGGCGTGCCACGGCACAGGGGGAGGAGAGCGCCATGCGGGCACTTCCGCCGGCGGCCCGCGCGTACGTCCTCGCCGCCGTGCTCGCGGCAGCCGCGTGCGCCGCCCCCGCCCTCGCCGATCCCGCCACGCCCTGGGCGGCCGTCGCCCTGCTGGCCGCGCTCTACCTCGGCTGCGAACTGCTGCGGACCTGCCCCCTGACGGGCGCCCGGGTGCCCGAGGGGCTCGGCTCCTTCTTCCCCGTCCTGACCGCCGCCGTCTTCCTGCTGCCGCCCGCCGCCGCCGCGCTCGTGGCCGTGCCCGGCGGACTCGCCCAGGCCGTCGTCACCCGTCCCGCCGGGGTGCGCCGGGTGTGGCACGCCGCGCAGCAGGCCCTCGCGGCGTGGGCGGCCGGCGGGGCCTACGGACTCCTCGGCGGCCGTGCGGCGCTCGCCGGATCGCGGGGGGCCGCGGGCGCCGGGCCGGGCGCGGACCCGTCCGCCTGGGTGGCCGGCTTCCCGTACGTGATGCTCCCGGCCACCGCCGCGGCCGTGGTCTTCTGCCTGGTGCTCACCGCGCTCGACGGCGGCGTCCTGGCCGCCGCCGAACGCCGGCCCGCCGCCACCGCCTGGCACGGGCTCCTCGCCCGCTCCCTGGCCCCGCACTGCGTGCACGGCCTCGCCGGACTGATGATGGCCGTGCTCTGGCGCAGCCCGTACGGGATCCCCGCGGCCCTGCTGGTCCTGCTGCCGATGTACATCTCCTGCTGGGTCTTCGCCCAGTACCACCACGAGCGCGCCGCCCACCGGGCCACGATCCGGGCCCTGGTCCAGGCCGTCGACATCAAGGACCGGTACACGCGCGGACACAGCGAACGCGTCGGCCAGGCCTCCGCGATGATCGCCCGCGAGCTGGGCATGGCCGCCGACCGGCTGGAGGTCGTCCGCATCGCCGGGATCCTGCACGACGTCGGCAAGCTCGGCGTGCCGACCAGGCTGCTGCGCAAGGACGGCCCGCTGACGCCCGAGGAACGCCGGATCATCGAACTGCACCCCGAGTACGGGCACGAGATGGTCCGGGGCATCGGGTTCCTGGGGGAGGCCCGCTCCGCGATCCTGCACCACCACGAACGGGTCGACGGGCGCGGCTACCCGTACGGGCTGAGCGGGGAGCAGATCCCGGTGCTGGCCCGGGTGGTGGCGGTGGCCGACTCCTTCGACGCCATGACCTCGACCCGCTCCTACAGCAGGGCCCGGCCGGTGCCGGTGGCGCTGACGGAACTGGAGCGGTGCGCCGGGGCGCAGTTCGATCCGGCCGTGGTGCGGGCGCTGGTCGACGCCATCGGGCGGCACGGCTGGCACCCCGTGGTCACCTCCGACGAAGACCTCCAGGTGATCGGCCCGGGCCCGGGCGGCGGCGGGCCCGCCCTGCCGGGGCTGCCGGGCCAGGGCCGGGAGGCGGCCCCGGCGGACGGGCGCCCGGCCCCCGGCCCGCGGGGTGAGGGCGGCCCGGCATCCGACCGTGCCGCGCCGGACCGGCCCGCGCCGGACCGTGCCGCGCCGGACCGGACCGCGCCGGACCGTGCCGCGCCGGACCGGCCCGCGGCGCCCGGACGGCCCGGTCCGGGGCGGGGCGCCCGGTGAGGGGCGCCACCGCCTGGGCCGTGCGGGCCGCCGCCGGACTGCTCACCCTCGTGGGGATCGGCCACACCCTGTGGAACGGCGTGTACGAACCCGGCGCCGCCCTCGCCTTCGGCGCCCTCGTCGCCGTCGGCGAGCTCGCCCGGTCCGACCACCGCGGCGGCGCCGCCGGGCACCCGGCGCGGGGAGAGCGCGAGCCCGCGCCGCTCGGTTCCGCCGGAGCCCTCGCGTACGCCCTGCTCGGGCCCGACGCCGGGCAGCCCACCCAGCACGGCGTCCTGCAGACCGTCGCCGTCGTCGTCGCGGCCGCCCTCGCCGGGAGCGTCCCGCACGTGGCCCGCGGCCGCGGCCCGGCCCTGGACCACGTCGCCCGCCGGGTCCTGACCGTGGCCTTCGCCGCCGTCTGCTTCCAGCCGCTCTACCACTCCGGCCGGCTGGAGGACCGGATCGGGCAGGGCCCCTTCCTCGTGCTGTTCCTGCTGCTCCTGCTCGGCCTCAGCGCCCTGTGCGACGCCGTGCTCGCCGCCGCCCTGGCCGGGGCCCGCACGGGCCGCCCGTACGGGGCGCTGCTGCGCGACGAGCTGCGCGCCCAGCTCGGGGTCGGCGCCGCGATCTGCGCCACCGGGGTGGTGATGGCCCTCGGCGTGGCCGTGGCGGGACTGTGGGCCCTGCCCGTGTTCAGCGTGCCGCTGCTGCTGACCCAGATGTCCTTCCACCGGATCGCCGCGGTCCGCACCACCTACCGCCAGACCATCACCTCCCTGGCCCGGGCCACCGAGATCGCCGGTTGCACCCCGCCGGGGCACTCCCGCCGGGTCGCCGCCCTCAGCTGCGCCGTGGGGCGGGAGCTGGGGCTCTCGGAGCGGGAGCTCACGGTGCTGGAGTACGCCGCCCTGATGCACGACATCGGCCAGCTCTCGCTGGTCGACCCCGTGCCCTCGGGGGCCACCGCCGGGCTGCCCGCCGAGGAGGCGCGCCGGATCGCGGGGCTCGGCGGCGAGGTGGCCCGCCAGACCGGGGTGCCCGCGGAGGTCGCGGTCATCGTGGAGCGGCAGGCCGAGCCGTACCGGGACCAGCCCGTCGCCGCCCGCATCGTGCGGGCCGTGAACGCGTACGACGACCTGGCCGGCGGGAGCCGTCACCCGGGCGGCTCACTCGCCGCCCTGGAACAGCTGCGGCTGGGCACCGGGCACGACTACCAGCCGGAGGTCGTGGAGTGTCTGGCGAGGGTTCTGGCCAGCGGCGGGCGGGCCGGAGTCGTTCCCGTTCCGCCGGGGTAACCCATGGGTAGTGAGCGGCCGTCCGAGCGGGCATGGTTGGATGCAGTAGGAGTGTCCGTGAGGGTGTCCGTGAGGCTGCACCGTTGGACCGGCAGGCGGGAATCGTGAGGATCTTCGGGAAGGTACGGCATCGGCCCTCCGCCTCGTGGCGGCAGGCCACCGACCGCGCGTTCACGCTGATCGGCGACGGTCGGTACGAGGACGCGGGAGCGCTGCTGACCAGGGCGGCCGATCTGGAGCCCTGGCTGTCCGAGTCCTGGTTCAACCTGGCCCTGCTGCACAAGTTCCGGCACGACTGGGAGCAGGCGCGGGCCGCCGGGCTGCGCGCCGTGGCCCTGCTGGACCGCGAGACCGGCGCCCCGGACTGGTGGAACGTCGGGATCGCGGCGACCGCCCTGCAGGACTGGCCGCTGGCCCGCCGGGCCTGGCAGGCGTACGGGCTGAAGGTGCCCGGCGACCCGCACGGCGCGGCCTCCCACCACGGCCGGCACGGCGGAGAGCCGGTCGGCATGGAGCTCGGCAGCGCCGCCGTGCGGCTGTCCCCGGAGGGGGAGGCCGAGGTCGTGTGGGGCCGCAGGCTCGATCCGGCCCGGATGGAGGTCCTGTCCATCCCGCTGCCCTCCTCGGGGCGCCGCTGGGGCGAGGTCGTCCTGCACGACGGCGTTCCGCACGGCGAGCGGATCACCGCCGCCGGACCCTCGTACCCGGTCTTCGACGAGATCGAGCTGTGGGCGCCCTCCCCGGTGCCGACCTGGGTGGTGCTGCTGGAGGCGGCCACCGAGGCCGACCGCGACGCCCTGGAGCAGCTGGCCTCCGACGCCGGCTTCGCCGCCGAGGACTGGTCCTCGTCGGTACGGCTGCTGTGCCGGACCTGCTCGGAGAGCGAGATGCCCAGCGGCGAGGGCGAGGGGGACCACCTCGACCCGCACGACCACAGCGAACCGGGCCACCCCGGCCCGCTCGGCCACCGGACGGCCGGCTCGGGCTCCCTGTGGGTGCCCGAGCGCGAATGCGGCATCGCGGCCCCGGCCGGTCTGGTGCGCGGGCTGCTCGACGGCTGGGTCGCGGACAGCCCCGACAGCCGCGAGTGGCGGGATCTCGAAGAAGTCTGCTGAGCCCGGGCCGTAGGCTGTACCGGTCACATCGGTGGCTCGGCGAATCTACGGAAGGCGTACGGCGGACATGGCGCAGCAGGAGAACCAGGTGGTCCCGGTCGATGACGAGGGTTACGTCGTGGACACCGAGGGCTGTGAGGCGCGCGAGCTCGCCCACCGCGAGCGCGGAACGTCCCGCCCCATCACGGTGGTCGGCAACCCGGTGCTGCACCGGGAGTGCAAGGACGTCACCGAGTTCGGCGAGGAGCTGGCGCAGCTGATCGACGACATGTTCGCGAGCCAGAAGACCGCCGAGGGCGTGGGCCTGGCCGCGAACCAGATCGGGGTGGACGCCAAGGTCTTCGTCTACGACTGCCCGGACGACGACGGCAAGCGGCACACCGGTGTCGTGGTCAACCCGAAGCTGGTGGAGCTGCCGGCCGCCGGGCGGGTGCTGGACGACTCGAACGAGGGCTGCCTCTCGGTGCCGACCGCCTACGCCTCGCTGGCCCGCCCGGACTACGCCGAGGTGACCGGCCAGGACGCGCTCGGCAACCCGATCAAGGTCCGCGGCACCGGCTACTTCGCGCGCTGCCTCCAGCACGAGACGGACCACCTGTACGGGTACCTGTACATCGACCGGCTCTCCAAGCGCGACCGCAAGGACGCGCTGCGGCAGATGGACGAGGGCACCCCGCGCTACGAGGTCGTCCCGAACGCCTGATCCGCGGACCCCGCAGGCCCGTACGCACGCGCGAAGGCCCCGCCCCGGAATCCGGAGCGGGGCCTTCGCCGTGGCGCGGGCGGGCTAGAAGTCCTCGTCCAGGTCGACGGTGCCCTCGACCGCGACCTGGTAGGCCGACGGGCGGCGCTCGAAGAAGTTCGTGAGCTCCTGGACGCCCTGGAGCTCCATGAAGGAGAACGGGTTCTGCGAGCCGTAGACCGCCGGGAAGCCGAGGCGGACCAGACGCTGGTCCGCGACGCACTCCAGGTACTCGCGCATCGACTCGGTGTTCATGCCCGGCAGGCCGTCACCGCACAGGTCGCGGCCGAACTGCAGCTCCGCCTCCACGGCCTCCTTCAGCATGTCGGTGACCTGCTGCTGGAGCGCGTCGTCGAAGAGCTCCGGCTCCTCCTTGCGGACGGTGTCGACGACCTCGAACGCGAAGTTCATGTGCATGGTCTCGTCGCGGAACACCCAGTTGGTGCCGGTGGCCAGACCGTGCAGCAGGCCGCGCGAGCGGAACCAGTACACGTACGCGAAGGCGCCGTAGAAGAAGAGGCCCTCGATGCAGGCGGCGAAGCAGATCAGGTTCAGCAGGAAGCGGCGGCGGTCGGCCTTCGTCTCCAGCCGGTCGATCTTCTCGACCGAATCCATCCAGCGGAAGCAGAACTGCGCCTTCTCGCGGATCGAGGGGATCTCCTCGACCGCGTCGAAGGCCGCCGCGCGGTCGTCCGGGTCGGGCAGGTAGGTGTCGAGCAGCGTCAGGTAGAACTGGACGTGCACGGCCTCCTCGAACAGCTGGCGCGACAGGTACAGGCGCGCCTCCGGGGAGTTGATGTGCTTGTAGAGCGTCAGCACCAGGTTGTTCGAGACGATCGAGTCACCGGTGGCGAAGAACGCGACCAGACGGCCGATCATGTGCTGCTCGGCGGGAGTCAGCTTGGCGAGGTCGGCGACGTCCGAGTGGAGGTCGACCTCCTCGACGGTCCACGTGTTCTTGATCGCGTCCCGGTAGCGCTCGTAGAAGTCCGGGTAGCGCATGGGGCGCAGGGTCAGTTCGAAGCCCGGGTCGAGCAGGTTCTTGGCGTTGGAGCTCATTACTGGCAGGCCTCGCAGGACTCGGGGTTCTCAAGGGAGCAGGCCAGGGCGTCGGCGTCGACGGCCTGCGGGAGGGGGGTGGCGGCGGCCGGCACGGCACTGCCGGAGGCGGCGCGGGCGATCTTCGTCGCCGGGCGCGAGCGCAGGTAGTACGTGGTCTTCAGACCCTGCTTCCAGGCGTACGCGTACATCGAGCTGAGCTTGCCGATGGTGGGCGTCTCCAGGAACAGGTTCAGCGACTGCGCCTGGTCGAGGAACGGCGTACGGGCCGCCGCCATGTCGATCAGACCGCGCTGGGGGATCTCCCACGCCGTGCGGTACAGCTCGCGCACCTCGGCCGGGATCCAGCCGAAGCCCTGGACGGAGCCGCTGGACTCGCGCAGCGCCTCGCGGGTCTGAGCGTCCCACACGCCGAGCTGCTTGAGCTCCTCCACCAGGTAGCCGTTGACCTGGAGGAACTCGCCCGACAGGGTTTCGCGCTTGAAGAGGTTGGAGACCTGCGGCTCGATGCACTCGTACACGCCCGCGATGGAGGCGATGGTCGCCGTCGGGGCGATGGCGAGCAGCAGGGAGTTGCGCATGCCGGACTTCGCGATCCGGGCGCGCAGGGCGTCCCAGCGCTCGGGCCAGTTCAGCTCGACGTCGAAGTGGTCGGGGTGCAGGACGCCGCGGGCGGTGCGGGTCCGCTCCCAGGCCGGGAGGGGGCCGTTGCGCTCGGCGAGGTCGCAGGAGGCCTCGTACGCGGCCAGCATGATGCGCTCGGAGAGCTTGGTGGACAGGGCCTTCGCCTCGGGGGAGTCGAAGGGCATCTTCAGCTTGAAGAAGACGTCCTGCAGGCCCATCGCGCCCAGACCCACCGGACGCCAGCGGGAGTTGGAGCGGCCCGCCTGCTCGGTCGGGTAGAAGTTGATGTCCACGACGCGGTCGAGGAAGGTCACCGCGGTGCGGACGGTCTCGTCCAGGCGCTCCCAGTCGATCTGCCCGTCCACCACGAAGGCGCCCATGTTGACGGAGCCCAGGTTGCAGACGGCGGTCTCGCCGTCGTCGGTGACCTCGATGATCTCGGTGCAGAGGTTGGAGGAGTGGACGACCGTGCCCGGCTCGGCGGTCTGGTTCGCCGTGCGGTTGGAGGCGTCCTTGAAGGTCATCCAGCCCTGGCCGGTCTGCGCGAGGGTGCGCATCATCCGGCCGTACAGGTCGCGGGCGGGCATGGTCTTGCGGGCCAGGCCGTCCGCCTCGGCCTTGCGGTAGGCGGCGTCGAAGGCGTCGCCCCACAGGTCGACCAGGTCGGGCACGTCGGACGGGGAGAACAGCGACCACTGGCCGTCGGCGTTCACGCGGCGCATGAACTCGTCCGGCACCCAGTGGGCGAGGTTGAGGTTGTGCGTACGGCGCTGGTCCTCGCCGGTGTTGTCGCGCAGCTCCAGGAACTCCTCGATGTCCGCGTGCCAGGTCTCCAGGTAGACGGCGGCGGCGCCCTTGCGGCGGCCGCCCTGGTTCACGGCGGCGACGGACGCGTCGAGGGTCTTCAGGAACGGCACGATGCCGTTGGAGTGGCCGTTGGTGCCGCGGATCAGCGAACCGCGGGCGCGGATGCGGGAGTACGACAGGCCGATGCCGCCGGCGTGCTTGGACAGCCGCGCGACCTGGTGGTAGCGGTCGTAGATCGAGTCCAGCTCGTCCAGCGGGGAGTCCAGCAGGTAGCAGGAGGACATCTGCGGGTGGCGGGTGCCGGAGTTGAAGAGCGTGGGGGAGGAGGGCAGGTAGTCGAGGCGGCTCATCAGCCGGTAGAGCGAGGCCACTTCCTCGACGGCCTGGACCGAGTCGTTCTCCGCGAGGCCGCACGCCACGCGCAGCATGAAGTACTGCGGGGTCTCGATCACCTGACGGGTGATGGGGTGGCGCAGCAGGTAGCGGCTGTGCAGGGTGCGCAGGCCGAAGAAGCCGAAGCGGTCGTCCGCGCCCTCGGCGAGCGCGTGCTCCACCAGCGCGTCGAGCCGGGCGGCGTGCAGGGCGACGAAGTCGGCGGTGCGGTCGGCGATCAGGCCCTCGCGGTGACCGACGGCGACGGACTCGGCGAAGGAGACGGACCCCTGGCCCGCGGCCTCGTCGGCCACGGCCAGCGTGAGCAGCCGGGCGGCGAGGCGGGAGTACGCCGGGTCCTCGGAGATCAGGCCCGCGGCGGCCTCGGTGGCCAGCCCGCGCAGTTCGGCCTCGTCCGCGACGGAGCTGCGGCCGCGCAGGGCGGCGGCGGCGACCCGGCCCGGGTCGGTGTCGGGGAGGTCGGCCGTCAGCTCGGTGAGGGTGCGCAGCAGCGCGGCCCCGGGGCCCCCGGCCTCGGATGCGGCTGCGGGCTGGTCGGACTCGGCGCGCGGTGCGGCGGGCGCGATGGTCACGGGGGGAGCTCTCCCTCGCTCGGCCCGGTCATCGGCGGGGCGGGGCGAGCGGGCGCATGCGGGCATGGCGGGTACGCGTACCCACCGCATGGCGTCCACCGGCCCAACCGCGAGGCCCGGACGTGGTCGGCACCCGGTTCGGTCGAGCCGGGTGCGCTGTCGGCAGGTCCTCGGACTTGCGGAGCACGAAAGGGTGCACTTCATACCGTTGCGGGACAGTTCCGGATTCGCACCGGATTCCCCTGCGGCGACAGCAGGCATGAGCATACATGTGGGGGCGGCCGGATGCGGTAGCCCCCACATGTAGTGTCGGGCCTCGCTCAGCGTGGTGTCACAGCTCCACTCGGTACGTGAGCAGCGTCAGCCCCGGGACGGGGGCCCAGTCGCGTTCGGGCGTACGGGTGAAGCCGAGCCGTGCGTAGATCCGCTGGGCCACCCGCATGTCCCGCTGGGTGGAGAGCACCAGGTGCGTGACCCCCTGGAGCTCGCGGGCGCGGGCCAGACAGGCCCGCACCAGGGCCTCGCCGGCGCCGCGTCCGCGCGCCTCGCGGTCGACGGCCAGCATCCGGAACTCGGCCTCGGCGGGCCCGGCGATGTCGGCGAGCGGGCTGCCGGGAGGGGCGAAGGTCACACCGCCCAGCAGGGTGTCCTCGGCGACGGCCACCAGCACCTCGCCGTCGGCGGCCCGCCGGGCCACGTCGCGCAGCACGCCGGCGTAGAAGGCGGCGTCGGAGGCGAGCAGCCCGTCGCCCACGTACGCCCGTGCGGTGATCTCGCCCAGCTCTTCGTATTCGGCGGGCAGGGCCGCCCGGATCTCGATGTCCATGGCTTTGAGTGTGCACCCCCGCTGTGCGCGAAGGGCCGCCCGCTCCCCGCGGGGGGAGTCGGGGCGGCCCTTCGGTGCGTGCGCGACGGTGTGTTCAGCGGCGTGCGTTCAGCAGCAGCGGAAGCCCTCGCGGGGGTCGGCCTCGCGGGAGTCGGTGCGGGCCCGCTCGAAAGCCCGCCGGGTCAGCACCTCGGCGTCCGGGTCGTGGGAGCGGGCGTGGGCGACGTAGCGGTCGTAGGCGGCCTCGCCCGAGAACTCCCGTACGTAGTGACGCGTCTTCGCCAGCGCCGCGCGGACGCGGCTCACCGGACGGGCTCCCCGACCCGGCCGCCGCCGCTGTCGAGACCGGCCGCGGCGAGCTCGGCCTTCTCCTCGGGGGTCGCGAGCAGGCCGGCCGGGGCGACGATCCTCGACTCGGACCAGGGGACCTCGGAGAGCCTGACCGAGCCCGGGTCGGCGACGGCCCTGAAGCAGGTCCGGGCCGCGTCCGCGAGCACGATCAGGATCAGTACGGCGAACAGCGCCGACAGGACGCCGTCGACCGTGGCGTTGGTGACCACGGTGTGCATCTCGTCCATGTTCTTCGCGGGCGGCAGCACCTTCCCGGCGTCGATGCCGCCCTGGTACTTGTCGCGCTGTGCGAAGAAGCCGACCTTGACGTCCTCGGAGAAGACCTTCTGGTAGCTCGCGGTGAGGGTGACGGCCACGTCCCACGCGAGCGGGACGGCGGTGACCCAGGCCCACTTGAGCCGGCCCGACTTCACCAGCAGCGTGGTGCAGACGGCGAGGGCCACGGCGGCGAGCAGCTGGTTCGCGATGCCGAACAGCGGGAAGAGCTGGTTGATGCCGCCCAGCGGGTCCTTGACGCCGACCCACAGGAAGTAGCCCCAGCCGCCGACGACGATCGCGCTCGCGGCCCAGACGCCCGGCTTCCAGCTGACGTCCTTGAAGGACTTGTGCACGTTGCCCAGGGTGTCCTGGAGCATGAAGCGCCCGACGCGGGTGCCCGCGTCGACCGTGGTCAGGATGAAGAGGGCCTCGAACATGATGGCGAAGTGGTACCAGAACGCCTTCATCCCGGACCCGCCGATCACGGAGGAGAAGATGTCCGACATCCCGAGTGCGAAGGTCGGCGCACCGCCCGTACGGGACAGCAGGCTGGTCTCCTCGACGTCCTTGGCGGCCTGCGCCAGGGCTTCGGGGCTGATGGCGAAGCCGAAGTGGGTGACGGCCTCGGAGGCGGTCTGCACGGTGGTGCCGATGACGCCGGCGGGGGAGTTGACGGCGAAGAAGAGGCCGGGCTCGATGATGCAGGCGGCGATCACGGCCATGATGGCGACGAAGGACTCGGTGAGCATCGCGCCGTAGCCGATGACCCGGACCTGGGTCTCCTTCTGGATCATCTTCGGCGTGGTGCCGGAGGAGACCAGGGCGTGGAAGCCGGACAGCGCCCCGCACGCGATGGTGATGAAGACGAAGGGGAACATCGACCCGGCGAAGACCGGGCCGTCGCCGCGCGCGGCGAAGTCGGTGACCGCGGGCATCCGCAGCGTCGGCATCGCGATGACCACGCCGATCGCCATCAGGCCGATGGTGCCCACCTTCATGAAGGTGGAGAGGTAGTCGCGCGGCGCGAGCAGCAGCCACACCGGCAGCACCGAGGCGATGAACCCGTACGCGACCATCCAGATGACCAGCGTCTCCTTCTCCAGGGTGAAGAACTCCGCCCAGGAGGATTCCGCGACCCAGCCGCCCGCCACGATCGCGAGGAGCAGCAGGGCGACGCCGATGACGGAGACCTCGGTGACCCGGCCCGGTCGCAGGACGCGCAGGTAGACGCCCATGAAGAGGGCGATCGGGATCGTCATGCCGATGGAGAAGACGCCCCACGGCGAGTGCGCCAGCGCGCCCACGATGACCAGGGCGAGCACGGCCAGCAGGATGATCATGATGACGAAGACCGCCAGCAGGGCGGCGGCCCCGCCGACCGGGCCGATCTCGTCACGGGCCATCTGGCCGAGCGAACGCCCGTCGCGGCGGGTGGAGAAGAAGAGCGTCACCATGTCCTGGACGGCGCCGGCGAAGATGACGCCCGCGACGATCCAGATGGTGCCCGGCAGGTAGCCCATCTGCGCGGCGAGCACCGGGCCGACGAGCGGGCCCGCGCCGGCGACGGCGGCGAAGTGGTGGCCGAAGAGCACGCGACGGTCGGTGGGGTGGAAGTCGACACCGTTGTCGAGGCGTTCGGCGGGGGTGGCCCGGGTCTTGTCCAGCTTCAGGACGCGGTCCGAGATGAAGCGCGCGTAGAAGCGGTACCCGATGGCGTACGAGCCCAGTGCGGCGGCGAGCAGCCAGGCGGCCGAGATCTCCTCGCCGCGGGACAGCGCCAGCACGCCCCAGCCGATGGCCCCGACGAGGGCCACGCCCACCCAGACGGCGATGGAGCGCGGGGTGAGCCCGCTCGCCGGGGAATCCGACGGGCCGCCCGACGGGGACGGCGAGCCAGGCCGGACGCCTGGACCCGCCGCGTTCCCGGAGGTTGGCGCCCGATCTGTCCCTGTTGCTTCCGGTTCCGGCATGATCCTCGTCCCCTCGTTGATCATCTGCGTAAGCGCAGGGAATCTACGGGGGCCCGACCGGTGGACGTAAGCCCCCGTCCGCATAGCGGTACGAGCGTCCACCGGGGGTCGAACGGGAGTCAACCGTCTTCTACAAGGCGGGCCTCTGGAGACGGGCTACGAACTTGTAACGGTCGCCGCGGTACACCGAACGTACCCATTCGACCGGTTCGCCGTCGGCGTCCAGCGAGTGCCGCGAGAGCATCAGCATCGGCAGGCCGACGTCGGTGCCGAGCAGTCCGGCCTCGCGCGGGGTGGCCAGCGAGGTCTCGATGGTCTCCTCGGCCTCCGCGAGGCGGACGTCGTACACCTCGGCGAGGGCGGTGTAGAGGGAGGTGTACTTGACGAGCGAACGGCGCAGCGCGGGGAAGCGCTTGGCCGACAGGTGCGTGGTCTCGATCGCCATGGGCTCGCCGCTGGCCAGCCGCAGCCGCTCGATGCGCAGGACCCGTCCGCCGGTGGTGATCTTCAGGAGTCCGGCGAGGGTGTCGTCGGCGGTGACGTAGCCGATGTCCAGGAGCTGGGAGGTCGGCTCCAGGCCCTGGGCGCGCATGTCCTCGGTGTACGAGGAGAGTTGCAGGGGCTGGGAGACCTTCGGCTTCGCGACGAAGGTGCCCTTGCCCTGGATGCGCTCCAGGCGGCCCTCGACGACGAGCTCCTGGAGGGCTTGCCGGACCGTGGTCCGGGAGGTGTCGAATTCGGCCGCGAGGGTGCGCTCCGGCGGCACGGGGGTGCCCGGGGGGAGCGTCTCGGTCATGTCGAGCAAGTGCCGCTTGAGCCGGTAGTACTTGGGCACGCGTGCCGTGCGAGTGGCCGCCCCGCCTTCCGGCTCCGCGCTCGCCCCTTCGGTGGCCATCGCCGCCCGCCTTCCCGACTCCAGTTTCGCTGCCGTCACCGGCTCCTCCGATATGTGCGGTCACATCGTGACACGGGAGGGAGGACAGGCCTCCTCCCTCCCCCAGGTGTCGGTCCGATAACGGACCGAGCACCCGCTCATTAGACCCTTGACACCCCTAAAGGTCTAGGCCAAGCTCCGGGTACTGGTCTAAACCAATATGGATCGGATCCCGGCCCCACGGGCAGTACTTGGTACGTACGTCACCGCGGCGGGCGAGGGAAGTTGCAGGCAGCATCCCCCTGAGGAGGGTGGCGTGAAGCGCAAGCTCATTGCGGCGGTCGGTGTCGTGGGCATGATGGTCGGAGTCGCGGCGTGCGGCAACGGCGGCGACGACAAGGCGAAGGCCGACGCGTCGGGTGGCGCGGCCAAGGAAATCACCGTCTGGGTGATGGACGGTTCCGCTCCGAAGGCCTGGATCGACGAGGTCAACAAGGAGTTCTCGGCCAAGCACCCCGGTGTGACGGTCAAGGTCGAAGAGCAGAAGTGGACCGGCATCCAGGAGAAGGTCACCACCGCCCTCTCCGAGAACACCCCGCCGGACGTCCTGGAGCTCGGCAACACCCAGACCGTCGGCTACGCGGTCACCGGCGGCCTCGCCGACCTCTCCGGCGACAAGTCCAAGCTCGGCGCCGACGCCTGGTCGAAGGGCATGCTGTCCTCCGCCGAGGTCGACGGCAAGCTCTACGCCGCTCCGTGGTACGCCGCCAACCGCGTCGTCATCTACGACAAGAAGGCCTACGAGAAGGCCGGCATCACCGCGCCGAAGACCCGCGACGAGTGGGTGGCCGGCCTGGAGAAGCTGAAGGCCTCGGACCCGGCCTCGCAGCCGATCTACCTCCCCGGCCAGAGCTGGTACATCCTCGCCGGCTTCGTCTGGGACGAGGGCGGCGACCTCGCCGTCAAGGACGGCGGCAAGTGGAAGGGGCAGCTGGGCACCGCCCAGGCCGCCTCCGCGATGGACTTCTACAAGAAGCTCCAGTCCTACTCCACCGCCCCCAAGGACAAGGACGAGGCCACCCCGCAGCAGTCCACCGACATCGTTCCCAAGGGCGGCGTCTCGTCCTGGATCGGTCTCGGCTGGGAGGCCCAGGGCGCGCTGAAGGCCCTGAAGGACGCGGGCAAGGAAGGCGACTTCGGCTACTTCCCGATCCCGGGCAAGACCGCCGACAAGCCGGGCTCCGTCTTCCTCGGCGGCTCGAACCTCGCCGTGGCCGAGCGCTCCAAGAACAAGGAGCTCGCCAAGGAGTGGCTCGCCCTCGCCTCCGGCAAGGAGCAGATGACCAAGTACGCCGCCGCCACCGAGGGCGCCCTGCTCCCGAACCAGGCCGCCGCGAACTTCGCCGCCGCCCCGGGCTCCTTCGCCGAGGCCATGGCCAAGGCCTCCGTCTCCGGCAAGATCACCCCGGTCACGGCCGGCTGGGCGAACGTCGAGACCGAGCCGAACCCCATCAAGGAGTTCATGACCAAGGTCCTGAAGGGCGAGGACGCCGCCAAGGCGGGCGCGGACGCGGACAAGGAAATCGCGAACCGCATCAACAAGTAGTCCCGCCCCGCAGCACCCGGTGACGCGGCACCCAGCACCGCGTCACCGGTACCACCCGCAGCAGCCGGCAGTGTGATCGCACCGGGGGGTGCGGCAGGCGCCCCGCAGCGCCCGCCGCGCCCCCGGTCGCGCATTTGACTCCACAGTCAACCGCGAGGAAGCCCAGACATGACCGTGCACTCCCAGGGAGCGGCGCCGACCGTTCCGAAGGACGCACCACAGAAGTCCGCCGGACGGCCCGACGCGCCTGCCCCCGGCCCCCGTCATCCGTCTCCTCGCGGGGGCAGAAAGCCGCTCCCCACGGGGTGGCTGCCCTACTTGCTGATCGCGCCCGCGGCGCTCAGCATGCTGGTCCTGCTCGTGTACCCGCTGATCAAGAACGTGATCCTGTCCTTCCAGGACATCAACAAGATCGAGTTCATCCAGCGCAAGTACCCCTCGGCGGGCTTCGACAACTACACCCAGCTGCTCGGCGACTCGAACTTCTGGACCGTCGTCCTGCGCAGCTTCGGCTTCACCCTCGCCAACGTCGTCCTGATCATGGCGATCGGCAGCCTCATCGGCATCCTGCTCAACAAGCTCGGCAAGAAGATGCGCCTGGTCCTGTCGATGGCGCTGGTGATGGCCTGGGCCATGCCGATCGTCGCCTCGGTCCAGGTCTTCTACTGGCTGTTCGACGAGCAGTTCGGCGTCATGAACTGGGTGATGCGCACCGCCGGCTTCTCCGGCTACGAGCAGCACAACTGGTTCGAGACCGGCCTGTCCACCCTGACGATCGTCACCGTCCTGGTGGTCTGGGGCTCCATCCCCTTCGTCGCCCTCAACATGTACGCCGCGCTGACCACCGTCGGCGCCGAACTGTACGAGGCCGCCCGCATGGACGGCGCCAACGGCTGGCAGACCTTCTGGCGGGTCGTCTTCCCGCAGCTCAAGCCCTTCTTCCTGATCACCACCTTCCTGGAGGTGATCTGGGTGTTCAAGGCCTTCACCCAGGTCTACGCCATGAACAAGGGCGGCCCCGACCGCGCCTCCGAGATCCTCCCGGTCTTCGCCTACGTCGAGGGCCAGAGCCAGTCGCACTACGGCCTCGCCGCCGCGATCTCCGTCCTGACGATCCTGATCCTGATCGTCATCATGTCCTTCTACTTCCGCCTGATCCTGAAGCAGGAGGAGGAGCAGTGAGCACCACCACCGCCGCCAAGCCGGCCCCGTCCGCCCCGACCCAGCGGCCCGCGCAGCAGCTGCGCACCCGCCGGCCGCTGCGGCCCGGCACCGTCGCCAAGAACCTCGGCGCCCTGCTGCTGGCGCTCCTCTTCCTCTTCCCGGTCTACTGGATGTTCGCCTCGGCCCTCAAGCCGTCGAGCGAGATCCTCACCAAGGACCCGGTCTTCGTCTTCACCCCGACGATGGACAACTTCCAGAAGGCCACCGGCGTCCACAACTTCTGGACGTACGTCACCAACAGCCTCGTCGTCACCGTCGGCGCCGTCCTGCTGGCCCTGCTCGTCGCCCTCGCCGCGAGCTTCGCCATCGCCCGCATGCGGTTCCGGGGCCGCAAGGGCATGGTCCTCGCCGTGATGATGGCGCAGATGGCCCCCTGGGAGGTCATGGTCATCGCGATGTACATGATCGCCCGCGACAGCGAGATGCTGAACAGCCTCCCGCTGCTCACCGCGATCTACTTCGTGATGGTCCTGCCCTTCACCATCTGGACCCTGCGCGGCTTCATCGCCGCCGTCCCGGTGACCCTGGAGGAAGCCGCCCAGATCGACGGCTGCACCCGCGGCCAGGCCTTCCGCAAGGTGATCTTCCCGCTGCTCGCCCCCGGACTGATGTCCACCTCGCTCTTCGGGTTCATCACCGCCTGGAACGAGTTCGCGATGGTCCTGATCCTGAACAAGGACAAGACCGCGCAGACCCTCCCGCTGTGGCTGACCCAGTTCAAGACCGCCTTCGGCAACGACTGGGGCGCCACCATGGCCGCGTCCTCGCTGTTCGCCGTACCGGTCCTGCTGATCTTCATCTTCCTCCAGCGCAAGGCCGTCGGCGGCATGACCGCCGGCGCCGTGAAGGGATAACGGCCCATGACTGTCCTTGCGCACCACACCGACACCCTGACCCGGGACGCGCTCGCCGTCCTCCAGCCCGGCTTCGAGGGCACCACCGCCCCCGCCTGGGTGCTGCGCCTGGTCGGCGAAGGCCTCGCCTCCGTCGGTCTGTTCGGCCGCAACATCGTCTCCGCCGGCCAGCTCGCCGCGCTGACCGCGCAGCTGCGCGCCGAGCGGGACGACGTCCTCGTCGCCATCGACGAGGAGGGCGGCGACGTCACCCGCCTGGAGGTCAGGGAGGGGTCCTCCTTCCCCGGCAACCTGGCCCTCGGCGCCGTCGACGACACCGCGCTGACCCGCGAGGTGGCCCGCGAGCTGGGCCGCCGTCTCGCCGAGTGCGGGGTCAACCTCAACTGGGCGCCGTCCGCGGACGTCAACTCCAACCCCGACAACCCGGTCATCGGCGTCCGCTCCTTCGGCGCCGACACCGCGCTCGCCGCCCGGCACACCGCCGCGTACGTCGAGGGCCTCCAGGCCGCCGGCGTCGCCGCCTGCACCAAGCACTTCCCGGGCCACGGCGACACCAACGTCGACTCCCATCACGCGCTGCCCCGCATCGACGTGGACCTGGACACCCTCCAGATCCGCGAGCTGGTCCCCTTCAAGGCGGCCATCGAGGCGGGCAGCAAGGCCGTCATGAGCGCGCACATCCTGGTGCCCGCCCTGGACCCGACCCGCCCGGCCACCCTCAGCCCGCAGATCCTGACCGGCCTGCTGCGCAAGGAGCTCGGCTACGAGGGCCTCATCGTCACCGACGGCATGGAGATGAACGCCATCGCCGGGACGTACGGCATCGAGCGCGGCTCGGTGCTGGCCATCGCGGCCGGCGCCGACGCGATCTGCGTCGGCGGGGGACTGGCCGACGAGGGGACCGTCCTCGCCCTGCGGGACGCCCTCGTGGCCGCCGTACGCGAGGGCACGCTCCCGGAGGAACGGCTCGCCGACGCCGCCGCCCGGGTGCGTGCCCTCGCCGAATGGACCCGCCGGGCACGGCCGGACGCGCGACCGGAGGGGGGCCGCGCGTCCGGCATCGGCCTGACGGCCGCCCGCCGCGCGCTGCTCGTCTCGGGCACGGCGGCCCCCGTGTCCGCCCCGTACGTGGCCACGCTCGCCCCCGTCGCGAACATCGCGGTGGGCGACGAGACCCCGTGGGGGGTGGCCGCGGAGCTCGCCGCCCTGGTCCCGGGCACGGAGTCGGGCGTCTACCCCGAAGGCTCCGGCGCGGCCGGGGTACTGGCCGACGCCGGCGGGCGCACGGTCGTCGCCGTGGTCCGCGACGCCCATCGCCACCCCTGGATGACCGAGGTCCTGGACGCGCTGGTCGCGGCCCGGCCCGACACCGTGGTCGTCGAGATGGGCCTGCCGCGCGCCGAGCCGCGCGGCGGCCTGTACGTCGCCACCCACGGCGCCTCCCGCGTCTGCGGGCAGGCCGCCGCCGAGGTCATCGCGGCCGGCACCGGGGGCTAGGGGCTGGACCGGGTCGCGGCGCCGGGCACCCGTCACGGGGGTCGCCCGGCGCCGTCCGTCCCGGACGGGCATGAGGAAAGGGCCGGGCCCCCGTGGAGGGGGGCCCGGCCCTTCGCCGTACGCCGGTGCGCGGGGGAGCGCCTCGCGCCTACAGGCCCTGCCAGGCCGGCTTGTTGGCGAAGGCGTGGCGGAAGTAGTCGGCCAGCTTCAGCTTCGAGGCGGCCGCCTCGTCCACGACGACCGTGGCGTGCCGGTGCAGCTGCAGCGCGGAGGCGGGGACCAGCGCGGACAGCGGCCCCTCGACGGTCTGCGCGACGGCCTCGGCCTTGCCCTCGCCGGTGGCCAGCAGGATCAGGTGGCGGGCGTCGAGGATGGTGCCGATGCCCTGGGTGATGACGTGGTGCGGCACCTGCTCTATGTCGTTGTCGAAGAAGCGCGCGTTGTCGACGCGGGTCTGCTCGGTGAGCGTCTTGATCCGGGTGCGGGAGGCCAGCGACGAGCAGGGCTCGTTGAAGCCGATGTGGCCGTCCGTGCCGATGCCCAGCAGCTGGAGGTCCACCCCGCCCGCGGCGGCGAGCGCCTGGTCGTAGGCCACGCAGGCGGCCTGGACGTCGGCGGCGGAGCCGTCGGGGCCCATGAAGGAGGCCTCCGTCAGCCCGAGCGGCTCGACGACCTCGCGCAGCACGACGGCGCGGTAGGACTCGGGGTGCCCGGCCGGCAGGCCGACGTACTCGTCGAGCTGGCAGATCCGCGCCCTGGAGGCGTCGACCTGGCCGGCCCCGACCTTGGCGGCGAGGGCTTCGTAGATGGGCAGCGGGGTCGAGCCGGTCGCCACGCCCAGCAGGGCGTCGGGCTTGCGGCGGACCAGGGCGGCCATGGCCTCCGCGATGAGCTCGCCGCCTGCCTTGGCGTCCGGGACGATGACAACTTCCACGCGGGGCCTGCCGATCTGAGAGGGGTGTGGACACTTGTGGTATAGACCAATCTAGCAGAGCCTGCCCGTCGGTGGCGGGCCCGTGCCGCATCGATCCGCATCCGGTCCACATCCATGGTGGTCCCGTTCGCGCCCGCCCGCCCGGCCGGGAGCGGCGGACGCGCAGCGGGCGCCCGGAGTGGCCGCAGGCGGGCCGGAGAGCGCTCTGGAGGGCGCACTGGGGGCAGCCCGGGACGCGCCGGGCGCCGTCCCGCCGGGCGGCGGCCTGCGCACGCGGGTGCGGCAGGGGGGCGACGGGGGGCGGCCCGGCGAGGGCCGGAGGCGGTGGGGGCGGGGCGGTGCGCGCCCGGCCCGCGGTCCCCGCCGGGCGGCGGGGCGGCGGTGGACGGCGGCCGGGCGGCGGCGCTATCCGGACGGTGGGGAAATTCCGCGGCCATTCATCGCGACGGGCGGGGAATTCGATCAGGGAATTCGACCCGCGCCGCACACGTTCCGCGACGGATCATTTCCTCTGGGCCACGGTGCTGGACGGGACCCTCAGCCCGCCCGGCACCGTAGCCCGGAGTACTTGCCGCCCGACGGGTGTGCGGTTCCCGACGGCCGGTTGGGAGGTGCCTGCGCGGTCAGGGCAGAGCGCGCGGTTACCTCTATCCGTCCTCCTGTGCGGGGAGGGCGGAAGCCTGATGCAATTGTGGACTAGACCAATCTGTTCTGTCCATCCAATGACGCGGTCCGCAATCCCGTCACTTCCTCCAACAGTACGCGGACAGGGCCCCTCCTGGGTACTCCTGGGTATCGGCCGTGGGAAAAGTCATCCCCGTACCCGGGGTACGCTCGCCGGGTGCCCTCCATGAACGACCTCGTACGCCAGCACACCGCTCTCAGTGAAACCGACCTGGAGTGGCTCCACCTGCTGGTCTCGGAGTGGCAGCTGCTCTCCGACCTCTCCTTCGCCGACCTCGTGCTCTGGGTGCCCACCCTCGACGGCACCCGGTACGTCTCGGTCGCGCAGATGCGGCCGAACACCGGCCCCACCTCGTACCAGGACGACATGGTCGGCCACCTGGTGCCGCGCGGCCGCCGCCCGCTGCTCGACGCCGCCCTCGACGAGGGCCGCATCGTGCGCGAGGGTGACCCTGAGTGGCGGGAGGAGGTTCCGGTCCGCGTCGAATCGATCCCCGTGCGCCGCGAGGGCCGGGTGCTCGGCGTCATCGCCCGCAACACCAACCTGCTCACCGTGCGTACACCGAGCCGGCTGGAGCTGACCTACCTCCAGTCCGCCTCCGACCTCGCCCAGATGATCGCCGCGGGCTCCTTCCCCTTCCCCGGCCAGCAGGTCGACATGGACGCCTCCCCGCGCGCCGGCGACGGCCTGATGCGGCTCGACGCCGACGGCGTGGTGACGTACGCGTCCCCCAACGCGCTCTCCGCCTACCACCGGCTCGGCCTCGCCTCGGACCTGGTCGGCCAGCACCTGGGCACCACCACCTCCGAACTGGCCCCCACCCGGGGCCCGGTGGACGAGGCGATCGTCAAACTGGCGAGCGGCTGGGCCCCCAGGGAGACCGAGGTCGAGGGCAACGGCGGGGTCATCCAGCTGCGCGCCATTCCGCTCAAGCCCAAGGGGACCCGGATCGGCTCCCTCGTCCTGTGCCGCGACGTGACCGAACTGCGCCGTCGCGAACGTGAACTGATCACCAAGGACGCGACCATCCGGGAGATCCACCACCGGGTGAAGAACAACCTCCAGACCGTGGCGGCGCTCTTGCGGCTCCAGGCCCGGCGGATGGATTCGGAGACCGGCCGCGAGGCGCTCAACGAGGCGGTGCGGCGCGTCGGTTCGATCGCGATCGTGCACGAGACCCTCTCCCAGAACCTCGACGAGCGCGTCCAGTTCGACGAGATCGCCGACCGCGTGATCGCGATGGTCGCCGAGATCTCGCCCGGCAAGGTGAGCTGCCGGCGCACCGGCCGCTTCGGGATCCTGGACGCTGAGGTCGCCACACCGCTGTCGATGGTGCTGACCGAGGTCCTCCAGAACGCCCTGGAGCACGCCTTCACCCAGGGGGAGGGCGGCACGGTCGAGGTGTCCGCGGCCCGCTCCGGCACCGGCCGCGCAGATGCCCGGCTGCTGATCACGGTGCTCGACGACGGCTGCGGCCTGCCGGAGGGCTTCGACCCCCAGCGGGCGGGCAACCTCGGGCTGCAGATCGTACGGACCCTCGTGGAGGGGGAGCTCGGCGGCACCTTCGACATGGTCCGCGCCGAGCCGCGCGGCACCCGGGTCGTGCTCGACATACCGGCGAGCCCGCAGAAGTAGCCGGCGCCCGCCGCCCCCCGCTCCGTCACGCAAGGTGACGAGAACAGCACTGAGCCCCGGACCGAAGGTTCTCGGTCCGGGGCTCAAGAGCACGTTGCTGAGCGCTTATACGGTTACTACGCGCTGCGGCTCGAGGCTCGAAAGTCGATGTCAGGCGGTGGCGTTGCGCGCCCGATTGCGAGCGGCGCGGCGCTTCATTGCGCGGCGCTCGTCCTCGCTGAGACCGCCCCAGACGCCGGAGTCCTGACCGGACTCGAGCGCCCACTGCAGGCACTGCTCCATGACGGGGCAGCGGCGGCAGACGGCCTTGGCTTCCTCGATCTGCAGCAGCGCAGGACCGGTGTTGCCGATGGGGAAGAAGAGCTCGGGGTCTTCCTCGCGGCAAACGGCGTTGTGACGCCAGTCCATGGCTGCTCCATCTCCTTGTATTGCGGGCAGGTTGCTTGTGAATGTGAACGCTTTCACGAATCCCCCCGTGAGGGAAGGGCCGACCCCCAGTTGCCTGGTGGGGTCCGAAGATTCGTGGAGGGGTTCTGGCGGTCTGTATGGGT
Organism: Streptomyces sp. NPDC048507; assembly: GCF_043199995.1. Classification (NCBI taxonomy): domain Bacteria; kingdom Bacillati; phylum Actinomycetota; class Actinomycetes; order Kitasatosporales; family Streptomycetaceae; genus Streptomyces; species Streptomyces sp. NPDC048507. Next base: position 73,500 of record NZ_JBICWZ010000010.1, on the reverse strand, counting down.
GCCGGGTTCTGCGGGCTGTCCCGATCGCCATGTAGAGATTCGCAAACCTCGGACGGGGATACAACCCCTTCCGGAAAGTTTTTTTGGATTCGTCGGTGTCGACTAGGTCACAGCCCTAGTTCCTAGGGGTGGACCGGCGTGTAAACGTTCGAGTGAAAGGACTTTGGGCCCTTCCACTCACACAATCACACGCAGTGCCCGGCGTACGCCTGTGAACCGAACGCTGGTGCGCAGCCCGAGGTGGTCCCCGTCCATCTGGAAGGGGAGCGGAACCTTCGAATGCAAGGTGAAGTCGGTCAGATCGTGCAGAGACACCGCATGCTTGCCGTGCGGACCGCGCTCAGGAGTCGAGGTCAGGAGCTGCGTGGCGTACCGGGCGACCGCCGGAGTTGACAAACGGTCGAGCGCCAATACGTCAAGCGCGGTATCGAACGACGCCTCGGGAGAGGCATAAAGCGGACGATTGCCGAGGTACGTCCACGGCGAGGTGTTGCAGACTATCGACAGCACCAGGTCCGTCACCGGATCCGCGCCGGGCGCTTCCAGGGTGATCGTCCCGTGCCGGCGGTTCGGCTCGTCCCAGAACTGCCGCATCAGCTGTCGTACGTACAGTGCGTGCGTCGAACGCTTGCCGCGTTCGCGCTGCTGCTCGACCCGCCCCACCACGCCCGCGTCGAAGCCGAAGCCCGCGCAGAAGGTGAACCAGCGGGCCGGTACCGATTCGTCCTCGGTCCCCGGCGTCCCCGCGGCCAGACCCAGGCCCACCGTGCGCTCGCGCCGCTCGCGCAGGGCGTCGAGCAGGGCGCCGGTCGCCTCCACCGCGTCGTTCGGCAGTCCGAGGGCGCGGGCGAACACGTTCGTCGAGCCGCCCGGCACCACCGCGAGCCGCGGCAGCCGCTCCGGATCGGGCCCCTCGTGCAGCAGACCGTTGACGACCTCGTTCACGGTGCCGTCGCCGCCCAGCGCCACCACGAGGTCCACGCCGTCGTGCGCGGCCTTGCGCCCCAGGTCGCGGGCGTGCCCCCGGTACTCGGTGGTGACGGCCTCCAGCTTCATCTCGCTGGCCAGCGCGTGGGTCAGGACGTCGCGCGTGCGCGCACTGGTGGTCGTCGCTGCTGGGTTGGCCACGAGAAGTGCACGCATGAGCGCCAGAGTACCCACCCCGTCATATGCGATCGCTATCGACCGTACCGTCGGCGCCCGGCGGCACCCGACTACGCTGCTGGGGTGAGCAGACAGCCGACCCCCCGCACCCCCGCCGCCCCGACGCCCTCGGACGCCGCACCCGCGGCGCCGCTGCCCGGACGGCTGACCGCCGCCGCGGTGCTCACCGCCGTGGAGGGCCTGGCCCTGGCCGGGCTCGGCGTCTACATGCTGTTCGTCGGCATCGCCGGCCGCCCCGACTCCCCGCAGCAGGCCGAGACCGGGGGCATCACCCTGCTCGGTCTCGCCGTGCTCCCGCTGGTCGCGGCGCGCGGACTGCGCCGGGGCCGCCGCTGGAGCCGCGGCCCGGCACTGATCACCCAGCTGATGGCGCTGCCCGTCGCCTGGACCCTGTGGAACACCGGCGGCGCCGTACGGTTCGCCGCCGTCGCCCTGGCCCTGGCCGCGGTGGCCGTCGCCGCGCTCCTGGTGAACCCGACGGCGACCGAGGCGCTCGGAATCGGGCCCGCGGACGGGGCCCGATAGCCCGAGGGCCTCACCTCCCGGCTACTCCTCCACGAGGAGCTTCTCGCGGAGCTGGGCCAGGGTGCGGGCCAGCAGGCGCGAGACGTGCATCTGCGAGATGCCGACCTCCTGTGCGATCTGCGACTGGGTCATGTTGCCGAAGAAGCGGAGCAGGAGGATGCGCTTCTCGCGCGGCGGGAGCCCCTCCAGCAGCGGCTTGAGGGACTCGCGGTACTCGACGCCCTCCAGGGCCTCGTCCTCCGAGCCCAGCGTGTCCGCGACGGCCGGGGACTCGTCGTCGGTGTCGGGCACGTCCAGGGAGAGCGTGCTGTAGGCATTGGCCGATTCCAGACCCTCCAGCACCTCCTCCTCGGAGATCCCCAGCCGCTCCGCCAGCTCGTGCACCGTGGGCGAGCGGCCGTGCTGCTGCGACAGCTCCGCCGTGGCCGTGGTCAGCGAGAGCCGCAGCTCCTGGAGGCGCCGTGGCACCCGTACCGCCCAGCCCTTGTCGCGGAAGTGCCGCTTGATCTCGCCGACCACGGTGGGCGTGGCGTACGTCGAGAACTCGACACCGCGGTCCGGGTCGAACCGGTCCACCGACTTGATCAGGCCGATGGTGGCGACCTGGGTGAGGTCGTCGAGCGGCTCGCCCCGGTTGCGGAACCGCCGCGCCAGGTGTTCGACCAGCGGCAGGTGCATCCGGACCAGCCGGTTGCGCAGCTCCGCCCGCTGCGGCGAGCCCTCGGGCAGCTCGCGCAGCTCGAAGAACAGCGCCCGCGCGCCGCTGCGGTCCCGCGGGTCCGGCAGTGCGGCCGGAGCCGGAGCCGGAGCCGGGGCCGTGGCGGCGGCCGCCGGTGGCTGTGATGGTTGTGGTTCCTCGTGCTGGTTCTCGCTCATAGGGCCCGCCCGTCGCTCCGCCGAGTCCAAAAAGCCGTCTTCCGCATCCGCGTCAGCCGGGTGCGGCCGGGCGTGCTGCTGTTCCGGGATGCCCCCGTCGACCTCGTGCCGTACCCGGGGCCGATCCCCGCCCCGCACCGGGATCTCCCCGCCGCTCACGCCGGGCCTGGCCCCGCGCCGCGCTGTTTGTAGAGGCTGATGCTCACTGTCTTGTTCTCCTCGACCGTCGCCTCGACCTTGCCGGCCAGCGCCGACAGGACCGTCCACGCGAACGTGTCGCGCTCCGGGGCGCGCCCGTCGGTGGTCGGTGCCGACACGGTCACTTCCAGCGAATCGTCGATCAGCCGGAAGACGCAGCTGAGGACGGAGCCGGGCACGGCCTGCTGGAGCAGGATCGCGCAGGCCTCGTCCACCGCGATGCGGAGGTCCTCGATCTCGTCGAGGGTGAAGTCCAAACGTGCCGCGAGGCCGGCCGTGGCCGTTCGCAGCACCGACAGGTAGGCACCCGCAGCCGGCAGCCGGACTTCCACGAAGTCCTGGGTCCCGGGCTCGCCTGCGATCTGGGACACCCTCACCTCCAAGGTGGTACGAGCTCTGTTCGCCGGTGACGCTATCGCGATCCGGGCGATCGTGTCGCGGCACCCCTCGTGGCGCCCGTCCGGGGAGCGCCCGGGCCGGGCCTGCCCCGGTCAGGTGACTGATGGTAAGCCCTCGGGTACGCACAGTGGCTAGGGGTGTGCGGGCCCAATTCGGGGGAACCGGCGGAGGGTTGACCTACCCCGCTTCAGACGATCGAACCGTGGACAAAACACCACCGCCAGCTCTCGCCCGGTTCGAAGCTGCGCATGACCGGATGCCCGGTCTCCTCGTGGTGCGCGGTGGCGTGCCGGTACGGGGAGGAGTCGCAGCAGGCCACGTACCCGCACTGGAGACACATGCGCAACTGCACGGGATGACTCCCCAGCGCCTCACATTCCGGGCAGGTCGGCGCATGCGGGACAGGCTCGGGGCGCGGCAGTTCGGCAACGTGGGTGCACTCGCTCATGATGGCCAGCGTACGGGCGGGCGACGAGTGGGGATGGGATCGGCATGGAGGTATTGCCGCTGGTGGCGCTGGTGGCGGGGAGCGCCGCCGTGGCGGGGCTGGCGCGGCGGACGCCGGTGCCCGCGCCGCTGCTGCTGGTCGCCGTCGGACTGATCGCGGCGTACGTGCCGGGGCTGCCCTCGTACGCCCTCGACCCGCACATCGTGCTGCCGCTGCTGCTCCCGCCGCTGCTGCACACGGCCGCCGTGGACAGCTCGTACCTGGACCTGCGGGCCAACGCCCGGCCGATCGCGCTGCTGTCGGTGGGGTACGTGCTCTTCGCGACGCTGGCCGTCGGGTGGGTGGCGTACATGGTGGTGCCGGGGCTGACGCCGCCGGTGGCGCTGGTGCTGGGCGCCGTGATCGCCCCGCCGGACGCGGTCGCGGCGACGGCGATCGCCCGCAAGCTCGGGCTGCCGAACCGGATCACGACGATCCTGCAGGGCGAGTCCCTGGTGAACGACGCCACGGCCATCACCGCCTACAAGGTGGCCCTGGCCGCCGCGGTGGGGACCGGCGCGGGCTGGGCGGGCGGGATCGCGGAGTTCCTGCTGGCCTCGGTGGGCGGGATCGGGGTGGGTCTGCTGCTGATGGTGCCGATCCACCAGCTGCGCAAGCGCCTGACGGAGCCGCTGCTCCAGAACACCCTGTCGCTGCTGATCCCCTTCGTGGCGTACGCGGCGGCCGAACGGGTGCACGCCTCGGGGGTGCTGGCCGTGGTGGTGGTCGCGCTGTACCTGGGGCACCGCAACTGGCAGGTGGACTTCGCGACCCGGCTCCAGGAGGAGGCGGTGTGGAAGGTCGTCGCCTTCGTGCTGGAGTCGGTGGTCTTCGCGCTGATCGGGCTCCAGCTGCCGGTGGTCCTCACGGGGCTGGGCGAGTACGAGGGCCTCGCCGCGGCGGGGTACGCGCTGGTGGTGTTCCTCGCGGTGGTCGCGGCCCGGTACCTGTGGGTGTTCCCGGCGACCTTCGTGCCGCGGTGGGTCTCGGAGCGGATCCGGCTGCGGGAGCCGGACACCGACTGGAAGGCCCCGGTGATCGTGGGGTGGGCCGGCATGCGCGGGGTGGTCTCGCTGGCCATCGCCTTCTCGGTGCCGATGAGCGTGCCGCACCGCAACCTCATCCTCTTCCTCACCTTCACGACGGTCATCGGGACCCTGGTCGTGCAGGGGCTGACCCTGCCGCCGCTGATCCGGGCGCTGAAGCTGCCGGTGAAGGACCAGCAGGCGGAGACGCTCGCGGAGGCGCAGGCGCAGAGCGAGGCCTCGCGGGCGGCGGAGGACCGGCTGACGGAACTGCTGGAGTCCCCGGCGAACAGCTCGCTGCCGCCGCCGCTGGTGGACCGGCTGCGCACGGTCCTGGAGCGGCGGCGCAACGCGGTGTGGGAGCGGCTGGGGGAGGTCAACCCGCTGACGGGGGAGTCGGCGGACGACGTCTACCGGCGGCTCGCCCGGGAGATGATCGCGGCCGAGCGGGAGGTGTTCGTGTCCCTGCGCGACCGGCGCCGGATCGACGACGAGATGCTGCGGGGGCTGCTGCGCAGGCTGGACCTGGAGGAGGCGGCCGCCTACCGGGAGGAGACGTAGGCGGCGCCACGCCCGGGGGCGGGTTACGGGCGGCCCGTGACGACCGCCGCGAGGGCGGTGCCGCGGGGGAAGGTGCCCGCTTCGGCCAGGGCGGTCAGGGCCCAGAGCAGCTTCGCCACGTAGACGCGTTCCACCGGGAGGCCGTGGCGGGCGGTGAAGTCGTCGGCGAAGGCGTCCAGGGCCGCCGGGACGCGGGCGTAGCCGCCGTGGTCGAAGCCCTCGGCCAGGGTCCAGTCGCCGGCCGGGCCGCCGAAGGCCGCCGCCTGGAGGGAACGTATCTCCGGGGCGAGGAACCCGCCGGCCAGGACCGGTACGCCCAGCGCCCGCTGGCCGGGGGCCAGGCCGGCCGCGAGACCGGCCAGGGTGCCCCCGGTACCGCAGGCCACCGCCGCCACGTCGCAGGTTCCGCGCAGCTCGCGGCCGAGCTCCGCGCAGCCCTGGAGGGCCGCGGCGTTGCTGCCGCCCTCGGGGATCACGTGGGCGGCGGCCGCCCCGGCCGCCTCCAGCAGGCGGGCCAGGGTCGCGGGCTCGGCCTTGCGGCGGTAGTCGGCGCGGGTCGCGAAGTGCAGCCGCATGCCGTCCGCCGCGCAGCGGACGAGGGAGTCGTTGAGGGGCCGCCCGGCCAGCTCGTGGCCGCGGACGATGCCGACCGTGCCGAGGCCGAGCAGCCGGCCGGCCGCGGCGGTGGCCCGCAGGTGGTTGGAGTAGGCGCCGCCGAAGGTGACGAGCCGGTCCTGGCCCGCCGCCAGGGCGGCCCGGAGGTTGGGCGCGAGCTTGCGCCACTTGTTGCCGGGCAGCTCCGGGTGCACGAGGTCGTCCCGCTTCAGCAGCAGCCGTACGCCGTGGCGCTCGAACCGCTCGTCGCGGACCTCCTGCAACGGGGACGGCGGGCGCGGCCCGAGCAGCGGGGCGGGGTTCACGGGACGGTTCACCCGTCCATTGTGGGGTCCGTCGCCGGACTGCCCGCCGGGCACCGGCGGGCAGTGCGGTGCGCTCACTTGAGGCGTTCGGCCACGCGGTTGCGCATCGAGTCCATCGTGAAGCCCTTGGGGTCGATCTTTCCGGGCTGCCATTCGAGGTGGCCGATGACCGAGCGCGAGCCCCAGGCGTGGACCCGGCAGACGGCGGCGGCCGCCCGGGCGATGGCGTCGAGCTGGACGGCCGGCCAGGGGTCCTCGCCGTCGCCGAGGTTCACGCACTCGAAGCCGTAGAAGTGGCGGTTGCCGTCGGTGTCGGCGTGGTGGTCCGGGGGGAGGCGCCGTTCGGCGACCACGGCCGCCAGGACGTCGGCGTCACCGGCGCCGGCGTGGTTGGCGCGGCCGTACCCGACGAGGTGGACGCGGCCGTCCTTGGTGATGACGCCGTGGCAGAGCGGGCCGGGCAGGGCGGAGTCCCCGTCGCGGCAGAGCTCCACGCTGTAGGCGGTGCCCTGGGTGACGGTGTGGTGGATCATCACTCCGTTCACCGGCCCCCAGGGGCCCTTGTGGTTGCGGTTGTGGGTGCGCCAGTTGCCGACCTCGACGACGGTGAGGCCTTCGGCGCGCAAGGCGGCGAGGAACCGGTCAGCGGACATGGGTGCGGACATGGCCGCCTCCTTCTTGCGGTGCGTGCCGGACACCCTGCGTGTCCGGACCGTTACGTACCGGTGTAGTGGAGGCAGCCGTTCCGCCGCTAGGGCCTTCGTACGGTGTGCGAGCGAATCCGGCCAGTGGGCGCGGGTTCAGGCCGAGGCGAGCCAGAGGTCCGGTCCGAACACCTCGTAGTGGACGTCGGCGGCCGGGACGCCCTTGGCGATCAGCTGTGCGCGCACCGACCGCATGAAGGGGAGGGGGCCGCAGAGGTAGGCCAGGGTGCCCGGGGCGAGGGGGACGGACTCCAGGTCGAGCAGGCCGGTGGCGTCGCCCGGCTCGGCGTCGGCCTCGTACCAGAAGCGGGCCGAGGCGTCGGGGAGCTTGTGGGTCAGGGCCCGGTGGTCCGCGCGCAGCGCGTGGTCGGCCGGGGTGCGGTCGGCGTGCAGCACGGTGACCGGCGCGGTGTGCCCGGTGGCGGCGAGGTGTTCGAGCATCGACAGCATCGGGGTGCAGCCGATCCCCGCCGAGGCCAGCAGCACCGGGGCGGCGGAGTCCCGCAGCACCAGGTCGCCGTACGGGGCCGAGACGCGCAGGGTGTCGCCGGTGCGGACGGTGGCGTGCAGGTGGCCGGAGACCTCCCCGTCGGGACCCCCGCCGGCGGCCGGGCCGTGCACCCGCTTGACGGTGATCGAGCGGACCGGGGAGCCGGGGGCGCTGGAGAGGCTGTACTGGCGGATCTGGCGGGCGCCGTCGGGGAGTTCGACCTGGACGGAGACGTACTGGCCGGGCCTGAAGGCGGGCGCGGGCGCCCCGTCGGCGGGGATCAGGTGGAAGGTGGTGCAGTCCGCCGTCTCCTCGACGCGGGCGGCCACGGTCCACTCCCGCCAGACGTCGCCGGCGGTGACCCGCTGCTCGGCGTAGAGGCGCTCCTCCAGGGCGATGAGGGCGTTCGCCATCAGCCAGTAGACCTCGTCCCACGCCTCGGCGACCTCGGGGGTGACGGCGTCGCCGAGCACCTCGGCGATGGCCTCGAAGAGGTGGCGGTGGACGACCGGGTACTGCTCGCGGGTGACGCCGAGGGAGGCGTGCTTGTGCGCGATGCGGCTCAGCATGACGTCGGGGCGGGTGTCCGGGTGGGCCACGAGGTGGGTGGCGAAGGCCGCGACCGAGCCGGCGAGGGCCTGCTTCTGGAGCCCGGCGTTCTGGTTGCCGCGGTTGAACAGGTCCCGGAGCAGGGCCGGGTGGGCGGCGAAGAGCTTCTCGTAGAAGAGCTCCGCGATGTCGCCGATGGCGGCCCCGACGGCGGGCAGGGTGGCGCGTACGGTCGCGGTCGACTTCTCGGACAGCATGCGGAACTCCTCGTTTAATTGGTATCTGAGATGCGTATTTTTGGCCGCCGGAGGGCGCCGTCGAGATGCGTACGTTCGTTCGGAAGGCTTCCCCCGGTCAGCCTAGGCGGGCACGGCGGCGCAGCTAATCGGCCATCCGGCCCTGGAATCCGGGACTTTCGGCCCGGCCTGCGGATCCGCCCGAGATGCCCAGCAGCAACGGTCCCGTCGGGGCCGCCACCAGCTCGTTCACCGTGAGCGGGTCCAGTGCGGCGAAGAACGCCTCCTGCGCCCGGCGCAGCGCGCCGCGCAGGACGCACGCCCCGCGCAGCGGGCACGGCGTCGCGCCGTCGCAGTCCACGACGTCACCCGCGCCCTCCAGCTCGCGCACCAGCGCGCCGACCCGGGCGGCCCGGCCGGCGGCGGTCAGGGCGAGCCCGCCGCCCCGGCCCCGGCGCGCCTCGACGAGCCCGAGATGCTGCAGGCGGGCGACCACCTTGGCCGTGTGGGTGTACGGGACCTCCATGGTCGCCGCCACCTCGCGGGTGGTGGGGAGCTCCGTGTCCTCGACGGCCAGGCGCATCAGGACGCGCAGCGCCAGGTCCGTGAATCGGGTCAGCCGCATGACGGCAGCGTAGAAAACTTGCATCGCAGATACAAGTTATGGGGACCGGATCCGGCGCGATGGCCGGAACCGGCGGGAGCGGCGCGGCGGCCGCGCCCCGACGTTGAACTCCGTAGGTTGCCCAGACCCACACGGAGTAGTCCCACCCTTTTGTGTAATGGTCCCACCACGATGCGTGCTGGAAGTGTTCCGTTCCGCAGACCCATGGAGTGATCGAAAGGGAAAGACATGTCGGTCCAGGCAGGTTCCGAATCCGAAGCCCAGACACCGCAGCGCAGTCTCGGCACTTCGGCCGCGCGGAACTTGGCAACCACGACCAAGTCCGCGCCGCAGATGCAGGAGATCACCTCCCGGTGGCTGCTGAAGATGCTCCCGTGGGTCTCGGTGCAGGGCGGCACCTACCGCGTCAACCGCCGGCTGAGCTACTCGGTCGGCAACGGCATCGTCGAGTTCATCAAGACCGGCACCCAGGTCCAGGTCATCCCCGCCGAGCTCGGCGAGCTGCCGGTCCTGCGCGACTACGACGACGAGGACGCCCTCACCGAGCTCGCCGCCCGCTGCCGCCAGGTCGACTTCGAGGCCGGCCAGGAACTGACCTCCTTCGGCAGCCCCGCCGACCAGGTCTTCCTGCTCGCCCACGGCCGCATCGACCAGATCGGCCCCGGCCCCTACGGCGAGGACGCCGTCCTGCGCACCGTCGCCGACGGCGCCTTCTTCGGCGAGGGCGCCCTCACCGACGCGGAGGCGATCTGGGAGTACACCGCCCGCGCCGCCACCTCCGGCACCGCGCTCGTCCTGACCCGGCAGGACTTCCAGCTCCTCGCCGACCGCGTCGACTCGCTGCGCGCGCACCTGGACGAGGTGCGGGCCATGCCCGCCCAGCGCACCAACAAGTACGGCGAGGCCGCGATCGACCTCTCCGCCGGCCACCAGGGCGAAGCCGTCCTGCCCGGCACGTTCGTCGACTACGAGGCACGGCCGCGCGAGTACGAACTGTCCATTGCACAAACGGTCCTGCGCGTGCACACCCGCGTCGCCGACCTGTACAACCAGCCGATGAACCAGACCGAGCAGCAGTTGCGGCTCACGGTCGAGGCGCTGCGCGAGCGCCAGGAGCACGAGATGCTCAACAACCGCGACTTCGGCCTGCTCCACAACGCCGACTACGACCAGCGCATCCAGCCCCACGACGGCGCGCCCACCCCGGACGACTTCGACGCGCTCCTCGCCATGCGCCGGGGCTCCAAGCTGTTCCTCGCGCACCCCAAGGCCATCGCCGCCTTCGGCCGCGAGTGCAACAAGCGCGGCATCTACCCCGAGTCCGTGGACGTCGGCGGCCACCGGGTGCCGGCCTGGCGCGGGGTGCCGATCTTCCCGTCCAACAAGATCCCGGTCAGCGACGCCCGTACGACCTCCATCCTGTGCATGCGCACCGGCGAGGACGAGCAGGGCGTGATCGGCCTGCACCAGCCCGGCATCCCGGACGAGATCGAGCCGAGCCTGTCGGTGCGCTTCATGGGCATCAGCGAGCAGGCGATCATCTCCTACCTGGTCACCGCCTACTTCTCCGCCGCGGTGCTGGTTCCGGACGCCCTCGGCGTCCTGGAGAACGTCGAGATCGGCCGCTGGCGCTGATGACCGCGAACGCCCTCGCCGCGGGGGAGGGGCAGGAGGCGGCGGCCCTGCTGGAGCGCACCAGGCGGACGGTCGACCCGGAGCTGCGCCGGACCGTCGAGAGCCTGCCCGGCTCCATGCGGCGGGTGGCGATGTACCACTTCGGCTGGCAGGACGAGGACGGCCGCCCGGCGGCGGGCAGCGCGGGCAAGGCCATCCGGCCCGCGCTCGTCCTGGCCTCCGCGCAGGCCCTGGGCGGTCCGCGGGCCGGCGACCCGCAGGCGCGCGCCGCCGTGCGGGCGGCGGTGGCCGTGGAGCTGGCGCACAACTTCACGCTGCTGCACGACGACGTCATCGACAACGACACCCGTCGGCGCGGCCGGCCCACCGCCTGGACCGTCTTCGGCACGGCCGACGCCATCATCACCGGCGACGCCATGATGGCGCTCGCGCTGCGGCTGTTCGCCGAGGAACCGCATCCGGCCGCCGCGGCGGCCGCGGCCCGGCTCACGGCCTGCGTGATCGAGCTGTGCGCGGGCCAGCAGGCGGACTGCGCCTTCGAACGGCGGCCGGACGTCTCGCTGGACGAGTGCCTGACCATGGCGACCGCCAAGACCGGGGCCCTGCTGGGCTGCGCCTGCGCCCTGGGCGCGCTGTACGCGGGTGCCGGGCCGGAGGAGGTCGACGCCATGGACGCCTTCGGCCGGGAGGCCGGGCTGGCGTTCCAGCTGATCGACGACCTGATCGGCATCTGGGGCGATCCGGGCCACACCGGCAAGCCCGCGGGGGCCGACCTGATCGCCCGCAAGAAGTCCCTCCCGGTCGTGGCCGCCCTCACCTCGGGCACCGGGGCCGGACGCGAGCTGGCCGCCCTGTACGCGGGCCCGATGGAGGAGGACGACGTACGCGCGGCGGCGCGGGCGGTGGAGCGGGCGGGCGGCCGCGACTGGGCGCAGGCCCATGCCGCCGACCGGATGGGGCGGGCGGTGCAGGAGCTGTCGCGGGCCGTCCCGGACCTGGCGGCGGCGGGCGGGCTGCTGGCGCTGGCGGAGTTCGTGACGCGCCGCACGAAGTGAGGGCGGGGAGACGGAGGTGCGCGGGCCGCAGGCCGCAGGCCCGTTCCGGTGCCGAGAGGCGCCGGAACGGGCCTTTCCGCTCGGGTGCCCCAACTCTAGGATCACTCAGGGTTGTTGAGACTTGAGTGAAGGGTGTGACCTGTGGTGCTGGAGATACGCCAGGCGGATCAGTCGGACCGGGACGCCGTCGCGCGGCTGCTGGACGTCGCCTTCCGCAGTGACCCGGTGAGCAGCTGGGTCTTCCCCGATCCGGAGCACCGGGCCGCCGTGCACGGCCGTTTCCTCGGAGTCTTCGTGGACGTGGCCCTGGCCGAGGGGCGGATCGACTACGCGGCCGACGGTTCGGCGGCGGCCCTGTGGCTGCGGATCCCGGCGGGCGAACCGGAGGGCGAGGACGAGATCCCGGCGAAGATGCGCGCGGTGGCCGATCCCGGCAACGAGCGGTGCGAGCTCGTCGGGCGGCTGACCGGGGAGGTCCACCCGACGGGCGAGGAGCACGAGTACCTGCTGATGATCGCGGTCGACCCGCGGCGGCAGGGCGAGGGGCTGGGGAGCGCTCTGATCGCACCGGTCCTGGAGCGCTGCGACCGGGAGGGGGTCCCGGCGTACCTGGAGGCGAGCAGCGAGCGCAGCATGCGCCTCTACGAGCGGCTCGGCTGGGAATTCACGGGCGCGGCGGTGCGGCTGCCGGACGGCCCGCTGATGTGGCCGATGTGGCGCAAGCCGCGGGGGTGAGGCCGGGCCCCCGGGCCGGGCGGGCCCGCCGCCCCCGCGACGGCCGGGCCGTCACCCCGTACGCCCTTCCGCGCGCCGCGCGGGAACCCGGCTGGGCGGCCTACCGTGGAGGCATGGCCGCAGAACAGCAGCACGCGCACGGGACGGTCGCCCCGCGGGCCGGGCACGCGCAGCACACGTGCCCGGCCTGCGGGAACGCCGTCGACACCGTCGTCCGGCGGCGCAAGTCGCTCGGCATCTTCGTACCCCAGTGGGGCCCGGGCCCTTGCCGGAACCCGGCCTGCCCCCGCCACGGCACCGGGTCGGCCTAGCCGCGCCCCGGCCCGGCCGCCCGGAACGGTACCGGGCGGCCGGGCGGGTACGGCCTAGCCCTTGGCGTCGAGGCCCGAGGCGACCAGGCCGTTGGCCCAGAGCTGGTTGACGCGCGAGCGCTCGGCGCTGTTCGGGTTCGGGTTGGTGCACGAGGTGCCCGGTCCGCCGCCCGACATGAGCTCGCTGCACGGACCCGAGTAGTGGTCCGGCAGGCCCAGCACGTGACCGGTCTCGTGGGCCGTCACGCGGGTGGAGTTGTACTGCTGGTTCTGGGCGTAGTCGAGGAAGATGTAGCCGCGGCCGTGGCCGTCCGTGCTCGCGTAGGAGCCGCGGGAGTCGTTGCCCTCGTAGTAGGAGAAGTTCCCGCCCGAGGACACCTCCTGGAGCTTCACGTTCGCCACCGAGCCGTTCCATATCTGCGTGGAACGGGCGATCACGCTGCGGAAGGTCGGCGCGTTGCGGGTGTTGTACGTGACGGTGACGGCCAGCAGGCCCGGGTGGGCGGCCCGCTGCTCGGCGACCGAGCGGCGCACGGCCTCGAAGAAGGCGCGGTTGGCGGCCTCGTTCTCCGCCGAACGCTCGTACGCGGCGTAGCTGGCCGGGTTGCCGGCCGGCGCGGGGGAGGCGCTCGCGGTGGGGACCACGCCGCCGAGGGCGGCGGCGAGGCCGAGGCCCAGGGTGGCGGACAGCGTGATCCTGCGGGAGTGGCGCATGTGGGGGGCTCCTACTCAGCCGGTGCGGTGGGGGGTGGATGGGTCGTCCGGTACCGGAGTCTGAGGGAGCGGAAGGCGCCGGGGGATGATGTCAGCGCCCGATAGCGCCGCCCTATCGGGAAGATTGCGACAGGGCAACTGGCGTGAGAATGGCGGGATTCGGGGGGCTATCGGTGGCTGGTGCGGTCCACCGGCCCCGCCCTACTCTCGGGTCATGGAGCTCGAGGTGAGGCACCTGCGCGCACTGTGCGCCATCGCGGACGCCGGCAGCCTGCACAAGGCGGCCCGGCAGCTCGGCGTGAGCCAGCCCTCACTGACGACCCAGTTGCGCCGGATCGAACGGGCCCTGGACGGCGAGCTGTTCCTGCGCGAACGCACCGGCTGCAGGCCGACCCCCTTCGGGCGCACGGTGCTCGGACGGGCCCGGCCGCTGCTGGCCGAGATGGCGGCGCTGGTCGCCGAGGCGCGGGCGGTCGCCCGCGGTCCCCGGCTGCGGATCGGCTCGACCGCGAGCCGGGCGCTGCCGGGATGGCTGCGGCGGCTGCACCGCCGCGCGCCGGAGACGGAGACCTCGCTGGTGGTCGACGTGTCGGCGAACGCGCTGCTGCGGATGGTGGCCGCCGGGCAGCTGGACGTGGCGTTCGTGCACGAGGTCGAGGGCTGCCCGCTGCGGGTCCCGGAGGGGCTGGAGCTGCGCGTGCTGATGGAGCGCGAGCCGCAGTTCGTGTCCATGTCCCGGGACCATCCGGCCGCCCGGTCGCCGGTGGTGGAGTTACGGGACCTGGCGCAGGACCGCTGGACGGTCGACCCCTCCGTCGACGGCGAATGGGACGGCCTGCGCCGGGTCTTCGCCGGGGCCGGGCTCGACCCGCCCGTCCTGCACGCCGACTACCACACCGCCACCTCGCTGATCGTCTCCGGCGAGGCGGTCGCCCCCTGCCAGCCCACCTCCGGCCCCCGTGACGACATGGCCATCCGGCCGCTGTCCGGGGACCCGCTCGCGGTGCGGCTGCTGCTCGCGACGCGGCCGGGCGCGCACGCCGAGGCGTACGAGGACCTCCGCGACGCCTACCGGGAAGCCGCCCTGAGCACCCCGCCCTACCGGGCCTGGCTGCGCCACCACGCGAGCCCGCTGCTGGTGGCCTAGCCCCCTCCCGCGTTCCCCTCCGGCGCCCGCCGTCGCCCCGCTCGGCCCCGGAGCACCGGCCCGCCCCGGCCGGTGCCCGGGCGTGCCGCGCCGCTTGACTTCCGTCTGCCGCGATATATCGTGTTCTGAAGAAGACGCGATATGTTGCGTCCACGAGGAGGAGCAGCACCATGGCAGAGCAGATGACGTGGTCCGTCGCCGCACCGCAGAAGCTGGTCTTCGAGGAGCCGGTGACCGACCTGCGCGTCCGGGTCGTCGGCGGCACCGTGAACGTGGTGGCCGCGGCCGACGGGGGGCCGGCCCGCCTGGAGGTGTCCGAGGTCGACGGGCCGCCGCTGCACGTGGTGCAGGAGGGGGGCGTGCTCACCCTGTCGTACGAGGACCTGCCCTGGAACGGCACCCAGGGGCTGAAGGAATGGTTCGAGAGCAAGCCGTGGAAGGCCTGGTCGGGCTCGTCCGAGGGGGGCCGCAAGGCCTGGGAGCGCAGCGTCACGGTGACGCTGACCGTCCCGGCCGCCACCCGGGTGCAGCTGGCCACCGTCAGTGCCGCCGCGTTCGTCTCCGGCATCTCGGGCCCCACCGACGTCAACGGCGTCTCCGGTGACGCGACCCTCGTACGGCTCTCCGGCCGGGTCAAGGCGCACACCGTCTCCGGCAGCGTCGAGGCGCAGTCCCTCACGGGTGAGCTCGGCTTCCACTCCGTCTCCGGCGGCCTGACGGTCGTCGACGGTTCGGGCGGCAGCGTACGGGCCGACTCGGTCAGCGGCGACATGCTCATCGACCTGGCCCCGGACCCGGCCGCCCCGAAGCCGGTGGACATCTTCCTCAACTCCGTCTCCGGTGAGGTCGCCATCCGGCTGCCCCACCCCGCCGACGCCAAGGTGGAGGCCAACACGGCCACCGGCGGCGTCTCCAACGCCTTCGAGGACCTGCGCGTCTCCGGCCAGCTCGGTGCCAAGCGGATCACCGGCACCCTCGGCACCGGCGCGGGCACCCTGCGGGCCACCACGGTCTCGGGGTCCATCGCCCTCCTGCGCCGCCCGCAGGCCGACGCCGACGCCCCCCTCCAGCTCGACAAGAAGGTGCTCTGACATGCCGCCCGTCTTCGCCCACGGCCGCCTCCGCCTCTACCTGCTCAAGCTGCTGGACGAGGCGCCCCGCCACGGCTACGAGGTGATCCGTCTGCTGGAGGAGCGCTTCCAGGGCCTCTACGCGCCCTCCGCGGGCACCGTGTACCCGCGGCTGGCGAAGCTGGAGGCGGAGGGACTCGTCACGTACGCCACCGAAGGCGGGCGCAAGGTGTACTCCATCACCGAGGCGGGGCGCGCCGAACTGGCCGACCGCGGTGGTGAACTGGCCGACCTGGAGCTGGAGATCCGCGACTCCGTCTCCGAACTGGCCGCCGAGATCCGCGACGACGTGCGCGGCGCCGCCGGCGACCTGCGCCGCGAGATGCGGGCGGCGGCCTCCGCGACGGCCACCCAGGTGGAGGACGAGTCCTGGAAGACCGCCAAGGAGGAGCTCCGCAAGGCGAAGCAGGAGTGGAAGGAGCAGGCGCGGCGGGCGAAGGACGAGAGCCGCCGGGCCCGCGAGGAGGCCCAGCAGGCCCGCCGACAGGCCAAGGAGGCCCAGGAGCGGGCCCGCGAGGAGGTCCAGCGGATCGCCGCCCAGCTCCAGGAACAGTTCGCGAAGTCGGGCGGCAGGCTGGGCAGTCTGGCCGGAGCCTGGCTCGGCGGAGCGGGCGCCGCGAACCCCGCACCGGCGCAGACGCCCGGTGCGCCCGGGCCCTCGGGTGCGGCCTGGGCCGAGGACCTGACGCCGGGCGCCGATCCGGCCCGGGACCTCGACCGGCTGCTGGACCGCTTCCGCGACGACGTGCGCGACGCGGCCCGCGATCACGGCGTGACCCCGGCCCAGCTGGCCGAGGCCCGCGCCCACCTGGCCGCGGCCGCCGCCCGCATCGAGGCCGGCCTGCGTCCGGGGGCGTAGGGCCGCCGCCCCGGGCCGGCCGGGCCGGCCGGGCCGGCCGGGATCGGACCGGGATCAGGCGGCCAGGGCCGCTTCGGCCGAGGCGCGGGTGACCCCGTGGTCCGTGAGGGCCTCGGACACCGCGCCCGGCCGGGACAGCAGGGCCAGGAGCAGGTGCAGGGTGGCGATGTGGCCGTCCTTGCGGTCCAGGGCGATGCGCAGGGACTGCTCCAGGACCTTCTTGGCGCCTTCCGTGAGGCGGACGCGGTGCCCCGCGCCGGTGTCCGGCTCCGGGCGGCCCAGGGCCGAGCGGAGCGAGGTGCCCAGGGTCCGGCGGCGCGGGGCCGGGGCCGCGAGGGCGCCCGCCCCGTGGGTCCCCTCGACGCGGGCGACGATCTCTTCGAGGTCGATGCCGAGTCCGGCGAGCGCCTCCTGGTCGGCCCGGGACATGCCGCCCCGGCGCCGGGACTCGGCGAGCCGGGTCCGCAGGGCCCGGCGGTCCACGCCGAGGGGGTCCAGTGCCCCCCGGTCCACGAGGGCGAGCAGCAGGTGTTCCTCGGTGACCGCGGCGGCCCCGGCGCCACGGGCTTCGTCGACCGCGCCCGTCACCGCGTCCCGGGCGTCCCGGGTGAAGCGTTCGAACATCAGAGCCTCCCGTACTTCTTGTGCACGGCCTGCCGGCTGACGCCGAGTTCGGCCGCGATCTCCTGCCAGGACCAGCCCTGCGCGCGGGCACTGCGCACCTGTACCGCCTCCAGCTGCTCCAGCAGCCGCCGGAGGGCGGCGACGGAACGCAGGCCCACGCGCGGGTCCTGGTCCCCGGCCTGTGCGGCGAGATCCGTGGCTTCCGTCATGCCTGTCAATGTAGGTTGACACGGGAGGAGTGTCAACCCAAGTTGACGAACGTCCGGCGGGCTCAGACCGTCAGGACCACCTTCCCGAAGAGGTCTCCCGCCTCCACCTTCTCGAAGCCCTCGCGCGCCCGGTCCAGCGGCAGCACCTGGTCGATGACGGGGCGGACCCCGGTGGCCGCGCAGAAGGACAGCAGGTCCTCCAGCTCGTCCTTGGTGCCCATCGTGGAGCCGACCACCTTCAGCTCCAGGAAGAAGATGCGGGTCAGCTCCG
This sequence comes from Streptomyces sp. NPDC048507, assembly GCF_043199995.1. NCBI lineage: Bacteria > Bacillati > Actinomycetota > Actinomycetes > Kitasatosporales > Streptomycetaceae > Streptomyces > Streptomyces sp. NPDC048507. The sequence goes on along the minus strand of NZ_JBICWZ010000010.1, from coordinate 56,051 downwards.
CGTGCGCGGGCCGGTCCCCGCTGGTGGCGCCCGAGATCACCAGGGTCCCGCCCGGACGCAGGGACTTGACCGAGTGCGACCAGGTCGCCGCCCCCACCGTCTCGATGACCGCGTCCACCCGCTGCGGGAGCCGCGCGCCGGGCTCGTACGCCTCCAGGGCGCCCAGCTCCACGGCCCGCGCGCGCTTGGCGGCGTCCCGGCTGGTGGCGAAGACCCGCAGGCCGGCCGCCTTGCCGAGGACGATCGCGGCGGTGGCGACGCCGCCGCCCGCGCCCTGGACGAGCACCGAGTCGCCGGGGCGCACCCCGGCGTTGGTGAAGAGCATCCGGTAGGCCGTCAGCCAGGCCGTCGGCAGGCAGGCGGCCTCCTCGAAGGAGAGTCCGGCGGGCTTCGGCAGCACGTTCCACGCGGGGACGCTCACCTGCTCGGCGAAGGTGCCCTGGTAGCGCTCGGTCAGGATCGAGCGCGGCTCGTCCGGGCCGACCCCGTGGCCGCTCTGGCCGATCACGGAGTGCAGGACGACCTCGTTGCCGTCCTGGTCGGTCCCGGCGGCGTCGCAGCCGAGGATCATCGGGAGTTTTTCCTGGCCCAGGCCGACTCCCCGCAGGGACCACAGGTCGTGGTGGTTGAGGGAGGCGGCGCGGACGTTGACGGTCACCCAGCCGGGACGGGCCTCGGGCGCGGGGCGGTCGCCCAGCACGAGGCCGCTCAGCGGCTGGTCACGGTCGATACGGGCGGCGTAGGCAGCGAACATGGCGCCAGAGGCTACCGGTCGGTAGGGCTGCCTGGCCAGTGGCGGGAGATCGCCGCCACGCCGGAGCGGAAGCTCATGTTCGAGCCTCAACCGCACCCGGTAGCAGGCGATTTAGCGGCCCTATGCACCTAACCGGAACGCAGGAAGGGCCGCCGGAGGGGGGTAATATTCAAGCCATGCGGCACGCTCGGCATGAGCCTGTCATGCCGCTCCCCGTGGCGTGGCGACCCCTCCCGGTTCGGGGGCCGGGAGGGTGCGTCGTACGCGAAGAGGCCCGGCCGGAGGAATCCGGCCGGGCCTCACCCGTACAGCTCAGCGTGGCGCTCAGGCCAGGCGGGCCACCCCGTCGGCCTTCGCCGCGGCGGCGACCGCGGCCGTGACGGCCTCGGCGACGCGCTCGTCGAACGGCGAGGGGATCACGTAGTCGGCCGCGAGCTCGTCACCCACGACGCCGGCGATGGCGTCGGCGGCGGCGATCTTCATGCCCTCGGTGATCCGGGTCGCGCGCACCTTCAGGGCACCGGCGAAGATGCCGGGGAAGGCGAGCACGTTGTTGATCTGGTTCGGGAAGTCCGAACGGCCCGTGGCCACGACCGCCGCGTACTTGTGCGCGACGTCCGGGTGGACCTCCGGGTTCGGGTTGGCCATGGCGAAGACGAAGGCGTCCTTCGCCATCGAGGCCACCGCCTCCTCCGGGACCGTGCCGCCGGAGACGCCGATGAAGACGTCGGCGCCCGCGAGGGCCTCCTCCAGGGAGCCGTTGAGGGCCGACTTGTTGGTCAGGCCCGCGATCTCGGCCTTGACGTCCGTCAGGTCCGACCGGGAGGCCGAGACGACGCCCTTGCGGTCGGTGACGCACACGTCGCCGATGCCGGCGTCCACGAGGATCTTGGCGATGGCGATGCCCGCCGCGCCCGCGCCCGAGATGACGGCGCGCAGGTCGCCGAGGGTGCGACCCGTGAGCTTCGCGGCGTTGCGCAGGGCGGCCAGCGTCACGATGGCGGTGCCGTGCTGGTCGTCGTGGAAGATCGGGATGTCCAGCGCCTCCTGGAGGCGGCGCTCGATCTCGAAGCAGCGGGGCGCGGAGATGTCCTCCAGGTTGACCCCGCCGAAGGACGGGGCGAGGCGGATGACCGTCTCGATGATCTCGTCCGTGTCCTTGGTGGCGAGCGCGATCGGCACCGCGTCGACCCCACCGAACTGCTTGAAGAGAATCGCCTTGCCCTCCATCACGGGGAGGGAGGCCTCGGGACCGATGTCACCGAGTCCGAGCACGGCCGTACCGTCGGTGACGACGGCGACCACGTTGGACTTCCAGGTGTACTCGTTCACGAGCTCGGGCTGCTCGGCGATGGCGCTGCACACCTTCGCCACGCCGGGCGTGTACGCCAGGGACAGGTCGTCCTTGTCGTTGACCGGCACCGTGGCCTGAATGGCCATCTTGCCGCCCCGGTGCAGCGCGAACACCGCGTCGGGGTTGTTGTCCGTCGCACTGTCACTGCGAGGGTTGACGATCTCCGCTGCCACTTTGTGTGACCCCTTAAGTCCTTTGAATCGTTGAGGGTGGCCACTCCTGGTTAAGGGGTGGGCGGGCACCGCGTCCGTTCTTCGCCTCGGCGGTTGGCCCGCCTCCGCGAAGGGGAGGTTCGTACGCGCGGGCGCGCCGCACGCGCGCCCTGAGCCCCGGATGAGGGGTGTAAGGATCTGTTCTACCGGAAGAACGCACGCCCAGACGAGTCGATTCCCGCTCAACTGTAGGCCGACTGTCCGGTTTTTGGCTAAAAGTCCAAAGCCCCCTGTCCGATGGGTGAGACGCGCCGCAAATAGTGGCGGCAAAAGGGCTGGTCACGGCGGTTTGTGTCGCTCCGAGGGCCCTTGCCCGCAGTCCTGTTGGGTAGTCGGGGGCGCCCGTTATCTGATTTTGACCTGATGGGCAGCCTGAATGCGTCAGTCCGAATGGCAAGATGCCGTAATCACACAAGGTCGCGACACTCGATGGTGCGTGCCCGACCTCTCTCGGATGCTTTTCCACCCCTGTCGGAGGAACCAGCTCATGACCGCAAGCACCACCCGTCGTACGACCGCCGCCCGGCCCCGGATCGCCGCGGTCGGCGCGATCGCGGTCGCCGGCGCCCTGATCCTCACCGGCTGTGGCGACCAGACCGACAAGGGCTCCTCGACCCCCTCGGGCAAGACCGACAACAGCGCCCCGCTGTTCTCGAAGCTCCCGAAGAAGATCCAGGACGCCGGTGTCATCAAGGTCGGCTCCGACACGGCCTACGCACCGATGGAGTTCGTCGACGGCGGCAAGATCGTCGGTGTCGACCCCGACATCGCCGAGGCGCTCGGCAAGCAGCTCGGTGTGAAGCTCCAGTTCACCTCCGGCACCTTCGACGGCCTGATCACCTCGCTGGAGACCGGCCGCCAGGACGTCGCCATGTCGTCGATCACCGACAACAAGAAGCGCCAGGAGGGCCTGGACGACAAGGGCGCCAAGATCGGCAAGGGCGTCGACTTCGTCGACTACTTCTCCTCCGGCGTCTCCCTGCTGGTCAAGAAGGGCAACCCGCAGAACATCAAGACCCTCGACGACCTGTGCGGCAAGACGGTCGCCGTCCAGCGCGGCACCACGTACGAGGACACCTTCAAGGCGCAGGCCGAGAAGTGCGGGGACAAGAAGCTCACCATCGAGGCCTTCGACACGGACGCCGAGGCGCAGACCCGCGTCAAGGCCGGCGGCGCCGTGGCCGACCTGAACGACTACCCGGTCACCGCGTACACCGCGAAGACCTCGGGCGGCGGCAACGACTTCGAGGTCGCCGGCCAGCAGGCCGACGTCGGCCTCTTCGGCATCGCGGTCTCCAAGGACAACGCGCAGCTGCGCGACGCCCTCAAGGAAGCGCTCGACGCCATCATCAAGGACGGCTCCTACGCCAAGGTCCTGGAGAAGTGGAACGTCAAGGACAGCGCCGTGCCCTCCGCCACGGTCAACGCGGGCAAGTAACACCGAGCGCTCCACTGAAGGGCAGTCATTGTGACTGACAAGATCGACAAGGGTCCGGCCGACACTCCGCCGGCCGGGCCCGGCGCCTCGGGCACCACCCCCTACGAGGCCATCAAGGCAATTCCCGTACGCCACTACGGCCGCTGGATCAGCGGCGTGGTCGTGGCCGTACTGCTCGCGTGGCTCGTCTACGCCTTCTCCCAGGGCAAGATCATCTGGGCGACGGTCGGCGACAAGCTGTTCGACCCCTCGGTCCTCAGCGGCCTCGGCAACACCGTCGTCATCAGCGTCTCGTCGATGGCCCTGGGCCTCGTGCTCGGCATCCTCTTCGCCGTGATGCGCCTGTCGAAGAACCCGGTCACGAGCTTCGTGTCCTGGCTCTACATCTGGTTCTTCCGCGGGACCCCGGTCTACGTCCAGCTGCTGGTGTGGTTCAACCTGTCGCTGATCTTCCAGTACATCAACCTGGGGCCGATCTACAAGAACGAGACGGTCGACGTCCTCACGCCGTTCATGGTCGCCCTGCTGGGCCTCGGCCTGAACGAGGGCGCCTACATGGCGGAGATCGTCCGCTCCGGCATCCAGTCCGTCGACGAGGGCCAGAGCGAGGCCTCGCACGCGCTCGGCATGACCCGGATGCAGACGATGCGCCGCGTGGTGCTGCCGCAGGCGATGCGCGTGATCATCCCGCCGACCGGCAACGAGTTCATCAACATGCTGAAGACCTCCTCCCTGGTCTCGGCGGTGCAGTACCCCGAACTCCTGCGGGCCAGCTCCAACATCGGCACCACGGCCGGCGCCATCATGGAGATGCTCTTCGTGGCGTCCATCTGGTACCTGACCCTGACCAGCATCTTCAGCGTCGGTCAGTACTACCTGGAGCGCCGCTACGCCCGCGGTTCGCTGCGCAGCCTGCCGCCGACGCCGTTCGAGCGGCTCAAGGCCAACCTGAACATGTTCCGCCGTACGGAGGTGGCGAAGTGACCGCCCAGCCGATGGTCAAGGCAGAAGGCGTCCACAAGTCGTACGGCGCCGCCCACATCCTCCGGGGCATCGACCTGGAGGTCGCCCCCCGGGAGGTCTTCTGCCTGGTCGGCCCGTCCGGCTCCGGCAAGTCCACCTTCCTGCGGTGCATCAACCACCTGGAGCGCATCAACGCCGGCCGGCTCTCGGTCGACGGCCGGCTGGTGGGGTACAAGCAGAAGGGCGACAAGCTCTACGAGCTGAAGGACAGCGAGGTCGCGGCCCAGCGCCGGGACATCGGCATGGTCTTCCAGCGCTTCAACCTCTTCCCGCACATGACGGCCATAGAGAACGTCATGGAAGCGCCGGTCATGGTCAAGGGAGAGTCCAAGGCGGTGGCGCGCGAGCGCGCGGCCAAGCTCCTGGACCGGGTCGGCCTCGGCGACAAGGGCGGGAACTACCCCACCCAGCTCTCCGGCGGCCAGCAGCAGCGCGTGGCCATCGCCCGCGCGCTCGCCATGGAACCGAAGCTGATGCTCTTCGACGAGCCCACCTCGGCGCTCGACCCGGAGCTCGTCGGTGACGTCCTCGACGTCATGCGGGACCTGGCGGAGTCGGGCATGACCATGATCGTGGTGACCCACGAGATGGGCTTCGCCCGCGAGGTCGGCGACAACCTCGTCTTCATGGACGGCGGTGTCGTGGTCGAATCCGGCCACCCGCGCGAGGTCCTGGGCAACCCGCAGCACGACCGGACGAAGGCGTTCCTGTCGAAGGTGCTGTAAGCCCCGCGCAATCCCCGCCCCGCGGCGCGGGGCGTGAGAACGGTGAGGTGTGAGGGGCGGTACGGGATCCCGTACCGCCCCTCCGCCGTGCCCGGGCCCCGCCGGGAGCGCCCGGCGGCCGCGACGCCCCCGGGTCGCCGAAGTTCCTACTTCAGTCCTAGGACCAGTGCGTCCGACGGCGAGCGCCAGACCGCGCGGGCCTCCGCGAAGCCGGCCTCGCGCAGGGTGCGGGCGTGCCAGGCCTCGTCCGGGGTGTCGCCGTCGGCGTGTTCCCCGTAGATCGCGAACCGGGCCTCCGTGGGACCGGCCAGCACCGGGTCGGCCGCCGCCAGCGCCCACCACTCGCGCCAGTCCGGGACGCCGAGGCGGGCCCGGGCCGCGTCCATGACCCCGTGCCGGTGGGCGTGCTCGGCGGCGCCGATGCGCGGGGTGGCCGGGTCGGGCATGTGGTCGGCGTTCATGAAGACCCCGCCCGGGCGGACCAGCGGGGCGAGCTGCCCGTACAGGACGGCCAGGTCCGCGCTCGGGAGCCAGTGCAGGGCCGTCGCGGTCAGCACCGCGTCGTAGGTCTCGTGGGGGAGCGCCGAGCGCCAGCCGGGGTCCTTGAGGTCGGCGGTGACGAAGGTGACCCGGTCGTCGCCCGCGAAGTGGCCCCGGGCGATCGTCAGCAGCGCGGGGTCCAGATCCAGCCCCGTACTGGAGGCCAGCGGGAACCGCTTGAGCAGCCGGTCCGTGATACTTCCCGTACCGCACGCGAGGTCCAGGACCCGGGGGGCGGGGCCCACCAGGGCCTCGACCATGTCCAGCATCACCCGGAACCGCTCCTCGCGGTCGGGCATGTACCACTCCTGCTGGCGGTCCCAGCTGTCCTGCCAGGCCTGCCAGTCCGTACCGAACGAACCGGTCACCGTATCCGCCATCGAGAACCCCTCCTACGTAATACCCTCGAACCAATACCAGCCGTTACCGCGCGGCTGTCGCAGACACTAATCCGCATCCGTAAGGACTACAAGTGGAACTGGCCCATTACTCGGACTATGCCGTGCGCCTGGTCAACACCGAGGAGCCGGCCCGCAACAAGGACGCCCTCACCTCGGTGGACGACGTCCGCGCCCTCTTCGGGGCCAGCGTGCAGATGGCCCGCCGGGTCACCGACACCGACGTCACCCGCTTCCGCAACGTCCGGGGCCGGCTGCGCGCCGTCTTCGAGGCGGCCGACGGCGGCGACCACGTCCTCGCCGTCGACCTGCTGAACTCCCTGCTCATGGAGTTCCCCGTCAGCCCCCAGGTCTCCGGCCACGAGCTCGTCGGCCCGGACGGCCGCCCCGACTGGCACATCCACCTCGCGGACCACCCCTCCAACGCCTCCGCCGGCTACGCCGCGATCGCCTCCATGGGGCTGGCCTTCCACCTCACCGAGCACGGCCCCGACCGGCTCGGCCTGTGCCAGGCGCCGCCCTGCCGCAACGCCTACCTCGACACCTCCACCAACCGCTCCCGGCGCTACTGCTCCGACCGCTGCGCCACCCGCGCCAACGTCGCCGCCTACCGTGCCCGCAAGCGGCTGGAGGCCGAAGAGTCCGCGCGCATCGGCCGCACCGCCGAGACCGCCCAGGACAGCCACGCCCTCAGCGAGCGCTGACCCTCCGGGCGCGGCCGCAGCCGCAGCCGGGCCACCGCCAGCACCAGCTCCTCGGGGACCGCGCCGTAGTCGGTGCTGTCCCCGGTCTCGTTGAACGGGTTGTCGCCGAGCATCCACCAGCCCCCCGGACGGCGCTCGGCCGCCCGCTTGACGACCAGCAGGTCCTGCTGGAGCGGATGGCGGAAGACGACCACGTCACCCGGCCGGACCAGCGCCCCGTAACGGACCACCATCCGGTCCCCGTCGTCCAGGGTGGGGACCATCGACGGGCCCGTCACCTCGCTGATGCCGATGCGCCCCCGCGTGCGCTTGTTCTCCGCCATGTAAGGCCTCCTCTGCCTCCCCGCATGCTGCCGCAGGGTCCCGTACGTTCGCTCACCGCTCCCCGGCCGCCGCTGGACTTTTGTCCTAAGCCCATGGGGGCGCCCGCGATTTCCGGATTCTCAGCGAGTAACCTCCACCCTTGAGAAGACGATCACGAGGAGGACCCACTCCATGCTTTCCCGCTTCTTCGCCCCCAAGGTGAAGGTCTCCGCCCACTGCGACCTGCCCTGCGGCGTGTACGACCCGGCCCAGGCCCGTATCGAGGCCGAGTCCGTCAAGGCCGTCCAGGAGAAGTACCAGGCCAACGAGGACGCCGACTTCCGCGCCCGCGCCATCACCATCAAGGAGCAGCGCGCCGAGCTCGCGAAGCACCACGTGTCGGTGCTCTGGAGCGACTACTTCAAGCCCCCGCACTTCGAGAAGTACCCGCAGCTCCACACCCTGGTCAACGACACCCTGAAGGCCCTCTCGGCCGCCAAGGCGTCGAACGACCCGGCGACCGGTGCCAAGGCGCTCGAACTGATCGCCGAGATCGACCGCATCTTCTGGGAGACCAAGGCCGCCTGATCTTGGGCGCCCCGAGGATCTCCCCGCGCTGCTGCTCAGAGCGCACATGCCAACGGCCCGACCGCTCTCCGCGGCCGGGCCGTTGGGCTTTCCCGACCCGGCGGAGGTCTTGGGGGCCGGATACCCGATCCCCATCGGCTCGTCGGGGCCTGAACGGCAGCGCCAGCAGGCGGTGGGGAGGTCCGGGCCGTCCGATTCCGGTCCCGCCCGGGACGATCGAGGGGCCCGACCGCGCACGGTCGGGCCCCTCGGCCGGGTGGGGGCTGCCCGGGCGGGGCGCCGTTATTCCTCGTCCTCGTCCTCGTCGTCGAGGCGGGCGAGCCAGGTCGCCAGGCGTTCCACCGGGACCTCGAAGTCCGGGTTGAGGTCGACGAAGGTCCGCAGCTGCTCGGCCAGCCACTCGAAGGTGACCTCCTCCTCGCCGCGCCGCTTCTCCAGCTCCTCGATGCCGCGATCGGTGAAGTACAAGTCGGGCTCCGTGCCATGGGGTGATGGGGTGTTTCCCGCCAGGATAAGCCGGGTCCCGGCGACACCTCCCGCGGTCCCGCCCGCAGCGCTAGCGTGGACGGCCTCGGTGGGACGCGCGGGGGACGGGGGGCACGGGATGCCGGACGGGCGCACGGCGGGCTCCGCGCGCGCCTACGAGCTCCTGGAACCCTTGGTCCGGGCCGCCACGGTACGCGTCCACGCGCCCCCGGCCGGGTATGAGAACTCCGGCAACGACGTGACCGGACCCACCTGGGGCAGCGGCTTCTTCATCGCCCCCGGCTGGGTCCTGACGTGTGCGCACGTGGTCGGCGAAGGGGGTGGTGCGGCGGTGCCTCTGTCAGGGCGCGAGGTCGGCATCAGCTTCTTCTCCGGACCGGTCCGCGGCGCCGGGCCCCCGGCCGGCGCGTACGGGTACGGGGGCGACGCGGGCACCGGTACGGTCACCGGGCGCGTGGAGTGCGTCCTGCCCGAGCGGCTGGACGAGCGCCGGCCCGGCCGCCGGGCCCTGTGGGACCTGCCCGACCTGGCGCTGGTCCGGGTGCTCTCGCCGATCTCCCACGCCTGCGTGTGGCTGACCGACCGGGCCAGACCCCGGATGGACGAGGCCGCGTACTTCGGCTGCACCGAGGAGCTCGGCATCCGCGAGATCACCGGCCGCACCACCCGACTGCGGGGCACCGCCGCGAACGGCGCCGCGATCCGCCTCGGCGACGACGACGAGATCGAGGCGGGCATGTCCGGCGGGCCCGTGGTGGACCTGGCGCGCGGCGAGGTCGTCGGGGTGGTCAAGGCCCGGCGGCACGGCGGTGGCGGCGGGCTCGCGGTGTCCGTCGCCCAGTTGCGGACCCTGCCGCTGGCGGCGACCGGCCAGACCGGGCTCTACCGCAGGGTCATGCAGGCCCACGACCTCTACCACTACGACCGCCACCTCAGCGACCTCGACAGCCGCCGGACCTGGACCGACGTCCACGACGAGCTCCCGGCCGGGGACGGGGACCCGTACGGCGGCGGCCGCGGCAGGCTCACCCCGGGCGAACGCACCACCCTGTGCGGGCTGCTGGCCGAACTGCCGCCGCCCGGCTCCTCGGAGGCCGTCCGCGAGCTGGCCGAACGGGCCCGCGGTGAGGAACCCGACCCGGGGCTGCCGGCCCCGCTCAGCTGGCGCGACGGACTCGGGCTGCTCCACGACCCGCCGGGCGCGGGCGGGGAGGCCGCCGCGATGCTCCGGTACGCGGCCGACGTGAGCGTGGCCGACCACCGCGAACCCCCGGCGCCCGGCGCCGACGAGGAACTGTGGGACTGGGTGCGGGCCACCGCGGAACGGCTGTGGCGCCCGCTGCGCCGGGAGCTGGGCGAGCGGCACGAGCGGGGCCTCGCCGAGCGGGACCGGCGCCGGCGCGCCTTCGCCGGGCGTTCGGCACACGGACCGGCCCGCCGGGCGCGGACCCTGCCGGCCGGGCCGTCGGTGCTGCTGGAGGTGTGGGCGCACGGCTGGGAGGAGGTCTACGACTGGCGGGTCTCCGTCCTGGCGGGCCCCGCCCGGCCCGGCCGGGTCACCCCCGTCGAGGCGGGAGTGCGCACCCGGCTGGACCGGCTGCCGGAGGCGCTGCGGACGCCGCTCGCCGAGGGCTTCCGCCGCTGCGACACCCACGAGGCGGCCGCGCTCCTCGAAGTGGCGGCCGCGCCGGGCCTGTTCGGGCTCGCAGTGGACACCTGGACGGTGTCCGGCGGGGTGCCGGTGGGGGTCCAGCGGCCGGTGGTGTTCCGGTTCGAGGGCGGGGCGGGCGCCTCCGGGGGAGTCGAGGCGGCCGGTGCTCCCGGTGCTCCCGGGGCGGGCGGCTCCGGCGTCGGCGGGGCCGCCGCGCGGTGGGCGCGGGTGCAGGGCGGACCGCTCCTGGACCAGCGCGCCGACTGCTCGCGCGGCCGCCCCCGCAGCCCCTCGCCCGACTGGGCGGCGGGGCTGGCGGACAACACCCTGCCCGTGCTGTGCCGGGAGGCCGCCGCCGAACCGACCCTGGGCGCGCTGCACGTCCTGCGGGACGCGGGCTACGGGGCCGTGGTGGCCCGGCGGCCCCCCGCCGACCCGGGGACCTCCTGCGCCCCGTACCACCGCGGGCTGCGGGAGGAGCTGGCCGAGGCGGGGCGGGGCGCGCTGCTGCCGCAGCGCGTCCAGGCGCTGCGGGTACGGGCCCACGGGGCGGACCCCGACGCCTACTGGGCGGCCGGGCTGGCCCTCGTATGGGAGGACCCGGAGCGGGCACTGCCCGAGGACGAACCGTTGCAGGGGGACCTGTGAGCCGCGTGCTTCGTGGGAGGGAGCGGCCGTGAACGACGAATGGCTCATCTACCGGGGCGTGGGCGAACCCCACGACGGGATCGCGGCACTGCCCGATCCGCCGCCGTGGCGGGACTTCGACGGCGGGCCCGTCGCCGGACCCGGCGCCGCGGCCGGGACCGCCGACGGGAACGTGGCCCGCCGGCTCGGCGCCCACCGGCAGGCCGCCGCACTGCACCGGCCCGAACCGGAGGAGCTGGAGGCCATCAACGCCGCGCTGTACCTGCGCCGGCCGCTGCTGGTCACCGGCTACCCCGGGACCGGGAAGTCCACCCTGGCGCACGCCGTCGCCCACGAGCTGAAGCTCGGCCGGGTGCTGCGCTGGCCGGTGGTGTCGCGGACGGTGCTCCAGGACGGCCTCTACCGCTACGACGCGCTCGCCCGGCTCCAGGACGTACAGATCGCCGCCGGTGGCGGGAGCGGACGGCCGGGCGCGGGGCCGGGCGGCGGGCCCGGCGCGGGCATCGGGAAGTACGTGCGGCTGGGGCCGCTGGGGACGGCGCTGCTGCCGGCCGCGAAGCCCCGGGTGCTGCTCGTCGACGAGCTCGACAAGAGCGACATCGACCTGCCGAACGACCTCCTGAACGTGCTGGAGGAGGGCGAGTTCACCCTCCCCGAGCTGGAGCGGGCCGCCGACTCCGAGCCGGAGGTGGAGGTGCTCACCGACGACGGCGGAAAGGTCACCGTCCGGGGCGGCCGGGTGCGCTGCCGGGCCTTCCCGTTCATCATCCTGACCAGCAACGGCGAACGGGACTTCCCCGCCGCCCTGCTGCGCCGGTGCATCCAGCTCAAGCTGGGGCAGCCGGGGGAGAAGCGGCTGGCGACCATGGTCCGGGCCCACCTGGGGGAGGAGGCCGCCCGGCTGGGCGCGGACCTGATCAGGGAGTTCCTCAGCCGCTCCCGCTCGGAGCTGGTGGCCGCGGACCAGCTGCTGAACGCCATCTACCTGACGCACTACGCCGCCCCGCCCACCCGGGAGGACCTGGCGGACCTGCTCATCCAGCGGCTCGACCGTCCGAGGTGAGGCCCCGTGAACGGACCTCCTGACCCGGAACGGCATGATCTGGGACGGCACGGGCCGGAAGCGGCCGGGGACGGCGCCGGGGCCGGGGCCGCCGAGCTCGGGATCCGGGCGCTGGCCGGGCTGTTGCGGGGGGCCGGGCTCGATCCCGACGCCGGGGAGCTGGCCGACGCCCTCTGGCTGGCCGGGCACACCCGCCCCGCCGCCCTGTCACCGGCGGCCGGCCCGCCACCGGAACCCGTACGCGCCGGGCAGGAACGGACCGGGGCCGAGGCGCCCGGCGAGGCGGTGGCGCGGACGGGCCCCGTGCCACGTCCGCGGGAGGAAGCGGCGGCTGAGGATCCGGTCAGGCTCTACGCGGCCGGGGCCCGGCAGGGCTCCGAGCTCGATCCGGACGCTGAAATTCCCGTCGGGGGCGGGGTGCCCGTCCGGGTGCCCGGAGCGGCCGCCCTGCCCCGGATCCTCGACATCCAGCGGGCCCTGCGCGCCCTCCAGCGGCACCGGCCGCCCGGCCCGCCCGCCCGTACCGTCCTCGACGAGAGCGCCACCGCCGAGGCCAGCGCCCGGGCCCTGGGGCTGCTCGTCCCGGTGCTCCGGCCGGAGAGCCGGCGCGAGGCGACCGTACGCCTGGTGATGGACGCCTCGCCCTCCATGGCGGTGTGGCAGGAGATGTTCGAGGAACTGCGGTCCGTCTGCGAGCGGCTGGGCGCCTTCCGGGACGTCCAGGCGCACTACCTGCACCGGCTTCCGGACGGCACCGTGGCCGTCGGACGCGGCCCCTCGGCCGGTGGCGCCCTGCGCTCCGGCGACCAGCTGCGCGACCCCACCGGACGGGTGCTGACCATCGTGGTCTCCGACTGCGCCGGGCCCGTGTGGCGCGAGGGCGAGGCCCAGCGGCTGCTCCACCGGTGGGTGCAGTGCTCGCCCTGCGTGGTCGTCCAGCCCCTCCCGCAGCGGCTGTGGGGCCGCAGCTGGCTGCCGACCGAGCGCGGGGTGCTGGAGCGGGCCGGCGGCGGGGGCGGCGGCGGGACGAGGCTGAGGTTCCGCTCGGACCGGCCGCCGCGGCCCGGGCAGCGCACCGGCGGGCTCACCGTGCCCGTGCTGCCGCCCCACGCGACCGCCCTCGGAGCCTGGGCCCGGCTCGTCGCCGGGCTCGGCACCGGCCCGGTCCCCGCGGAGGTCGGCCGGGTCCTCGCCCGCCACCCCGCCGCCCCCGTACCGCTGCCGCCCACCGCCCGCCCGCCGGGCGAACTGGTGCGGCGCTTCCGCTCAGCCGCCGCGCCCGGTGCCGTACAGCTCGCCGTCTACCTGGCGGCGGCGCCGCTGACGCTGCCCGTGATGCGGCTCGTCCAGCGCACGATGCTGCCCGACTCGGAGCCGTCCGACCTGGCCGAGGTGCTGCTCGGCGGACTGCTGCGGCGCAGCGGGGAAACCCCCGGACAGTGGTACGAGTTCGTTCCCGGGGTGCAGGACGTGCTGCTGGGGCCGCTGGGGCGGGATGAGGCCGCGCTGGTGCTCAAGCACTGCTCGGAGTACGTGCTGGCGCACTTCGGCCGGGGCGTACGGAACTTCCCCGCGCTCGCCGTCTCCCAGCTGACGGGCATCCCCGCGGTGGATCCCGAGGACGGGGCGGGCGAGGGCCGGGTGCCCGCCGGGCCGCTCCCGCAGGCCTTCGCGCTCGTTTCGGCGAAGGTCGTACGCCGCTACCTGCCGGGCCCCCCGCAGGAGGACCCGGAAGCCGATGCGCCGGTCCCGGTCCCGGAGCCGGAGCCGCCCGGGTCCGCCGGGAGCGGCCGGGCGGCCGGGGTACGGGCGGCGCGCGAGCGCCTCGCGGACGGCGACGCCCGGGCGCTCTACGAGGCCGCCGCCCTCCTGCGGCACGCCGTGGCGGCCCCGGCCGGGCCGGGGGACCCGCCGGAGGAGGCCGAGACCGAGCTGGCCGGGGCGCTGCTGCGGCTGTGGGCGCTCCAGCGCGACCCCGCACTCCTCGCCGAGGCCGGGCGGGCGCTGGCCGGGCTGGGCACCCCGCCGGCCGGGGCGGCCCGGGGCCGGGTGCTGTACGAGCGGGCGCTGGCGGGCGCACCGGACGCGGAGCTGCTGGCCGCCGCCGACCGGGAGTTCGCGGTGGCGGGCGCCGCCGCGGCCGGGCCGGAGCTGAGGCTGGACTGCGCGGTGCGGCGGGCGCGGACCCTGATCCGGATGAGCGCGCTGTACGAGGACGCGGGGCCGCTGCACGAGGCCCGGTCCGCGCTGGAGGCCCTGGCCGGCCCGGGCCCCGGTGCCGACGGGCAGCCGGAGCCGGACCTCGCCCTGGGACGCGTCCTGCTGGCGCTGCTGCCCCACACCCCGGACCCGGCGGCCCGCACCGCCCTGGCCGAACGGGCCGCCGCCCACCTGTCGGCGGCCCTGACCGCCCTGCTGGGCGGCGGCCCCGGGGCGGACCCGGCCGGGTCCGGGCCGCAGCGCCCGGGCGGGGCCGCCGCCGGCTCCGCTGCCGACCGGGCCGGAGGGGACCCCGGTGCGCCGGACGCCGCCGGACGCCCGAGCGGGAGCGGCACGGGAGCCGCCCCCGGCACGGCGGGCACCCCCGCGCCGGCGCCGCAGGGTGGCGGGGCGGGCCGGGCCCGGGGTGCGGGCGCCGGTGGAGGCAGGCCCGCGGCCGCCGACCCCGGCGGAGCCCCCGAGCTACCGCGGACCCAGGGCCCGGGAGCCGGCACCGGGCCGGTGCCGGACGCGGTGGGCGGTGGCGCGCCCCCGGACGACGGCGCCGGCGCCAGCCGGGCCGGGGACGGGGGCGCCGGGCGGGTGCCGGAGGTGGCGGACGGTGGGGTCGGCGCCAGCCGGGCCGGGGACGTGGGCGCCGGGCGGGTGCCGGAGGTGGCGGACGGCGGTGTCGGCGCCAGCCGGGCCGGGGACGGGGGCGCCGGGGAGGCGCGGGGGGTGGTGGCCGCGTCGGGCGGCGGCCGGGGGGCGGTGGTGGCGCGGCGGGTCGCGCGGGTCCGGGTGGACCTCGCCGAGGCGCTGCGCCACCTGCCCGCCCGCCTGGAGGAGGCGGCCGGGCACCTGGTGCACGCCCTGCGCGAGGCCGCAGACGAGCCCGGGCCGCGCCTCGCCGCCCTGGTCTGCCTGGCCCGCGTCCATCGCGCCCGGTACGCCCGCGACGGGGACCCGGCGGCCCTGGACGCGGCCGCCGACGCCTACGGGCGGGCCCGGCGGCTGATCCCCCGCGACGAGGAGGCCTTCGGGGAGCTGCTGCCCGAGTGGGGCGACGTACTCCTGGACCGGGCCCGGTCCGCCGACGGGCGGGCCTTCGCGTCGACCGCCGTACGGGTGCTGCGCGAGAGCCGCGCGGCCGTTCCCCAGTCGGACCCCCGGGCCCCGCACCGGCTGCTGCGGCTGGCCGCCGGGCTGCGGCTGCGGCACTCCTACGAGGGGGACCTCGTGGACCTCCGAGAAGCGGAGTACCTGCTGGAGCTGGCCGCCCGGCCGGGCCACCGCCCGCTGGAGCGGGCCCTGGCCTGGCGGGAGCACGGGGACGTCCAGCGGGACATCCACACCCACACCCGCGCCGCGGACCGCCTCGACCGCGCGGCGGACTCCTACCGCCGGGCCTGGCGCGCCGCGCTGGAGGCCGACCCGGACGAACGGCGGTCCTCCGGCACGGCGGTCCGGCTGGCGGCCCGGGTCCAGGAGCTGCGCGGGGAGGTCCTGGAGCAACTCGCCCGCCCCCGGGCCGCCCTCGACGCCTACCGGGCCGCCCTGGAACTGCGCGGGCGCCTCGACCCGCCGCAGGCCGGCCTCCCCGACGCCCTTGCGGCGGTCGCCGTGCTCCAGGAGCGGATCCGGGCCCTGGAGGAGGCGCTGTGATCCGTTTCCCCCCGCCGGGCGGCGGGAAAGGGCAGGCAGGGGAGCGGCACGGAGGGCCGGACCGGACGACCAGGCGCCACCGCGTACGACCGCGCCACCGCGTACGGCCGCGCGGCCAGGTGCGAACGCTCGGGCACCCGCGGTCACTCGCGGCCATCCGACGGCCAACGCACGACCCCACGACCACCCACGACGACAGGGGAACGGGCAGCCCATGGTGAGCGGACGTCAGGAAGCGGCAGCGCCGGCCCGCCCGTGTCCGGGGCGGCTCCCGGACCTCTCCGGGCTCGACCTGGCCGCACTGCGCGGCATCGACCACCCGGTCCTCGCCGAGGTCATCGCGGGCATGGTGGAGCGGGTCACCCACCCCGCCGAGATCCTCAACGCCTTCGACTCCGGCGTCGCCTGACCCCGCCCCCACCGGAGTTGACCACTTTCCGCCGTTAGCCGGGCCCGTCCGGAGGGCAGGGATGGGCAATCCGCCGGGGGAGGGAGGCACAGCGATGACCCCAGCGATCACGAGCGGCCCCGTGCCGCCCGCGCACCGGACCCCCGACCGGCACGCCCGCCACGCCCCCTGGCCCTACGCCCAGCTCGACGTCCCCGCCCTGCGCGCCGCGGGCCACCAGGCCTGGCCGATCCGGCAGTTCGTCCTCAAGACGCACAGCCGCTGCAACCTCGCCTGCACCTACTGCTACGTCTACGAGATGGCCGACCAGAGCTGGCGCACCCGCCCCGCCGCCATGTCCGCCGCCACCGCCCTGCGCGCCGCCGAACGGATCGCCGAGCACGCCGCCGCGCACGAGCTGCCCCGCGTGGACCTCGTCCTGCACGGCGGGGAACCCCTCCTGGCCGCGCCCGCCGAACTGGCCGCTCCCGTCGAGGCGGTACGGGCGGCCCTGGCCCGCCGGGCGCCCCGCACCCGGGTCACCGCGAGCGTCCAGACCAACGGCACGCTCCTGACCCGCGGCCGGCTCGCCGCCCTGGCCGCCGCCGGGATCCGCGTCGGCGTCAGCCTCGACGGCGGGCTGGCCGCGCACAACGCCCGCCGCGTGGACCACGCCGGCCGGCCCGGCTTCGGCGCGGCCGCCCGGGGCCTGCGGCTGCTCGCCCGGCACCCCGCGAGCTACGCCGGGGTGCTGTGCGTGGTGGACCTGGCCCAGGACCCGGTGGAGACGTACGAGTCCCTGCTGGCCTTCGCCCCGCCCAGCGTCGGCCTGCTGCTGCCCCTGGCCAACCGGAGCACCCCGCCGCCCGGCGGCACCGCGCACGGGACCCCGTACGCGGACTGGCTGCTGGCCGTCTTCGAACACTGGTGGCACGCCGGGGTGCGGCGCACCGGGATCCGGCTCTTCGAAGAGGTCATCGCCCTGCTGCTGGGTCTGCCCGAAGCCACCGAGACCCTGGGGCTGGCCCCCGCCACGACCGCCGTCGTGGAGACCGACGGCGCCATCGAGCAGGCCGATTCCCTGAAGTCCGCCTACGAAGGGGCCGCCGCGACCGGCATGACCCTCGACACCCACAGCTTCGACGAGCTGCTCGACCACCCGGGCTTCGCCGCCCGCCAGCTCGGCCGGGACGCCCTCGCGGCGGGCTGCCGCGCCTGTGAGCTCGTCGAGGTGTGCGGCGGCGGGCACTACCCGCACCGCTACCGGGCGGGGGAGGGCTTCCGCGGACCGTCCGTGTACTGCGCCGACCTCCAGGCCGTCATCCGGCACATCGCCGGGGCCCTGCACACGGCCGCGACCGCGACGACGGGGCGGGCCGCGTCATGACCCAGCGCACCGGAGCCGCGGCCCCCGGGGCGGGCGCGCAGGCCGGGCCGTCCCCCGAGCCGCCGTCGGGCGGCGCCCCCGTCCCCCCGCCCCGCTCCACCGGCTCCCCGAGCCCCACCGGCTCCCCGAGCCCCGGCAGCCCCGGCAGTTCCCACGGCCCCGGCAGCCCCGCCGCCCCCGTGCACCCGGCGCACCCCGCCCCCGCGGACCCCGCGCCCCCCACCGAGCTCCCCCCGTTCGCCGTCAGCTCCCGCGTCCTGCGCGAGCTCGCCTCCACCGAGCCCACGCCCGAAGGCAGCCGCCTGGTGTGCGACGTACGCCGCTCCAAGCGCCTCCTGCTGCTGCGCGCCGTGCTCGACGCCGCCCCCGGCGCCGAGAGCGCCGAGCGCTGGGCCCTGCTGGAAGAGGCCGAGCACCAGGACCCCGAGGCCGTGCGCGACGTCCTGCACTACCCCGCCACCGGGGTCTGGGCCGAGGAGACCCTGCGCCGCCTGCACACCCCCCAGGGGCCCCCGCCCGACCTCGGCCACCTCGGCGCGCTCGCCGTCGCCGCCGCCCTGCGCGCCCGGATCGCCTTCAAGACCACCCTGCGCCCCGTGGGCGGCCGCCTCGCCCTGCCCACCCTCGGGCTGCTGCGCCCCGACCGGCCCGGCCCGCTCGCCCTGACCGACCGCTCCTGGGACACCGGCGCCACCCTCCCCCTGCACGCCCTGCCCGGCGGCCGCACCTCCCTCGACGACCTCGACCCCTATCGCGCCCCGGCCGCCCCGCCCCCGGCGGCCGTGCGTCCGGCCCGCCGGCTCACCCCCAAGGGCCACAAGCGCTGGGACACCCAGTGGGCCGGGGCGCTCACCCTGCTGGAGCGCTACGACTCCGCCCGCGCGCAGGAGGCCGGCCTGCTGCTGCGCTCGGTGGTCCCCCTCGCCGGCGGCACCCGCTCCAGCGGCGCCACCCTCCCCGCGGCCGCCGGCTCCGTCCTGGCCCGCGGACAGGCGCCGCCCGCGCTGGCCGCGACCCTGGTCCACGAGATCCAGCACGGCAAGCTCGCCGCGCTCACCGACGTCCTCACCCTGCACACCGCCGACCGCACCCCCCGCCACTGGGCCCCCTGGCGCGGCGACCCCAGGCCCCTGGAGGGGCTCCTGCACGGCGCGTACGCCCACCTGGCCCTGGCCGGCTACTGGCAGCGCGCCGCCCTCTACGGGGCCCGCGGCGCCTGGGCCCAGCACGCCCGGATCCGCGCCCAGGTCGCCGCCGTCCTCCCGGTCCTGCGGGCCCATCCCCAACTCACCGTCACCGGAGCCGAGTTCGTCGACGGGATGATCGCCGCCGAGCGGGCCATGGACGAACTGCCGCCCCCCGGGGACCAGCACGCCACCGCCCGCCGGGCCCTGGAGCGCGAGCGTCGCACCTGGTGCGAGGCCCACCCCGAACTCGCCCCATTCGTACAGGTCTGAGGGGCCGTCCGCTGCGGTACCTTTCAACCCCGCCCCTCTCCGCACCGCCTCACACCCCGTCCACCGCCCGGACCCCAGGGAGACGGCCGCATGACCGGTACCGGTACGCGACTCGACCGCGACGGAGCCGCCCCGCCGCAGCGCTTCGTCATCAGCTTCGCGGGCTTCAACCGCCCCTGGGCGGCGTGGATCGCCCACCGCCTGGAAGAGCACGGCCACCGCGTCGCGCTCCAGCGCTGGGACCCGCAGACCAGCCCCGGCCTCACCGAGGCCCTGGACGACCTGCCCCGGGCCGGCGGCAAGGTCGTCCTCGTCCTCAGCGAGCGCTACTTCTCCGCGGGCACCCACACCGACGACGAGTGGAACACCGCGCTGCGTACCGTCACCGAGGCCCACCCCGACCGGTTCGCCGCCGTCTGCCTCACCGACGCCCCGCTGCCCAGCGCCGTCGCCGCGCTGGAGAAGACCGACCTGTGGGGCCTGGACTCCTACGAGGCCGAGTACCGCGTGCTGCGCCGCCTGGAGCTGCCCACCGACCGGATCGGCACCGAGAGCGGCCGCCGCGGCCCCCGCTTCCCCAACGACCCGCCCGAGATCTGGGGCCGCGTCCCGCGCCGCAACCCGCGCTTCACGGGCCGCAACGACGTCATCGGCCGGCTGCGCGCCGCCCTCACCGACGCCCCGCCCGGCGCCTCCACCGTCACCCTGCTCGGCCTCTCCGGCGTGGGCAAGACCCAGGTCGCCACCGAGTACGCCTACCGCTTCGCCTCCGAGTACGACGTCGTCTGGTGGGTCCCCGCCGAGGACCGGCCCACCCTGCGCGAACGCCTCGCCGACCTCGCGCCCGCCCTCGGCCTGCCGCGCGGCGCCGGCAGCTACGGCGAACAGATCCGGGCCGTACTGGAGGCGCTGCGGCGCGGGTCCCCGTACCACCGGTGGCTGATCGTCTTCGACGGCTGCGACAGCCCCGACGACCTCACCGACCTGCTGCCCTCCGGCGCCGGAGACGTGATCATCACCTCCCGAAACCGCGAATGGGCCGCCCGGCACACCAGCCTCGTCGAAGTCCCCCTCTACGCCCGCCCCGAGTCCGTCACCTTCATCCGCCGCCGGGCCCTGCGCCTGACCGGTGAGGAGGCCGACCAGCTCGCCGAGGCCCTGGAGGACTACCCGCTCGCCCTCGACCAGACCGCCGGCTGGCTCGCCGACTCCCCGATGCGCGTCGGCGAATACCTCGAACTCCTGCGCCACCGGCTGGACTCCCACGAGGCCGTCACCCTCTCCGACGACTACCCGCTGCCCTTCCCGACCGCACTGGCGATACTCCTCAACAACGTCCGGGAGAGCTTCCCCGACGCCCTCGCCCTGCTACGGCTGTTCGTCTTCTTCGCCCCCGGCCGGGTCCCGCTGCGGCTGCTGCGCGAGTTCCCCGCCGACGACGTCCCCGAGCACCTGGCCGGGCTGATCCACGACCAGGTCCGCTGGAACGCGGCCCTCAACAAGCTCGTCCAGTTCTCCGTCGTCCGCCTGGAGTACTCCGACCTCGCCGTGGAGGAGGGCGGCGGACTGGAGACCGTGCAACTGCACCGCATGGTCCACAACATCGTCCGCGGCAACCTCGCCGACGACGAGGCCGACCAGCTCTCCCGCGCCGTACGCCAGGTCCTCGCCGCCGCCGACCCCGGCCGCCCCACCGACTCCCGGCTCTGGCCCAGGTACGCCGAACTCATCCCCCACCTCGACTCCGCCGGCGTCCTGACCAGCAGCAACCCCCGCATCCAGAACTTCCTGCTGCACTGCCTGCGCTACCTCATCCTGGCCGGCGAGTACCGCACGTGCCTGCGCCTGTCCGAACAGACCGACGGGGTCTGGCGGGCCATGCTGGGCGACGACCACGACCAGGTCCGCGAGCTCAGCTACCACTACGGCGGCGCCCTGCGCATGCTCGGCCACTTCCGGCACGCCGAGACCCTCGCCCGCTCCGTCGCCGACCGGCTCGTCGCCGAACGCGGCCACCGCGACCTGGAGACCCTGCGCGCCACCAGCACCTACGCCGGAGTCCTGCTCAGCACCGCCAAGTTCGACCGGGCCAGGGAACTGCTGGAGCACGCCTTCGCCACCTACCGCGAACTGCTCGGCGAGGACGACTCCACCACCCTCAACGCCCAGAACAACGTCGCCGTCGCGCTGCGCCTGCTCGGCCGCTACCAGGAGGCCTACGACACCGACCTCGACACCCTGCGCCGCCGCGAACGGGTGCTGCGCGTACGGCACATCGCCACCCTCTCCTCCGGCATCGGCTGCGCGATGGGCCTGCGCCTCATGGGCCGCTACCGCGAGGCCCTCGCCCGCCAGGAACAGGGCCTCAAGCTCAACACCCAGGTCCTGGGCCCCAACCACCCCCAGACCCTGCGCGCCGAACACAACCTCGGCATGTGCCTGCGCCGCTCCGGCGACATCCCCGGCGCCGGAGCCCGGCTGCGGGGCGTCCTGGACCGCTCCACCCGGGTGTTCGGCGCCGAATTCCCCTGGACCCTGATGGTCGCCTCCGACTACGCCACCTACCTGCGCGAGTACGGGGACATCGAGGAGGCCCGCCGGATCTCCGAGGAGGTCGTACGCGGCTACCAGACCCAGCTGGGGCTGGCCCACCCGTACAGCATCGGCACCGTCGGCAACCTCGCCCTCGTGCTGCGGGCCCAGGGCGAGCGGACCGAGGCTCTGAACCTCGCCGAACAGGCCCTGGTCGGCATGCGGGGCGCCCTCGGCGACCGCCACCCCTGGACCCTGGGCTGCGCCCTGAACGCCACCGGGCACCGCAACATCACCGGCCGGCTGGAATCCGCGGTCGACCTCAGCCGCGAGACCCTGCGCGGCGCGGAACGGGTCCTCGGCCCCGACCATCCGATGACTCTGAGCGCCCAGATCGCCCTGGCCGCGGACCTGCGCGCGGTACGGGAGGACGCGGAGGCCTCCAAACACGAGGAGGCCGGCCTGAAGTCCCTGACCCGCACCCTGGGTCCCCAGCACGTCCACACCGTTTCGGCCCGCCAGCAGACCCGCCCCTACTGGGACTTCGAACCCCAGCCGTAGACCCCCGCCCCCGCGGGTCCGTGGACGGCCGGAAGGCCCGGTCCCCGAGGGGGCCGGGCCTTCCGCGGTACGGCGGGGCGCGCGGTGACTACGCCTCGAAGACCTCGTTCAGCAGGAGCTGCTGCTCCGCCTGGTGGCGCTTCGCGGAGCCCACCGCCGGAGACGAGCCGTGCGGACGCGACACGCGGCGCAGGCGCTCGCCGGCCGGGATGTCGGCGCCGACGGCCAGGTCGAGGTGGTCGATCAGGTTCAGCGCGATGAACGGCCACGCACCCTGGTTCGCCGGCTCCTCCTGGGCCCAGATGTACTTCGCCGCGTTCGGGAACTTGGCGATCTCCGCCTGGAGCTCCGCACCCGGCAGCGGGTACAGGCGCTCGATGCGGATGATCGCGGTGTCCGTGATGCCGCGCTTCTCCCGCTCGGCCTCCAGGTCGTAGTAGACCTTGCCCGCGCAGAAGACGACCTTGCGGACCGCGTTCGGGTCCACCGTCGCGTCACCGATGACCGGACGGAACGAACCGTTCGTGAACTCCTCCGCCTTCGACGCCGCCGCCTTCAGACGCAGCATCGACTTCGGGGTGAAGACGATGAGCGGCTTGTGGTGCGGGTTGTGGACCTGCCAGCGCAGCAGGTGGAAGTAGTTCGACGGCAGCGTCGGCATCGCGACCGTCATGTTGTTCTGCGCGCAGAGCTGGAGGAACCGCTCCGGGCGGGCCGAGGAGTGGTCCGGGCCCTGGCCCTCGTAGCCGTGCGGCAGCAGCAGGGTGACGCCGGAGGTCTGGCCCCACTTCTGCTCGGCGGAGGAGATGAACTCGTCGACGACGGTCTGCGCGCCGTTGACGAAGTCACCGAACTGCGCCTCCCACAGGACCAGCGCCTCCGGGCGGGCCAGCGAGTAGCCGTACTCGAAGCCCATCGCCGCGTACTCGGAGAGCAGCGAGTCGTAGACGTTGTAGCGGGCCTGGTCGTCCGCCAGGTACAGCAGCGGGGTGTAGTCCTCGCCCGTCTCGCGGTCGATGAGGACCGCGTGGCGCTGGCCGAAGGTGCCGCGGCGGGAGTCCTGGCCGGACAGCCGGACCGGGGTGCCCTCCATCAGCAGCGAACCGAAGGCCAGGGTCTCGCCCATGCCCCAGTCGATCGTGCCCTCGTCGATCATCGCCGCGCGGCGCTGCAGCTGCGGCAGCAGACGCGGGTGGACGGTGACCCCGTCGGGGATGTTGACCTGGGACTCGGCGATCCGCTTGACGACGTCCTGGGAGACCGCGGTGTTCACGGTGACCGGGAAGTCGGCCTGCGAGACCGGGGCCGGCGGGGCGACCGCGGGCTGCGTGGCGGCTTCGCGGACCTCCGCGAAGACCTTCTCCAGCTGGCCCTGGAAGTCCTGGAGGGCCTGCTCGGCCTCTTCCAGGGTGATGTCGCCGCGACCGATGAGGGACTCGGTGTACAGCTTGCGCACCGAGCGCTTCTTGTCGATCAGGTCGTACATCAGCGGCTGCGTGAACGCCGGGTTGTCGGACTCGTTGTGGCCGCGGCGGCGGTAGCAGATGAGGTCGATGACCACGTCCTTGTTGAACGCCTGACGGAACTCGAAGGCGAGCCGCGCGATGCGGACCACGGCCTCCGGGTCGTCGCCGTTCACGTGGAAGATCGGCGCCTCGATCATGCGGGCCACGTCCGTCGCGTACATCGAGGAACGCGAGGACTCCGGGGCGGCGGTGAAGCCGACCTGGTTGTTGATGACCACGTGCACGGTGCCGCCGGTGCGGTAGCCGCGCAGCTGCGACATGTTCAGCGTCTCGGCGACGACGCCCTGGCCCGCGAAGGCCGCGTCGCCGTGCAGGGCGATGGGCAGGACCGTGAAGTCCGTGCCGCCCTTGTTGATGATGTCCTGCTTGGCGCGGACCACGCCCTCCAGGACCGGGTCCACCGCCTCCAGGTGCGAGGGGTTCGCGACGAGCGAGACCTTGATCTGCTCCCCGTCCAGGCCCGTGAAGGTGCCGTTGGCGCCCAGGTGGTACTTGACGTCGCCGGAGCCGTGCATGGACTTCGGGTCGAGGTTGCCCTCGAACTCGCGGAAGATCTGCGCGTACGACTTGCCGACGATGTTCGCCAGCACGTTCAGCCGGCCGCGGTGGGCCATGCCGATCGCGACCTCTTCGAGGCGGGCCTCGGCGGCCGAGTCGATGACGGCGTCGAGCAGCGGGATGACGGACTCGCCGCCCTCCAGGGAGAAGCGCTTCTGGCCGACGTACTTCGTCTGCAGGAACGTCTCGAAGGCCTCCGCCGCGTTCAGGCGGCGCAGGATGCGCAGCTGCTCCTCGCGCTCCGGCTTGGTGTGCGGGCGCTCGATGCGGTCCTGGATCCAGCGGCGCTGCTTCGGGTCCTGGATGTGCATGAACTCGACGCCGGTGGTGCGGCAGTACGAGTCGCGCAGCACGCCGAGGATGTCGCGGAGCTTCATCATCGACTTGCCGGAGAACCCGCCGACGGCGAACTCGCGCTCCAGGTCCCACAGGGTGAGCCCGTGCTCGGTGATGTCGAGGTCGGGGTGCTTGCGCTGCTTGTACTCCAGCGGGTCGGTGTCGGCCATGACGTGGCCGCGGACCCGGTAGGAGTGGATCAGCTCGAAGACGCGGGCGGCCTTCGTGACGTCGTCGTCGTGCGAGGCGTCGATGTCCCGGAGCCAGCGGACCGGCTCGTACGGGATGCGCAGCGCCTCGAAGACGTCGTCGTAGAAGCCGCTCTCGCCCAGCAGCAGGTTCGCGACGATGCGCAGGAACTCGCCGGAGGCCGCGCCCTGGACGACCCGGTGGTCGTAGGTCGAGGTCAGGGTCATGACCTTGGAGATGCCCAGCTTGTTCAGGGTGTCCTGCGAGGTGCCCTGGAACTCGGCGGGGTAGTCCATGGAGCCGACGCCCATGATGACCGACTGTCCGGGCATCAGGCGGGGCACGGAGTGCACGGTGCCCAGACCGCCGGGGTTGGTCAGCGAGACGGTGACGCCGGTGAAGTCGTCCATCGTCAGCTTGCCGACGCGGGCCCGGCGGACGATGTCCTCGTAGGCCTGCCAGAACTCGAAGAAGTTGAGGGTCTCGGCCTTCTTGATGCCGGCGACGACGAGCTGGCGGTCGCCGTTCGGCTTCACCAGGTCGATCGCGAGGCCGAAGTTCACGTGCTCCGGCTTGACCAGGGTCGGCTTGCCGTCCTTCTCCGCGAAGGAGTAGTTCATGGCCGGCATGGCCTTGATCGCCTGCACCATCGCGTAGCCGATGAGGTGCGTGAAGGAGATCTTCCCGCCCCGGGCGCGCTTGAGGTGGTTGTTGATCACGATGCGGTTGTCGAACAGCAGCTTCACCGGGACGGCGCGCACGGACGTGGCCGTCGGCACCTCCAGCGAGGCGTTCATGTTCTTGGCCACGGCAGCGGCAGGGCCGCGGAGCGTCACCAGTTCGGGGCCGGAGGGGGCCTCGGTGGCGGGCGCGGCCTTCTGGGCTGCGGGAGCGGCGGCGGCCGGAGCCTGAGGGGCAGGAGCGGCCGGTGCGGCGGCCGGGGCCTGGGAGGTGACAGTCACAGCAGGGGCACCAGAGGGGGTGGCAGGAGCAGGGGCAGGAGCTGACACAGGCGAGGGGGCCGGGGCGGCCGGAGCCGCTCCCGTGCCGCCGTTGCCGGCTGCGGGAGGCACGGCGCGCGCCGCCCCCGTGGCGGCGGCGACGGTGGCCTGAGGGGCTGTGGCGGAGGTGGCGGCCTGTGCGGAGGCGCCCTCCGTCGTCGTGGACTTCTGGGGACCGTCCGCCTTCACCGGAGCGACAGCGCCCCCCGGCTTGTAGTCGGCGAAGAAGTCCCACCAGGCCCGGTCGACCGAATTCGGGTCCTGGAGGTACTGCTGATAGATCTCGTCGACGAGCCACTCATTCGCGCCGAAGCCTGAGGCAGGGGTCTTCCCGCCCTCTGCTGCGTCGGTCGTGGTGCTCGAGTTACTGGGGGACTGTGGCGACACGGCGGCAACCGCCCTCTTCCGCTTCACAAGGTATGGACAGCGGGAATAAAGGCTACGCCTCCCGGGCGGTGTGATGCAGGCCGGGCGGGACTTCCGTCGCGCAGGTCACACCGAACGGCGGGTTTCATCGCGTGGAATGGCGGGAAACAAGCGTGGTTCGGGTAGGGGGCATCCAGGTTGCGACCCCCACGGCCTCGCACCCCTGACGACCCCGGGCACGTGTGGCCGAGATCATGTCCTTCCCTTCAGAACCCTACGTCAAGACGATGCCGGTGAGCTGCCCGGAAGAGTGACGAGGATTCGGCAACCCCGTGACGATTCGGCCACGCCGATGTGGCCCCCGTGCAGGCCGACGGCCCAGCGGGCGATGGCCAGGCCCAGCCCGGTGCCCCCGTCCCCGCCCCGCGCCGCGCCCCGGTTGAAACGCTCGAAGACCCGGTGGCGCTCGGCCTCCGGGATTCCGGGTCCTTCGTCGACGACCTCCAGGGCCAGGCTCCCGGCCGGCCCGCCCGCCCGCGCCCGGACCGTCACCCGGCCGTGCGGCGGACTGTGCTTGACCGCGTTGTCGATCAGGTTCGCGACCACCTGGTGCAGCCGTTCCGCGTCCGCGTACGCCGTCAGCTCGGTCGGGAACACGTCCAGGTGAAGGTGCACGTCGTTGCGGGTGTGCCCGCCCGAACCCGACGCCAGGCCGGGCCGCCCCGCGGCCGCCAGCCCCGATTCCTTCAACACCCCCGACAGGTACGGCCACACCTCGAAGCGGCGGCACTTCAGCGGCACCACCCCGTTGTCCACCCGGGACAGGTCCAGCAGGGTCTCCACCAGCCGGCCGAGCCGTTCCGTTTGCTTGAGCGCGGTGCGCATCGTCTCCGGATCGGCCTCCGAGACCCCGTCCACGACGTTCTCCAGCACCGCCCGCAACGCCGCGATCGGCGTGCGGAGCTCGTGCGAGACGTTCGCGACCAGTTCTTTGCGGTGCCTGTCCACGGCCTCCAGGTCGTCGGCCATCAGATTGATCGTCGAGGCCAGGTCGCCCAGCTCGTCCCGGCGGCCCGCCCCGCGCACCCGGCGCGTGTAGTCCCCGTGGGATATCGCCCGGGCCACCGTCGTCATGTCGTCCAGCGGAGCCGTCAGGCTGTGCGCCACGAACTGGGTGATCAGCATCGAGGCGATCACCGAGAACACCGTGATGAACCGCAGCTCCGTCGCGGTGCGCAGGGCCACCATCAGCAGACCCGTGGTGATGAACACCGACACCACGACGAGCGTGCCCAGCTTCGTCTTGATCGAGAACGGCGAATAGGGCCGCAGCCCCGGGCCGGGGGACCGGCCGCTCACGGCTGCGCCGGGGTCTCCAGGGCGTACCCGACGCCGTGGACCGTACGGATCCGCTCCGCGCCGATCTTCCGGCGCAGCGCCTTGATGTGGCTGTCGACCGTACGGGTGCCCGACGCGTCCGCCCAGTCCCACACCTCCGCGAGGAGCTGCTCGCGCGAGAGCACCGCGCGCGGCGTCCCCGCCAGGCACACCAGCAGGTCGAACTCCGTCGGCGTCAGGTGCACGTCCTCCGCCTGCACCCGCACCCGGCGCTGCGCGTGGTCGATCTCCAGGTCGCCCAGCCGCAGCGTCGCCCCGCGCGGGGTGTGCGCGGCCAGCGTGGCCCGCTCCACCCGGCGCAGCAGGACGTGGACCCGCGCGGCCAGCTCGCGCATCGAGAACGGCTTCGTCATGTAGTCGTCGGCCCCGACCCCGAGACCGACCAGCATGTCCGTCTCGTCGTCGCGGGCGGTGAGCATCAGCACCGGGACGGGCCGCTGCGCCTGCACCCGGCGGCACACCTCCAGCCCGTCGAAGCCGGGCAGCATGACGTCCAGCACCAGCAGCTCGGGCAGCCAGCTCTCGGCCGCCGCCACGGCGGCCGGGCCGTCGTACGCCGTCTGCACCTGGAAGCCCTCGGCCCGCAGCCGGGCCGCGATGGCGTCGGCGATGGTGCGGTCGTCCTCGACCACGAGCACGCGCCGCTGGGCGCCGGGGGTGGCCGCGGCGCCGCTGTGGGTGGTGTGTGTCTGTTCCATGTCCCGCCCCTGAAGATCCCGCGTGTCGCGTGTTGGGGTGCAGCGTAGAGGAGGCACCGGCCTGCGGCTATGTGCGGTTCGGACAGTGACCGCCGGGTGACGCCCGGCCCGCGGGAGGCCCGCCGGACGGCGTACGGCCCCGGGCGGCCCCGCACCCCGTGACCCCCGTACGGAGTACCCCCGGCCGCGGCGGCGGCACCGGGCGGCGGGTCCTACGGCTCCGGGTCGAAGCCCGGGAGGGCGGCCAGCACCTTCGCCAGCCCCGGGGCGAGGACGTCCTGGTCGGCGGACACCTCGACGCCGCCGTGGGCGAAGGAGTACGTGAAACCGTCCCTGACCGGCGGGTCCGCCCTCGCGGTCCGGGGCAGCCGGGGAAGGTCCGCCGCCCGCAGGGCCGCCCGCAGCGCCTCCAGCCCGGCCGGGTCCAGCGTGCCCGACCCCTCGGGCCGGTCATCGGCGCCGAGCCGGGTCCAGGAGCCGTCCGGGGCGATGCGCAGGGTGTGGGGCCGGCCCGCGTAGCCGCCGGTGCGCGAGACCCGCAGCAGGGTCTCGGACGCCGGGGGAGCAACGGTGGTGGAGGGGCTCGCGGAGGGGCTCGCGGGCGGGGTGCGCGCCGGGGGGCTCGCGGAGGCGGACGGGGAGCCGGAGGCGGAGCGCGAGGCGGTGGCGGACGCCGGGGGCGGGGAGGCCGACCCGTCGCCGGAACCGCCGGAACCGCCGGATCCGCAGCCGGCCGCGGCCGCCGCGGCCACCAGTGCCGCCGCCACCGCGGCACACGTTCGGGACGCTCGCACACCCACCTCCGCGGGGACTCGGCCGAACCCCGAGTATGGAGTCCCCGCCCCGCCACGGAAAGCCCCCGCGCCCCCCGCCCGCCCGCGCACCCGCCCCCCCCGAGCACCCCGGAGGCCGACATCCGCCGCACCGCCCCCTGGCGCTGGCTGCCGCCGCTCCTCGCCGCGCTCCTCGGCCTGCTCGCCCTGGAACGCGGCCCCGACGGCGGCAGCATGTGGCGCGACGAGTCCACCACCTGGCAGGTCGCGCACCGCCCCCTGAGCGACCTGGCCGCGCTCCTCGGACAGGTCGACGCCGTCCACGGCCTCTACTACCTGCTGATGCACGGGGTGTTCGGGCTGTGGGACGGGGGCCTGTGGGCGCTGCGGCTGCCGTCCGTGGCCGGCGCCGCGCTCGCCGCCGCCGGGGTGGCCGCGGTCGCGCACCGGCTGGCGGGCGAGCGGGCCGCGCTGCTCGCCGGCTCCGCCTACGCCCTGCTCCCGCCCGTCCAGGCCTACGCGCAGGAGGGGCGCTCGTACGCCCTCGTCGCCGCCGCCGTGGTCTGGGCCACCTACCTGATGCTGCGCGAGCGGTGGGCCGCGTACGCCGCCGTGCTGCTCCTCGGCTGCTGGCTGCACGAGTTCGCCGCCCTCGCCCTGCTCGCGCACGCCCCCGTCGCCCGCAGCTCGCGCGGCTGGCGGCGTGCCGCCGCCGCGGTCGCCGCCGGGCTGCTGCCGCTCGCCCTGGTCAGCGCCCGGCAGGCGCAGGCGCAGCTCGGCTGGCTCGGCCGGCCGTCCTGGCAGGACTGGGCGGCGTACGGGGTGCTCGCGGGCGCGGCGGCGCTGCTCGCGCGGGGCGCCGCCGAGCGGGACCTCACGGCCCTCGTACGGGTCGCCGTACCGCTCGCGCTGCTGCCGCCGGGGCTGCTGATGGCCCTCTCGCTGGTGCACCCCTGGTACGTCGACCGCTACGTCCTCTACGCGCTGACCGGGCTCGCCCTGCTCGCCGGGGGCCGGGCGGCGCGGGCCCGGGGGTGGGGGCCGTGGCTGCTGGCGGCGGCGCTGCTGGTGCCGTTCGGCTGGTGGTCGGCGTGGCTGCGGACCCCCGAGAGCCGCAAGGACGACGTGCTCGCGGTGGCCGCCGCCGTACGGGAGCGGGCGCGGCCCGGGGACGCGGTGCTGTTCCTGCCCGCGCGGCGGCGCGAGTGGCTGCTGTCCTCGCCCACCGTCTACGCCGGCCTGCGCGACGTGGCCCTGGACCGCTCCCCGGCCGCTTCGCGCACCCTCCACGGCACCGAACTCCCGCCGGAGCGGATCCGGGAGGCCCTGCTGCGCGCCCCCCGGGTCATCGCCCTCCTGGACCCGCCGGACCAGCCCCTGGACCCGTACCCCCGCGAGGCCGCCAAACGCGACGCCCTGGCCACCTCCTTCGAACGCTGCTCGCTCACCGCGGTGCGGGGGGCGCGCGTGGCGGTGTACGCGAGACCGGGGGGCTGCGGGTAGGACGGGGCCCGGGGCGGGGGAGGATGGGGCGGCCCGCGTCAGACACCCGGCGGGCCCGGCGCCCCGGCGGGCGGGGCCCGTCGCACCCTCGGAGGTGCCGCATGCCCACACCCGGACCGACCCCCTCCGCGACCGCCGGGCCGGACGGCCCCGGCTTCGGACCGCTCGTCGGGGTCGAGTGGCTCGCGGAGCGGACCGGCCGCGACGGGCCCGTCCTGTTCGACGCCTCCGTCGGCGCGCACCGGGGCGCCGCCGCCCGGATCCCCGGCGCCCGCCCCTTCGACCTCGACGGCGCCCTCAGCGACCACACCGCCGCCGCCCCGCACACCATGCCCGGCGCCCCGGAGTTCACCGAGGCGATGCGCGGGCTCGGCCTCGACGACGGCGCCACCGTGGTCGTCTACGACGCCGCCGGGATCTACTCCAGCGCCCGCGCCTGGTGGATGCTGCGCGCCATGGGCTTCGAGCGGGCGGCCGTCCTGGACGGGGGCCTGCCCGCCTGGGCCGCCGCCGGACTGCCCGTCGAGCCCGGGGCGGCGGCGTACGGGGGCCCGCGCGGCTCCTTCACCGCCCGGCCGCGCGCCGGGCTGCTGGTGGACGCCGCCGACGTCTCGGCGGCCCTGGCCGACCCGGCCGCCGCCGTGCTCGACGCCCGCACCCGCGAGCGCTTCGAGGGCGCGGCCCCCGAACCCCGGCCGGGGCTGCGCGGCGGCCACATGCCGGGCGCGGTGAACCTGCCGTTCGGGGAACTCCTGGGCCCGGACGGGCGGATGCTGCCGCCGGTCGGGCTCCGCAGCGCCTTCGAGGCGGTGACCGGCGGCCGGGAGCGGCTCCGGTTCAGCTGCGGGTCCGGGGTCACGGCGTGCGTGCTCGCGCTGGGGGCGGCGCTCGCGGGATACCGGGACACGGCGGTATACGACGGCTCCTGGAGCGAGTGGGGCCTCCCCTCGCCGGACCGTCCGGTCGCCACCGGCCCCTGACGGCCCCCCGGGCAGCCCGCCCCCGGAGCCCGGGGCCCGGGGCCCGCGTGAGCACCCCGGCCCTGGGTCCGGCCCGCATCCCGACGTCCGGGGCCGGCCCCGGACCGGGGCGCATGGCCGTCTCGGGCGGGGGAGGGCGAGGCGAGGCCGCGGCGTCCCGGTACCCCCACGGGCCCGGTGGCGGACGGCTCCGTTACGTCTCCCGCCGACCGCGCCGCTCAGGCGCGCGGGGCGGGCACGGCCGCCTCCGCGGCGCGGCTGACGGGCTCCCAGCCCGCCCAGGTGTCCATCCGGCGCCGGGCGATGTCGAAGGCCAGGTCGTAGACCATGCTCCCGAGCAGCAGGCGCAGCGGCGGCTCGTCGCTGTCGACCAGCGCGAGCAGCGCCCGCGCGGCGAGCGCCGGGTCGCTGTCGACGGACCCCTCGGAGAACCGCGCCTCCAGCTCGGCGCGCAGCGGGCCGTACACCTGCCGGGGGGTGGTGGAGCCCATGGCCGTGTAGAGGTCGGTCCAGTACCCCCCGGGCTGGACGATGCTCACCTTCACCCCGAAGCCGGCCGCCTCCGCGGCCGCGGCCTCGCTCATCCCCTCCAGGGCGCACTTGCTCGCGCTGTAGAGGCCGGTGCTCGCGAAACCGGCGAGTGCGCCGATGCTGGAGATCTGGACGAGGTGTCCCGAGCCCTGGCCGCGCAGTACGGGCAGCACGGCCTGGGTCACCCAGAGCGCCCCGAAGAAGTTGACGTCCAGCTGGGCGCGGGCCTCGGCTTCGGTGAACTCCTCGACCATGCCCATCGTGAGCGTCCCGGCGTTGTTGACGACGACGTCGAGCCGGCCGAAGTGGCCGACGGCCGTTTCGACGGCCGCGAAGACCGCGTCGCGGTCGGTGACGTCGAGGGGGAGCGGCAGGACCCGGCCGGGGTGCGCGGCGGCGAGCTCCGCCAGCGGCCCGGTGCTGCGCGCGGCGGCGGCGACGCGGTCACCGGCGGCCAGCGCCGCTTCGGCGAAGGCGCGCCCGAGACCGCGGCTGGCGCCGGTGACGAACCAGACGCGGCCGGTGCCGGTGGCTGAAGTGCGCATGGGGATGCTCCCGTCACTGATGAGACGAGACGTACCGTCTCGCTTTCTGGGTTCACTGTGCCCCGGGCCGGCGAGATCGTCAAGACGCGACGTCTCGTTTCCTATTCGTCGGCCCGGGCGGGGCCGTCCGGCGGCCCGACGCGACGCTGGTTGCTCCTGCCGCAGCTCAGGCAGACGATCCAGTCCCGCCAGCCGCCGTCCTCCGCCCGCCACGGGACTCCGGCGACGTTCCCCTCGAACCCGCAGAACACGCAGGTCTCCTCCGCCCCCTCCAGTCGCCGCATCGGCCGCAGCGGCCCGTCCGGCGGGCGCCGGACGCCCAGCCAGTCGCAGCCGGGGCACTCCCACCACGACTCCCCGGACCGCGGGCGCGGCCCGCCGCCACCCCAGAGGCTCCCGCGCCGCAGGACCTCGAACGCCATCAGCTCCCGCCCACAGCGCGGGCACCCTGGAACGACCACGACCGCCCTCCTCTCCTCGTCGCAATTGTCCGATCCAATGTGAAGTTGCGAGAGGCCTGCGTGGTGAGGTGCGTGGTGAAGAGTTGAGCTGGGCGATGCGTGGCCCGGTTGCCCAGAACAACCTTGCATTTCGCGTAGTCGGCCCTTGAGCGGTTTCGTCGTTGACGCCGTCGGCGAGCGTGCAGCATCGTCGGGGCATGGGGTCTGAAGGTGCGAAGCGCAGTCATGCGGAGGCTTGGGCGGTGCTCTTGGAGGAATACCCTCCCTCCAGCTGTGGGCGACCAGTCCTCCCCGTCCCTGGGGGCGCTGTTGCAGGCGGCTGCCAGTGACCCGTTGCTGAGCGCGATGTATCCGTGGATCTCGATGCAGCAGCTGAGCGTGTCGGCATCAGACAACTGGGAGGACTGGGGGCGTGAACCGCTCCCGGCGATGTTCGCCCGTCCGGATCGTTACTCCGTAGTGGACCGCGGCGAACGGGGAGATCGTGTCGCTTTCGAGGCAGCCGATCCAGCCGAGGTAGTCGCGTTCGCCGCCCGTTTGGTGCGTGGCCGGCGTGCAGTTCAGGAGAGGGAGTCCCACGTCTGGTCGGCCGAGGTGGAGTCAGTGCTGCGTGATGCGGGCTGGTATCCGGGGCGAAATGTTGAGGTGACAACGCGGCGAGAGCGTCTGGAAGCCGACGGCTTCCGTGTTCATTCCGCCGCCGAGGATTTCCTGCGTGAGTTCGGCGGGCTGACTGTGGTTGGCAGTGGCTCCGGGATCACGAGAGCGAGGGAACCGTTCGAACTCGACCCGCTGCTTGCGCTGGGCGAAGAGGGCCGATTCGGTGAATGGGGTGAGGAGATCGGGTGCCACCTCTTTCCGTTGGGGGAACTTGACCACGGCCGTTCGTTCCTCGGCCTGGATGAGCATGGCGAGTTGTATGTCGTCGCCAACTGGCTGGCCAGGTTTGGTCGTATGCCCGAGGCCATGGAGAACCTCATCCTTGGAGTGATGCCAGTCCGTATGCCCGCCTCAGTCCAGCACTAAGACCTCGAACCGCGTCGCCCACACATCCGCGAGGGGGCGTCGGAACTCCGACCCACCCGGATCGATGTACCCGACCTCGAAGCCCTCCGCCGGAGGCCCTGCCACACGGCCCGGTACCACCTAACGCATGCACTACGACCAGCTAACTCCGCCTCTCATGCAACGTCACGCTGACCTGTGCAAGATCACGTGCAGCCTGAAGCTGGTCAATGAAAGGTCGACCAGTACCGGACGGCAATCCTTGGTGTTCGCCGCCGGCGAACGGGGTGGGGGGAACATCGGGGGGCGCACATGCATTGAGTCGGCATAGCTCAACTTCACTGCCGGAGGGAAGATCATGGCTTCGACGTCCGTAACGCTCACCCTGCCCGTACTGCCGCTCGACGACGAGGTCGTGCTGCCTGGGATGGTCGTACCGCTCGATCTGTCCGACGCCGAGGTGCGCGGAGCCGTCGAGGCGGCGCAGGCGGCGGCCGGGAGCGGCAAGCCCCGGGTCCTGCTCGTGCCCCGCGTCGACGGCAAGTACGCCGCCACCGGTGTGCTGGGGACCGTCGAGCAGGTGGGACGGCTCTCCGACGGGGATCCCGGCGCGCTCATCCGGGGCCGCGGCCGCGTCCGCATCGGCGCCGGGACCACCGGCCCGGGCGCCGCGCTGTGGGTCGAGGGCGAAACCGTCGACGAGAAGGTGCCCGATCCGCTGCCCGGAGCCGTCACCGAGCTCGTCAAGGAGTACAAGGCCCTCGCCACCAGCTGGCTCAAGAAGCGCGGGGCCTGGCAGGTCGTGGACCGGGTCCAGCAGATCGAAGGGGTCTCGGCCCTCGCCGACAACTCCGGCTACTCGCCCTTCCTGAGCGTCGCCCAGAAGGTCGAACTGCTGGAGACCGCCGATCCCGTCGCCCGCCTCAGGCTCGCCGTCAAGGCGCTCGGCGACCACCTCGCCGAACAGGACGTGGCCGAGTCCATCGCCAAGGACGTCCAGGACGGCGTCGACAAGCAGCAGCGCGAGTTCCTGCTGCGCCGCCAGCTCGAAGCGGTCCGCAAGGAACTGCGCGAGCTCGGCGGCGAGAAGGGCGGCGAGGAGTCCGACGACTACCGCGCCCGCGTCGAGGCCGCCGACCTGCCCGAGAAGGTGCGCGAGGCCGCCCTCAAGGAGGTCGAGAAGCTGGAACGCTCCAGCGACCAGTCGCCCGAGGGCTCCTGGATCAGGACCTGGCTCGACACCGTGCTGGAGCTGCCCTGGAACGAGCGCACCGAGGACGCCTACGACATCCGCGGCGCCCGCGCCGTCCTCGACGCCGAACACGCCGGGCTCGGCGACGTGAAGGACCGCATCACCGAGTACCTCGCCGTGCGCAAGCGCCGCTCCGAACGCGGCATGGGCGTCATCGGCGGCCGCCGCGGCGGGGCCGTCCTGGCCCTCGTCGGGCCCCCCGGCGTCGGCAAGACCTCCCTCGGCGAGAGCGTGGCCCACGCCATGGGCCGCACCTTCGTCCGCGTCGCCCTCGGCGGAGTCCGCGACGAGGCCGAGATCCGCGGCCACCGCCGCACCTACGTCGGCGCCCTGCCCGGCCGCATCGTCCGGGCCATCAAGGAAGCCGGCTCCATGAACCCCGTCGTCCTCCTCGACGAGATCGACAAGGTCGGGTCCGACTTCCGCGGAGACCCGGCCGCCGCCCTCCTGGAAGTCCTGGACCCGGCCCAGAACCACACCTTCCGGGACCACTACCTGGAGGTGGAACTGGACCTCAGCGACGTCGTCTTCCTGGCCACCGCGAACGTCCTGGAAGCCATCCCCGAAGCCCTCGCCGACCGCATGGAACTCGTCCGCCTCGACGGCTACACCGAGGACGAGAAGGTCGTCATCGCCCGCGACCACCTGCTGCCCCGCCAGCTGGAGCGCGCCGGACTCGGCGCCGACGAAGTGGTCCTGGAGGAGGACGCGCTGCGCCGCCTCGCCGGGGAGTACACCCGCGAGGCGGGCGTGCGCACCCTGGAGCGGTCCCTCGCGCGGCTGCTGCGCAAGGTGGCCTCGCAGCACGAACTCGGCGAGAGCGAACTGCCGCTGCGCATCGGCGCCGACGGTCTGCGCGCCCTGATCGGACGCCCGCACCACGTCCCCGAGTCCGCCCAGGACCCGGCCGAACGGCGCACCGCCGTCCCCGGCGTGGCCACGGGTCTCGCCGTGACCGGCGCGGGCGGCGACGTCCTCTTCGTCGAGGCCTCGCTCGCCGACCCCGAGACCGGGGCCGCCGGGCTCACCCTCACCGGCCAGCTGGGCGACGTCATGAAGGAATCGGCGCAGATCGCGCTGAGCTTCCTGCGCTCGCACGGCGCCGAACTGGAACTGCCCGTGGCCGACCTCAAGGACCGGGGCGTGCACATCCACTTCCCGGCCGGAGCGGTCCCCAAGGACGGCCCCAGCGCGGGCATCACCATGACCACGGCCCTCGCCTCGCTGCTCTCCGGCCGCCAGGTCCGCACCGACGTGGCCATGACCGGCGAGGTCTCCCTCACCGGCCGGGTGCTGCCCATCGGCGGGGTCAAGCAGAAGCTGCTCGCCGCGCACCGCGCGGGCCTGACCACCGTGATCATCCCGAAGCGCAACGAGGCCGATCTGGACGACGTCCCGGCCGAGGTGCTGGAGACGCTGGAGGTGCACCCGGTGACGGACGTGCGCCAGGTGCTGGAGCTGGCCCTCTCCGCCGCCGAGGTCTCCTTCACCAAGGCCGCCTGACCTGCGACCGGGACCGCCCGCGGCCCGGGGACCCGCTTCGGCGGGGCCCCGGGCCGCGGGCGCGCCCGCTGCGAAATACTGGGTCCGTACGGGAGCCCGTACCGGGATCCCGTACGGGCGCCCGAAGACACCCCTGAGCCACCAGAGAGCGGAGCCGGACGTGCACGGGAGCGAAGACCAGGAGTTCCTTGCCCTGGAGCGGGAACTGTCCGTCTTCCTCCGCCGGGCCCGCGCCTCCTCCGGCGAGATGGCCCGGGCCCTGCACCCCGAGCTGGAGCCCGCCGCGTACGGGCTGCTGGTCAGGCTGGAGGCGGCCGGGCGCCAGCGGGCCACCGAGCTCGCCGCCTACTTCGGGGTCGGCAAGGCCACCATGAGCCGCCAGCTGCGCGCTCTGGAGCTGCTGGGCCTGGTGGCCCGCGAGCCGGACCCCGCCGACGGCCGCGCCTTCCTCGTCGGCCTCACCGACGAGGGCCGGGCCCGTTTCCTGCGCGTACGCGGAGCCCGGCGCGAGCAGTACATGCGCAAGCTCGCCGACTGGGACCGGGGCGAAGTGGCGGAACTGGCCCGGCTGCTCAACCAGCTGAACTCCGGCGAGGAGTGAGCCGGGCCCCGGCGGGGCGCCCGGCCGCGCCCGGCCGGGAGGGCCTCCCGGCTCAGAGTTCCGCGTAGACCGCCGAGGCGTCGTCGTGGCGCTTGTGGCGGGCCGGCGGGCGCAGCGGATCGGCCTCGATGGCCCGCACCCGCCCGATCAGCCCGGCGGCGCCCTCCGCGCGCAGCACGTCCAGGCAGGCCGCCCAGTCGCCCGCCCCGAAGGTGTCCGTCCAGCGGCTCGCCCCGTCCGTGAGCGCCGCCACCGCCCCGACCCGCTCGCGCGGGGTGCTCCCGCAGACCGCCCGGACCGCCACGGCCGGATCGGCGGCGGCCGTGAAGAAGCCCCCGTCCGCGTTGCGCAGCGCGTCGGTCGCCGCCACCGAGCCGAGCACCTCGCGCGGGATCCGGTCCAGCCGGTCGTCGAGCACCGCCGTGACGGCGCCCCCGGGCGCGCGGAGCAGGAGCACGGAGTCCGAGAGCACCAGGTGCTCCACGCGGGACGCGTCCCAGCGCACCACGACGACCGTCGCCTGCGGGGTCCGGACGTGAGAAAGGTCACAGCTCCCGCGATGGGCGTCGGCCGTGTCGCCGATGGCGCGCGCCAGGATCCGGTCCAGCGGCATGTCCCGCCGCGATCCGGACAGTTCGGTCAACCGGCCGCCCAGCCGCGCCGCGAACCACGGCACTCCGTGCACGCAGCCGTCGTCGCCGCGCGGCGGGGTGACCCCGTCCAGGACCACCAGGACGCCACCGCCCGCCGCAGGTGCCGAGGCCGACACCCAGTCCTCATTGGGGCGTTCCGGATCACCGGGGGCCGAGGCCAGGTCGATGCGCATGGGGACATTCTGCCCGTGCGGAACTCCCGTACGGCGGGAGGTCTGTACCAATGCCCGGGGGCGTGGGGCGGCCGTCCGGACGCCCGGGCCCACCGCCCCGCGCCGATGTGGGCGGGCATACTGCCAAAGCCCGGCTCGATCTTTCAACCACCCGTCCACGGACGCCCTCTGACACCGGGTGCCCGAGTTGGTCGGCCACTCCTCCGTGATGTTCACTCCTTCGAGTGGCCGGGTGGGCGATGTGCGGCTCTCCTCCCAACACACTGCGAAGGTCTGAGGCGGTACGAGGGGGCAGGGGGCGTTTACTTGTTGACCGGCCGTTACCTCGGCCACACGAGTAGACGAGCACGAGCACACGTACAGGATTGCGAGCACCGGTGCAGAAGAAGCGGTCTCGGAAGAACGGCACCGCCAGCGCCGACGGACCCGCCAACGCAGGACGGCGCGTCCGCGTCCGCAGCAGGCTGGTGGTCGGAGTGGCCGTCGCCGGACTCACCGTCCTCGCGGCCGGCGCCCCCGCCGTGGTCTCCGCCAGCAGGGAACTGAACGACTCCCAACGCCTGGTCACCCTCGCGGAACAGACGCAGCACGCCCTCACCCTCGCCCACCTCCTCGGCGACGAGCGCGACGCCGTCACCGAATACGCGGCGAGGGGCCGGTCCGCCGCCGCCAGGGCGGCCGTCGACGAGCGCACCGCGCGCACCGACCGCCAGATCGCCGAGCTCCAGCCCGAGGCCGACGCGGACGTCACCCGCGCCCTCGGCCGGATCAAGGGCGTCCGCACCGAGGCCGTCGACGGCAAGGGCACCGCCCTCGCCGCCCACCAGGCCTACTCCGGCCTCATCGCCGAACTCCTCGCCCCGGGCGACCGGCTCGCCGAACTCACCCCGCCCCGCGCGGAGGCCGCCCTCGCCGTCACCCGGCCCATGGCCCCCCTGGGCCAGGCCGTCGACCAGGCCTCCGCCACCCGCGGACTGCTGCTCGCCGCACTGGCCGTCCCCCGCGGCGAGCAGCTCCCGAACTCCGCCGTCGCCGACGAACTCACCACCGCAGCACAGCGTTCCCGGGTACGGGAACAGGCCGCGCTGGAGGACTTCAACCGCGCGGCCCGCCCCGACGTGCGCCAGACCCTCGCCGCCACCGTCACCGGCACCGAGGTCAAGACCGCCGAGGACCACCTCAAGCGGCTCACCGACCGGCCCACCCTCACCCCGGCCGACCGCAAGGTCGACGCCGCGGCCGTGGGCGCCGCCCTCACCGGCCGCCTCGACCGGATGCGCTCGGTGGAATCCACCCTCGCCGGGCAGCGGGCCAATGCCCTCGCCGCCCTGCGCGACGACGACGTCACCCGCCTCGAACTCGTCGTCGCCGGAATCGGCGTGCTCTTCCTCTTCGTCATCGGCTTCTCCACCGCCATCGCCCGCTCCCTGACCCGGCCGCTCTCGGTCCTGCGCCGCGGCGCCGAGCGACTGAGCACGGCCGAGGGCTCGGTCGAACCGGTCCGCTTCACCGGCCGCAACGACGAGTTCGCCGAGGTGGTCCGCCACCTCAACGCCGTACGGGACCAGACGGTCTCCCTCCACACCAAGATCGCCGGACTCGACGCCGACCGCCGCCGCCTCATCGGCCGGGGCGAAGCCCTCTCCGCGGGCCGCGAGGCCCTGGAAGCGGAACTGGCCGAACTGCGCGCCGGACTCGAAGAACACCGCCGCGTCATGTCAACCACCTCGGTCTCGCTCTCGCGGCGCACCCTCGGCCTGGTGGAGCGCCAGCTCACCGTCATCGAGGAGCTGGAGTCCAAGGAGGACGACCCCGACCGGCTCGCCACCCTCTTCAAGCTGGACCACCTGGCGACCGTGATGCGCCGCCACAACGAGAACCAGCTGGTACTCGCCGGACAGGAACACGGCCACGGACAGAGCCAGCCGGTGCCGCTGGTCGACGTCGTGCGCGCCGCCGTCAGCGAGATCGAGCGCTACGAGCGCGTCGACCTCGCCACCCTCCCCGGCGGCATCCAGGTCGCCGGCCACGCCGCCGACGACATCTCGCACGTCCTCGCCGAACTCCTGGAGAACGCCACCACGTTCTCCCCGCCCGAGGTCAAGGTGAAGGTCACCGGCCGGCTCCACGACTCCGGCGAAGTGGTGCTGTCCGTCGTCGACGAGGGCATCGGCGTCACCGGCGACCGGCTCACCGCGCTCAACCTGCGCCTGTCCACCCCCGAGGCCTACGACGAGGAGCCCGAGGCCGAACACGGCCTGGGCCTCGGCCTGTACGTCGCCGGGCGCCTCGCGGGGCGCCACGGCGTGACGGCCGAGCTGCGCGCCCCGCGGCACGGCGGCACCGAGGCACTGGTCGTCGTCCCGGCGTCCCTGCTGCCCAGCGCCCCGCCGCTCTCCCCGGTGCACACCCTGGCCTCGCCCGGAGCGCCCGCGCTCCTGCTGCCCGGGGTGGTCGCCGAGGCCAACGAGAACACCCTCCCGCCCCGCAGGCGCCCCGAGCCGGACGCGGACGCCGCGGCCGGGCGGCCGACCGCCGCGGCCGGCCAGGACCCCGTGGAGCCGGACGCCCCTGCCCGCGTCGTCACCCTGGCCGAGGCCTTCGACCCGGAGCCGCAGGGCCCCGCGGACGAGGACGCCGCCGACGGATCGCACGAAGCCGGTGCGGACGCGGCCGGTGCGGGCGAGGCCGGTGCGGATGCGGCCGGGACGGCCTGGGCCGGGACGCACGCCGCCGGAGCGGATGCGTTCGGTGCGGGCGAGGCCGGTGCGGATGCGGCCGGTGCGGGCGAGGCCGGGACGGCCTGGGCCGGGACGCACGCCGCCGGAGCGGATGCCGCCGGTGTGCCCGGGGCCGGTGCGGCCGAAGCCGGTGCGGATGCCGCCGGGGCGCGCGAAGCCGTCGAGGAGGCGGGCTCCGCGGCGCGGCCCCACGGCACCGACGGCCCCGCGGCCGAGCCGTACGCCGCCTTCGAGGGCGGGCCCGACCTGGCCGGCCCCGCCGCCCCCGAAGCCGCCGTCGGCGCGCGGGTGGTGCCGCTGGGCGAGGCCTTCGAGGACGCCCCGCCGCCCCCCGCCGACCAGGTCTTCACCGCGTCCGCCGACCCCTTCGCCGAGACCCCGGCCGAGGAGCTGCTGGCCCGGGTCGTGCCGCAGCCGGACGGCTTCGAGGACGCGCAGCCGCCGTCCGCCGAGCAGGTCTTCACCGTGACCCCGGCCGACGGCCGGGCCGACGCCGGGAGCCGTCCCGGGGAGGAGCTCCTCGCGCGGGTCGCCGCCGACGCGGACGGCGAGGCCTTCGCGGCGGCCGACCCCGCGCCGGGGGAGCCCGCCGCGGGACCGGACGCCGCACCGGCGGTCTCCGTACACGACGAGGGACTGTCGCTGCTCGCGCCCACGCGCACCGCCGCCGCGCCCGACGCCGAACCCACGGCCCACCTGCGCACCGCCGACGCCGAGGACGGCTTCGTGCCCCGCCAGGGCAGCCACCCCGGCCACGCCGCGGACGCCGCTCCGGCGGCGGCCCCCGTCACCGACAAGGGCCTGCCCAAGCGCACCCCCCGATCCGTCCCCGGCCCCGTCGCCGGACGCCCCGCCGCGGCCCGCCCCGAGCCGCGCCGGGTCGACGCCGACGAGCTCCGCCGCCGCCTCGGCGGGTTCTACCAGGGCGCCCAGGACGGGCGGCGCGTCGCCGCCGCCGAGCTCGCGCAGGACCGGGGGCAGGGGCAGGGACACACCGACCAGGGGGACACCGCACAGGAGGCCCGCACATGACCGCGCCCAGTACGTACGGACTGAGCACCCAGGCCCGCAACCTGCAGTGGCTGCTGACCGACCTGGTCGAGGAGGTGCCCGGGGTCAACTCCG
The DNA here is from genome assembly GCF_043199995.1 of Streptomyces sp. NPDC048507. Taxonomy (NCBI): domain Bacteria; kingdom Bacillati; phylum Actinomycetota; class Actinomycetes; order Kitasatosporales; family Streptomycetaceae; genus Streptomyces; species Streptomyces sp. NPDC048507. The sequence goes on along the minus strand of NZ_JBICWZ010000010.1, from coordinate 14,057 downwards.
TGGCCGTCGTCTCCTCGGACGGGCTGCTGCTGCTCTCCTCCGCCCCGGCGGGGGAGTCCGCGCAGGGCCGCGACCGGCCCAAGGGCCCCCGCGGCGCCTCCGCCGACCTCGCGACGATCGTCTCCGGCCTCGGCAGCCTCACCACGGGCGCGGCCGCCCTCATGGAGTTCGGCCACGTCAAGCAGACGATGGTGGCGATGGAGAACGGTTCCGTCTTCGTCATGTCCATCAGCGACGGCTCGCTGCTCGGCGTGCACGCCACGCCCGACTGCGACATGGGCGTCGTCGCCTACCACATGGCCTTGTTCGTCGGCCGCGCCGGACACGTCCTGACCCCCGAAGTCCGCAGTGAGCTGCGCCAGTCGATGGAGAAGACCCCGTGAGGAGTACGGCCTCCGACCGGCTGCCGATACGCGGCGCCGACCGCCGCCCCGCCCGCGTCCGCCCGTACTCCCTCACGGGCGGCCGCACCCGCTTCACGCAGGTGCTGCTGGTCGAGACGTTCGTCGCCGCCCTCGACACCGGCCCGGCCGGGACCCCGGACCGCACGCCCGAGATGCGGGCCATCGTCGAGGTGTGCCGCCGCATGCGGACCATCGCCGAGATAGCGGCCCTGCTGAAGCTGCCGCTCGGCGTGGTCCGGGTCCTCGTCAGCGACCTCGCCGACCAGGGCCGGATCCGCGTGTACGCCGGCGGGCACGGCACGGGCCGTCCCGAACGCGCGCTGCTGGAAAGGGTGGCCAGTGGGCTCCGCCGTCTCTGACCGGGCCGTACCGGGGACCGCTCCGGGCGCCGCTCCGGGCGCCGCTTCGGGGACGGACGCCGGTTTCGCCCCGGCCGCCGTCCTGCCGTCCGACGAGCCCGCCCAGCCCTGGCAGTACGACCGCTCGCGCGCGCCCGTCGCCGTGAAGGTGCTGGTCGCGGGCGGCTTCGGCGTCGGCAAGACGACCTTCGTGTCCTCCGTCTCCGAGATCGCCCCGCTGCGCACCGAAGCGGTGATGACCCAGGCCAGCGCCCCCACCGACGACCTCTCCGGCACCCCGGACAAGAACACCACCACCGTCGCCATGGACTTCGGCCGCATCACCCTCGCCGACGACCTCGTGCTGTACGTGTACGGGACGCCGGGCCAGGAGCGGTTCTGGTTCATGTGGGACGACCTGGTGCGCGGCGCCATCGGCGGGCTCGTCCTGGCCGACACGCGCCGGCTGCGGGACTGCTTCCCGGCCCTCGACTACTTCGAGAGCTGCGGGCTCCCGTACGCCGTCGCCGTCAACCACTTCGAGGGCTCCCGCGCGTACGAGGTGGAGGACGTCCGCGAGGCGCTCACCATCCCGCCCCGGGTCCCCGTGGTGATCATGGACGCCCGGCGCCGGGACACGGTCGTCTCATCCCTGCTGACCCTGGTGGACCACGTGCTGGACGCCACCCCCGAATAGCCCGAACCGCCCCGCGGACTCCGCAGATTGAGATCGTCAGATGCGCAGGATACTTGTCGTGGGAGCCGGTCAGTCCGGCCTCCAGCTCGCCCTCGGCCTCCAGGCGAAGGACTACGAGGTCACCCTCATGTCCAACCGGACGGCGGAGGAGATCCGCACCGGCCGGGTCATGTCCACGCAGTGCATGTTCGACACGGCGCTCCAGCACGAGCGCGACCTCGGACTGAACTTCTGGGAGCGCCAGGCCCCCCGGATCCAGGGGGTCGGCGTCTCCGTCGCCGCCCCCGACTCCTCGCGCCCCGTCGACTGGCTCGGCCGGCTCAAGGGCCACGCCCAGTCCGTCGACCAGCGCCTGAAGATGTCCGGCTGGCTCGACGCCTTCACGCAGCGCGGCGGCCAGCTCGTGATCCACGGCGCGTCCGTCGCCGACCTCGACTTCTTCTCCCGCACCTACGACCTGGTGCTGGTCGCCGCGGGCAAGGGCGAGCTGGTCTCCATGTTCGAGCGGAACGCCGCCCGCTCCCCGTACGACGCCCCGCAGCGCGCCCTCGCCGTGTCCTACGTCCACGGGCTCGGGCCGCGTCCCGAACACCCCGGCACCGAGGCCGTGCGCTGCAACCTGGTCCCGGGCGTCGGCGAGCTGTTCGTGATGCCCACCCTCACCACCTCGGGCCGGGCGGACATCCTGTTCTGGGAGGGCGTCCCGGGCGGCCCGCTCGACGTGTTCCGCGGCGTGAGCGACCCGGCCCGGCACCTGGCGCTCACGCTGGAGCTGATGGAGAAGTTCACGCCCTGGGAGCACGCCCGCGCGAAGGGCGTCGAGCTGACGGACGCGGGCGCCACCCTCGCCGGCCGCTACGCGCCGGTGGTCCGCAACCCGGTCGGCCGCCTGCCCGGCGGGGGACTGGTCCTGGGCGTCGGCGACGTGGTCGTCGCCAACGACCCGATCACCGGTCAGGGCTCGAACGCGGCCGCCAAGTGCGCGGCCTCGTACCTGTCCTCGATCCTGATGCACGGGGACGAGCCGTTCGACGAGGCGTGGATGAAGGCCACCTTCGACAAGTACTGGTTCAAGACCGGCAAGCCGGTGACCGAGTGGAGCAACGCCATGCTCGGCGTCCCGCCGGAGCACGTGCTGAACCTGATCGGCGCGGCCGGGCAGCTCCAGCCGGTGGCGGATCGTTTCGCCAATGGCTTCGACAACCCGGCCGACTTCGACGGCTACTTCTACGACCCCGAGGACGCGGCCGACTACCTCGCCGAGGTCGCGTCGGCGTCGGCGTCGGCGTCGGGGTCGGCGTCGGGGTCCGGGCCCTCGGAGGAGTAGCCGGTGTCGTCCCCCGCCGTCGCGCCCTCGGGCAGCGGCGGCGGGGTGAACTCCGCCAGCGGCACCCCGTCGGGATCCGGCCGCACCGCCCCCAGCAGCGGGTTCGCGGCGATCGGCGACACCTTGACGGTGGCGCCCGGACGCGGTGCCTGGATCACCTTGCCGCCCCCGATGTACAGCGCCACGTGGGTCGCCTTCGGGAAGTAGACCACCAGGTCCCCCGGCCGCAGCCGGTCCAGCGGCACCCGGGGCAGCTGCGCCCACTGCTCCTGGCTGGTCCGGGGAATGGCCCGGCCGGCCTGCTGCCACGCCCGCGAGGTCAGCCCGGAGCAGTCGAACGCGGCCGGGCCCTGCGCCCCCCACACGTACGGCTTGCCGATCTGCGCCGTCGCGTACCGCAGCGCCGAGCCCCCCGCGGCCGTCGGCGTACCCGTACGGGCGGGCAGCCGGCCGGAGTCCACCAGCTCCCGCTGCGCCCCGGCGGTGACGGCCGCCTCGCGCCGGTCCAGCCCGGCCAGCTCCTCGGGGGTGAGCGCCGCCAGCAGCCGCTCGACCTCCTTGAGCCGGCCCGCGACCTCCCGCTGCTGCCGCTGCCGCTCGGCGGCGAGCCCCTGCTGGGCGTCGAGCGCCTTGCGGGCCGCGGCGGCCAGGGCGTCGGCCCGCTGCGCGCCCTGCTCCAGCCGCGTCACGACCCCGGCCTGCCGGGCACCCTGGCGGGCGGCGATCCGACGCTGGTCGACGGCCTGCTGAGGGTCGCCGGAGAGCAGCATCCGCAGGTACGGGGAGAAGCCGAGGGTCCCCTGGTACTGCTCCCGGGCCAGCCGCCCGGCCATGGCCCGCTCGGCGCCGAGCGAGCTGCGGGTCCGCCCCAGCTCGGTGGCCAGCCGCCGCTCCTCGTCCTGCCGGGCCTTGAGGGCGACCTCGGTGGCGTTGTACGCCTCACTGGCCTCCTCGGCCTTCTGGTAAAGCCCCTGGAGCCGCGTCAGCAACTCCCCGACGGGCTCGGCCCGCGCGACGGTCGGCGGCGGCGCGACGACGCCGAACGCTGCGGCAAGACAAACGGCCCACACCAGTCGTTTAGTCATCTAATCACCCTCCGCGCCCAATCTCCCACGCCCTCACCCCCGTTCCGCCCGACCACGTCGCAGGAACGCCCGGGCTCACCCGGTTGGGGGGCGGGGCCGGGGGAGGGCGGGGTCCAGCGGGGCGGTGTCAGGGAGGGTTTGGTGGTCTCCCGTCCGTCTCATCGTCCTTCCGCGTCGGGCCGGCCCCTCAAGGGCGCTCCTTCGTCGCGTCGCTTCGCGATGGCCTTCGGCCACCCTTGACCGACCGTCCCGCCACGGAAAAACGAAGACTGCCGGGAAACCCCCAAAAGAACGTTCACGGGGCAGGACAAGGGGAGGAGCGACCCCGTCAGGGACCCTCGACCCCTCCCCGCTGACCCAGCCGGGCACCCGGGCCCTGGACGTCGCGACCCGCGCCCGGGCGGCCAGACCACCCCAAACAGCGACCAGGACAACCAACCGGCACCTCGGACGCGTCAGATCGCTACGCGCTTCGCCCGGCTTGGCGTCTGCGGCCCGTCTGGGGCCGCGCAGGGACGACTGCTGCGGTTCTTGGAGTCTCGGAGGCGGAAGGACCGGCGCACCGAAGCAGCTCGGCGAGATGTTCGATCACCTCGGCAGGGAGTTGGCCCAGGTGGACGTAGGGACGACCTGAGGGCGTCACCGTGGGGCGCAGGCCGCTCCAAGCGGATTCGGGTACGCCGAGGGCGGTGAGAACCGTTCGGATCGACTCGGCTGCATCCGTCGCCCGCGCGTGCCCGTCCCGCCACGTCTGCATGTCCATCAGTGGCCCGTCCCGTGCATCCTCAGCAGAACGTTGCAATCGGTGATGAGCGAGTGGTCGACGTAGGTTTCGGTGACCGCTGAGGCCCGAAGCAGGTCCAACCGCAAACATTCGGGGCATCCGTTTGCCGGCTCGGGGTGAGTCTGGAGCTCCCTCAAGGGGATTGATACCGCCGCCTCGTGCCATCGTGCCGGTTCCGTCTTTTTCCTCGCCATGTGCAAGCACCGCCTTCTCGCAGCGGACGAAGCGTTGGCCGCTCCCACCAGTCCGCTGCTCATGCTGGCTCGCACGTCAAGGCGTTGCTACACCGTTCGCAGGACGTTTGGGACGCTTCGCCGCTACGGTCTGTTCCGTCACCAAGAGCCCACGGAGCGGATTGTGAACCACGCACTGCGTCGTGCGATGGCGGCTGCCAAGATGACCGAGAGGCAGCTCGCAGAGCACTGCGGGGTCGACGCGAAGACAGTGGGACGGTGGATCACCGAGCCCCATCGCGTCCCGCACGCCCGCCATCGGTGGGCGGTCTGCGAGGCGTTAGGGGAGGAGGGAAACATGTGGCCCAACGCAGTCAGTGCCGCCCTCGCCACCGGGCCGGATCGGGAGATCGTGCAGGTCTTCCCCTATAGATCGGCAGCACCAGCCAGCCTTTGGCGCTCACTGGTGACGAAGGCACAGCGTGAGCTGGTGTTCGCGGGATACACCAATTACTTCCTGTGGCTTGAGCAGGCCAACCTGGGGAGCGCTCTGCGCCGCAAAGCGCAGAGCGGTTGCCGCATCCGGTTCCTTGTCGGCGATCCGGAAAGCCCCGTCACTGCGGCCAGGGAAGCCGAGGAGGGCGTTCCCCTGACGGTCTCGACCCGTATAGCCGTGACGTTGAGCGAACTGGAGAAGCTGCGCGACGTCACGGGCATCGAAGGGCGCTTTGAGACCGGCCACGTGAACCTCTCGGTCTTCCGCTTCGACGATGAGATGATCGTGACGCCGATTTTGGCCCGAAAGATCGGGCACGACTCCCCGATGATGCATCTCCGACGACGCCAGGCGGACGGCATGTTCGATCGGTTCGCCGCGCATGTCGAAGAGTTGTGGGGTCGGGGCCGCGACATCAGGGAGGTGAGCGGCGATGGCCAGGCGTGACTACGAGGACGATCCCGCAGCGCCGAAGGCGAACAGCTTGGTGCCTGCGGCTTCTGCCGTCGTGGTGGATACGGAGGGGCGGATGTTGTTGCAGCGCCGCACCGACAACGGAATGTGGGCCCTGCCGGGCGGAAAGATGGAACTGGGTGAGTCCATCGGCGACTGCGCGGTCCGGGAAACCCTTGAGGAGACGGGGATCGCCGTCGAGATCACCGGCATCGTCGGCACCTACACGAATCCGGGCCACGTGTTCGCGTACGACGACGGCGAGGTGCGGCAGGAGTTCTCCATCTGCTTCCTGGCCCGGCCCGTCGGCGGAACCTTGCGGGCATCGGACGAGTCGTTCGAAGTCGCCTGGTTCGCGCCCGAGGCAACGGACGGACTCGCGATGGTGCCGAGCATTCGCAAGCGCATCGACGACTGGCGCGCCGCCCAGGGCCCGGCCATTCGCTGACGGCCGGGTATCCAGCCGTGTAACCAAGAGTCGCAGCAGTCGTCCCTGCGCGGCCCCAGACGGACCGCAGACGCCAAGCCGAGCGAAGCGCGTAGCGATCTGACGCGTCTGAGGTGCCGGTTGGCTGCCCTGGTCGCCGTTTCGGGTGGTCTGGCCGCCCGGGCGCGGATCGCCACGTCCAAGGCCCGGGTGCCCGGTTGGGCCAGGCGGGGAGGGGTCGAGGGTCCCTGACGAGGTCGCTCCTCCCCTTGTCCTGCCCCGTGAACGTTCTTTTGGGGGTTTCCCGGCAGTCTTCGTTTTTCCGTGGCGGGACGGTCGGTCAAGGGTGGCCGAAGGCCATCGCGAAGCGACGCGACGAAGGAGCGCCCTTGAGGGGCCGGCCCGACGCGGAAGGACGATGAGACTGACGGGAGACCGCCAAACCCTCCCTGATCCGGATCGGCTCGGGTCCCTCACCCTCGCAGCAGGCGGTCCTTCGCCAGGGTGAATTCCTCCGGTGTCAGGAGGCCCCGGGTGGTCAGGTCCGCGAGCTGGGTCAGCTCCGCCGCCAGGGTGGCCGGGGGTGGAGGTGACGGGGGCTTCGCCGTGGTCGGGGGTCCGGCCTGCGGCTCCGCCAGGGACTCCGCCTCCGGCTCCGGCTCCGGTTCGGCCGCCGGGGGAGGTACCGGCCGGCCGAAGGGTTCCTCCCCCGGGTCCGGGGTGTCCAGCGCCGCTTCCAGGTCCTCCGCCGCGCTCTCCGGCGTCGCCCACTCCGCCGCTCCCGCCGCCCGCCGCAGCAGGCCGCGCAGCAGCGGGTGTCCCGCCGGGCGGCTGGCCGCCGGCACCGTCGCGCCCACCGGCCGGATGAACATCACGCCACCTCCACCCGCTCCGCCGGGATCCTGACCGAGCCCACGATCCGTCCGCCCGCCGCCCGTACGGCCAGCGCCGCGTCCTGTGCCCAGACGTGCTCGACCACCAGCAGCAGCGCGCAGCTGCCTCGTTCCAGCAGTTCGGCGGCCTCCCGTACGTCCTCCGGGCCGATCAGCCGGGCCACGTCGCGGCCCGCCAGGAGGCCCCGTAGCTCCACGTACGCGTCGAACTCCGCCGCGCTCACCTCGCCCGAGGCCGTCTTCGTCGTGACCAGGCCGTCGATCAGCCGGACCACCCCGGTCTTGCGCAGGCCCATCACGGCTTCGACCGCCGGGACCCGGAGCTGCTCCTCCGGGAAGGCGAGGACGATGAATTCCACAGGTCCCATGAGCCGGGGCTCCCCACTCCTGACCGTTTCTGACGACTCTTCGGCACACTATGACATAACCGGACATACCTGCCTCAGCCTTGCTACGTTTCCCCGTATGACCGCTCTGACGGCGAAGGTGACGGAGCCCGCTCCGCCCCCGCCCCCCGATGTCCGCGCCGCCAAGCGCCGCGGCATCGAGCTGACACTGCTCGCCGGCGCGGTCCTGATCTCCGTGCTCGGCCACCTCTACGTCGGCCTCGCGGACACCGGCCACACCCCCCGCCCCGCCGCCCGGTACGCCGCGGGCCTCGGCGGGGCGGCGCTGCTCGCGCACCTCGCCGTCCGCTTCCGGGCCCCCTACGCCGACCCCCTCCTGCTCCCGATCGCCGTCCTGCTCAACGGCCTCGGCCTGGTCCTGATCCAGCGCCTCGACCTCGCCACCCCCGGCGAGAGCGGCGCGGGCGACCAGCTGCGCTGGTCGGCGCTGGGGGTGGCCCTCTTCGTGCTGGTCGTGGCGGCGCTGCGCGACCACCGGGCGCTCCAGAAGTACGCGTACCTCTCCGTCACCGTCGCGCTGGTCCTGATGCTGGTTCCGGTCTTCTTCCCGGCCGTCAACGGCGCGCACATCTGGATCCGGTTCGCCGGGCTCTCCTTCCAGCCGGGGGAGTTCGCCAAGATCCTCTTCGCGGTGTTCTTCGCCGCCTACCTCGCCGCGAACCGCACCGCCCTCGCCCTCACCGGCCGCCGGCTCCTGTGGAAGCTGCGCCTGCTGCCCGGCCGCGTCCTCGGTCCGATCCTGGCGATCTGGCTGCTCAGCGTGGGGGTGCTGGTCCTGGAGCGGGACCTCGGGACCTCGCTCCTCTTCTTCGGCCTCTTCGTGATCATGCTGTTCACGGCCACCGGCCGGATCGGCTGGATCGCCATCGGGCTGCTCCTGGCCGCGCTCGGCGCCTACGCCGTCGGGACCTTCGAACCGCACGTGCACGGCCGCGTGGACGACTGGATGAATCCTTTCGCCTCCATCGAGCGCGGCGACGGGCCCGGCCAGCTCGCGCAGTCCCTCTTCGCCTTCGCCGCGGGCGGACTCCTCGGCTCCGGCCTCGGCCACGGCCAGTCCTTCCTCATCGGCTTCGCCGCCAAATCGGACTTCGTCCTCGCCACCGCCGGGGAGGAGCTGGGCCTCGTCGGCCTCACCGCGATCCTGATCCTCTACGGGCTCCTCGTGTCCCGGGGCTTCAGCGCCGCGCTCGCGCTGCGCGACCCCTTCGGGCGGCTGCTCGCCACCGGGCTCGCCTCGATCGTCGCCCTCCAGGTCTTCGTCATCACGGGCGGGGTGACCGGGCTGATCCCGCTGACCGGCATGGCCATGCCCTTCCTCGCCCAGGGCGGCTCCTCCGTCGTCACCAACTGGATCATCGTCGCGCTGCTGGTCCGGCTCAGCGACAACGCCCGCCGGCCCCGCCCCGCCGAGGAGGCCGCCGCGTGATCCGCTACATCCGCTGGTGCGCGTACTTCTGCGCGCTGCTGCTCGTGGCCCTGCTGGTCAACGTGGGCCGGGTGCAGGTCTGGGAGGCCGCCGCCTACGGCGCCAACCCCGCGAACAAGCGGCCCGCCGTCGCGCGCTACGCCGAACCGCGCGGGGACGTCCTCGTCGACGGCAGGCCGGTCACCGGCTCCCGCGACAGCGGCCAGCTCCTGCGCTACGAGCGGACGTACGCCGACGGCCCGCTCTACGCGCCCGTCACCGGCTTCTCCTCCCAGACGTACGGGACCAGCTTCGTCGAGCGCGCCGAGGACGCCGTGCTGTCCGGCACCGACCCCGGGCTCTCCGCCTTCCCCCTCTGGTACGAGCTCTCGCGCGGCCGCCCCGGCGGCGGCGACGCCGTCACCACCCTGCGCGCCGCCGTGCAGCGGGCCGCCTACCGGGGGCTCGGCGGCAAGCGCGGCGCCGTCGCCGCCGTGGAACCGGCGACGGGGCGGATCCTGGCCCTGGTCAGCAGCCCCTCCTACGACCCGGGCCTGCTCTCCGGGACCGGTACGAAGGTCAAAGCCGCCTGGCAGCGGCTGAACGCGGACCCCGCCAAGCCGATGCTCAACCGGGCGCTGCGCGAGACGTACCCGCCCGGCTCCACCTTCAAGATCGTGACGGCCGCCGCCGCCCTCGACGCGGGGGTGGTCACCGATGTGGACGCCCCGACCCAGACCCCCGACCCGTACCCGCTGCCCGGCACCAGCACCCTGCTGCCGAACGCGGGCACCGGCTGCCAGGACGCCTCCATGGCGGAGGCGGTGCAGTTCTCCTGCAACACGGTGATGGCGAAGATCGGGGTGCAGGTCGGCCTGCGCCGGATGGTCGCGGCGGCGGACCGCTTCGGCTTCAACGACGCCGGGCTGCGCGTGCCCTCCTGGGTGTCGCGGTCGAACTTCGACACCGACATGAGCCCCGACCAGCTGGCGCTCTCCTCGATCGGGCAGTTCAACACCAAGGCGACCCCGCTCCAGATGGCGATGGTGGCCGGGGCGGTCGCCAACGGCGGTGACCTCAAGACCCCGTACCTGGTCGAGGGCACCACCCAGGCGGACGGATCCCGGGTCCGCCGGACCGCCGAGCACACCTTCAGCCGCGCGATGAGCCCGGCCACGGCGCTGCTGATGCAGGAGCTGATGGTCAAGGTCGTGGAGAACGGCACCGGCCGCAACGCGGCGATCCCCGGGGCCGTCGTCGGGGGCAAGACGGGCACGGCCCAGCACGGCGTCGGCAACGCGGGCACCCCGTACGCCTGGTTCATCTCCTGGGCCCGCGCCCGGCAGGCGCCGCAGGCGGCGGTGGCGGTGGCGGTGGTGGTCGAGGACGCGTCGGCCGTCCGCGGCGACATCAGCGGCAACGGCGCGGCGGCCCCGATCGCCCGCGCGGTGATGCAGGCCGCCCTGGCGGGCCCGCCCCGCTGACGCCCCCGCGCCCGAAGCCCCCGCGCCCGAAGCCCCCGCACCCGCGGCCCGGGCCCCTCCTAAGCCGGCCCCTCCCCGCCCGCCCCTTCCCGGATCACCTCCGCCACCTCCTGCGCCCGCTCCCGCTCCTCCGCGGCGAAGCGTTCGCGGTCGAGGGCCTCGGCGATCTCCTCGTCCTGGCTCATCAGCAGGTCCAGATTGGAGTCGCCCATGTCGAAGACACCCATGTCCAGGTAGGCCTTCTGGAGCCGTTCCCCCCACAGCCCGATGTCCTTGACGCAGGGCACGATCCGGCTGAACAGCAGCTTCCGGAACAGGTGCAGGAACTCCGACTGCTCGCTGAACTCCTCCGCCTCCCGCCTCGGGATCCCGAAGTTCTCCAGCACCTCCACCCCGCGCAGCCGGTCCCGCATCAGGTAGCAGCCCTCGATCACGAATTCCTCGCGCTCGCGCCGTTCGGCGTCCGTGAGCTGCTTGTAGTAGTCCCGCAGCGCCATCCGCCCGAAGGCCACGTGCCGGGCCTCGTCCTGCATGACGTACGCCAGGATCTGCTTGGGCAGCGGCTTGTCCGTCGTATCGCGGATCATCCCGAACGCGGCCAGCGCCAGCCCCTCGATGAGCACCTGCATGCCCAGGTACGGCATGTCCCAGCGGGAATCGCTCAGGGTGTCGCCCAGCAGTCCCCGGAGGCTGTCGTTGACCGGGTAGAGCATCCCGACCTTCTCGTGCAGGAAGCGCCCGAAGACCTCGGCGTGCCGGGCCTCGTCCATGGTCTGGGTGGCGGAGTAGAACTTCGCGTCCAGGTCCGGGACCGACTCGACGATGCGCGCCGCGCACACCATCGCGCCCTGCTCGCCGTGCAGGAACTGGCTGAAGTTCCAGGCGCTGTAGTGCCGGCGCAGTTCGCCCTTGTCCCGGTCGGTCATCTTGGCCCAGTACCGGGTCCCGTACAGCGTGAGCACGTCGTCGGGCGTGCCGAGCGGGTCGTACGGGTCCACCTCGACGCCCCAGTCGATGCGCTTGGCGCCGTCCCACTGCTTGTCCTTGCCCTTCTGGTAGAGCGCGAGGAGCCGTTCGCGGCCTTCGTCGTACTCCCAGCTGAAGCGGGCCGCGCCGGAGGCGGGGACCTGCCAGACGCCCTCGCCCGGGGATGTGGTGTAGAGCTCGTGCGTCGACACTGACGCCTCCTCGACTGCCTTGCGGGACTCGGTGGTTGGCAGCGTCACACGTTGGTAGACGCGGGGTCAACAAGTCGTGCGCGAGGGATTGACGACCTTGCTGACAAGCAGTCTCATAAGAGGTGACCGCAGGTAACCCGACCAAGAGGTGCCCGAAGCCATGACGACCGTGACGCAGCGAGCCGCGCTGAGGGACGCCCTCGGCCCGCTCAAGGACCGCGAGCAGATCGCCGAACGACTGCTGGAATCCTCCGCGAAGCACTCCTTCGACCCCGACACCGAACTCGACTGGGACGCCCCGCCGATCGACGGCAAGTACTACTGGCCGCCCGAGCTGCTCTCCCTCTACGACACCCCGCTGTGGAAGAAGATGGGGGAGGAACAGCGCATCGACCTCTCCCGCCACGAGGCCGCCGCCCTCGGCTCGCTCGGCATCTGGTTCGAGATCATCCTCATGCAGCTGCTGGTCCGGCACATCTACGACAAGTCGCTGACCAGCAATCACGTCCGCTACGCGCTGACCGAGATCGCCGACGAGTGCCGGCACTCGATGATGTTCGCCCGCATGATCCGCGAGAGCGGCACCCCCGCCTACCCCGTCTCCCGGGTCAACCACAACCTCGCCCGCGTCCTCAAGACGGTCTCCACCACCCCCGGCTCCTTCGCCTGCACCCTCCTGGGCGAGGAGATCCTCGACTGGATGCAGCGCCTGACCTTCCCGGACGAGCGGATCCAGCCCCTGGTGCGCGGCGTCACCCGGATCCACGTCATCGAAGAGGCCCGGCACGTCCGCTACGCCCGGGAGGAACTGCGCCGCCAGATGCTGACGGCCCCGCGCTGGGAGCAGGAACTCACCCGGATCAGCTGCGGGGAGGCCGCCCGCGTCTTCTCGCTCGCCTTCGTCAACCCCCAGGTCTACGACAACATCGGCCTGGACCGGCGCGAAGCCGTCGCCCAGGTCCGGGCCAGCGGCCACCGCCGCGAGGTGATGCAGACCGGCGCCAAGCGGCTCACCGACTTCCTCGACGACATCGGCGTGCTGCGCGGTGTGGGCCGCCGGCTGTGGAAGAGCTCGGGCCTGCTGGCCTGAGGGGGCGTCGTCTACCCTGCGTGCATGACCGTACGCGCGTACCGCAGGCTGAGCGTCGAGGAGCGGCGGGCCCAACTCCTCGACGCGGCCCTGTCGCTGTTCGCGCACCGGGCGCCGGAGGAGGTCTCCCTCGACGACGTCGCGGAGGCCGCCGGCGTCTCGCGCCCGCTCGTCTACCGCTACTTCCCCGGCGGCAAGCAGCAGCTCTACGAGGCCGCCCTGCGCTCCGCCGCGGACGTCCTCGAACTCTGCTTCGCCGAGCCCCAGCACGGCCCCCTCACCCGGCGGCTCTCCCGGGCCCTGGACCGCTACCTGGCCTTCGTCGACGAGCACCACACCGGCTTCTCCGCCCTCCTCCAGGGCGGCAGCGTCGTCGAGACCTCCCGCACCACGGCGACGGTCGACGGGATCCGCCGCGCGGCGGCCGAGCAGATCCTCTTCCACCTGGGCACCCCGAGCCCCGGCCCGCGGCTGCGGATGATGGTCCGCACCTGGATCACGGCGGTCGAGGCCGCCTCGCTGATCTGGATCGACGAGGGCAGGCACCCCGAGGCCGGCGAGCTGCGCGACTGGCTGCTGGACCAGTTCATCGCCCTGCTCACCGCCACCGCCGCCACCGACCCCGAGACGGCGGCGGCCGCCCGGGGCGCCCTGGCCCTGGAGTCGGCGGACGGCCCCGTCGGCGTGCTCGCCCGGCGCGTGATCCCCGTGGTCTCCGAGGCGGCCCACCTGCTGTGACACTGGTGGGGTGAGAAGCGAAGCGACCCCCTTCGAGGGCGGCCCGATGGACGGCCGGATCCTCCCGATCCTCCTCGGCCCGACCGGCCACCCGCCGAAGTGGTACGAGATCCCCGTCCCCGACCCGGACGGCGGCCCCCCGACGGTCCTGCTGTACGAGCGGGTCCCGGCGGGCTACTCGAAGCGGCTGGGCCTCCAGAAGGGCTGGAAGTACGCCTTCTCCCCGACGGGCGAAAAGCCGAAGCCCCGCTGGCCCTGGACGAAGCCCCCCAAGCCGTAACCAGCCCGGGGCCGGTACGGGCGCACCCGTCACCCCGGGGACGTACCCGAGGCCGGGGTCGGGGCGGGGTGTCGTCCGGGGCCAAAACGAGATGACGTCGGCACGGCAGGAGCCCACTCGGCACCGGGGACGCACAGGAGGCCGGGGTCGGGGTGGGGTGTCGTCCGGGGCCAAAACGAGATGATTTCGGCGCGTGGCCCCGCCCGCCGCTCCGACCACCCCGAGGCGCCGAACATCGAAGCCCGCCCCGGACGACACCCCCCCCCCGCCCCCGCCCCCGCCCCCCCCCCCCCCCCCCCCCCCCCCCCCCCCCCCCCCCCCCCCCCCCCCCCCCCCCCCCCCGCCCCCCCGGGCCGCCCCCCCCCCCCCCCCCCCCCCCCCCCCCCCCCCCCCCC
>NZ_JBICWZ010000009.1:205192-277921 GCF_043199995.1 Streptomyces sp. NPDC048507 | reverse complement strand
CAGATGTGGAAGCCCGGTAACGGGTGGAGCTGACTGGTACTAATAGGCCGAGGGCTTGTCCTCAGTTGCTCGCGTCCACTGTGTTAGTTCTGAAGTAACGAACTGTGTCCATATCCGGTTGGTTAACTTCATAGTGTTTCGGTGGTCATAGCGTTAGGGAAACGCCCGGTTTACATTCCGAACCCGGAAGCTAAGCCTTTCAGCGCCGATGGTACTGCAGGGGGGACCCTGTGGGAGAGTAGGACGCCGCCGAACAATCATTGTGGGAAAGCCCCGCACCAGGTAACTGGTGCGGGGCTTTTCTGCGTTCTGGGGCCGGCCGGGCCACTCGTGGACTCCTGTAGGGTCAGGGGGCATCGATTCGACCATTTCTAGCGTCACAGTGGAGGCCCCCGGGTGGAGGTCCAGGAGACTCGGGTTCAGACTGACCGAATTTTCACCATTCCGAACATCCTGAGCATGGCTCGCCTCGTCGGCGTACCCCTGTTCCTCTGGCTGATCCTGGCGGGTCACGACGGGTGGGCGCTGGCCGTCCTCATGTTCAGCGGGATCAGTGACTACCTCGACGGGAAACTCGCGCGGCGCTGGAATCAGATCAGCAACCTGGGGCGGCTGCTGGATCCCGCCGCGGACCGGCTCTACGTCCTGACCACGCTGTTCGGCCTCACCTGGCGCGAGATCCTGCCCCTGTGGCTCACCGGGTTGCTGCTCGCCCGCGAGGCAATGTTGCTGGTCATGGTGTGGATCCTGCGCCGACACGGCTATCCGCCCCCCCAGGTGAACTTCCTCGGGAAGGCCGCGACCTTCAATCTGATGTACGCCTTCCCCTTGCTACTGCTGAGCGACGGGACCGGCTGGCTGGCCTGGGCGGCGTCCGTTTTCGGATGGGCGTTCGCAGGTTGGGGTACAACGCTCTATTGGTGGGCAGGAATCCTATACGTGGTGCAAGTCCGCCGTCTCGTGAAGGCGGACGCCACGGCCGATTGAGCTCGCTCGGCGCCGGTACTGACGCGGAGGAGTAGCGGAGTCACCGTCCGGGACGGGTGAGGTCGGCCAGACCGTCATCTCTCTAGGAGGACTCTTCCGACATGAAGGCCGTCGTGATGGCCGGTGGCGAAGGTACGCGGCTTCGCCCCATGACCTCAAGCATGCCCAAGCCGCTCCTGCCGGTGGCGAACCGGCCGATCATGGAGCACGTGCTCAGGCTGCTCAAGCGCCATGGGCTCAGCGAGACCGTGGTCACCGTTCAGTTCCTGGCCTCGCTCGTCAAGAATTACTTCGGTGACGGCGAGGAGCTCGGTATGGAGCTCACCTACGCCAACGAGGAGAAGCCCCTCGGTACGGCCGGCAGCGTGAAGAACGCCGAGGAGGCCTTGAAGGACGACACCTTCCTCGTCATCTCCGGCGACGCGCTGACGGACTTCGACCTCACCGATCTCATCAATTTCCACAAGGAGAAAGGCGCACTGGTCACGGTGTGCCTGACCCGGGTGCCCAATCCGCTGGAATTCGGCATCACGATCGTGGATGAGGAAGGGAAGGTCGAGCGCTTCCTCGAGAAGCCGACGTGGGGCCAGGTGTTCTCGGACACCATCAACACCGGCATCTACGTGATGGAGCCGGAGATCTTCGACTACGTCGACGCCGACGTGTCCGTCGACTGGTCCGGAGACGTCTTCCCCCAGCTGATGAAGGAAGGCCGGCCGATCTACGGCTACGTGGCCGAGGGCTACTGGGAGGACGTGGGCACCCACGAGAGCTACGTCAAGGCACAGGCCGACGTGCTCGAGGGCAAGGTCCAGGTCGACATGGACGGCTTCGAGATCTCGCCCGGCGTGTGGATCGCCGAAGGGGCCGAGGTGAGCCCCGACGCCGTCCTGCGCGGCCCCCTGTACGTCGGGGACTACGCCAAGGTCGAGGCCGGGGTGGAGGTCCGCGAGCACACCGTCATCGGGTCGAACGTCGTCGTCAAGAGCGGCGCCTTCCTGCACAAGGCGGTCGTGCACGACAACGTGTACATCGGGCCCCACAGCAATCTGCGCGGCTGCGTGATCGGGAAGAACACCGACATCATGCGGGCGGCCCGGATCGAGGACGGGGCCGTCATCGGTGACGAGTGCCTGGTGGGCGAGGAATCGATCGTCCAGGGCAACGTACGGGTCTACCCCTTCAAGACCATCGAGGCCGGCGCCTTCGTCAACACCTCGGTGATCTGGGAGTCGCGCGGGCAGGCCCACCTCTTCGGTGCGCGCGGCGTCTCCGGGATCCTGAACGTGGAGATCACCCCCGAGCTGGTCGTCAAGCTCGCGGGCGCCTACGCGACGACCCTGAAGAAGGGTGCGATCGTCACCACCGCCCGTGACCACTCCCGCGGCGCGAGAGCCCTCAAGCGTGCGGTCATCTCCGCCCTCCAGGCCAGCGCCATCGACGTCAGGGACCTGGAGAACGTACCGCTGCCGGTCGCGCGCCAGCAGACGGCCCGCGGGGCCGCCGGCGGCATCATGATCAGGACCTCTCCCGGAGTGCCCGACTCGGTGGACATCATGTTCCTCGACGAGCGGGGAGCGGACCTCTCGCAGGCGCAGCAGCGCAAGCTGGACCGGGTCTACGCGCGCCAGGAGTACCGGCGTGCGTTCCCCGGCGAGATCGGCGACCTGCAGTTCCCGTCCAGCATCTTCGACTCGTACACGGGTTCGCTGCTGCGGCGGGTGGACACCACGGGCATCGCCGATTCCGGCCTCAAGGTCGTCGTGGATGCCTCGAACGGCAGTGCGGGTCTTGTTCTGCCCAGCCTGCTGGGCCGGCTCGGGGTGGACGCGCTGACGATCAACCCCGGCCTGGACGAGTCCAGGCCGACCGAGACCCGGGACTCCCGGCGGGCCGGCCTGGTGCGGCTCGGCGAGATCGTGGCCTCGGCGCGGGCGGCCTTCGGCGTGCGCTTCGACCCGGTCGGCGAGCGGATCTCCCTGGTCGACGAGCGCGGGCGGATCATCGAGGACGACCGGGCGCTGCTGGTGCTCCTCGACCTGGTGGCCGCGGAGAAGCGCAGCGGCAAGGTGGCGCTGCCGGTGACCACCACGCGCGTCGCCGAACAGGTGGCGGCGTACCACGGCACGCAGGTGGAGTGGACGACGACCTCGCCCGACGACCTGACCAGGGTCGGACGGGAGGAGACCACGATCTTCGGCGGGGACGGCCGGGGCGGGTTCATCGTTCCGGAGTTCGGCAGCGTCTTCGACGGGTCGGCGGCTTTCGTCCAGCTGATCGGCCTGGTGGCGCGCACCCAGCTCACGCTGAGCCAGATCGACGCGCGGATCCCGCGGGCGCACGTGCAGAAGCGGGACGTGCCGACCCCGTGGGCGGCGAAGGGGCTCGTCATGCGGCGGGTCGTGGAGGCGGCCGGGGACCGGCAGGTGGACACCACGGACGGGGTGCGCGTGGTCGAGACCGACGGGCGGTGGGCGCTGGTCCTGCCGGACCCGGCGGAGGCGGTCACCCACCTGTGGGCCGAGGGCCCCGACGACGCGTCCGCGCAGGCCCTGCTGGACGAGTGGGCCGCGGTGGTGGACGGCGCCGGCGAGCACTGACCGGGGCCCGCGCCCGTACGCGGGCGGGCGGGCACCGGAGGCGGGCGGGCCGGGCACGGGGAGTCACCCGGCCCGGCCCGCCGACGAGCGCATTGGGTACGGGCGGGGGCGACATGCGACGATGTGCGGCATGTCGCAGCCGCCCAACAACCGGAGTTCGGCCACGCCGCCCGCGCGCCCGGACGCTTCCATGTCGCTGCTGACGCACGTGATGGACCACAGTCTCGACGAGGGCTATGCGGAGGCGTCGGCCCGCCGCCGGGCGGACGGTACGGCGGGCCTGCCCCGTACCCTCAAGGCCAAGCTGGCGCTCGCCGCCGGGCTGGTGCTCGCCGCGATGGTCGTCACCCTCGGTGCGGCCCAGGCGCGGGTGGCGGCGCCGGTGCTGGCCAAGGAGCGCCAGGAGCTGATCGACCGGGTCGAGCGGGCCGACAGCCGGGCGAACGGGCTGGAGCGGGACGTGGAGCGGCTGCGGAACGAGGTCTCGGACCGCCAGGGCGAGGTGCTCGATCAGTCCGGCGGGGACCGGGCGCGGCTGCTCGCACTGCTGTCGGGTGCAACCGAAGTGCGTGGTCCGGGCGTCAAGCTGGTGGTGGACGACGCGAAGGGATCTTCGCCGGGAGGTGGCGGAGGCCCGCGCGAGAGCGCCGGGTTCTCGGACACCGGGCGGGTCCGCGACCGGGACATGCAGCGGATCGTCAACGGTCTGTGGCAGGCGGGAGCGGAGGCCGTCTCGATCAACGGACAGCGGCTCACGGCGCTGTCGGCGATCAGGGCCGCCGGTGACGCGATACTGGTCGACAACCGGCCCCTGGTGCCGCCCTACGAGGTCCTCGCGGTCGGGGACAAGAAACGGCTCGGCACCGCCTTCCAGGACTCCGTGGACGGCCAGTACCTGCACGTCCTCCAGGAGAGCTACGGGATCCGCTACACCTTGTCCGCCGTGGACCAGGTGAAGCTGCCGGCCGCGTCGAGCCTGACCGTCCACACAGCTACAGCAGCAGAGCAGAAGAAGGGTGCATCGTGATCGCGGTACTGGGCCTCGTGGCCGGAGTGGTGGTCGGACTGCTGGTCCGCCCCGAGGTGCCGGCCGTGGTGGAGCCTTATCTGCCGATCGCCGTGGTGGCCGCGCTGGACGCGGTGTTCGGCGGTCTGCGCGCGATGCTGGACGGCATCTTCGTCGACAAGGTCTTCGTGGTGTCGTTCCTGTCGAACGTGGTCGTGGCCGCCCTGATCGTCTTCCTCGGTGACAAGCTGGGCGTCGGCTCGCAGCTGTCGACGGGTGTGGTCGTCGTCCTCGGCATCCGGATCTTCTCCAACGCCGCGGCCATCCGCCGGCACGTCTTCCGGGCGTGAGGCCGATGAGCACGGACAACACCCCGCCGCAGGAGCCGAACGTCCCGGAGCGTCCGCCGAAGGACGAGGCGCGGCCCGAGGAGACCGGGCGCCAGCGGCTGGCGGCCGGACTGTGGCCGCCCCGCGTCAGCCGGGCCCAACTGATCGTCGCGCTGCTCCTGTTCGTACTGGGCCTCGGGCTCGCCATCCAGGTACGGTCCAATAGCGACTCCAGTGCGCCGCTGCGCGGCGCCCGTCAGGAGGACCTCGTACGGATCCTCGACGAGCTGGACGGGCGGACCAAACGGCTGGAGGACGAGAAGCAGAAGCTGGAGGACCAGCGCAAGGAGCTGGAGAGCAGCTCGAACCAGGCGGAGGAGGCGCGTCGCCAGACGGTGGAGAAGGAGCGCCAACTGGGCATCCTGGCCGGTACCGTGGCTGCCCAGGGGCCGGGGATCACGTTGCGGATCACCGACACCAAGGGTCAGGTGCGCTCGGACCAGCTGCTGGACACGTTGCAGGAGCTGAGGGCGGCCGGGGCCGAGGCGATCCAGATCAACGGCGTGCGCGTCGTGGCGGGCTCGTACTTCTCGGACGAGGGAGGAGGGGTCTCGATCGACGGTAAGAAGATCACACAACCCTATGAATTCAGGGTGATCGGCAAACCGCAGGATCTGGAGCCGGCGCTCAACATCCCGGGCGGTGTCGTGCAGACCATGGAGAAGGAACAGGCCACGGTCGCCGTCACACGGTCGGCGAAGATCATCGTGGATGCCTTGCGGGCTGCGAAGCAGCCTGACTACGCTCGGTCGTCATCGTCATGACGCGGAGCGGAATGTGGACGGGCTCACGTGGGCGGATGCCTGCGGGGGGTCGACGCACGGAAGTCGCCGTGCGTGGTGGAAACTGTCTGGTGGTTACGGACGTTGTCAGAATGTCCGGGTCGGCAGGTGTGTGCATGCAGAGTTCGTCCTGCCCCACGGGCGGGTCTGTTTCGGTCAAGGGGAATCGCCCGTGAAGTTGTTTGAGAAGTTGTTCGGCAAGAAGAACCGCGAGGAAAGCGGTTCGGCTCGGCACCGTGCGGGGCACGGCGACGTGGAAGGGCAGGGCGACCGGCCGCTCTTCCGTGACGAGGTGGCCGGTTCGGGAGACATTTCGGGCGCGCAGGGCGCGTCGGCTGTTGACCCTGCCGGTTCCGGACGCATAGGTTTCGGTGAACCATCAACCTCAAGTACGGGTGGAGGGTTTGCGCCCGACCCGTATGCCACCAACGCCTCCGCGGGGCACCCGCGGCGCGAGGAGCCGTCCATGTCGGCCGAGCAGGTCTGCAGCAGGTGTGGCCACCGCAGCGATGCGGCGAGCCGCTTCTGCTCCAACTGCGGGGCGCCGCTGCGGGCGGGTCTGACGCCGGAGCGTGCTTCGGAGACCACGTCCACCATCTCGATCTCGGGCCTTGAGGCCTACGAGGCCGAGGTGTCCGGACAAGCGCACGTGTCGTCCTCACTGTCCCCCGAGGCCCAGGCCGCGGTGGAGGCACTGCCGCCCGGTTCCGCCCTGCTGATCGTGCGGCGCGGCCCGAACTCCGGCAGCCGCTTCCTGCTGGACGGCGAACTGACCACGGCGGGCCGGCACCCGCAGAGCGACATCTTCCTGGACGACGTCACCGTCTCCCGGCGCCATGTCGACTTCCGCCGGGGCCAGGACGGTGGCTTCACCGTCTCCGACGTGGGCAGTCTCAACGGCACGTACGTGAACCGTGAGCCGATCGACTCGGTCGCCCTGCACAACGGCGACGAGGTGCAGATCGGCAAGTACCGGCTGGTCTTCTACGCGAGCCTGCGGGGCGTCTGACCCTCTCCCGGACCCGTCCGGGAGAACCCGAGGGAAGGTCCCATGCTGCGTACCCCGACCGGCGGTGCCCCGAAGAACGGCACCGCCGGGACCGGCGGGCGGCTGGTGAGCATCGGCACGGTGCTCACCACGCTGCGCGACGAGTTCCCCGACGTCACCATCTCGAAGATCCGCTTCCTGGAGGCGGAGGGGCTCGTCGAGCCCGTGCGCACGCCTTCCGGATACCGCAAGTTCAGCACGGGCGACGTGGAACGGCTGGGCCGGATCCTTCGGCTCCAGCGGGACCACTACCTGCCGCTCAAGGTCATCAGGGAGCAGCTGGACGCCCTGGAGCGGGGCGAGCAGATCCGCATCCCCGGGCCCGCCGCGCACGGGGAGTCGATGGATCCGTCCGGTCCCGCGGCCCTGTACGGGGAGGTCGGTCGGGAGCGGCCCACCGTGGCCCGCGTCGGCCGCGCCGAGCTGCTCGCCGCCGCCGAAGTGGACGAGGTCCAGCTCGTCGAGTGGGAGTCGTACGGCCTCATCTCCGAGCTGCCGGACGGCGGGTTCGACGCCGAAACCGTCACCGTGGCCCGCCTGATCGCGGATCTCGGCCGGTTCGGGCTGGAACCGCGCCACCTGCGAGCCATGAAGGCCGCCGCGGACCGGGAGGCCGGGCTGATGGAACAGCTCGTTGCACCCTTGCGCCGCCACCGCAACCCGCAGACCCGGGCGCACGCCGAGGCCACGATGCGGGAGCTCGTGGGACTGTCCGTACGGCTCCACGAGGCGCTCGTACAGACCGCTCTCGGTGCCCGTCAGCACTGACCGGACCGGCAGTCGGGGGGCCCCGACTACCCAAACCGGCCGGGCAGGTCCTAGGGTTGCTGTGTGAACGAGCTCGACGTTGTGGGTGTCCGGGTGGAAATGCCCTCCAACCAACCGATCGTGCTCCTGCGTGAAGTGGGAGGCGACCGGTACCTCCCCATCTGGATCGGTCCTGGGGAGGCGACGGCCATTGCCTTCGCGCAGCAGGGGATGGCCCCTGCCCGGCCGCTGACGCACGACCTGTTCAAGGACGTGCTGGAAGCGGTCGGTGAGGAGCTCACCGAGGTCCGGATCACGGATCTGCGGGAGGGCGTCTTCTACGCGGAGCTTGTCTTCGCCAGTGGGGTCGAGGTGAGCGCGAGGCCGTCGGACGCCATAGCGCTGGCCCTGCGGACGGGGACGCCGATCTACGGCAGTGACGGCGTGCTCGACGACGCCGGCATCGCCATTCCCGACGAGCAGGAGGACGAGGTGGAGAAGTTCCGCGAGTTCCTCGACCAGATCTCGCCCGAGGACTTCGGCACCGGCCCGCAGTGAGGGCGGGGGTGGAGGCGGGCGCGGACGCCGCGAAACGCGGGCCGCGTTGCCCACCGGGAACTTTCAGCCCATTCGAGTAGCCTTTCCCCGCAATGGGGTACGCGAAACCACTCTCAGGGTGATTATCACTCGGCGTGCCGAGTGTGGCGATCGTTGACGCACCCCTGGTCACTGCCTACCTTCGAGGTGGCAGGTCAAGGACGGAGGGTCGGCGTGAGGATCACGGGCGACGGTACGACCGGGGGCACCCCCGCACGGAGTGATGGTGGGCCGTACCCGCTGCACGGCGGTGCGGCGGGTTCCGCGCACCGTCAGCCGGCGTCGACGCCGGTCGGACCGGTGAACGACGCCCCGGCGCCCGCGCAGGTCGGCTACCGGGGACCGACGGCGTGCGCCGCCGCCGGGATCACGTACCGGCAACTGGACTACTGGGCGCGGACCGGGCTCGTGGAGCCCAGCGTGCGGCCCGCCTACGGGTCCGGCACGCAGCGTCTCTACAGCTTCCGGGACGTGGTCGTCCTCAAGATCGTCAAGCGCTTCCTGGACACCGGGGTGGCGCTGCAGAACATCCGCACCGCCGTGCAGCACCTGCGTGACCGGGACTTCTCGGACCTGGGCCGGATGACCCTGATGAGCGACGGCGCGACCGTGTACGAGTGCACCTCCCCGGACCAGGTGGTGAGCCTGCTGGAGGGCGGCCAGGGCGTCTTCGGGATCGCCGTGGGCGTGGTGTGGCGGGACGTCGAGAACGCCCTGTCGCAGCTGCACGGGGAACGGGTGGACACCGGGGAGACCCTGGTGGGGCACAACCCCGCCGACGAGCTGGCCGCGCGCCGCAACCGCGCCGTCTGAGCGGCGCGGAGGCCGCCGTCACCGCGATGTCAGTGGCATAGGGCAGCATCGGTGCGGTGAGAGCCGCCCCGACCATCATGCACCTGGACATGGACGCCTTCTACGCCTCGGTCGAGCAGGGGTCGAAGCCCAGTCTGCGGGGCAAGGCCGTCATCGTCGGCGGCCTCGGACCGCGCGGTGTGGTGGCCACCGCCTCCTACGAGGCCAGGCGCTTCGGGGTGCACTCGGCGATGCCGACCGCCCAGGCGCGCCGGCTCTGCCCGAACGGCGCCTACCTGATCCCCCGCTTCAGCCTCTACCGCGAGGTCAGCGAGACGGTCATGGGCCTGCTGCGCGAGCTGTCGCCGCTGGTGGAGCCGCTCAGCCTGGACGAGGCCTTCGTGGACCTGGAGGCGGGCGGCACCGCCTTCGACTCGGCGGGCGCCCGCGCGGCCGGGGAGCGGCTGCGGGCCGACATCACGGCCGCGACGGGGCTCAGCGGATCGGTGGGGCTGGCCGGCTCGAAGATGCTGGCCAAGGTCGCCTCGGAGGAGGCCAAGCCGGACGGGCTGCTGCTGATCGAACCGGGGACCGAGCGGGAGCTGCTCGCGCCCATGTCGGTGCGGACGCTGCCCGGGGTGGGGCCGGCCACCGGGGAGCACCTGAGGCGGGCGGGGATCACCACCGTCGGGGAGTTGGCGCGGGCGGGGGAGGACGAGCTGGTCCGGATGGTGGGGCGGGCCCACGGGGTCGGGCTGTACCGGATGGCGCTCGGGCTGGACGACCGGCCGGTGGTCGCGGAGCGGGACGCGAAATCGGTGTCCGTGGAGGACACCTTCGACGTGGACCTGCACGACCGGGTGCGGATCCGCTCCGAGGTGCAGCGGCTCGCCGACCGCTGCGTGGGGCGGCTGCGCGCCTCCGGGCACTCGGGGCGGACCATCGTCCTGAAGGTGCGGCGGTACGACTTCTCCACGCTGACCCGCTCCGAGACCCTGCGCGGGCCCACGGATGACGCCTCGGTGGTCCGGGAGGCCGCGGCGCGGCTGCTGGAGGGCGTGGACACCACCGGCGGCGTGCGGCTGCTGGGGGTCGGTGTGACGGGGCTCGCGGACTACACGCAGGAGGACCTGTTCGCCCAGGCGCTCGGCGCCGGAGCCGACGCGCTCGGCGAGGCCGGGGGTGAGGGGGAGGACGCGGAGCCGGAGGCGGAGGGCGTTGCGCCGGACGGGGCGGCCGGGGCCGGTGAGGCGGATGTCGTCGGGGGTGATGAGGGTGCCGGTTCCGGGGCGGCGCCCGCGGCGCCGGGGGAGCCGGAGCCGCAGGCCGCTCCCGTACGGCACTGGGCCGCGGGGAGCGACGTACGGCACGCGGTGTACGGGCCCGGCTGGGTGCAGGGCAGCGGGGTGGGGCGGGTCACCGTACGGTTCGAGCGGCCGGGATCGCCGCCCGGGCGCGTGCGCACCTTCCGGCTGGACGACCTCGAACTGGAGGCTTCCGATCCGCTTCCCCTGGTGGGGTGGCGGCCCGCGGACGGGGACGGCGCGGAGTCCTAGGACCGGCTCTCGGGCGGGGGGTGGTGGAAGCTGCCCGGCAGGGTCACGTCCAGGCCGTAGTGGTGGTAGAGCTGCAGCTCCTGTTCGGGGGAGAGGTGGCGGCCGACCCCGAAGTCGGGGGCGTCCTTGATCAGGGAGCGTTCGAAGGGCACCCGCAGGGTGTCGCCCACCACCTCGCTGGGCTCCAGCGGGACGAAGGCGTCCCGGCCGAAGAGGCCCGTGCGGACGGCGGCCCATTCCGGTACGCCCGTGGCGTCGTCGAGGTAGACCTCGTCCACGGTGCCGATCTTGGCCCCGTTGCGGTCGAACGCCTTGCGGCCGATCAGGCTGCGCGGATCGATGTCGGTCTGCACGGTCCCTCCGTACGGTCGCAGTGGTACAACTCATCCGTAATCACTACAGAAGTGCATATTGGGAGAGGGGGCCACTCGAGGGAGTCGCGAGATCCTCGCTGGTAGGCTGGGTGATGGCTGTCGACCCTGTGCGGGAGAGTCCTCCGAGTGAGCGTGACGGAGGCGCCGAAGGAGCAAATCCTCCCCGGAATCTCTCAGGCATACGTACCGCACGTGGTGAGGCCACTCTGGAAAGCAGGGGCGGGAACCGGGCACGCAGTACCGGTCCCTCTCCTCACCGACGGTGAAAGCCGGACCGCAGGGGCGATCCCCGTGCGGCCCGGTGAAGCTCTCAGGTTGAGATGACAGAGGGGGAGGCCGTCCGGGTGCCCGCGCCGTGGTGCCCCTCGCAGGTCATACGACCAGGAGGCCTCCGTCATGACCGCCAACCGCATTCCGCTCTCCCAGCTGGAGCGAGGCATCCCCTTCGAGCAGCGCCACATCGGCCCGGACGCCGAGGCGCAGGCCAAGATGCTCGCCCACGTGGGCTACGGCTCCCTGGACGAGCTCACCGCGGCCGCGGTGCCGGATGTGATCAAGACCGCCGACGCGCTGGACCTGCCCGACGCGCGCACGGAGGCCGAGGTGCTGGCCGAGCTGCGCTCGCTCGCGGACCGCAACCAGGTGCTGTCGTCGATGATCGGCCTCGGCTACTACGGCACCTTCACGCCCCCGGTGATCCTGCGCAACGTCATGGAGAACCCGGCCTGGTACACGGCGTACACCCCGTACCAGCCGGAGATCTCGCAGGGCCGCCTGGAGGCGCTGCTGAACTTCCAGACCGTCGTCGCCGAGCTGACCGGGCTGCCGACCTCCGGCGCCTCCCTGCTCGACGAGGGCACCGCCGCCGCCGAGGCCATGTCCCTGGCCCGGCGCGTGGGCAAGGTCAAGGGCGGTGTCTTCCTGATCGACGCCGACGCGCTGCCGCAGACCATCGCCGTGATCGAGACCCGTGCCGAGCCCATCGGGATCGAGGTCGTCGTCGCCGACCTGTCCGGGGGCATCCCGGACGGGATCGCCGAGCGCGGCGTCTTCGGCGTGCTCCTCCAGTACCCCGGTGCCTCCGGCGCCGTGCGCGCGATCAAGCCGGTCATCGACCAGGCCCACGAGCTCGGTGCCGTCGTCACCGTCTCGGCCGACCTGCTCGCCCTGACCCTGCTGACCTCCCCGGGCGAGCTCGGCGCCGACATCGCGGTCGGCACCACCCAGCGCTTCGGCGTCCCGATGGGCTTCGGCGGGCCGCACGCCGGTTACATGGCCGTCCAGCAGAAGCACGCCCGCTCGCTGCCCGGCCGCCTCGTCGGCGTCTCCGTCGACGCGGACGGGAACAAGGCCTACCGCCTGGCCCTGCAGACCCGCGAGCAGCACATCCGCCGCGAGAAGGCCACCAGCAACATCTGTACCGCCCAGGTGCTGCTCGCCGTCATGGCCGGGATGTACGCCGTCTACCACGGTCCGGACGGCCTGCGCACGATCGCCCGCCGCACCCACCGCTACGCCACCCTGCTCGCCGCCGGCCTCGCGGCCGGCGGGGTCGAGCTGGTGCACGGCTCCTTCTTCGACACGGTCACCGCCCGGGTGCCGGGCAAGGCCGCCGAGGTCGTCGCCGCGGCCCGCGAGGGCGGGGTCAACCTCTTCCGGGCCGACGCCGACCACGTCTCGGTCGCCTGTGACGAGACCACCCTGCGCGCCGACCTCGACGCCGTCTGGGCCGCCTTCGGCGTCAGCGCCGACATCGAGGCCCTGGACGGGGCCACCCCGGACACGCTGCCCGAGGAGCTGCTGCGCTCGGACGCGTACCTGACCCACCCGGTCTTCCACCAGCACCGCTCCGAGACCGCGATGCTGCGCTACCTGCGCAAGCTCTCGGACAAGGACTACGCGCTGGACCGCGGCATGATCCCGCTGGGCTCCTGCACCATGAAGCTCAACGCGACCACCGAGATGGAGCCGGTGACCTGGCCCGAGTTCGGCCAGCTGCACCCGTTCGCCCCGGTCGAGCAGGCGGGCGGCTACCTCACGCTCATCACCGAGCTGGAGGAACGTCTCTGCGAGGTCACCGGCTACGACAAGGTCTCGATCCAGCCGAACGCCGGCTCCCAGGGCGAGCTCGCCGGCCTGCTGGCCGTGCGCGCCTACCACCGGTCGAACGGCGACGAGCAGCGCACCATCTGCCTGATCCCCTCCTCCGCGCACGGAACCAACGCGGCCAGTGCCGTGATGGCCGGCATGAAGGTCGTCGTCGTCAAGACGGCCGACGACGGCGAGGTGGACGCGGACGACCTGCGCGCCAAGATCGAGCAGTACCGCGACGAGCTCGCCGTGCTGATGATCACCTACCCGTCCACGCACGGTGTGTTCGAGGAGCACGTCGCCGACATCTGCGCCCAGGTGCACGAGGCCGGCGGCCAGGTGTACGTCGACGGCGCCAACCTGAACGCCCTGGTGGGCCTCGCCAAGCCGGGTCACTTCGGCGGCGACGTCTCGCACCTGAACCTGCACAAGACCTTCTGCATCCCGCACGGCGGCGGCGGCCCGGGCGTCGGCCCGGTCGGTGTCCGGGCGCACCTCGCCCCCTTCCTGCCGAACCACCCGCTCCAGCCGACCGCCGGCCCGGAGACGGGCGTCGGTCCGATCTCGGCCGCTCCCTGGGGCAGCGCCGGCATCCTGCCGATCTCCTGGTCGTACGTGCGCCTGATGGGCGGCGAGGGCCTCAAGCGCGCCACCCAGGTGGCGGTGCTCGGCGCCAACTACATCGCCAAGCGCCTGGAGCCGCACTACCCGGTGCTCTACACCGGCCCGGGCAACCTGGTCGCGCACGAGTGCATCATCGACCTGCGTCCGCTGTCGAAGGCCACGGGCGTGAGCGTCGACGACATCGCGAAGCGTCTGATCGACTACGGCTTCCACGCCCCGACCATGTCCTTCCCGGTGGCCGGCACGCTGATGATCGAGCCGACGGAGTCCGAGGACCTCGCCGAGATCGACCGCTTCTGCGACGCGATGATCGCCATCCGTGCCGAGATCGAGCGGGTCGCGGGCGGTGAGTGGCCGCTGGAGGACAACCCGCTGGCCAACGCCCCGCACACCGCGGCGGCCCTCGGCGGCGAGTGGAACCACCCGTACAGCCGGGACGAGGCCGTCTTCCCGGCCGGCGTCACGCCCGCCGAGAAGTACTGGCCGCCGGTCCGCCGGATCGACGGCGCCTTCGGCGACCGCAACCTGGTCTGCTCCTGCCCGCCGCTGGACGAGTACGACAACTAGTCCCGTGACGTGACGGACCGAAGGGGCCGGCCCGCGGAGCTCATGCTCCGGGGCCGGCCCCTTCGGCGTGCGTCCGTACGTCCGTAGGTCCGTGCGCCGTGCGCCGTACTCTCCGTACGAGGTCTCCTAGGCCGCCGCGAGCGGGCGGTGCGGGGCGATGATCTTGCCGTCGGGCAGCAGTTCACCGGTGTCCTCGAAGAGCAGGACGCCGTTGCACAGCAGGCTCCAGCCCTGTTCCGGGTGGTTGGCCACCGGGCGGGCGGCCTCCCGGTCTGCGGACTCTGATGACGGGCAGGCAGGCTGGTGCTGGCACATGGATGCGTTCTTTCGCTGCGGTGTGGTCTGTTCGCTACGGCTCGATGCGTGATTCATGGCCGTCCCCCTGTGTCGTCCCCGCGCCTGCGGGGAGGATGTCCTCAGTGTTCCCCCACGACGGCTGCTTCGCAGGTATTTCCCGGCAGCTGTCCTCATGGATTGAGGACGCATCACCCGTGCGGGCGGTTCAGGCCAACTCCCCTGTCATTTCGGATGGTTCGCGGGTGGCCCATCCGGGCTAGGCCGTATGGGCCACCCGGATCAAGCCGGACGGGCCACCGCAGGACGGCCTCAGGCCGCCGGCGCGGCCAGCGAGGGCGGTACGGGTGGGGCGGGCGGGGTCAGCCGGTGGGTCAGCACGGGCAGCAGTTCCGAAACGGTGTGCGGCCGGTACGGGGCGATCCCCGGCGGGGCGGGTGCCAGCGGGACCAGCAGGTCGGCGGCGGCGGGCAGCCCGGCGGAGGCGTCGGCGCCGACCGCTCCGTGCAGCCACAGGGTCAGCATGTACAGCTCCGGCACCGACAGCAGCCGGGGCTGGTAGCCCTTGCCGAGCGACTCGGCCTGGCGCAGGGCGCGTTCGGTGGCGGCTACGTAGGGGCCCTCGAAGAAATGGGAGAAGGCCCAGCCGTCCGGGGTCAGCCGGGTGTCGGCCGCCGCGACGAAGCGGTCGCCGCTGCGGATCAGGAACCGCCACCCGGTCAGCCGGGTGCGGGGCGGGCGCCCGCCGGCGGCGAGGCCCGACATGTTCAGCCGGTCGAGCACGTGCACCGGGAGCGGGAGTTCGGCGGTGAGGGGTCCCTGGATCGCGCGCAGGGACGGAGTGTGCGCCTCGTGGACGGCGGCGGGAGAACCGAGTGCCGCGAGGACGCTGCGCAGGGCGGGCGCGGGGGCCGGGGGGACATGCAGCGGCATGGTGGGTCGCCTCTCGACTGGGAGACCTGTGGTGCGGGGGAAGGTGCGGACGGCGCTGTCGCATTCTGGGGTCAGAGGTGGGCTGAGGGGCAATGGCCGCGCGCCAACTCTCTGCCTCGTTTGCGGAGTTTATACGACCTGTGTTCACGCGGTGTTTCGGCTAGCTGTCCCGGCTATTGCCGACAAGGTGGTTACCGGTCCCGCTGACATGGTATTCGTGCCGGTTGCGCGCGAACGCGGCGCTCTGACCTCGGAGGCTACCCGACGGGGGCTCGGCTGGAAAGCGCCGGTTATGGGAAATCGGCACAGTCGACGCGGAATGTGCATAAGCCGAGTTGCCAGGTGAATGTGCCGAAGCGCCCATCTGGCCATACCGGCGCGCGCTCCCCGCCAGACCCCCCGGACCGGCGTTATCGATCACGGCGCCTGGGCATCATCGACCGTAACGCGCGCCCGGGTGCACCGCGCCGGGCACTGGAGGAGGGACGATTCGATGGGGGAGAAGGTCGTGGCAGGCGGATTCGACCTGTCCGATCGGCATCGGTATCGGAGGAAGCTTCACGAGTGCCTGGAGGGACTGGAGCGGCTTCTGGCGGAGAAGAGGTTCGATCGGCCCAAGAACATGATGGGGCTGGAGATCGAGCTGAATCTCGCGGGTGCCGACGGTTTGCCGCGCATGGTGAATGCACAGGTACTGGAGCGGATTGCCAGCCCCGATTTCCAGACCGAACTCGGAATGTTCAATCTGGAGGTCAACGTACTTCCGCACCGGCTCGGCGGCCGGGTTTTCGACCAGCTCGCCGAAGAGCTGAGCGCCGGGCTGCACTACGCCCACCGGCAGGCGGCCGGAATCGAGGCGGGGGTGGTGATGATCGGGATCCTGCCCACCCTCTCCCGGGCGGACCTGGCGCCGGCCAACCTCTCGGCCGTGGACCGCTATTCGCTGCTCAACGAGCAGATCCTGACGATGCGCGGGGAGGACTTCACGCTCGACATCGAGGGGGTCGAGCGGCTGACCTGGAGCACCGGGTCGATCGTGCCGGAGGCCGCCTGCACCTCCGTACAACTGCACCTTCAGGTCACCCCGGCCCGGTTCGCCGACGTGTGGAACGCCGCGCAGGCGGTGACCGCCGTACAGATAGCGGTGGGCGCCAACTCGCCGTTCCTGTTCGGGCGGGAGCTGTGGCGCGAGTCGCGGCCGCCGCTGTTCACCCAGGCCACCGACACCCGGCCGCCCGAGCTCCAGGCGCAGGGGGTGCGGCCGCGCACCTGGTTCGGGGAGCGCTGGGTCGATTCGGCGTACGAGCTGTTCGCGGAGAACGTCCGCTTCTTCCCCTCGCTGCTGCCGATCTGCGACGAGGAGGAGCCACTGC
The DNA here is from genome assembly GCF_043199995.1 of Streptomyces sp. NPDC048507. Classification (NCBI taxonomy): domain Bacteria; kingdom Bacillati; phylum Actinomycetota; class Actinomycetes; order Kitasatosporales; family Streptomycetaceae; genus Streptomyces; species Streptomyces sp. NPDC048507. The sequence continues at coordinate 261,161 of NZ_JBICWZ010000009.1, read as the reverse complement.
GGGTGCTCGCCGAGGGCGGGGTGCCCGGCCTCCAGGAGCTGGTGCTGCACAACGGCACCGTCTACCGGTGGAACCGGCCCGTCTACGGGGTCGCCGACGGGGTGCCGCACCTGCGCGTGGAGAACCGGGTGCTGCCGGCCGGGCCCACGGTGGCCGACGTCGTCGCCAACGCCGCCTTCTACTACGGCCTCGTCCGGACCCTCGCGGACGAACCGCGCCCGGTGTGGAGCCGGCTGCCGTTCGCGGAGGCGGAGGCCAACTTCGACGCGGCCTGCCGGTACGGGATCGACGCGCGGATCCGCTGGCCGCGCCGGGGCCGCGCCGGGGGGCTGGTGAGCGTGCCCGCGGTGCGGCTGGTGCTGGAGGAGCTGCTGCCGATGGCCGCGGCCGGGCTGGACGCGTGGGGCATCGAACCCGCCGACCGGGACCACTACCTCGGCATCATCGAGGAGCGCTGCCGGCGCCGGGTGAACGGTGCCACCTGGCAGGTCGACACCTACCACCGGGCCCGCGCCGGCGGACTGGACCGCGACGCCGCCCTGGCGGCGACCACCCGGCGCTACAGCGAACTGATGCACAAGGGCGACCCCGTACACACCTGGCCGGTCGGCCCGGCGGAACAGGAGGTGGACCGCGCCGCCGCCGCCCGGCGCTGAGCCGGTGGTCCCGTCCGGCCGCCGAGGGGGCAGTATGGGGTGGTCGGAACAGGATGCCGCCGTGGGACGGCAGGACGGGAGTCGGGCGTGCGCACGGAACCGGAGCCGGTGGTCGGGGAACTGCGCGGGGACGGGCGGCGGGGTCTGCTGCGGACCGAGACGCTGCTGGTCCTCGCGCTGTCGCTGGGGGCGAGCGGCGTCTCGGCGCTGATCAGCTTCGTCGGGTCGCTGACCAAGCCGGGCGGTCTCAAGGACCAGGCCGCCACGCTCAACGGCTCGTACGCCCCCGGGCGGCCCTGGCTGGACCTGGCCTGGCAGCTGTTCGGGATCGCCTCCGCGCTGGTGCCCGTCCTGCTGGTGGCGCACCTGCTGACCCGGGAGGGCGCCCCGGGCCTGCGCGTCCTCGGCTTCGACCGGACCCGTCCCGGCTGGGACCTGGCCCGGGGGGCGCTGGTCGCCGCCGGGATCGGGAGCGCGGGACTGGCGTTCTACCTGGCGGCAAGGGCCTCCGGCTTCAACCTGACGGTGGTGCCGGAGGCGCTGCCGGACGTGTGGTGGAAGTTCCCGGTGCTGATCCTCTCCGCGGTGCAGAACTCCGTGGTGGAGGAGGTCATCGTGCTGGCCTACCTGCTGCGCCGGCTCGGCCAGCTGGGCTGGTCGCCGACGGCCGCCCTGCTGGCCAGCGCGGTGCTGCGCGGCTCGTACCACCTCTACCAGGGCATCGGTGGGTTCATCGGCAACGTGGTGATGGGCGTCGTCTTCGTGCTGGCCTACCGGCGCTGGGGCCGGGTGGGGCCGCTGGTCGTCGCGCACGCGCTGCTCGACATCGTCGCCTTCGGCGGCTACGCGCTGCTCGCGGGCAAGGTGGGCTGGCTGCCCACCCCGTAGCCGTATCCATGGCCGTAGCCGTCCCGCGTCTCAGGGCCGGGCGAGCAGTTCGCCGTCGATCACGGTGACCGCCCGGCCGCTGAGCAGGGTGCGCTCGCCCGCGAGGGTGACCTCGACCAGGCCGCGGCGAACACCGCCCTGCAGGCCGGTCAGCGTGGTGCGGCCCAGGCGGGCCGCCCAGAAGGGGGCCAGGGCGGTGTGGGCGCTGCCCGTCACCGGGTCCTCGTCGATGCCGTGCAGCGGGAAGAAGCCGCGGGAGACGAAGTCGTAGCCCGCGGCCGGGTCCTCGGCGGCCGCGGTGACGATCACCCCGCGCCGGGCGCGGTCGCGCAGGGCGGCGTGGTCGGGCCGCAGTTCCCGTACGGTCCGCTCGTCGGCAAGCTCCACCAGGAGGTCGCCGATGTGCGCGGCGGTGTCGTGGACGGAGACGACCGGGGCGCCCAGGGCGCGGGCGATCTCGGCGGACGGCTCGACGGGGGTCAGGGACGAGGTCGGGAAGTCCAGGGTGAGCGCGCCGTCCGCCCCCGCGCCGGCCGTGAGGATCCCGCAGCGCGCGGCGAAGCGGACCGGGCCCGGGGCGAGACCGCCCTCGATCAGTACGTGGGCGGTCGCGAGCGTGGCGTGCCCGCACAGGTCGACCTCGCCGGCCGGGGTGAACCAGCGCAGTGCCCAGTCGGCCTCCCCGCCGGGCGGCAGGGGCCGCACGAACGCGGTCTCGGAGAGGTTGACCTCGGCCGCGACCTGCTGGAGCCAGGCGTCGTCGGGGAAGGGGCCGTCGAGGACGAGGACTCCGGCGGGGTTGCCGTGGAAGGGGCGGTCGGTGAAGGCGTCGACGATTCGGATGCGCATGGATCCGACGGTAGGGGAGCCGGCCGGGGGCGGGCCAAGGCCAATCCGGGATGACTGGCCTTGGCCGGGCGTACGGCCGCGGATCAGGTGCGGGAGAGGGGCTTGGTGCCGCCCAGGGCCAGGACGGGGGTGAGGTTTCCGTCGCCGCCGCCGCAGCGCTGAGGGTGCCGAACGGGTTCATTCCGCTCCGACTGTCGAAGATAGGTTCCGATATATCGTTGACGCATCGCGATGAGTCGGCGATAGTGAAGGAGTCGAAACGACACCAACCGCTGAGACAAGCGATGACGAAAGGAGCGCAGTGATGCGTTCACGTGGACAGCACGACCACGGACATGAGCACGGACGGGGTCACGGCCACTGCGGGCCGGACCGTCGGGAGGAGTTCGAGGGGCGGCGCGCCGCCTTCGGGCCGTTCGGGCCGCCCTTCGGTGGCGGGCCCTTCGGCGGGCGCGGCGGACGGGGCGGCCCCCGGGGCCGGGCGCGGCGCGGTGACGTGCGCGCCTCCATCCTGGCGCTGCTCGCCGACCGGCCGATGCACGGCTACGAGATGATCCAGGAGATCGGCGAGCGCAGTGGCGGGGCCTGGAAGCCCAGCCCCGGCTCGGTGTACCCGACCCTCCAGCTGCTCGAGGACGAGGGGCTCATCACCAGCCAGAGCGAGGGCGGCAAGAAGCTGTTCACGCTCACCGACGCGGGCCGCGCCGAGGCCGAGTCGGGTCCGGACGCCCCCTGGGCGGATGCCGGGCGCGGCTTCGACTTCGAGGCGATGCACGAGATCCGTGCCGCCGGCGCCGGCCTGATGGAAGCCTTCGGGCAGGTCTTCAAGACCGGCACGCCCGAGCAGCGCGAGAAGGCCCTCGTGGTCGTCAACGACGCCCGCAAGAAGCTGTACCTGATCCTGGCCGACGAGCACTGATCCCGGCCGCCGGGCCTCCCGGCACGGCGACGGCGCGCCCCGCGAGACCGCTCGCGGGGCGCGCCGTACGCGTGTCCGGGGTCAGGCGACCAGGCCCGCCAGCTTGCGCAGGGACTCGTTCAGCGCGGCGGTCGCGGAGTCCTTGAGCTTGCCCGCCATCAGGGAGACGGCGGCGCCGGTGAACTCGCCGTCGATGCGGACGGTGGTGGCCCCGCCGTCCGGGACCAGGGTGTAGCGGGTCAGTACGGCCACGCCCATCGGCCCCTTGCCGGTGATCGCGAAGAGCCGCTGGTCCTCCAGCTCGGACACCGTCCACAGGACCTCGGCGGGGAAGCCCATCATCTTCATGTTCTCGGCGAAGGTGGAGCCGACGGCGAGGGTCTCGGGACCGCCCTTCGGGAAGTTGGTGTGGGTCATGCTCCACTGCCCGTACGCGTCCCAGTCGGTCAGCTGGGCCCAGAGCTTCGCGGCGGGCGCCTCGATGCGTGATTCCGCGGTGACTTCAGCCATGCGTCCACCCCTTCTCGTCGGGTTCGTGCGGCGGAAGGTAGCCCCGGCGGGCGGAACATTCAATACTGACGACCAGTCAGATCCGGGGGTGTGCGGCCGCTCCGGCGCCGGGTACGTCTCAACAGGCGTCACCTGTGTGACGCTCCTGACCGCCCCTGCCATGATGGCCCGATGCAAGCGTCAGGGAAGAACGCCGGGCTGGGCCTCGCCCTGGTCTCGGCGTGCGCGTTCGGTGGTTCGGGTGTCGCGGCGAAGCCGCTGATCGAGGCGGGTCTGGACCCGCTGCACGTGGTGTGGCTCAGGGTGGCCGGGGCGGCGCTGGTGCTGTCCCCGGTGGCCTGGCGGCACCGCGCTCTGCTGCGGCGCAAGCCCCTGCTCCTCGCCGGTTTCGGCCTGGTCGCGGTGGCCGGCGTACAGGCCTTCTACTTCGCCTCCCTGTCGCGGATCCCGGTCGGTGTGGCCCTGCTGCTGGAGTACCTGGGCCCGGCCCTGCTGCTCGGCTGGATCCGTTTCGTGCAGCGCAAGCCGGTGACCCGGGCGGCCGCGGCCGGCGCGGCGGTGGCCGTCGTGGGGCTGGCCTGCGTGGTCGAGATCTGGTCGGGGCTGAGCCTGGACCCGCTCGGGGTGCTGCTCGGCCTCGCCGCGGCCTGCTGCCAGGCCTTCTACTTCGTCTTCGCCGACCAGGGCACCGACGGGGACGACGTGCCCGACCCGATGGGCGTGATCGCGTACGGGATGATCATCGGTGCCGTGGTCATGACGGCGATCGCACGGCCCTGGGGGATGGACTGGGGGGTGCTCGGCGGGGACGCGGCGCTGGGCGGGACGCGGGTGCCCGCCCTGGTACTGCTGGGCTGGGTGGTGCTGGTCGCCACGGTGTTCGCGTACCTGACCGGGGTGGTCTCGGTGCGCAAGCTCTCCCCGCAGGTGGCGGGCGTGGTGGCCTGCCTGGAGGCGGTCATCGCCACCGTTCTGGCGTGGGTGCTGCTCGGCGAGCACCTGTCGACCCCGCAGATCGTGGGCGGGGCGCTGGTGCTGGGCGGTGCCTTCATCGCGCAGTCCTCGCGGCCCACCCCGCCGGGCGCCGCCGATCCGTCCGTACTGGCGGCCCCGGAGCCGACCGGTTCGAAGGCGTAGGCGCAGGCGTACGCGTAGTCGTGGGAGGGGGCGGGCCTGGTCCGGCTCGGGAGCACCCCGTAAGGTGCGGTGCATGCCGACGACCGTGCTTCCGCCTCCCGCCGCCTAGCGCGGGCGGCCACCACTCGTACGAGGATCCCGCCCGGGAGTTCCCGGGCCGGTTCGCGCTGCCCGCGAAGCGATGACCTGCTTCCTTCATCCTTCACGCATGCGCGGAGACACACGTGTCGAACCATTCGCCCGCAGCCGGGCGCAGTCTGCTGTACCTCGTCGTCGCCGGAGCCGCCTGGGGCACCGCCGGAGCGGCCGCCTCCCTCCTCTTCCTGGTCAGTGACCTCGGCCCGCTCGCCCTGTCGTTCTGGCGGTGTGCGGGCGGGCTGGTCGTGCTGCTGGGGGTGCTCGCCGTACGCCGCCCCGCGCGGGTGCGGGCGCGGCGGCCCTCGGTGGGCTCGCTGATCGGGACGGGGTTGCTGTTCACCCTGTTCCAGGCCGCCTACTTCGCCGCCGTCCGCGATACCGGCCTGGCGGTGGGCACCGTGGTCACCCTGGGGGCGGGCCCGGTGCTGATCGCGCTGGGCGGCCGGTACTGGATGGCCGAACGGCTGGGGCGGGGCGGGGTGGCCGCCGTCGTCGGGGCGCTGGCCGGGCTGGCCGTGCTGGTGCTCGGCTCCGGGGGCGGCGAGGTGCGGCCGGCCGGGGTCGGCTGGGCGCTGCTGTCGGCCGCCGGGTACGCGGCGATGACCCTGCGGGCGCGGTGGCTGGGCCGGCGCGGGGCCGGTGGCGACCCGCTGGTCACCACCGCCTGGTCGGTCGGGGTGGGCACGGTGTGCCTGCTTCCGTTCGCCCTGCTGGAGGGGCTGGCGCCGCACACCGCCGACTGGGGCCGGGTGCTGTGGCTGCTGGTCTACGTCGCCACCGTCCCGACGGCGCTGGCGTACGCGCTGTACTTCACCGGCGCCGCGGCGGTGCGGGCCGCGACGGTGTCGGTGATCATGCTGATCGAGCCGGTCAGCGCGGCGGCGATCGCCGTCTGGCTGCTCGGCGAACGGCTGACCGGGCCGGTGGTGCTGGGCACCGCACTGCTGCTGTCGGCGGTGGGCGCGCTGATCGTGGCCGAGGCGCGCGGGGTCGGGGGCGGGGCCGCGGACGGGGACCCCGCTGGGGACGGAGGCGGTGCCGGGCCGGTGGCCGGGCCCGCCCCGCGGCCTCAGAGCGCGGCGATGTAGTCCGGGGTCGGGATGCCGGGGGCCAGGTCGGCGGCCGGGACGGGGGCCCCGTACGCCGGCGCGACCGGGACGACGCCCGACCAGAACGGCAGGTCCATGTCCTCGGCGTCGTCGTTGGGGCCGCCCGTGCGGATCTTCGCCGAGACCTCGGTCAGGTCCAGGCGGATCACGGCCGTCGCCGCGAGCTCCCGGGCGTTGGCGGGCCGGGAGTCGGCCGCGCGGCCCGGGACGACGTGGTTGACCAGGGCGTCCAGGGCCGTGCGGCACTCGGCCTCGTCGGTGACCTGGTGGGCGGTGCCGTGGACGACCACCGAGCGGTAGTTCATCGAGTGGTGGAACGCGGACCGGGCCAGGACCAGCCCGTCGACGTGCGTCACCGTGAGGCAGACCGGCAGACCCGGGTCCGTGCGGCCGGCCGCCAGCAGCGGGCGCGAGCCGGTCGAGCCGTGGATGTAGAGGGTCTCGCCCACCCGGCCGAAGAGGGTGGGCAGGACCACCGGCGCGCCGTCGCGGACGAACCCGAGGTGGCAGACGTAGGCCTGGTCGAGTATCGAGTGCACGGTCTCGCGGTCGTAGCTCGCCCGCTGGCGGGCGCGGCTCGGGACGGTGCGGTCGGTGGGCGCGTAGGCGTCGGCGGGCGTGGCGGTCATGGTGCGGGCTCCGTTGTATTAGTGCATAATGTGGTTTGTGCTAGGAGAGTATCGGATCACAGGCCGTCGCGCATCGGATATCGCGGCGAGCGTCGAATCGGGGGTCGGATCCGGCGCGCTCGCGCCCGGATTCCTGCTCCCGCCCATGCGGGAGCTGGCCGGGGAACTGGGCGTCAACCCCAATACGGTGGCCGCCGCCTACCGGACGCTGCGCGAACGCGGGGTCATCGAGACGGACGGACGGCGCGGCAGCCGGGTGCGGGCCCGCCCCGCGACGGCCCCGCGCGACGCGCTGCGCACGCCCGTCCCCGACGGCGTACGCGACCTCACGCAGGGCAATCCCGACGTCGCGCTGCTGCCGTCCCTGGACGGGGCGCTGGCCGCCGCCGCCCGGCGGTACGCGCGGCAGCCGACCCTCTACGGGCAGGACCCGGTGCTCCCGGACCTCGCCCGGCTGGCCCGGACGGCCCTGGCGGCCGAGGGGGTCCCGGCCGGGCCGGTGGCGGTGACCTCGGGTGCACTGGACGGCATCGAGCGGGTGCTGGCCGCCCACCTGAGGCCGGGGGACGCGGTCGCCGTCGAAGACCCGGGCTGGGGGGCGCTGCTGGACCTGGCGCCCGCGCTGGGGCTCAAGGTGCTCCCGATGGCCGTCGACGACGAGGGGCCCGTGCCGGCGGCGGTCGCCCGGGCGCTCGCCGACGGCGCGCGCGCCCTGGTGGTGACGGCCCGCGCGCAGAACCCGACGGGGGCCGTCGTCGGTGCGGAGCGGGCCCGGGAGCTGCGGGACCTGCTGGCCGCCCACCCGGGGGTGCTGCTCATCGAGGACGACCACGGGCACGGCATCGTGGACCTGCCGCTGTGCCCGCTGGGCGGGGTGACCCGGCACTGGGCGCTGGTCCGCTCCACGGCCAAGGCGTACGGGCCCGACCTGCGGGTCGCGGTGCTCACCGGTGACGAGGTGACCCTGGACCGGGTCCGGGGCCGCCAGCGGCTGGGACCGGGCTGGGTCAGCCGGCTGCTCCAGTGCGCGGTCGTGGAGCTGTGGAGCTCCGGCGCCGTGGACCCGTCGGTGGTGGCGCGCGCGTACGGGCTGCGCCGGGACGGGCTGATCGCGGCGCTCGCGGAGCGGGGCGTACGGGCCCACGGGCGCAGCGGGATGAACGTGTGGCTGCCCGTCGCCGACGAGACGGCGGCGGTCACCCGGCTGCTGGCGGCCGGGTGGGCGGTGGCGGCGGGGGCCCGGTTCCGGGTGGAGGCGGGCCCCGGCGTGCGGATCACCGTGTCCGGGCTGTCCCCGGCGGAGGTGGTCCCGCTGGCCGACGCGGTGGCCGCGGCGGCCCGTCCGGCGTCCGGCGGCCGCTTCGACTGACCCGGCCGCCCGCCCGCCCGGCAAGCGCCCGGCCCCCGCGTCGGGGGGCCGGGCCGGGGCCGGAAGCCGTCGGGGGACCGCCCGGGTTCCGGGAGGACCGTCCGGAGGGGTTCAGGCCGGGCGGCGGGGGCGGGACTGGGTGAGGGCCGCGCCGGCCAGGACGACGGCCGCGCCCACCGGGGTGTTCCAGTGCAGCTGTTCGCCGAGGACCAGCACCCCGGCGGCCGTGGCGATCACCGGGATGAAATAGGTGACCATCTGCGCGGTGGTCGGTCCGACCTCCGTCACCAGCCCGTACTGCATCTGCAGGGCCATTCCCGTGCCGAGCGCGCCCAGGGCGGCCACCGCGAGGACCGGCCACAGCGGGAAGGCGGTGGGGGCCGAGGTGAACAGGGCGCTCACGGCCGCCAGCTGGAGCGTGGACACCATGAGCTGCGCCCCCGTCAGGGCCACCGGGGAGCCGGGGGTGCCCGCCAGGGTGCGGCGTACGTAGATCCAGCCGATCGGGTAGCAGAGCGAGGCCAGCAGGGCCAGGGCGGTGCCCCTGCCGTCGATGCCCGCGAAGCCCTGCCAGGCGCCGAGGACGGTCAGGACCCCGAGGAAGCCCAGCCCGAGCCCCGCGAAGCGGCGCCGGGTCGGGCGGTCCTCGCTGAGCGCGACCAGGGAGAGCGCCATGCCCCACAGGGGGGAGGTGGCGTTGCAGATCCCGGCGAGGCTGGAGGGGATGGTCTGCTCGGCGTACGCGAACAGCGAGAAGGGGGCAGTGTTCAGCAGGAGCGCCGCCACCGTGAGGTGGCCCCAGGTCCGCCGGCCCCGGGGCAGGCGTTCGCGCCGTACCAGCAGCACGGCCAGCAGGGCCAGCGCGCCGAACAGGACCCGGCCCAGGGCGACCTGGAAGGGTGCGAACGCCTCCGTGCCCACCTTGATCAGGAGGAAGCTGAAGCCCCAGACCACCGAGAGGAGGGCGAAGCGCAGCCGCCAGTCCAGGGCGCCGGTGCCGCTCTTCGGCCCGGTGCGGGGCGGGGCGACGGGGTTGACGGGGGCGGGGGAGGGGGCCCGGCGGGAAGTGGTGGGTGCGCTCATGCGCTCACTGTGCGCCGCGTAACCTCGTAGGACAAGCGAGACTTCCTCCGATGAACCGCGTAGCATCGCTTACATGTTGAACTTGGAGCGGCTGCGCACCCTCGACGCCCTCGCCCGGCACGGCTCGGTCAGCGGCGCGGCCGACGGCCTCCACGTCACCACCTCCGCCGTCTCCCAGCAAATGGCCAAGCTGGAACGCGAGGTCGGCCAGCCGCTGCTGGCCAAGAACGGCCGCGGGGTCCGCCTCACCGACGCCGGACGGCTGCTCGCCGGTCACGCGGCCCGCATCATCTCGCAGGTGGAACTCGCCCAGGCCGATGTCGAGGCCCAGCGCGGCCAGGCGGTCGGCGAGCTGCGGATCGGTTCCTTCCCGACGGCGATGCGCGGCCTGCTGCCGGCGGCGCTGACGGACCTGCGCACGGACCACCCCGAACTGCGGGTCATGGTGCGGGAGCAGGAGCCCGAGGAGGCCATGCTGGCGGTCGTGCGCGGGGACCTCGACATGGCCCTGGCCATCGACTGGCACAACAAGCGGATGCCGGTGCCCGCCGAACTGGCCCGTGCCCACCTGCTGGACGACGCGGCCGACGTCGCGGTCCCGGCCGGCCATCCGCTGGCGGACCGCGCGGGGATCTCGCTGGCCGACTTCGCCGAGGACGACTGGATCTCCTGGAACGAGGGCCAGTTCTGCCACGAGTGGCTGGTGTTCACCCTGCGCGGCACCGGGACCGAGCCGCGCATCGCGCACATCGCCGAGGAACACCACACCCAGCTGGCCTTCGTGGAGGCCGGACTGGGCGTGTGCGTGACGCCCCGGCTGGGGCGCGGGCCGGTGCCGCCCGGCGTCAGGCTGCTGCCCGTGTCCGATGCCGTACGCCGTCACGTGTACGCCGTCTGGCGCTCGGACGCGGGCCGCCGCCCCTCCATCCGGGCCGCCGTCGAGGCCCTGCGGACGGCCGCGGCGGCGGTGGGAGCCGTGGAGGGCGTGGAGGCGTAGACCGCGGCCGGCTCAGAGCTTGCGGAAGTCCCAGGAGACGATCGCGTCGGGAGTGAGCCGGATCCAGGCGTGCCGGCCGTCGTGCGGCATCTCCTCGATGCCGAAGTTCTTCACGGGGAAGATCCTTTCCGCTTCCGCCAGTTCCGGACAGGGCTCGCCGGTGCGCGGGGCCTCGCCCACGAACACCGCGGTGCCCGACAGTTCGACCCCGCGCAGCTCGTCGTACGACTCGCCGGAGTCCACCACCACCGAGATCCGGGGATCCTTGCGCAGGTCGGACCAGCGGCGGCTGCGCGTGATCGAGTACAGCCACATCGAGGTGCCGTCCCAGGCGAACCACAGGGCTCCCACGTGCGGACGCCCGTCGGGGGAGACCGTGGCCACCCGGCAGGTGCGCTGCTCGCGCAGGAAGGCGTCCCGTTCCTCGTCCGTCATCATGATGCGGCGGCCGCGCCGCTGCGTCCCGCCCCCACGTGTCCCGTCCACCACGCCCACGCCCCTTCACATCTGACTGTGTGTCAGGAATCATGCGGGCTCCGCCGCCACCACGCCAGGGGGAGCCATGCCGGACTTCGATCCCGCCACCACCGCGCTGCTCACCGTCGAATGCCAGAACGGCGTCGTCGGCGAGGAGAGCGCCCTGCCCGAGCTGGCCAAGGAGGCCCGGGACTCCGGGATGCTGGAGCGGGTGGCCGCGCTGGTCGACGCCGCCCGTGCGGCCGGCGTGCAGGTCCTGCACGCGGTCGCCGAGCGCCGCCCGGACGGCCTCGGGGCCAGCACGAACGCGCGGCTGTTCCGCGCCGCCGGGAAGCTGCCCGTGCGCCAGCTCACCGGGAGCCGGGCGGTCGAGGTCGCGGCCCCCCTCACCGTCGCCGAGGGGGACCTGGTGGTGCGGCGGCTGCACGGGCTCTCCCCGATGGCGGGCACCGATCTGGACGCCCTGCTGCGCAACCTCGGCGTGCGCACCCTCGTCGTCACCGGAGTCTCCTCCAACATCGCGATCCCGAACACCGTCTTCGACGCCGTGAACCTCGGCTACCAGGTCGTCGTCCCCGCCGACGCCATCGCCGGCGTGCCCGCGTCCTGCACGGCCGAGGTGATCCGCAACTCCCTCGCGCTGGTGGCGGCCGTCACCACGACCGAAGCCCTCCTCGGCCAATGGACCGCCGCCGCGCGCTGAACGCGGCCGTACGCGGCCGGGGCGGCGGGCGTGGCGCCGGGATTCGTGGGTGCAGGCGGGCCATGATGGCGCGGTGCGACTTGATCACGTGTCCTATGCGGTGGCCCGCGACAGCTTCGTCTCGACCGTCCAGTGGATGGGATCGGCTCTCGGAGCCGGGTTCGTCGACGGGGGCGTCCACCCGCGATTCGGCACCCGCAACTTCATTCTCCCGCTGAGCGGCGGCACCTACGTCGAGGTCGTCACCACGCTCGACCATCCTGCCGCCGACCGCGCACCCTTCGGCCGGGCGGTCGCGCGCCGGGCCGCAGAGGGCGGTGGCTGGCTCGGTTGGGTGGTCTCCGTCGAAGACATCGCCCCGGTCGAGGCCCGCCTCGGCCGCACCTCGGCCGATGGTCACCGGGTCCGCCCCGACGGATTCGACCTGAGGTGGAAGCAGATCGGCCTGCTGGAACTGCTGGAAGACCCGCAACTGCCCTATTTCCTGCAGTGGCTGGTCCCAGAAGAGGAGCGCCCGAGCGCCGGACCGCGTACCTCCACCACCATCCACGGCGTCTCCATCGCGGGCGACGCCGTTTCCATCGCCGAATTTCTCGGCGAACCGGCCGACCATCCCCTCGACCAGATCGACGTCACCTGGGTCGAGGACGAGGCGCCGGGGCTGGTCTCGATCGAGTTCGAGACCGCCCGCGGCCCGGTCACGATCTGACCGGGCCCCGGCTGCCCCACATGCGGAGCCCCGGCAGTTCGCGGACTCGGCGGCTCTCGGCGTCACCCCTGCACGGGCCGGGCACGGAGTGCTGTGGGTGCCCCCCCCGGGCGATGTGTACGGCGGCGCCCAGGCCGTTGCGAAGGCGCTGTTGAGCGCGGTCGGGGCGTGGGCGCCGGTGGGCGCGGGCTGCTCCTGCTTCCTCCCGTGCGGTGGGCCGCCCACGGCGGGTACCGGCTCATCGCGAACCATCGTCACCGCCTGCCGGGAGGTACCGCGGCGTGCGCTCTGCCCGGCGGTCGTCCGCCCGGCCGGTAGCGGCCGCCGGCCCTCCCGGATTCCGCCCGTGCCGGGCGGCGGTCCGCCCTGCGGGAAAATCCTTGGATCGTGGTGCGCGTCCGCCCGCTAGCCTGGGAAAATGCTCACAGAAGTGATCGCGACCCGCTACGTCACGCCCCTGCGTGAGGGCGGCTCGCTCCCGGGGATCGTCGAGGCCGACGATCTCGGGACCTACGTCATGAAGTTCACCGGAGCCGGCCAGGGCCGCAAGACCCTGGTCGCCGAAGTCGTCTGCGGGCGCCTCGCCCAGCGGCTGGGCCTGCGGGTCCCGCGGCTGGTGCAGATGCAGCTCGACCCCGTCATCGGGCTCGGCGAGCCCGACCAGGAGGTCCAGGAGCTGCTCAAGGCCAGCGGTGGGCTCAACCTGGGCATGGACTACCTGCCGGGCTCGATCGGCTTCGACCCGCTCGCCTACCGGGCGGACCCGGTCGAGGCCGGCCGCGTGGTCTGGTTCGACGCCCTGATCAACAACGTCGACCGGTCCTGGCGCAATCCGAACATGCTGGTCTGGCACGGCGACCTGTGGCTCATCGACCACGGCGCCACCATGATCTGGCACCACAACTGGCCCACCGCCCAGGCCGCCTCCGCCAAGCCCTACAACGCCTCCGACCACGTCCTGGCCCCCGTCGGCCCGGACATCGCCGCGGCCGCGGCCGCGCTCGCGCCGCTGGTCACCGAGGAGCTGCTCACCGAGGTCACCGCGGACGTGCCCGACGAGTGGCTGGTCGACGAGCCCGGCTTCGGCTCCACCGACGCGGTCCGCCGCGCCTACGTGGAGGCACTGCTCCCGCGCGCCGCGACGATCCACGAGCGGATCACCATGGAGGCCGAGGTCCGGCCGAGGTCGGGCCCGCCCGGCTGGCTCGCCGAGCGCCTCCCGCCCCAGCCCCACCCGACCGAGAAGAAGAGCGGCGACGAGTGACCGAGCGGGACGTCTTCGAATACGCGCTGGTGCGCGTGGTGCCCCGGATGGAGCGCGGCGAGTGCTTCAACGCCGGGGTCATCGTCTACTGCCGCGCGCACGGGTACGTCGCCGCGCGCACCCACCTCGACGAGGCGAAGCTCGCCGCGCTGGATCCGCGGGCCGACGTGGCCGGGATCCGGGCGGCGCTGCGCGGGGTCGAGGGGCTCTGCGCGGGCGGAGAGTCGGCCGGGCAGGCGGCGGGCGACGATCCCGGCCGGCGGTTCCGCTGGCTGATCGCGCCCCGCAGCACGGTGGTGCAGCCCGGTCCGGTGCACACCGGTCTGACCGCCGACCCGGCGGCGGAGACGCGGCGGCTCTTCGACCTCCTGGTCCGCTGACGGTCCGGCTTCGACGCGGAGCCCCCGGGCGCTGCCCGGGGGCTCCCGCGCGCCACGCACGGCATGCTGGCGTTGACACCCGGTGCCGGGGCTCCTAGCGTCTCCTCAGCTGAAGCTACTAAGCGGTTGCTCACCTCTGGGCGGCCGTCTCTCAAGGGCGAGGAGATCCAGCATGTCCACCACCGAGCAGCGCGTAGCGATCGTCACCGGGGCAGCCCGGGGCATCGGCGCCGCCACCGCCGTGCGCCTGGCCGCCGAAGGCCGCGCGGTCGCCGTGCTCGACCTCGACGAGGCGGCCTGCAAGGAAACCGTGGAGGCGATCACCGCGGCCGGCGGCAGGGCCCTGGCGGTCGGCTGCGACGTCTCCGACAGCGCCCAGGTGGAGGCGGCCGTCGAGCGGGTGGCGAGCGCGCTCGGTGCCCCGACCATCCTGGTCAACAACGCCGGCGTGCTCCGGGACAACCTGCTCTTCAAGATGAGCGACACCGACTGGGACACGGTCATGAACGTGCATCTGCGGGGCGCGTTCCTGATGGCGCGGGCCTGTCAGAAGTACATGGTGGAGGCCAAGTTCGGCCGCGTCGTGAACCTCTCCAGCAGCTCGGCGCTGGGCAACCGCGGCCAGGCCAACTACGCCGCCGCCAAGGCGGGTCTCCAGGGCTTCACCAAGACCCTGGCCATCGAGCTCGGCAAGTTCGGCGTCACCGCCAACGCCGTCGCCCCGGGCTTCATCGTGACGGAGATGACCGCCCAGACTGCCGCCCGGGTGGGCATGGGCTTCGAGGAGTTCCAGGCCGCCGCCGCCACCCAGATCCCCGTCCAGCGCGTCGGCCGCCCCGACGACATCGCCAACGCCATCGCCTTCTTCACCGGCGAGGCCGCGGGCTTCGTCTCCGGCCAGGTCATGTACGTGGCCGGCGGCCCGCTCAACTGACCCGTCCACGAGAGGCAGGGCGTACGGCATGACGTACAACGGCATCGACAGCGGCAAGGTCGCGCTGATCACCGGCGCGAGCCGGGGCATCGGCCACGGCATCGCCGAGGCGCTGGTGGCCCGGGGCGACCGGGTCTGCATCACCGGGCGCAACGAGGACGCGCTGAAGGAGGCCGTCGAGCGGCTCGGCGCGGACCGGGTGATCGGCGTGGCGGGCAAGGCGCACGACGAGGCGCACCAGGCCGTCGCCGTGGAGCGGACGATGGAGGCCTTCGGCCGCGTCGACTTCCTGGTGAACAACGCGGGAACCAACCCGGTGTTCGGGCCCATCGCGGACCTGGACCTCGGCGTGGCGCGGAAGGTCTTCGAGACCAACGTGATCTCCGCCCTGGGCTTCGCCCAGCGGACCTGGCACGCCTGGCAGAAGGACAACGGCGGGGCGATCGTGAACATCGCCTCCATCGCGGGCGTCTCCGCCTCGCCCTTCATCGGGGCGTACGGGATGAGCAAGGCCGCGATGATCAACCTCACCCTCCAGCTCGCCCACGAGATGGCCCCCCGGGTGCGGGTGAACGCCATCGCCCCGGCCGTGGTCAAGACCAAGTTCGCGCAGGCGCTCTACGAGGGCCGGGAGCAGGAGGCCGCCGCCGCCTACCCGCTGGGCAGGCTCGGTCTGCCGGAGGACATCGGGGGCGCCGCCGCATTCCTTACATCTGCACAAGCGGAATGGGTAACTGGACAAACTCTCGTCGTCGACGGGGGAATGTTCCTCAATGCCGGAGTGCACTGACCGATAAACGGACGCATTTGCCTCCCGATGGGAGGCAAATGCGTATCGAATACGCACGAAATCGGTCAAGTGCCTCACGAAACCTGCCCATTGGATTTGTGACGCACTGAGGTAGGGTCTGCCGCACCCCTGGCTGATCGAGGAGCGTGCACGTGTTCAACCGGACCAGATGCCTGCAGATCACTGCGGCCCTTGCGTCCATATCCCTGCTCGCCGGATGCGGTCTTCTCTCCGACGACAGCGGTGACCAGGCGAAAAGGATCGTCGTCGGCACGACCAGCGCCCCGAGCACCCTCGATCCCGCAGCGGCCTGGGACGGCTCCTGGGAGCTGTACCGGAACATCTACCAGACCCTGCTGGCGTTCCCCACCGGCAGCACCAAGCCCCAGCCGGACGCGGCCCAGAGCTGCGACTTCACCGACTCGGCGAACGAGTCCTACCGCTGCACCCTGCGCAAGGGCCTGAAGTTCTCCAACGGCGAGCCGCTGGACTCCAAGGCGGTCAAGCACTCCCTCGACCGGATCATGACGATCAACTCGCAGGTCGGCCCCAAGGGCCTCTTCGCTTCCCTGGAGAAGATCGAGACGCCGGACCCGCTGACGGTCGTCTTCCACCTGAACACCCCCGACGCGACGTTCCCCTTCGTGCTCGGCTCCCCGGCCGCCTCGCTGGTCCCGCCGAAGGAGTACCCGGCCAACAAGGTGCGCTCCGACGGCAAGGCCACCGGATCCGGCCCCTACGTCCTCACCTCCTACGCGGAGAACTCCGAGGCCGTCCTCGGCCGCAACGGCAGCTACCAGGGCTTCGCCAACCGCCGCAACGACGGCGTGACCATCCGCTACTTCGGCAAGTCCGACGCCATGGTCGCGGCCCTGAAGTCCAAGGAGATCGACGCCACCTACCGAGGCCTCTCGGCCCCGGAGATCAGGGACCTGCAGAGCACCGCCTCGCACAACGCGGGCGTCCAGGTCGTCGAGAACGTCGGCGCCGAGATCCGCTACCTGGTCTTCAACCCCAAGGACCCGCAGGTCGCCAAGCTCCCGGTGCGCCAGGCCATCGCCCAGGTCGTCGACCGCGGCGCCCTCGTCACCAAGGTCTACCAGGGCACCGCCGAACCGCTGTACTCGATGGTCCCCAAGGGCGTCGTCGGCCACAAGACGCCCTTCTACGACCTGTACGGCCAGCCCGACGTCGCCAAGGCCAAGAAGCTCCTCACCGCGGCCAACATCCCCGTGCCGGTGGACCTGACGTTCTGGTACACCACGGACCGCTACGGCGGCTCCACGGCGGACGAGTTCACCGAGCTCAAGCGCCAGCTGGACGAGAGCGGCCTCTTCAGGATCACCCTGCGGAACAAGCCATGGAAGGACTTCCAGGTCGGCTACAAGAACGGCGAGTACCCCGTCTTCGGCCGCGGCTGGTTCCCCGACTTCCCGGACCCGGACAACTTCATCGCGCCGTTCGTCGGCAAGGACAACGCGGTCGGCACCCCGTACGAGCCCACCGAGATCCTCAACGACCTGCTGCCCAAGTCCCGCCGCGAGGGCGACCGGTCGGCCGGCGTCAAGGAGTTCGAGACGGCCCAGCAGATCTTCGCCCAGGACGTCCGGCTGCTGCCGCTGTGGCAGGGCAAGCTGTACGTCGGCGCGCGCGAGGACATCGCCGGAGCCGAGCGGGCGCTGGACCCGCAGACCGCCATGCAGATGTGGGAGCTGTACCGCAAGACCAGCTGGTGACCATCGCGGGCGGTGCCCGGGTCGCGGCGTTGTCAGTGGCCCCCGGTAGGTTCTGAGCAGTTGCACGAACTTGTACCGGAGGTTGTCGACGTGACCCAGATGCTGCCCGAGTCCTGGCTCCCCGTTCTCGGCGGGGAGCTGGACCAGCCCTACTTCAGGGAACTCACCGAGTTCGTCGAGAAGGAGCGGGCGAACGGGCCGGTCTACCCGCCCCGGGAGCAGGTCTTCGCCGCCCTGGAGGCCACGCCGTTCGACCGGGTGAAGGTGCTGGTCCTCGGCCAGGACCCGTACCACGGCGCGGGCCAGGGGCACGGCCTGTGCTTCTCCGTGCAGCCGGGGGTCAAGACCCCGCCCTCGCTGCGCAACATCTACAAGGAGATGAAGGAGGAGCTGGGCCTGCCGGTCCCGGACAACGGGTACCTGATGCCGTGGGCCCGCCAGGGCGTGCTGCTCCTCAACGCGGTCCTCACCGTCCGCGAGGCCGAGCCCAACTCGCACAAGGCCAAGGGCTGGGAGAAGTTCACCGACGCCGTGATCCGCGCGGTGTCCGAGCGCCCCGACCCGGTCGTCTTCGTCCTCTGGGGCGCCTACGCCCAGAAGAAGATCCCGCTGATCGACGGGGAGCGGCACGTCATCGTCAAGGGCGCGCACCCCTCACCGCTCTCGGCGAAGAAGTTCTTCGGCTCCCGCCCCTTCACCCAGATCAACGAGGCCGTCGCCGCCCAGGGCCATGAGCCGATCGACTGGCGCATCCCCGACCTGGGCTGACGCCACACCGCGCCTCGGCGTCAGAGCCGGTGCCTGCGGCTAGCTTCGTGCTGACCGGACCGGAGCGGGCCGGCGGAGCGAGCCGGAGGCCGCGTTGACGGAGCAGCAGGAGGCGTCGGAGGACGCCGTCATGACCAGGATCGGCCAGGCGGTCATCCTGCTGCACGCCGGCGACCGCGAGGAGGCCCGCAACCGGCTCGGCGAGATCTGGTCCGAGATCGGTGCCGAAGGGGACTCCCTGCACCGGTGCACCCTCGCGCACTACCTCGCCGACGCCCAGGACGACCCCGCCGACGAACTGGCCTGGGACCTGCGGGCCCTGACCGCTGCCGACACCTTCGGGGAGGGCCCGCGCGAGGCGGTGCGCGTCTTCTACCCCTCGCTCCACCTCAGCCTCGCCGCCGACTACGTCAAGCTCCGCCGCCCCGACGCCGCCCGGGTGCACCTCGCTCGGGCCCGCGCGGCCACGGCCGTCCTGCCCGACGACGGGTACGGGAACGGGGTGCGGGCCGCCATCGCCCGGCTGGAGCGGCGGCTCGCGACGGAACAGGGCCCGGGGCGGCGGCCGTTCCCGGAGCAGTCCCCGTAGACGGCGGACGGGCCCGGCCGCCTCAGCCGTCCTGGACGCCCGCGCAGATGCGGGCCTCGGGGCTGTCGGGGTGCCAGTGGCCGTGCCGCCGGCCCAGGGCGCACACGTCCGCCGGGCGGACGGGAAGCTCCCGCACCAGCTCGCGCGGCACCCGGACGTCGTGCCGTACCGGATCCGGACGGTCCTGCGCGTGCCGCTGCGGCCGCCGGGCCTCCTCGGGGGGCTCCGGGATGTCCGGGACCGGAGGAACGGCCTCCACGGCCCCCGAGGGGGTACGGGGGGCGGTGCGCGCGGTGCCCCGGGCCGCGGCCGTCGGCGCGGAGGGGCGCGCGCCCTCGCGGGGCACCGCGCCCAGCGCCTCCAGCGCCGGCGCCTGGACGACCACCGGCAGCGACCCCGGCCCGCCGCGCGGCTCGTACTGGGGCGCCGCGCCGGGCGAGGGGGCCGTCGCGGGCCGCCCCGGCGCGGGGGCCACGTTCACGCAGCCCGAGACGGCGGAGACGGCACAGGCGGCTCCGATGAGCAGTTTCGCGGAGGTTCGGGTGGGAAGCACCCGCGCAACTCTGCTGTGCGAGGACCCCGTTGTGAAAACCCAGCGCCGATATTCACCCCGCACGGGTGACGGCCGAGCGGTGTCCGGAGGACACGCCTACTCGCCGGTGGCGCCGTCGATGTGCTCGCGCAGCAGGTCCGCGTGCCCGTTGTGGCGCGCGTACTCCTCGATCATGTGGGTGTAGATCCAGCGGAGGCTGAACACCTCGCCGCGGTGGTGGCTCGCGGCGTCCGACACCGCGTCGAGGGAGCGGCCCCGGGCCGCCTCCCGGGCCAGCTCGACCTCCGTGCGCCACACCTGCTCGGAGTCGGCCCAGCTGTCGGCGCCGGTGAAGTGGAAGTCCCCGTCGCGGTCCTCGGCCGTGCTGTACAGGTCGGGCAGGTCCGCGCCGAGCGCGATCTCCCGGAACCAGTACCGCTCCACCTCCGCCATGTGCCGGACGAGGCCCATCAGGCTCAGCCCCGAGGGGGCGAGCGGGACGCTGCGCAGCTGGTCCTCCGTCAGCCCGGAGCACTTCCAGGCGAGGGTGGCCCGGTGGTAGTCGAGCCAGCCGTCCAGCATGTCCCGCTCGCCCGCGGTGGTGGAGGGTTCGGTGCGGTGTGATCCGTCGGAAGTCATGGCCGCCATCCTCACCCGAACGCTCCCCCTCCCACCAGGGATTAAGCTGCGGGGGTCCCGTACGGCACATATCAGGAGGCACCCGGTGAAGGTCGGCGTCATCGGACTCGGCGACATCGCCCAGAAGGCGTACCTGCCGGTCCTCACCACCCGTCCCGGTGTGGAACTGCACCTGCAGACGCGCACCCCGGCCACGCTGGAGCGGATCGGCGCGCTCCACCACGTCCCCGTCGAACGCCGCCACGCCTCGCTGGACGCGCTCCTCGGGCAGGGCCTCGACGCCGCGTTCGTGCACGCCCCGACCGCCGCCCACCCCGAGATCGTGGCGCGGCTGCTGGAGGCGGGCGTACCGACGTACGTGGACAAGCCGCTGGCCTACGCCTTCGCGGACTCGCGGCGCCTGGTGGAGCTGGCAGAGGAGCGCGGGGTCGCGCTGTGCGTCGGCTTCAACCGCCGCCACGCGCCCGGCTACGCGCAGTGCGCCGACCACCCGCGCGAGCTGATCGTCCTCCAGAAGAACCGGGTGGGCCTTCCCGAGGACCCGCGCACGCTCGTCCTCGACGACTTCATCCACGTCGTCGACACCCTGCGCTTCCTGCTGCCGGGCGAGGCCGACCACATCGACGTGCGGGCCGTGGTCCGCGAGGGGCTGATGCACCAGGTGGTGCTCCAGATGTCCGGTGACGGATTCACCGCCCTCGGCATCATGAACCGCCTCTCCGGCTCCACCGAGGAGGTCCTGGAGGTGTCCGGCCAGGACTCCAAGCGTCAGGTCGTCAACCTCGCCGAGGTCATCGACCACAAGGGCCAGCCGACGCTGCGGCGGCGCGGGGACTGGGTGCCGGTGGCCCGCCAGCGCGGCATCGAGCAGGTCGTCGACACCTTCCTGGAGGCCGTGGCGGCCGGGCAGGTGCTCAGCGCCCGGGACGCGCTGCTCACCCACGAACTGTGCGAGCGGGTGGTGCTGACGGCTCTGGAGCAGGCGACGGCGGCCTCGCCGGCCTGACGGCCCGCGCCAGGCGGAGCGCGCAGTACGCGGCAAGCGCGGCCACCGAGGCGCCGCCCGGCCAGTTGCCGAAGCGGACGAAGGGGGTCGTGCCCCGGGCGAGGGGGACCTCGTAGACGGCCGCCGTACGCTCCCGCGTCGACAGCGGCCGGCCGATCCGCTCGCCGGACGGGCCGTAGACCGCGCTGACCCCGGTGAGGGTGGCGTGCACCATCGGGCGGCCGGTCTCGGCGGCGCGCAGGGCCCCCAGCGAAGCGTGCTGGGCCGGGGCCCAGCTGTGCTGGAACGATGACGTCGAGGACTGGGCGACGAGCACCGCGGCCCCCTGACGCGTCAGCGCGCGGCTCATGTCGGGGAAGGCCGACTCGAAGCACACCAGCGGCCCGAGCCGGGTGCCGCCGGGCAGCTCCATGACCACCGGGCCCGCGCCGCGCATCCGGTCCTCACCGGCCGCCTTGCCGACCGAGGTGGCCCAGCCCAGCACCGCGCGGGCCGGCACGTACTCCCCGAAGGGCACCAGCCGCATCTTGTCGTACCGGTCGCCGGTGGGGCCCTGTGGGCCGATCAGGACGGAACTCTTGTATATGCCGGGCCGGTCCGAGCGCCGCGCGTCCACGTTGACCAGCAGCGGAGCGCCGGTGAGGGCGGACAGGCCGGCCAGCCGGCGCGACAGGTCGGGCCGCGCGGCCAGGTCGGCGCCGACGCTGCTCTCGCCCCACACCACCAGGTCCACCCGCGACCCCGCCAGCGTCCGCGTCAGCCGTTCCTGGGCGTCGAAGCGCCGCTGCGGGCCGTCCCCGTCCCCGTCCCCGCCGCCGCCCGGGCCGTCCGTCACCGGACCCGGCTGGACCACGGCCACCCGCAGCACGCCCGCGGCCTCCGGGCGGGGCAGCCACAGCCACACCACCCCCGTCAGCACCGCGCAGCCCGCGAGGGACGCCACCGCGGGGACCCGAGCCCGCGGCGCCGCCACCAGCAGGACCAGCGCGCAGTTCACCGCCACCACCAGCAGGCTCACCAGCCACACCCCGCCCACCGCAGCGAGCCGCAGCACCGGCGCCACCTGCCACTGGCTGGCTCCGAGCAGCCCCCACGGCCCGCCCAGCCCCTGCCAGGACCGGGCCAGCTCCGAGAGCAGCCACCCCGCCGGTACGAGGACCAGCGCGCCACCCGCCCGGCCCCGGCCCGGCACCCCGCCGAGCAGCTCCCGTACCAGCAGGGCCCAGGGGATCCAGAGCAGTCCCAGCAGCGCGGCCAGCGGCACCAGGAACACGTGCAGGCTCGGCAGCAGCCAGTGGTGCACCGCCACGATGAAGCCCGCGCCGCCGAGCCAGCCCTCCAGGGCCGCCCGCCGCCCGCTGGGGGCGGTGCGCAGCAGCAGCATCCAGGGCACGAGCGCGACGTAGGCGAACCACCACAGGGCCGGCGCGGGGAAGGCCAGGCAGGGCAGCGCCCCGGCGGCCACCGCGGCTGCCGCACGCCACCACCGGGTCCGCTTCGTGTCCAAGACGCGCCTCCCTCTCCAGTGTGGGACCGCCTGCCCCGTCCTTCACGCCGGCATGTGCCGCCACTTCTCGTGCACGGTGACCCGGGTCAGGCGCCAGCCGTCGGCGGTGCGGGCCAGCGCGAAGGCGTAACGGCCGGCGGCGACGAAGTTGGGGGTGGTCACGGCGGCGCCGGAGCGCCCGTCCGCGAGCCGCATCGGGTTGAGGAAGTCCGCCCGGACCCCCGCCGTGTCCCCGGGGGCGCCGCCCCGGTCCTGCTCCAGCCGGATCAGCCGGTTGACGATCAGGTGCTGGCGCACCGGGAAGAGCTCCATGGTCCGCTCCAGCCAGTCCGCGACCTCCCCGGCCGGGCCTTCGACCCCGCCGGCCGAGGTGTAGTCGGCCCGCCCGGCGGGGGCGAACAGGGCCCGGTAGGCGGCCCAGTCCCCGTCGTCGACGGCCGCCGCGTAGCCCGACACCACCTCGTCGATGGCCAGCCGGTCCATTACCGTCGCGAGGTCCACACGCTGCGTCATCGGGACAGTGTGGGGCTGCGGGGCCGCGAGGCCAAGGGGCGTGCGGCGGCCGGATCGGGCGGGGGCCGTCAGTGACCGGAATGGGCCTCCCGCTGGCGGACCACCACCAGGAAGGCGTCGCTGGCGAGGTCCATCACCACCTCCGCCGGGACGCCCTCGCGCGTCCGCTGGGCGGCGTACTCCTCGGCGGGCCAGCTGCCCCTCGGGCTTCCGGCGGGAAATCGTTCAAGTACCACACGGCTCATGCGGGACACCCCCTGCTGCTTCCTATCGCTCCAGGCACAACGACGCAGAGGCCGCCCGGGAACGTTCCAGGGCGGCCTCCGGTTCACGCGAAGTGGTGAGCGAGGGCCCCTAGGAGCCGGACTCGCCGGCGTGGGGGCTGAGGACGCCCGCGCCGATCAGGGCGAAGAGGACGATGCCGAGCAGGATCCGGTACCACACGAAGGGCATGAAGCTCTTGGTGGAGATGAACTTCATGAACCAGGCGATCACGGCGTAGCCGACGAAGAAGGCGATGACCGTCGCGAAGATCGTCGGACCCCAGGTGATGTGGCCGGGGGTCTCGATGACGTCCTTGATCTCGAAGGCACCCGAGGCCAGTACGGCCGGGATCGCGAGGAGGAAGGAGTAGCGGGCCGCGGCCTCGCGGGTGAAGCCGAGCAGCAGGCCGCCGGAGATCGTCGCGCCGGAGCGGGAGACGCCTGGGATCAGGGCCATGGCCTGGCAGGCGCCGAAGATCAGGCCGTCCTTGACGCCCAGTTCCTTCAGCGTCTTGCGCTGGTGGACCACCCGGTGGCGGCCGCCCTCCGCGTCGCGCGAGGCCTGCCAGTCGGCGAAGCCGAGGATCAGGCCCATCACGATGAGGGTGGTGGCGGTCAGCCGCAGGTCACGGGCCGGACCCTCGATCTGGTCCTTGAACAGCAGGCCCAGCACGCCGATCGGCAGGGAGCCGACGATGACCAGCCAGCCCATCTTCGCGTCCTGCTCGGAGCGCAGCGCCTTGGTGAACAGCGAGCGGAACCAGGTGGAGACGATCCGCGCGATGTCCTTGCGGAAGTAGATGAGGACGGCGGCCTCGGTGCCGATCTGCGTGATGGCCGTGAAGGCCGCACCGGGGTCGTGCCAGCCGGCGAACGCCGCGGTCAGTCGCAGGTGGGCACTGGAGGAGATCGGCAGGAACTCCGTAAGCCCCTGGACGAGACCGAGGATGAGGGATTCGAACCAGGTCATGTCGGGGTGCGCTCGTCCTTGTGATCGTCGGGCAGTTCGGGTCCGATGCTAGGGCCCGTGCGGAGCGGCCGTGACCACAGGGGGGTGTGTGACGAGGGGACGGTCCGCCGGCCGGTCCGCGGGGGCGGGTGCGAGCCGGTGCCGCTTGCGCCAGGCGACGGCCGCGGCGAGCACCGCGGACAGCCCGATGAAGCCGGCCGAGAAGAGGAACGCGGGCGATCCGGGGGAGGCGGCGCTGGCCCCCGCGATCACGTACGCGGCGGTGTTGGGGACGGTGCCCAGCGCCGTGGCGAGGAGGAACGGCAGCCAGCCGCAACGGGAGACCGCCGCCAGGTAGTTGGCCGCCGCGAACGGCACGCCGGGGAAGACGCGCACCGCGAGCACCGACCGGAAGCCGTGCCGGCTGAGCTGGTCGTCGCCCGCCCGCAGCCAGCGTCCGCGCAGGTACGGGCGCAACGCGTCCTGGCCCAGGGCCCGGCCCAGGCCGAAGGCGATCGCCGCGCCCAGGACCGTCCCGCCGACTGCCGCCACCAGCCCGAACGCGGCGCCGAACACCGCACCCGCGGCCAGGTTGAGCAGGGGGCGCGGGACGAACGCCGCCGTGCACACTCCGTACGCAGCCGCGAACAGCAACACCCCCGTGCCCAGGGGGAGCTCGGGGGGCCAGCCCTGCGAGAGCAGCCGCTGGGGCTCGTAGCGCACGACGCACACCCCGGCGACGGCCAGCAGCACGACGAGCAGCGACAGCCGGGCGCGGGGCGCGAGGAGGAGGGACATTCCGGGAGACTAACCGAGATGTCCGGCGCCCCGCCGTAATCTGGGCCTCATGCGGCCGAACACCGAGCGACCCCCCGGCATCCCGCACAGCGCCCTGGCGGACCTCCTGCTGGAGCGGCTCACCGCCGCGTACGGGGCCGCCGCGGACCCGGTGCAGGCCGCGCCCATGGCCGCGTACATGAAGGGCGTCGCCCCCTTCCTCGGGATCCGCACCCCGCTGCGGCGTCAACTGTCCGCGGCCGTGACGAAGGACACTCCGAACCCCTCGGAAACGGACTGCGCGGCGCTCGCGCTGCGCTGCTGGGAGCTGGCGGAGCGTGAGTACCGGTACTTCGCCGTGGACTACCTGCGCCGCCACGTCGCGCGCTGCTCCTCCGCGTTCCTCCCGGTGGTCCGGCACCTGATCGTCACGCAGCCGTGGTGGGACACCGTGGACCTGCTCGCCGCGCACACGGTCGGCCCGCTGGTGGCCGCCGACCCGCGGCTGACGGCGGTCATGGACGCCTGGATCGGGGACGAGGACCTCTGGCTGGTCCGCGCCGCGCTGCTGCACCAGCTCGCCCACAAGTCCGCCACCGACGCCGGGCGGCTGTTCGCGTACTGCCACGAGCAGGCGGGGCACAGCGACTTCTTCGTCCGCAAGGCCATCGGCTGGGCCCTGCGCGAGTACGCCAAGACCGACCCGGGGGCCGTCCACGCCTTCGTCTCCCGCGAACGGGCCCTGCTGTCACCGCTGTCGGCGCGCGAGGCCCTCAAGAACCTCTGAGGGAAAACCGTTCGACGTCCCCGCGCCCGTCCGGCAGGATCGGGCCCATGTTCCGGCAGGCCTTCCCCTCAGCACCGTCCGCAGTCGCGGACGCGCCGAAGGCTGCCGTCCCCTCCGCTCCCGCCCTCTCCGCAGCGGGCTTCGTCGCAGAAGCCCCCGCCGCGTCCGGCGGCGCACGAAGCTGACCCTTCCCGGATCGTCCGGCGGACCCCGCAGGGGGAGGGTCGGCCCGCTCCGGGGGTCCCGTTCCACGCTTCGAGCCACGGGAAGAACATCATGGCCAAGACGGCCTTCACGCGCACCAAGCCGCACCTCAACATCGGCACCATGGGTCACGTCGACCACGGCAAGACCACCCTGACCGCCGCCATCACCAAAGTCCTCGCCGAGCGCGGCGGCGCCTCCTACGTTCCGTTCGAGCGCATCGACCGGTCCCCCGAGGAGGCCCAGCGCGGCATCACCATCAACCTCACGCACGTCGAGTACGAGACCGACACCCGGCACTACGCCCACGTCGACATGCCCGGCCACGCCGACTACGTCAAGAACATGGTCACCGGCGCCGCCCAGCTGGACGGGGCGATCCTCGTCGTCTCCGCCCTCGACGGGGTCATGCCGCAGACCGCCGAGCACGTGCTCCTCGCCCGCCAGGTCGGGGTCGACCACATCGTGGTGGCCCTCAACAAGGCCGACGCCGGGGACCCCGAGCTGACCGACCTCGTCGAGCTGGAGGTCCGCGAGCTGCTGACCGCCCACGGCTACGGCGGGGACACCGCTCCCGTCGTACGGGTCTCCGGGCTCGGCGCGCTGGCGGGCGACCCCCGGTGGACCGGAGCCGTCCAGGCGCTGCTGGACGCCGTGGACACGTACGTGCCCGTGCCGGTGCGCTACACCGGCGCGCCGTTCCTGCTGTCCGTCGAGAACGTCCTGACCATCACCGGGCGCGGCACCGTCGTCACCGGCGCCGTCGAGCGCGGCACCGTGCGCACGGGCGACCGCGTCAGCGTGCTCGGCGCCGCGGGGGAGCCCGTCCTGACGGTGGTGACCGGCCTGGAGACCTTCGGGAAGCCGATGGAGTCCGCCGAGGCCGGGGACAACGTCGCGCTGCTCCTGCGCGGGGTGCCGCGCGACGGCGTGCGGCGCGGGGACGTGGTCGCCGCGCCCGGCAGCGTGACGCCCCGCCGTCGTTTCACGGCGCGGGTGCACGTGCTCTCCGCCCGGGAGGGCGGGCGCACCACGCCCCTCTCCTCCGGCTACCGGCCGCAGTTCTACATCCGCACCGCGGACGTGGTCGGTGACGTGGACCTGGGCGCGGCGGCGGTGGCCCGGCCCGGCGAGACGGTCACCATGACCGTCGAGCTCGGACGGGACGTCCCGCTGGAGGCGGGCCTCGGCTTCGCCGTCCGCGAGGGCGGCCGCACCGTGGCCGCGGGGACGGTGACGGAGGTCGGCTGAGTCCGGCCCGGTGTGGTGACGGCGGCGGCCCTGCGTCAGACTGCCGTCACCACAGCGTGCTGACCGGCGAGGGGCGGCGGGGATGAGCGGCGACACGGCACTGGTGCTCGGCGGCGGGGGACTGACCGGCATCGGCTGGGAGACCGGCATCCTCTACGGGCTGGCCCGCGCCGGAGTCGACCTGACCGGCGCCGACCTCGTCGTCGGCACCTCCGCCGGCTCGGTGGTCGGCGCGCAGCTCACCTCCGGGCTGCTCACCCCGCGCGAGCTGTACGAGCGCCAGCTCGGCGACGCCGCCGGGGAGGCGGCCGCGCGGATCGGCGCGGGCACCCTGGCCCGGTACGTGCTGGCCATGGCCCGCTCCCGGGACGCCGCCGGCTACCGCAGGCGGGTCGGCGCGATGGCGCTCGCCGCCCGCACCCCGGACGAGGCGGAGCGGCGCGCCGTGCTGGAGGCCCGGCTGGTCTCCCGCGAGTGGCCCGGGCGGCGCCTGGTCGTCACCGCCGTCGACGCGCTCAGCGGGGAGCCGGCCGCCTTCGACCGGGAGGGCCCCGCCACACTGGTGGAGGCGGTGTCCGCGAGCTGCGCCGTGCCCGGGGTCTGGCCCCCGGTGACGGTGGGCGGACGCCGCTTCATCGACGGCGGGGTCCGCTCCGCCACCAACGCCGACCTCGCCGCGGGGTACCGCCGGGTGGTCGTCCTGGCCCCGCTCGCGCTCGGCGGCGGCAAGGTCCCCTCACCCGCCGCGCAGGCCGCCCGGCTGCGCGCGGACGGCGCCCGGGTGCTGCTGATCACCCCGTCCGCCGAGGCCCGCCGGGCGTTCGGGCGCAACGTGCTGGACCCCGCCCGCCGCGACCCGGCCGCGCGGGCCGGGCTGGCGCAGGCCGCCGCCCACGTGACGGCGGCCCGGGAGGTCTGGGAGGGCCCGGTGGCGCCCTGACAATGGTGGGGTGAGCGACGAACAGATCCCGGTGGTCCGGGAAGTGGGCCAGGGCACCGCCAAGCTGATGCCGGACGTGGACCGGGAGCGGGCCTGGCTGCTGACCGTGGACGGGGCCCCGCAGTCCTACGTCGACCTCGACGAGCCCGAGCACCTGGAGTTCGAGTACGTCCGCCGGCTCGCGCACGTACTGGACCGCGCGGCGGAGCCGGGAGCGCCGCTGGACCTGCTGCACCTGGGCGGCGGCGCCCTGACCCTGCCGCGCTACGCCGCCGCGACCCGGCCGGGCTCCCGCCAGACGGTGGTGGAGTTCGACGCCGGGCTGGTGGCGCTGGTCGCCGAGCACCTGCCGCTACCCGCCGGGGCGCGGGTGGACGTGCGCGCCGCCGACGCGCGGGCCTGGCTGGACCGGGCTCCGGCCGCCAGTGCGGACGTGATCGTCGCCGACGTCTTCGGGGGCTCGCGGGTGCCCGCGCAGCTGACGTCCGTGGAGTACGCGCGGGAGGCGGCCCGGGTACTACGGCCCGGCGGGCTGTACGCGGCCAACCTGGCCGACGGGGCGCCGTTCGGCTTCCTGCGGGCCCAGCTGGCGAACTTCGGGGCCGTCTTCGGGGAACTGGCGCTGATCGCGGAACCGGGGGTGCTGCGGGGGCGGCGCTTCGGCAACGCGGTGCTGCTGGCCTCGGACGCCGCCCTGCCGGTGGCCGAGCTGGCCCGGCGGTGCGCGGGGGACGCGTTTCCCGCGCGGGTGGAGTCGGGCGCGGCCCTCGCCCGATTCGCGCGCGGGGCCCGGCCGGTGGCGGACGCCGACGCGGTCGCCTCGCCGGAGCCGCCGGAAGGCGCGTTCAGCCTGGGCTGAGGCGGCCCCGGTGGCCCGGCCGTCAGGCGGTGGCGTCGGCCGGGGCGGCCCGCGGGAGCTCCGCGGGCGGGGCCGGGGCCTGCGCGAGCGGCCCCGCGGCCGGGGGCTTGCGGGTCAGGCGGCGGACGTCCGGGACGAACAGCACCGCGGCCGTGCCCGCCACCACGAGCGCCGCGCAGCCCCACAGGGCCGGGGTGCGGCCGAAGGCGGTCTCGGCGGGGCCGGCCAGGGCGGTGGCCAGCGGGAGCATGGACACCGAGCCGAACCAGTCGTAGGCGCAGACCCGGGAGAACTTCTCCGGCGGTATCTCCTGGTGCATCGTGGTCATCCAGTTCACGCCGAACACCTCGATCGCGGCGCCGCTGACGAACATCACCGCGCACAGCCCCCACACGGGCAGCGGCACGGCCAGCCCCGCGGAGGGCAGCGCCAGCGGGAACACGCACAGGGTGCCGACCAGCAGCAGGCGGCGCGGTCTCCACACCATCATCAGCAGCGCCCCGGTGATGGTGCCCGCGCCGAAGCAGGCCAGCGCCATGCCCCAGGGGGCCGGACCGCCCAGCTCGTCGCGGGCGACGAGCGGACCGTAGACCGCCTCGGCCGCGCCGACGACGGCGACGACCACGGAGAACTGGAGCACGATGCTCCACAGCCAGGGGCGGGTGCGCACCTCGGTCCAGCCCTCGCGCAGGTCGGCCAGCAGACCCCCGCCGGGCGCCCGCTCGGCGACGCGGCCCACCTCCAGGAAGGCGCGCAGCGCTCCGGCGAGGGCGAAGGCCGCCGCGTCCACGGCCAGCACCCAGCCCGGCCCGATCGCCGCGATCATCGCGCCGCCCAGGGCCGCGCCGCCGATGCCCGCGCCGTTCACGGCCATGCGGAAGAGGGCGAAGGCGCGGTGGGAGTGCTCGCCGGAGACGCTGGAGAGCAGCATCCCCTCGGCGGCCGGGTTGAAGAAGGCGGTGCCCGTGCCGCAGAGCGCGGTGAGCAGCATCATCTGCCACAGCTGGGGGTCCCCGGCGAGGACGAGGACCGCGAAGGCGGCCTGCGAGAGGCAGTTGAGGGCATTGGCGGCCACCATCACCCGGTGGCGCGGCAGCCGGTCGGCGAGCGCGCCGCCCACGAGCAGGAAGAGGACGAGGGGCAGCGTACGGGCGGCCGCCACCAGGCCGACGTCCCCGCCGGAGCCGCCCGCCTCCAGCACCGCGAACGCGGCGGCGATCAGGGCCCCGTGGCTGCCGAGGTTGGTGATGACGGCGGCGCCGGTGAGGAGGCCGTAGTTGCGGCCGGCCCAGGAGGGCCGGCGGCCGTGCGCGGACGGGCCGGAGGCGGGGGAAGGACTCACCCCAGGACTATCCCCCGCCGGGGGCCGGCCATCCAATCCGATATTCCGGTACCGGGCGGGGGCCGGCCGGCTCCCGGGGCGGGTGCGCGGTGCGGGTGCGCGGTGCGCGTGCCCGTGCTGTCCGGGGTCAGCCGGTGGTGAGGCGGACCGAGCTCAGGATCTTCTCGTACGTGGCCTGGTCGACCTCGCCCGGCACGTTCGCGGCGCCGTACAGGACCCAGCTGGTGAAGTCACCGGCGTTGTTCTTGAAGCTGAACGCGATGCTCTTGCCGTCCGAGGAGCACTTGTTCGTCTTCGGCTGGCCGCTCACGGTCGCGGTCGCCACGTGCCCCTTGAGGCCCGAGGAGCTGGTGTACTCCTTGGGGTCGGTGACCTTCACGGTGCCCTTGGGCGCCTTCTGCGCGTACCCGGCGAAGACCCAGTTGCCGGCCTCGTTGCGCGCGGCCTCGGCGGTGTCCTTGGCCCCCTGGCCGCCCTTGGTGCCGGTGGCCGCCAGTGAGGTGGTCTCCTCGTGGCCGTCCTTGTTGGAGTCGACCTTGCACCACTCCTCCTTGAAGTAGGAGGGCGCGGAGAAGGAGACGAGGGGGGAGCCGTCGTTCTTGCTCTCGTCCTCGATGCCGGAGATGTAGCCGGAGCCCAGCACCTTCCACTCGGGCGGGACGTCGAAGGCGGTGCCGTGCTTCGGGTTGATCACGACCTTCCAGCCCGGGATCACCGGCTTCACGTCGCCCTCGGCGCGCGGGTTCGAGCCCGGCGCGGAGGGCGAGGCGGGGGCCGCCGGAGCGGAGGCGGAGGCGGAGGCGGCCGGCTTGCCGTCGGCCTGGTCGTTCTTCTTGTCGTCCCGGGTCAGCACGAAGGCCGCGGTGGCGGCGGCCGTCACGACGACGGCCGAGGCCGCGACGATCGCAACGGTCCTGGTCGCGAACGGGCTCCCGCCGCGCTGCGGGGGCGGCGGGGGCTGCTGGCCCCACGGCTGGACCGGGGGCGGCGTCTGGTAGCCCGCCTGCGGGTACCCGTAGCCGGGCTGCTGCTCACCGAACCCCGGCTGCGGCTGCTGCTGGTACGGGTTCGGCTGCCCCGGCTGCTGCTGGTACGGGTTCTGTTGCGCGCCCTGCGGGTTCTGTTCGCCCCCGGGCGGCTGCTGCTGTCCTGGCCACATGGCCGGTAACGATAGTGGGAGCCGGGGGCCGGAGCCACGGCCGCCCCCCGGACAGGTCTGGCCAGACTCTCCTACCCGTGGGTAACATCGCGTTCCATGAGCGCAGACCAGATGAACGTGGGCGAACTGCTCGCCCAGACCGTGCCGATGGCGGCCACCCTCAACCTCGAGTTCCTGGAGACCACTCCGGAGCGCGCGGTCGTCCGCCTGCCGGACCAGCCCGCCTTCCACAACCACGTCGGCGGTCCGCACGCCGGCGCGATGTTCACCCTCGCCGAGTCGGCGAGCGGCGCCATCGTCCTGGCCGCCTTCGGTGACCAGCTCTCGCGCGCCGTGCCGCTGGCCGTCCGCGCCGAGATCGGCTACAAGAAGCTCGCCAAGGGCGTCGTCACCGCCACCGCGACCCTCGGCCGCCCGGTCGCCGACGTCGTGGCCGAACTCGACGCGGGCGGCCGCCCCGAGTTCCCCGTCGCCATCGCCATCCAGCGCGAGGACGAGGCCGTCACCGGCGAGATGACCGTCGTCTGGACGCTGCGCCCCAACGCCTGACGCGGACAGCGCCCCGGGACGCTCCGGGCTCCGGCGCTCCGGCTCCGGGCGGCCCCGCGCCACGACGGCGGCTCCGCGCCTCGACGGCGGCCCCGCGCCCCGGCCGCCGCAGGGCTGAACCTCGGCCCGCCGGGGCGCGTCCCGGCCGGCCCCGGCGCGTGGGCGGCGCACAGTGGCCCGGGGAGCGGTCCGGCGCGGGCCGCTCCCGTCGGCCCCAGGGAGCGCCGTTGCACCAGCCCGGGCACCAGCCCGTCTCCAGACGGTTCACGATCCGGCTGCTCGGCGCGCTGGGCGCCGCCGCCGGACCGCTGCTCGGCGCGACGGGCTGCGTGGCCACCGTGCCGCCCGGCGCCCTGCCCCGTACGCCGGCCCCGGCGCCGGCCGCCGCGGGGAGGGCCGCGGGCGGCGGGGCCGCCGCCGGTGCCCGCATCGACGCCCTGCTGGAGCGGCTCACCCTCGACGAGAAGACCGCCCTGCTGCACGGCGCCCCCGACCCGGCCCCGCTGGGCCAGGCCGGATACGTACCCGGCGTGCCCCGCCTGGGGATCGCGCCGCTGCGGATCGCCGACGGCCCCGCGGGGGTCCGCGTCACCGGGCCCGCCACCGCGCTGCCCGCGCCCGTCCTGCTCGCCTCGGCCTTCGACCCGGCGCTGGCCCGCGAGTACGGCCGGGTCCTGGGCCGCGAGGGCCGCGCCCTGGGCCAGGACGTGCTGCTGGCACCGGCGGCCGGCCTCATCCGCACCCCGTACGGGGGACGCAACGCCGACAGCTTCGCCGAGGACCCCCGGTTGACCGCCGACCTCGTCGGCGAGGTCGTCCGCGGCATCCAGGACGAGGGACTGATCGCCGCCGTCACCGGCTTCGCCCTCGCGAGCCAGGAGCAGGGCCGCGACACCCTCGACGTCATCGCGGACGAGCAGACCCTCCACGAGACGGGGCTGCGCGGCTTCGAGGCCGCGGCCGCCGCCGGAGCGGGCGCCGTGGCGGGCGCCCACCACAAGGTGAACGGCGCCCACGCCTGCGAGAACCGGCCGCTCATCGAACACGTACTGCGCGGCCTGTGGGGCTTCGACGGCTGGGTGCTGTCCGACCGGGACGCCCCCCACGGCACCGTCGCCGCGATCACGGCGGGCCTCGACATGGAGCTGCCCTCCGGCACCCGCTTCGGCGCACCGCTGCTCCGGGCGGTACACGGCGGCGCGGTCCACGAGGAGGCCGTCGACGCCGCCGTGCGCCGGATCCTGACCACCATGGACCGCTTCGGGCTGCTGGCCCCGCGCCCGCCCGCCCGGCCCGCCCGCGACCCCGCCGCCGGGGCCCGCACCGCACGCAAGGTGGCCACCGCCGGAGCCGTGCTGCTGCACAACGTCCGGGGGACCCTGCCCCTGACCGGGGCCGCCGCCCGGTCCCTGGCGGTGATCGGGTCCACCGCACGCTTCCCCCGCACCGGCGGGGGCGGCGCGCGGGTGCCTTCCGGTCGGGCCGAATCCCCGCTCACCGCGATCGAACGGCGGGCCGGGAAGGGCGCCACCGTCCACTACGCCCTCGGCGAGGACGTGTACGGACGGCCCCTCCCGGCGGCGTCCCTGACCCCCGCCGTCGGCCTGGAGGACCGGACGGTCGCCCCCGGCCGCACCTGGAGCCACGACGCCCGTTTCACCCTGCCCGCCGAGGACGAGTGGACCCTGCTCGTCCACCACACCGGAGCCGGGCCGCCGTCCGTACGCCTCGACGGCAAGGAGCTCTTCCCCGGGCTCCAGGACCCCGCCGCCCCGGGCGGCGGCCTGCCGGCGACCGCCCCCGACGGCATGGCCGTCCGCCGCGCGACCGTCCGGCTCGCGGCCGGAACGCACCGCCTGCAGGTCGGCGCCCGGGGCGGAGCCGCCGGCCGGCGCTTCCGGCTGCGGCACACCACCCGCGCCACCCGGGCCGCCGACCTCGCCGAGGCGGTGGCGGCCGCCCGCCGGGCGCACAGCGTGGTGCTGTTCGCGTACGAGGAAGCCACCGAGGGCCGGGACCGCGCCTCGCTCGGGCTGCCCGGCGGCCAGTCGGGGCTGATCGAGGCCGTCGCCGCCGCCAATCCCCGCACCACGGTGGTCCTGAACACCCCGTCCGCGACGGCCATGCCCTGGCTCGCCCGTACCGGGGCCGTCCTGCTGATGTACCACCCGGGCCAGGAGGGTGCGGGCGCCACCGCCGACGTCCTGTTCGGGGACGCGGACCCGGGCGGCCGGCTGACCCAGACCTTCCCGGCCGACGGGCGGGCGACCCCGGTCGCCGGGGACCCCGTGCGCTACCCCGGCGCGGGCGGCAGGCTGGAGTACGCCGAGGGCGTCCACGGGGGCCACCGCTGGTACGACGCGCGGCAGGTGGCCCCGCTGTTCCCCTTCGGGCACGGGCTCTCGTACACCACCTTCGCCTACGCGGATCTGGCCGTACGCCCCGAACACGGCGGCCTGCGCGTCGAGTTCACCGTCCGCAACACCGGCCGCCGCCGGGGCGCCGAGGTGGCGCAGGTGTACGTCGGCCCGTCCGCGGAGCTGCGGGCCGAACAGCCCGCGCGCGCCCTCGCCGGATACCGGCGGCTGGTCCTGGAGCCGGGGGAGTCCCACCGGGTCACCCTCGACGTGGACGCGCGGACCCTGTCCTCCTGGGACCCGCGGCGGCAGGCGTGGGTGGCGGGTTCAGGCCCGCGCGAGGTGTTCGCCGGTCGTTCCTCCCGCGAACTCCCGCTGCGGGGGAAGGCTGTGGTGAAGAGCGGATAGGCTGCCCGTTCGGCGTTGTCACGGGGGCGCGCCGGTGAGGACTCGGGAGGACGTTCCGGTGCACATCCAGGAATGGCTGGAGACGATTCCGGCGATCAGTGTCTATCTCCTGGTGGGCCTGGTCATCGGACTGGAGAGCCTCGGCATCCCGCTGCCGGGGGAGATCATCCTGGTCAGCGCGGCCCTGCTGGCCTCGCAGCAGGGCCACATCGACCCCGTGGTGCTGGGCCTGTGCGCGATCGCGGGGGCGATCGTCGGCGACTCCATCGGGTACGCGATCGGCCGCCGGGGCGGCAAGCCGCTGCTGGAGCGCCTCGGCCGGCGCTTCCCCAAGCACTTCGGGCCCGAACACGTGGCCCTGGCCGAGCGCTCCTTCGACAAGTGGGGCATGTGGGCCGTCTTCTTCGGCCGCTTCGTGGCCCTGCTGCGGATCTTCGCCGGCCCGCTGGCCGGCGTGCTGCGCATGCCGTACTGGCGGTTCCTGATCGCGAACGTCCTCGGCGGCATCCTGTGGGCCGGCGGCACCACGGCCGTCATCTACAGCGTCGGCATCGTCGCCGAGCCGTGGATCAAGCGGTTCTCCTGGCTGGCCCTGGTGGTGGCCGTGCTCATCGGGCTCACCGTGACGCTGGTCCTGCGGCTGCGCGTCAAGAAGGCGGCCGCCGCCGTCCGCGAGGAGACGGCGGCGCGGACCGAGCAGGCCGCGGCCGCGGCGGTCACCTCCGACTGAGGTCCGCCGCGGCGCCCGCGCCGGCCCCCGTACGCCGCTCAGGCGTCCGGGGTCACCGAGGCGCGGTGCTGCGCGGCCAGCTCGTTGTACATCAGGGCGTTGACCTTGATGCCCTCGCGCTCCTCCGCCGTGAGCTCCCGCCGCACCTTGGCCGGCACGCCCGCGACGAGCGAGCCGGGCGGGACCACCATGCCCTGCGGGACCAGGGCCTGCGCGGCCACCAGCGAACCGGCGCCGATCACGGCCCCGTTCAGCACGGTCGCGCCCATCCCGATCAGGCAGTCGTCCTCCACGGTGCACCCGTGCACCACGGCGTTGTGCCCGATGGACACGCGCGCGCCGATGGAGACCGGGAAGCCGGGGTCCACGTGCACCGTGCAGTTGTCCTGCACGTTGCTGTCCTCGCCGAGGGTGATCGGGCCGCAGTCGGCGCGCAGCACCGCCGAGTACCAGACGCTCGCGCCCGCGGACAGGGTGACGTCGCCGACGACGACGGAGGTCGGGGCGGTGAAGGCCGCCGGGTCCACGGTCGGCCGCCGGTCGCCGACGCCCGCGATGAGTCCTGCCTGGCCTTGGTGTGGCTGTGCCTGATGCGCCATGGTCACTTCCCTCTGGTTCCGTTGTGCCGCGCTACGGGCACCGTAGGGCACGCGCCGCCGAGGTCCGGCGATGGGGTGAAGATCACAGGGAGGCGGCCGGGCCGTCCGGGGCGGCGGCCACTACCGTGGCCGGGTGCCGAAGAACCGGAACACGTATCCATCGCTGACGGCCCTGCGCCGCCGGGTCGCCAGCCGTGCGGTGCACGCGGGCTGGCGCTGGATGCAGCGGGCGGGGGCGGTCACCGCGCAGCACCCGGGGCGGCTGCGCTTCGGCGCGATCGGCGAGGGCACCCGGCTCGGCTTCCCGCAGGGCACTGTCTTCGGCGAGCCGTGGATCCGGCTCGGCGCGCACTGCATCATCGCGGAGCAGGTCACCCTGACCGCCGGGATGATGCCGGACCTCGACCTCGGACCCGATCCGGTGCTGGTGCTCGGCAACGGGGTGGTGCTGGGCCGCGGCAGCCACGTCATCGCCGACACCCGGATCACCATCGGCGCCGACACCTTCTGCGGTCCCGGGGTGTACATCACCTCCACCAACCACAGTTACGACGACCCGCACGAGCCCGTCGGCAGGCAGTGGCCCCGCAGCGAGCCGGTGGAGATCGGGCCGGGCTGCTGGCTGGGCACCGGCGCGGTGATCCTGCCGGGGGCGCGGCTGGGCCGCAACGTCGTGGTGGCCGCGGGAGCCGTCGTCCGCGGCGAGGTGCCCGACCACGCGGTGGTGGCGGGCGCGCCGGCCAGGATCGTGCGCCGCTGGGAGCCCGAGACCGGCTGGCAGCCCCCGCTGCGCACCCCGGCCCCGGTGCCGATCCCCGACGGGATGACGCCGGAGCAGTTGCGCGGGCTGGCGCTGCTCGCGGAGGCCGAACAGGCCTGAGGGCCGGTCCGCGGGGCCCGTCCCGGGGCGCCCCTCCGGCGGGGTCAGCCCGCCGCGAGCAGGACCGTGCCCGCGAGGGCCAGTCCGGCACCCGCCGCCTGGATCCCGCGCAGCCGTTCCCTGAGCACTGCGAACGCGGCGAACGCCGTGACCACCGGGTAGAGCGAGGACAGTACGGCGGCCACGGTCACCGGGCCGTTCTGGGCGGCGACGGAGTAGGTGCCGTTCGCGGCGACGTCCGCCAGGCCGACGAAGGCCAGGGCCGGCAGCAGGCTCCACAGCAGGCGCGCGCCGGTGCCCTCGGGCAGCGCCGGAGTGCCGCGCCGGACCTGCGCCCACAGCGCGGCGCCGCCCACGGCGACGTTGGTGACCCGCTGGACGAAGAGCGCGAGGAACAGGCCCGTCAGGGTGGTGGAGGCCTGTGCGATCAGGGCCATGACCGCGCCGAACCCGAAGGCCGCGAGCAGGGTCAGTACGACGGCCTGCCGCTGCACGGGGGCTCCGCGCAGTTCGGGGCCCCCGGCGAGGACGATGCCGACGAGGGCCACCGCGATGCCCGCGACCTGGCCCGCGCCGGGCCGTTCGCCCAGGGCCAGCCCCGCCCCGACCGGTACGACGACGCCGATCGAGCCGAGCGGGGAGACCACTCCCATCGGGCCGAGGGCGAGCGCCTTGTAGAAGGCGAGCATGGCCGCCGGCCCCACCAGCCCCGCACCCACCGCGAACCACAGCTGCGGCCCGGTCTCCCGCCAGGCGCCGGTGGCGATCACGATCGTCCCGAGGACCAGGACGGCGACGACCTGGGAGACCACGACCACCGTCAGCGCCGGTATCCGGCGGGTCAGCAGCCCGCCGCCGAAATCGGCGAGGCCCCACAGCACGGCTGTGGCCAGGGCGAACAGGGCGGTCATGGCAGGACCTCGCAGTACAGTTCGGTGAACGGTGGAGTGCAGCATCGAATACACCGCAGGTTAGTTCAGTCTATTGAACTGTGTCATCCAAAATATTGGACGGAATGGTGTCGGATCTCGAACAGCTCACCCAGGCGCTCGCCCGGAACCTCAAACGGTGGCGCGGTGAGCGCGGCTTCACCCTGGACGCGCTGGCGGCCCGCGCGGGGGTGAGCCGCGGCATGATCATCCAGATCGAGCAGGCCCGTACGAACCCCAGCGTGGGCACCACGGTCAAGCTCGCGGACGCCCTCGGGGTGAGCATCACCACCCTGCTCGACTACGAACGCGGCCCACAGGTGCGCGTGGTGGCGCCGGGGCAGGGGGTACGGATGTGGTCCAGCGGGGCGGGCAGCGAGGCGCGCATGCTGCTCGGCGACGACCGGCGGGGGCCGGTGGAGATGTGGACCTACCGGCTGGAGGCCGGCGACGGCACGGCCTCCGACCCGCACCCCGCGGGCACCTTCGAAATGCTGCACGTGACGGCCGGGGAGCTGACGCTGGAGGTCGCCGACGACCGGTACGTCGTTCCGGTGGGCGGGGCCGTCTCCTTCGAGGCGAACGTGCCGCACGCCTACCGGAACGAGGGCCCGGCGGCGATGGTCATGACCATGGCGGTATCGATCCCGCCGGTCCGGGGCACGGGCGCGACCGCCTGACGCCGGCTACAGGGCGGGGATCTCGATGGCGGGGCAGCGGTCCATGACCATGTCGAGCCCCGCTTCGCGGGTCCGGGCGAAGGCGGCCTCGTCGACCACGCCCAGCTGGAACCAGACGGCCTTGGCGCCCGCCGCCACGGCCTCGTCGGCCACCGCGCCGGCCAGCGCGCTGTTCACGAAGACGTCCACCACGTCCACCTCGAACGGAACCGCCGCCAGCGAGGCGTACCCCGGCTCCCCGTGCACCGTCTCCGCCTTGGGGTGGACGGGCACGACGCGCTTGCCGTACGCCTTCAGCACCCGGGCCACGCCGTAGGCCGCCCGGTCCTCGTTGTTGGACAGCCCCACCACGGCCCAGGTGTCGCCGAGTTCGGTGAGGATCTTGCGGATGGTCGCGGGGTCGCCCTGGTCGCCGTACACGTGTGCCGCCTCCTGCTGCTCGGACCGCTCTGGTCTGCTCACCCCAACGAAAAGGACAGGTGTCCGATTCCCCGTAGGCTGGAGCGGTGAAGGCAGACCAGTACGTGACGGTGGCCCGTGAGGGGACGCACGAATCCGAGATCAACCGCTCGCGGTTCCTGTGCTCGCTCGCGCCCGCGGCGACCGAGCGGGAAGCGCAGGAGTTCGTCGCGCGCGTCCGCAAGGAGCACCCCGCCGCCTCGCACCACTGCTACGCCTACGTGATCGGCGCCGACGCCTCCGTCCAGAAGGCCAGCGACGACGGGGAGCCCGGCGGAACCGCCGGGGTGCCCATGCTGCAGATGCTGACCCGGCGCGACATCCGCTACGCGGTGGCCGTCGTCACCCGGTACTACGGCGGGGTGAAGCTGGGCGCCGGCGGGCTGATCCGGGCCTACGGAGGGGTCGTCGGCGAGGCCCTCGACGCCCTCGGCACCGTCACCCGCCACCGCTACCGGCTGGCCACCGTCACCGTCGACCACCAGCGGGCCGGGAAGACCCAGAACGACCTGCGCTCCACCGGCCGGACGGTGCTCGACGTGCGCTACGGCGAGGCCGTCTCCCTGGAGATCGGGCTCCCGGAGGCGGAGGTGGAGGCCTTCCGGGCCTGGCTCGCCGACGTCACCGCCGGAACCGCGGGCTTCGAGCTCGGCGGAGAGGCCTACTCCGAAGGATGAGCCGCGGGGGGCGGGGGAGCGGGGCGGGGACGGGTTAGCCTGGAGGGTCGCCGCGCAGCCGGGCGGCCGCACGCCCGCGGGCGGCGGATCCCCGGCGCCGCAGCGACGGGCGGGTGCGGGACGAGAGCGTGCGGGACCGGGCGGCGAGCGGCCGGCCGGCGCGCGGACACGAGGAGAGCTGGCGTGCGGGTCGGAGCGGTCGAGTGAAGTTCCTGCACACCTCCGACTGGCACCTGGGCCGGTCCTTCCACCGCGTCAACCTGCTCGGCGCCCAGGCCGCCTTCGTCGACCACCTCGTCGCCGCCGTCCGGGAGCACGCGGTCGACGCCGTCCTCGTCGCCGGGGACGTGTACGACCGGGCCGTGCCCCCGCTGCCCGCCGTCGAGCTGTACGACAGGGCCCTGCACCGCCTCGCCGACCTCGGCGTGCCGACGGTGATGATCTCCGGGAACCACGACTCGGCCCGCCGCCTCGGTGTCGGCGCCGGGCTGATCGGGCGGGCCGGCATCCACCTCAGGACGGACCCCGCGGGCTGCGCCGATCCCGTGGTGCTGGCCGACGTACACGGCGACGTGGCCCTGTACGGGCTGCCGTACCTGGAACCGGCGCTCGTCAAGGACGAGTTCGGAGCGGCCGGAGTCAGCCACGAGGCGGTGCTGGGCGCGGCCATGGACCGGATCCGGGCCGACCTGGCGGGCCGGGCGCCCGGCACCCGCTCCGTGGTCCTCGCACACGCCTTCGTCACCGGCGGGCAGGCCAGCGACAGCGAGCGCGACATCGCCGTCGGCGGGGTCGAGTCCGTATCCGCGGAGGTCTTCGACGGGGTCGACTACGTGGCCCTCGGCCACCTGCACGGCTGCCAGACGGTGGGCGAACGGGTCCGCTACTCCGGTTCCCCGCTCGCCTACTCCTTCTCCGAGGCCGACCACCGCAAGACCATGTGGCTGGTCGACCTGGGCCCGGCCGGGGAGATCACCGCCGAGCGCCTCGACACCCCCGTCCCGCGCCCGCTCGCCCGGCTGCGCGGCCGCCTCGCGCAGCTCCTCGACGATCCCGCCCTGGACGGCCGCGAGGACAGCTGGATCGAAGCCACGCTCACCGACCCGGTCCGCCCCGAGGACCCGATGGCCCGGCTCACCGCCCGCTTCCCGCACACCCTCAGCCTCGCCTTCGACCCCGAGGGCCGCGAGGAGGACGCCGCGGCCTCCTACGCCCAGCGCCTCAAGGGCCGCAGCGACCAGGAGATCGCCGAGGACTTCGTCGCCCACGTGCGCGGCGGCGGCAGCGCCGACGAGGCGGAACGGGACGTCCTGCGCGGGGCCTTCGCCGAGGTCCGCGTCCAGGCCGCCCGCGAGGAACACGCCCCGGGCGGGGAACACGGCCCGGGCGCCCAACCCGCCTCCGGGGGACGGGGAGACCTGCGATGAGGCTGCACCGGCTGGAAGTCACGGCCTTCGGACCCTTCGCCGAACCCCAGCGGATCGACTTCGACGTCCTGTCCGGCGCCGGGATCTTCCTGCTGCACGGCCCCACCGGCGCGGGCAAGACCTCCGTCCTCGACGCCGTCTGCTACGCCCTCTACGGATCCGTGCCCGGCTCCCGCCAGGCCCCCGGCACCACCCTGCGCAGCGACCACGCGGCCCCGGGCACCCCCACCGAGGTCACCCTCGAACTCACCGCGGGCGGCCGCCGCCTGGAGATCACCCGGCGCCCCGAACAGGACCGCCCCAAGAAGCGCGGCGCCGGCACCACCAAGGACAAGGCCCAGAGCCGGCTGCGCGAGCACACCGGCGCCGGCTGGAACTCCCTCAGCCGCTCCCACCAGGAGATCGGTGAGGAGATCGAGCAGCTCCTCGGCATGAGCCGGGAGCAGTTCTGCCAGGTGGTGCTGCTCCCGCAGGGGGAGTTCGCCCAGTTCCTGCGGGCCGGGGCCGAAGCGCGCGGCCGACTCCTCGGGCGGCTCTTCGACACCCGCCGCTTCGCCGCCGTCGAAACCCTCCTCGCCGAGCGCCGCCGGGCCGCCGAGGCCAAGGTGCGGACCGGCGACGAGAAGGTGCTCGCCGCCGCCCAGCGGCTCGCCCAGGCCGCCGGGGACAGCGCCGACCTGCGGGCCTGGCCGCTGCCCGCGCACCAGCCGGGCGACCCCGGCCTCGCGGAGGCCGTCCGGGCCTGGGCGGCCGTCGCCCGCTGCTCCGCCCGGGAGCGGCTCACCGTCGCCGAGTACGCGCTCGCCGCCGCCGAGGGACACCACCACGCGGCCCGGCGCGCCGCCGAGGACGCCCGGGAACTGGACCGGCTCCAGCGCCGCCACGCCGAAACCGCCCGCCGGGCCGCCCTGCTGGAGGCGGCGGCCCCCGAGCGCGAGCGGGTACGGGGCCTCCTGGACCGGGCCCGCCGGGGCGCCCTCGTGGCCCCCGCCCTGGAACTGCGCGGGGCCGCGGCCGCCGCCCACCTCACCGCCGCGCACGCCGAGACCCTGGCCCGGGCCGAACTCCCGCCGCCCCTGGCCGGAGCGGGCACCGACCAGCTCGCCGCCGTCGAGCAGCGGCTGCGGGAGGACCTCGGCGCCGTCGGGGCCGCCCAGCGCGCGGAACAGCGCAGTGCCGAGATC
The DNA here is from genome assembly GCF_043199995.1 of Streptomyces sp. NPDC048507. Classification (NCBI taxonomy): domain Bacteria; kingdom Bacillati; phylum Actinomycetota; class Actinomycetes; order Kitasatosporales; family Streptomycetaceae; genus Streptomyces; species Streptomyces sp. NPDC048507. The sequence goes on along the minus strand of NZ_JBICWZ010000009.1, from coordinate 218,920 downwards.
GGCCGTGAGCGGGCCACCCTGGAGCGGGAGTCCCGGGACGCCGAGGAGCAGCACCAGGAGTCCGCCGAGTGGCTCGCCCGCTGGGACGCCACCCGGGCCGCCCTCCAGGACCGGGTCGACGCCGCGCAGCAGGCCGCCACGCTGGCCGAGCAGCTCGCGGGACGCCTGGAGCCCGCCCGCATGCAGCTCACCGCCGCCCGTCGGCGCGACGGCCTGGCCGCCGACGCCGAGGGCGCCCGCGCCGAGCTGGCCGGCCTGCGCGAGGAGTCGTACGCCGCCCGGGAGCGCTGGCTGGAACTGAAGGAGGCCCGGCTGCGCGGCATCGCCGCCGAACTGGCCGCCGCCCTCACCGCCGGGCAGCCCTGCGCGGTGTGCGGGTCCGCCGAGCACCCGGAACCGGCCCGCCCCGCCGCCGGGCACGTCGACCGGGCCGCCGAGGACGCCGCCCACGCCCGCTCCGAGGAGGCCGAGGAGCGCAGGGCCGCCGTCGAGCGCCGCCTCGCCGCCCTGGGCGAGGCCGAGGCCGAAGCCGCGTCCGCCGCCGGGGAGGCCACCACCGCCGCGCTCCTCGACCTCACCGCCGACCTGAGCGCCCGGCACGCCGCCGCCCACGCGGACGCCGCCGCGCTGCACACCGCCCGCGAGCGCCTCGCCCGCGCCGGACGGGAGCACGACGCGCGCAGCTCCGACCGGCTCGACTCCGAACGCCGGGCCGCCGCCCGCGCCTCCCGGCGCGAGGCCCTGGACCGGGAGCAGGCCTCCCTCGAAGCCGAGCTGGTCCTCGTACGGGGCGACTCGCCCAGCGTGGCCGCCCGCGCCCGCACCCTGGAGGACCGGATCCGGATGGTCACCGGCGCCGCGAACGCGCTGCGCCGGGCCGAGGTCACCGCCGCGCGGCTGAAGGAGGCCGACGACCAGCTGGCCGACGCCGCCTTCAAGGCCGGGTTCGAGACGGTCGAGGCGGCCGCCGACGCCGTGCTGCCCGAGTACGAACGCACCGCCCTCCAGCACCGCGGCGACGCCTGGCAGGCCGAGGAGGCGATGCTCGCCGACCGCCGCGCCGAGCGGGACACCGCCGCGGCCGCCGCCCTGCCCCCGGCCGATCCGGACGGCGCCGGGGCCGCGGAGGAACGTACCGCCACCCGGCTGCGCTCCGCGGGATCGGCCGTCGACGCCGCCCGCGTGCGCTGCGCCGAGCTGGACCGGCTCTCCCGCCTGGCCGGCCAGGAGCTGCGTGCGCTGGGCCCGCTGCGCGAGGCGTACGAACGGGTGGCCCGCCTCGCGGGGCTCACCGCGGGCACCTCCGCCGACAACGAGCGCAAGATGCGGCTGGAGGCTTACGTGCTGGCCGCGCGGCTGGAGCAGGTCGCCGCGGCCGCGACGGTCCGGCTGCTGCGCATGTCGGGCGGCCGCTACACCCTCGTCCACTCCGACGCCCGCGCGAGCGGACGAGGGCGCTCCGGTCTGGGGCTGCACGTCCTGGACGCCTGGACCGGCAGCGAGCGGGACACCGCCACCCTGTCGGGAGGCGAGACCTTCTTCGCCTCCCTCGCCCTGGCGCTGGGCCTGGCCGACGTCGTCACCGACGAGGCGGGCGGCATGCGCCTGGACACCCTGTTCATCGACGAGGGCTTCGGCAGCCTCGACGACCAGGCGCTGGACGAGGTGCTCGACGTCCTCGACTCGCTGCGCGAACGCGACCGCAGCGTCGGCATCGTCAGCCACGTCGGCGACCTGCGCACCCGGGTCCAGGCGCAGCTGGAGATCGTCAAGCAGCGCGGCGGCTCGGTCGTGCGCCACCGTACGGCGGGGGTCACGGACTGATCGGACGCCGGGCGAGCGGGGACGAGTAGACGACGCTGGTGGTGACGGGTCCCAGGCCCGAGATCCGGCCGGTGATCTCCTCAAGGTGCGCCATGGAGCGGGCCGCCACCTTGAGGACGAAACAGTCGTCCCCCGTGACGTGGTGGGCCTCCAGGATGTCGGGGGTGGCGTCCAGGAAGTCGTGGAACGGCTTGTAGTTGCCGTGCGGATAGCGCAGCCGCACCAGGGCGAGGATGGCCTTGCCGAGCTTCTCGGCGTCGACCACCGCCGTGTAGCCGGTGATGATCCCGGCCTCCTCCAGGCGGCGGACCCGCTCGGTGACCGCGCTCGCGGACATGGAGACGGTGCGCGCCAGCTCGGTGAAGCTGGCCCGGCCGTCCTGCTGGAGGGCGGCGAGGATGCGCCAGTCGGTGGCGTCGGGGGAATAGTCGGTCATGGCCCAGGTCTAGCAGGGGAATCCCCGGTGGAACAAGGCGAAGGCCGTGGAAGTTCCCTTCATGAATGGATCAAGGGTTCGTAGATTTTCAGCCATGACGACGAACCCGCAGGTCACCGAAATCACCGCCACCCCCGGCGTCGCTGCCACCCCCGGCGCCGCAGGCAACCCCGGCGCCGCCGCCAACCCCGTGCTCCGCGTCCCGCCGGCGAGCCCGGCCGCCGCGGCCGCGTACTTCGCCGCGAACCTGGCCTTCCACGCGGACGTCTCCGACGTCGCCGCGGCCTTCGCGGCCCACCGCGAGCGGGGCGCCGAACTCGGCTTCCAGCTGCTCGACTCCCGCTCCACCCCCTCCTGGGACCAGGCCCACGTGCCCGGCGCGGTCCACCTGCCCACCGCGCTGATCCCCGCACAGGCCGAGCGGCTCCTCGACAAGGACCTGCCGGTGGTGACCTACTGCTGGGGGCCCGGCTGCAACGGAGGCGCCCGGGCCGCGCTCGCCCTGGCCGAACTCGGCTTCCGGGTCAAGGAGATGCTCGGCGGCATCGAGTACTGGATCCGTGAGGGCTTCGAGGTCGAAACCTGGCAGGGCACGGAGCGGCGCGCCGGAGCCGACCCGCTCACCGCCCCGACCGACTCCGACGACTGCGGCTGCTGAACCGCCCCGCGGCCGCGGGGGGGGGGGGCCCCCCCCCCGGGGGGGGGGGGGCCCGCCGGGGGGGGGGGGGGGGGGGGGGGGGCCCCCCGGGGGGGCCGCCGCGGGCCCCCCCCCCCGCGGCCCCCCCCGGGGGGGGCCCGCGGGCCCCCCCCCCCACCCCGCCCCGCCCCCCCCCGCCCGCGGGGGCGGCCCCCCCCCCCGGGGCCGCGGCCGGGGCCCCCCCCCCGGGGGGGGGGGGGCCCCCCGTCCGGGGTCAGAGCTTGGAGAGCTCGTCCACCAGGTCGTCCAGGCCGAGCGAGCCCTGCGACAGGGCCGCCATGTGCCAGGCCTTCAGGTCGAAGGACTCGCCGCGCGCGGCACGGGCGTTGTCCCGGCCCAGCAGCCAGGCGCGCTCGCCCAGCTTGTAGCCGATCGCCTGACCCGGCATCGACAGGTACCGGGTCAGCTCGCTCTCGATGAACTCCGCGGGCCGGCCGCTGTGCAGACCGAAGAACTCCTGGGCCAGGGCGACCGTCCAGCGCTCGCCCGGGTGGAACGGCGAGTCCGCCGGGATGTCCAGCCCCAGGTGCATGCCGATGTCCACGATCACCCGGGCCGCGCGCATCATCTGGCAGTCCAGGTAACCCAGGCGCTGCTCGGCGTCCTTGAGGTAGCCGAGCTCGTCCATCAACCGCTCCGCGTACAGGGCCCAGCCCTCGGCGTTGGCGCTGACCAGGCCGACGCTCGCCTGGTAGCGCGAGAGCTGGTCCGCGACGTGCGTCCACTGCGCCAGCTGGAGGTGGTGGCCCGGAACGCCCTCGTGGTACCAGGTGGAGACCAGGTCGTACACGGGGAAGCGGGTCTGGCCCATCGTCGGCAGCCAGGTGCGGCCCGGCCGGGAGAAGTCCTCCGACGGGTTGGTGTAGTACGGCGCCGCCGCGCCGCCGGGCGGGGCGATCATGGACTCGACGCGCTTGACCCGCTCGGCGAGTTCGAAGTGGGTGCCGTCGAGGTTCTCGATGGCCTCGTCCATCAGGCCCTGGAGCCAGTCGCGGACCTCGTCGACGCCGTCGATGTGGGTGCCGTGCGCGTCCAGGTGCCGCAGCGCGTCCCACGGGTCGGGGTCGCCGGGCAGGATCTTCGCCGCCTCGGCCTTCATCTCCGCGAGCAGCCGGTGGTACTCCGACCAGCCGTAGGCGTACGCCTCGTCCAGGTCCAGGTCGGTGCCGTTGAAGTAGCGCGACCAGCGGGCGTAGCGCTCGCGGCCCACCGGGTCCGGCGCGTCCGCGACGGCCGGGGCGTACACGTCCCGCATCCAGTCGCGCAGTGCGACCACGGCGGCGGTGGCCGCCGCGGCGGCGCCGTCCAGCTCCGTGCGCAGGGAGTCGGGACCGCCGGCGGCGAACGCTCCGAAGAAGTCCCGGTCGCCGCCCTCGTCCTGGCCCGCCCAGGTGGTCAGCTGGGCGACGAAGGTGGCGGTGGGCCGGGGGCTGCCGTGCAGCCCGCGCTCCAGACCGAGGGCGAGGCTCTCGCGGTAGCCCGCGTACGCGGCCGGTACGGCGCGCAGCCGTTCGGCGATCGCGGCCCAGTCCTCGTCGGTGTCGGCCGGGGTCAGGGTGAAGACCTCGCGGACGGAGTGCGCGGGGGAGTGGATGTTGCTGACCGCGCGGAGGTCCTCGTCGGCTTCGTATACGGCGAGTTCGGCGTTCAGCCGCTCGCGCAGGAGGCGGCCGCACCGGCGTTCGGCGTCGCTGTCGGCGCCGGGCAGCCGCTCGGCGGCGTCCAGCCGGGCGAGGGTGGCGCGCGAGAGGCCGGCGGCGGCCGCGCGGCCGGCGGGGGAGAAGTCCGGCAGCAGGCCGGAACTGGCGGCGATGCCGAGGTACGTGCCCGTGATCGGGTCGATGGCGATGAGGTCGTCGACGTAGGCGTCGGCGACCTGACGGGGCAGACGTGCTGCGCTGTCACTGTGGAGGGTCTCTGACATGCGGCCATCTTCGTACGGATGGGGCCCCACGTCATCACCGTTCGGCCCCGGTCTCCTGTCGGACCCCCGCGCGCCGCCGCGCAACGTTCGTGGTTCCCGGGCGGCGCGGGGCCGGCCGGGCGCGGTCCGCGAGCGGTGCGCGAGCGGTGCGCCAGCGGTGCGCGAGCGGTCAGCGCTGCTCGCGCCGCTCGTACGGGGCCTGCGCGCGCGGGAGCTCGTAGGGCAGCTGCGAGGGGACGGGGGTCGCGTCGAGCCGGGCCGTGATGACCAGGGTGCCCTCCTCGATCTGGTAGTCGAGGGGCAGGCCCAGGCCGCGCATCGCGGCGACCATGCCGGTGTTGGAGGCCTGGGTCACGGCGTACACGCTGTCGCAGCCGGCCTCGACGGCCATCGCCACGAGGCGGCGCAGCAGTTCCGAACCGATGCCGCGGCGCTGCCAGTCGTCCTCGATGAGCAGGGCCACCTCGGTCTCGTCGCCGTCCCACAGCAGGTGGCCGAGGGCGACGAGCTTGCCGGAGGCGGTGGTGGCGGCGAGGGTGCGGCCGAAGCGGGGGCTCAACAGGTGGCCCAGGTAGCGGTCGGCGTCGGCGACGGGGCCGTGGTAGCGCAGGCCGAGGGTGCGCTCGCTGCACCGGTCGTGCATGGCGCGGGCGGCCGGGACGTCGTCGCCGTCGGCGCGGCGCACGGTGATCTCGTTGCCCTCGGGCAGCGTCAGGACGTCCTGGCTGCGCGGGACGCGGGGACCGAGGCGGGCGTCGAGCTCGACCAGGGCCCGGGCGCGGGCGAACTCGGTCGGGGTGAAGGGGAGGTGGGGCCGCTCGATGGTGATGGCGCCGCCCGAGGGGTCGCGCAGCCGCATCGACGTCGACTCCAGGAGCCCCTCGACGGGGGCGTCGGCGCCCGCGTTGGGGCGGCCGGAGAGGGTGGTCGCGGGGATCGAGTGGATGGTGCAGCGGCCCAGGAGCTGGCGCAGGGCCAGGGGGAGTTCGGCCGCGTCCAGTGCGGTCCGGGTGGCCAGGCCGAGGAGTCGGGTGGGGGTGTCCACCAGGTCGTGGGCGTCGGCGCGTTCGATCCAGGTGCTGTGGCCGCCGGCCCGCGCCACGGCGCGGGTCAGGTCGCCGGAGGGCAGTTCCTGGGGGGCGCGCAGCAGGAACTCGTCGACGGTGCCGCCCTCGGGGAGCGGGTGCGTCTGCAGGTTCAGGATGTCCACCCCGTTCCCGGCGAGCGCGGTGCAGAGCGCGGCCAGGCTGCCCGGCTGGTCGCGCACGGTCGTCCGCATCCGCCAGAGGGTGGCGCTGGTGACGGCCGGGGCCACCGCGCCCGTTCCCGTGCCCGTTCCCGCGCCCGGGCGCGGCGCGGGATCGGAGGGGGCCGGGTCCGCCGGCGGCGGCGCATGGCTGTGCCTGCGGGCCCACCAGGTGTGGAAGCCCGCCGTGATCAGCAGTGCCACGGCCGAGGCCACCAGCAGGACGGGGCCTTCGGGGCCGTGCGCGACGAGGTTCGCGATGCCGTCGGCGACGGCCACGGCGCAGAACAGGGCGGCGAGTTCGACGAGGTCGCGGCGCCAGTGGTGACGGTGCGGACGGATGGCGGCGGAGGCGGGGGTACGGTCAGTCATGCCGACCACTGTGGCTCAGGGGTGTTGCGCGATCACGAACGCTCTGTGACCGACTGGTTAAGTGTCGATCTGGCCGGTTTCTTCCAGTTTTCGGCGGGATTTCCGGCGCGTTGTCCGGCGGGGACATCCTGGCCTCAGTGGGCACGCGCCTCACGCCTGTCCCACGCGACCCGGCTGGAGCACCTGGGTGAAGAGTACGCCGCCGCCCTGGCGGCGCAGCCGCACGGTGAGTTCCCCGCTGCCGCCGTCGATCTCCACCTCGCCGTAGTACGGGGGGTTCTCCGCCGGGGACATGTTGGCGACGGGCGCCGACTGCGCGTACGCCGTCCGCGGTCCGAAGGTCGCGTCGAGCCGCCCCGCCGGGAACCCGCCCGCGCCGACGGGACCGGACACGAACTCCCAGAAGGGCGCGAAGTCGCCGAAGGCCGCGCGCTCGGGCGCGTAGTGGTTGGCGGCGGTGTAGTGCACGTCGGCGGTGAGCCAGAGGGTGCCCGTGACGTGCTGGTGCTTGATGTGCCGCAAGAGGTCGGCGATCTGGAGCTCCCGGCCCAGCGGGGCCCCCGGATCGCCCTGCGCGACGGCCTCGAAGTCCACCGCCCCGTCGGGCACGACGATGCCCAGCGGCATGTCGGCGGCGATCACCTTCCAGGTGGCCCGGGAGCGGACGAGCTCGCGCTTCAGCCAGGCCAGTTGCTCGGCGCCCAGGATGCCGACCGGGTCGTCGCTCTGGCGGCCGGGCGAGTTGGCGTCCCGGTAGGTGCGCATGTCCAGCACGAACACGTCCAGCAGCGGCCCGTGCCGCACCACCCGGTACATCCGCCCCTCGGCGCGCCCGCCGCGCAGGTCGGTGACCGCGAAGTACTCGCCGAAGGCCCGGCGGGCCCGGGCGGCCAGGGTGTCGACGTCCTTGACGGTGTAGCGCGGGTCGTCGATCAGCTGGCCCGGGTACCAGTTGTTGCGCACCTCGTGGTCGTCCCACTGGGCGAGGACGGGGACCTGGGCGTAGAACTCGCGCAGGTTGCGGTCGAGGAGGTTGTAGCGGAAGTTCCCGCGGAACTCGGCGAGGGTCTCGGCGACCTTCGCCTTCTCCTCCGTGGTGACGTTGTGCCAGATCCGCCCGTCGGGCAGCGGGACGGCGGCCTGGATCGGACCGTCGGCGTAGATGGTGTCGCCGCTGAAGAGGAAGAAGTCCGGGTCGCGCTGGCGCATCTCCTCGAAGACGCGGTAGCCGCCGATCTCGGGATTGATGCCCCAGCCCTGGCCCGCGAGGTCGCCGGACCACAGGAAGCGCACGCCGCCGGCGCGCGAGACGGGCGTGGTGCGGAAGGTGCCGCGCACCGGCTCCCCGGAGCGGCGCGGGTCGTCGGGGTCGGTGAGCACGACCCGGTAGTGGATCTGCCGCCCGGGCGGCAGGTCGCGCAGGGTGGTGGTGCCCGTGAAATCGGTGGCGGGTCCGAGGAAGGGGCCGCCGTGACGGCGGACGCCGTAGCGGAACGACTCGCTCGGGGAGGTCTCCACGTACATCCGCGCGGGCCGGTCGGAGCGCGTCCAGACGGTCGCCGAGTGGGCGGTGATCTCGCCGGTCTGGGCGCCCCACAGGGCGGCCGGGCGGCCGGAACGCACGAAGGCCGGCGCCCCGGAGCCGGCCGCCAGGGCGGGTGCGGCGAATGCCGTGGACAGGGCGAGGCCGAGCGGCACGGCGAGCGAACCGCCGAGCAGGGACCGTCGGGTGTGCGGCATCGGTGCCATCGGTGCGTCTCCAGGGGCCGGCGGGGGCGGGCCGGACCAGTGTGCCGCCGCACACCGGACCGGCCGCGTCTGCCACGCGAACCGCGGATGAACAGCCGTCAGCGGGTCATGTCGGCGCTTCCGGCGGGGGAGTTGGCGGCGGCGGGGCCGGTGGCCACGGGGCCGGCGGGGGCGGGGCCGGTGGCCGCGGCCGCCCGGGCGGTGTCGCGGATCACGCGGGCCACCAGTGCCGGATCGTCGTTCATCGGTACGTGACCACAACCGGCCAGCTTCACCAGCCGCGCCCCCGGCACGGTGCGCTTGGCGCGCACGCCCTGGCGGGGCGGCAGCAGCCGGTCGCGGCTGCCCCACGCGATGGTGACCGGGATCCCCGGCACGTCGTCGGTGAACCGTACGGAACCGCCCGCGGCCAGGGTCTCCTCGAACCCGGTGGCCTCCCGCAGGGCGAGGGTCTCGGCGATCACGGCCCCGGGGGAGCGGCGCGCCGGGCGGGCGTAGATCGTGCCCGTGAGCGCGGCCCGGCCGAGCGCGCTGCCGGAGAGCCGCTCCAGGGCGGGGAGGGGCAGCGCCCGTGCCCCGGCCCGCATGGCGCGCAGGGCGCCGAAGGCGTAGCGCCGCTCCGCCCCCGACCAGAACCCGGCGGGGGACAGGGCGGTGACCGAGCGGACGAGGCCGACCCGCCCCATCTCCAGGGCCAGCAGTCCGCCGAGGGAGTTGCCCGCCACGTGCGGGCGCTCCACTCCGAGCGCGGCGCACAGCGCGCCGAGGGCGGGGGCGATGGTGGCCAGGTCGTAGGGGACCCCGGCCGGCAGCGGGCCGGAGGCGCCGAAGCCGGGCAGGTCCACGGCGATGACGTCGTGGTCGGCGGCCAGCACGTCGCCGACCGGCCGCCAGGCCTGGAGGTGGTGGCCGATGCCGTGCAGCAGGAGGAGGGGTTCGCCGGCGCCCGTGCGCTCGTAGGCGACGGTGGTGGCGCGGGGGCCGAGCGGCGAATCGATCGTGAACGAGACCGTGGCGGTCATGCTGCTCCTCGTCGGTGGGACGCGTGTGAGACAGGCTGTCAGTAACGACTGGTCCCATGATTACCGTCCGGTAGCCCTCGGTCACAACCCTCCCGCCGCCCCCGCGTCCGGGGCGGTGAGCGAGAACATCCTGTGAACGGCTTGCGACATATGCCCGATCTGCCCGGCAAAGCGGCGAGGATTGGTCTTGACCAAGGGGGAGCGCCGTCCTATCGTCGCAGGGGATAGTGCAGGAACCTTTAATAAACAAAGGCGCGGAACTGCACGGAACTGCGGCGCGGAACGGCCGCTCGGACACGGCGCTTGCGGCGATTGCAGGAGGAGTCAGGGTGGGGACCACGCAGCTCGAATCGGTGCCGGAGCCGAAGTACTTGCACCTCAAGACCGTGCTCAGCGACGCGCTGGACCAGGACTTCGCCGTCGGCGAGGTACTGCCGAACGAGCGCGAGCTCGCCGCGCGCTTCGGCGTCGCCCGCGCCACCCTGCGTCAGGCCCTGGAGCAGCTCGAACTCGAAGGCCGCCTCCAGCGCCGCCGCGGCGTCGGCACCACCGTCGCCCCGCCGCGCGTCGGCGTCGCCGTCGGCAGTACGGGACACAGCTGGCCCGGCGAGAGCGCCGATGGCTGGGAGACCGTGGACGTGACCGAGGCCGTCCCCGCCGCCGCGGTCCTGAAGCTCCTCGGCACCCCCGCCGACCAGCCCGTGCACACCGTCCGCCGGACCCGCGTCACCCAGGGCCAGGCCGTCGCCGCCGAGCTGCTGTACGTCCCCGCCGCGTCCGTGCCCGGGCTCTCCGCCATCGACGCCCCCGCCGGAGCCGCGCGGGCGCGCGGCGTACTGCGGGAGCTCCAGCGGCTGGCCCTCGACGGCCAGGACCGCTCGGTCGAGCTGGGTTCCGCCCGCGCCGACGACGCCAAGGAACTGGACCGGCTGCCCGGTGCCCCCGTCCTGCTGGTGACCACGCGCTACTTCACCACCGAGGGCACCGCCGCCGTCTCCGTGGCCACGTACCGCGCCGACACCTGCCGCCTGACCTTCGGCGACGCGGGCATGGAGATCACCGAAACCCGCGCCGCCTCCTGACCTGCGCCGGTTACTGGGCCCGCGCCGGATACGGGGCCCTCGCCGCCTCCTGGGCCCGCGCCGCACCCCGCCGGCCGGCGCCCGGTCCGGGCCCCGTCCGGGCCCGGCGCCCGCGTCGGGCAGCCGGTCCGAGGGGCGGCCGGGCAGGTCGGGTCAACGGCGGGCGGTGACCGTCTTCTCCACCGCGAACAGTTCTTCCTCCACGTGGTCCAGCGCCAGCCGCAGCGCGCCCGTCGCCACCGCGGCCTCACCGAGCAGCGACAGCGCCACCTTCGGCGGGCGCAGGCAGTACCGCTCCAGCTCCCGCCGCAGCGGTTCGAGCACCCCGTCCAGCCCCGCCGCCCAGCCGCCGACGATCACCAGTTCCGGATCCATCGCCAGCACCAGCGCCGCCACGTCGTGCACGAGCCGCTGGAGGAACCGCTCCACCGCGGCCACCGCCCGCTCGTCGCCCCGCTTGGCCATCGCGAACACCTCGGCGACCGCCGGCTCGTCCAGCGGATGCAGCGGCTCGCCCGTCGTGGAGAGCAGCCGCTCCGGCGTCACCTCGCGGCCCAGCAGGTGCAGTGCGCCGATCTCGCCCGCCGCGCCCCCGAATCCCCGGTGCAGCCGGCCGCCGATCAGCGAGCCCGCGCCCGGGCTCAGCCCGGCCATCACGAACACCATGTCGTCGGTGTCCCGCGCCGCGCCCTTCCAGTGCTCGGCGACCGCCGCCGCGTTGGCGTCGTTCTCCACCTGTACCGGGCAACGGAACGAGCGCCGCAGCCGCTCCCCGAGGGGCAGCCCCGTCCAGCCCGGCAGGGCCGTGCCGAGGCGGACGGTGCCGTCCGCCTCCACGATGCCGGGACTTCCCACGCCGACCGCCCGCAGGGAATCCCGGGGCACACCGGCTCGGCGCAGCAGATCCGCCACCGCCGTCCTGACCTTCTCCAGCCGCTCGTCGGCCGACGCGCTCTCGGCGACCTCCTTCGTCCCGGCTCCGATCACGCGGCCGTCCAGCCCGGACAGCAGCACCGCGACCCGGTGCGCGCCGATCTCTATGCCCAGTAGGTGCCCGGCCTCGGCCCGGAAGCGGAAGCGCCTCGCCGGCCGTCCCTGGCGTCGCGCGCCCTCCTCGGCCCCGGCCTCGACCACGAGCCCGGTGCCCATCAGCCCCTCGACGACCCCCTCGACCGTCGGGCGGGAAAGCCCGGTGACCCGGGTGAGGTCGGTGAGTGTCGGCGATTCGGCCGCGCGCAGTGCCCGGAGCACCACGGCCGAATTGATCCGTCTGAGCAGAGAAGGATCCCCGCCGGTCAGCTGCCCCAACGTGTGTCCTCCCAGCTAGCGGCCCTGTCAGCCGGATCGTACTGCCCGCTCGGCGCGGCGGCGAGGAGCAGCCCCCCATCCGCCGGAATCGGCCCCTCCCCTCACGCCGGGGAAACGAATCCGGACTCGTAGGCGGTGATCACCGCCTGGGTCCGGTCCCGCGCCCCCAGCTTCCCCAGGATCGCGCTGACGTGTGACTTCACGGTCTCCGTGCCGACGATGAGCTCCTTGCCGATTTCCACGTTGGTCAGCCCGCGTGCCATCAGCCGCAGCACCGCCTCCTCCCGCTCGGTCAGGGACGCCTTCCGCAGCGCGGCTCGCGCCTGCCGGTTGCCGTACTCGGCGGCCAGAGCGCGCACCGCCGCCGGGAAGAGCAGCGTCTCGCCCTCCGCCACGAGCCGGACCGCGTGGACGATCTCCGCGGGCCGGGCCCGCTTGAGGAGGAACCCGTCCGCACCGGCCCGCAGCGCCTGGTAGACGTACTCGTCGTTCTCGAAGGTGGTGACCACGAGGATCTTGGGCGGCGAATCCACCGACCGGAGGACCGCCCGTGTCGCCTCGATCCCGTCGAGCAGCGGCATGCGGACGTCCATGGCGACCACGTCCGGTCGCAGCCGGCGCACCAGGGGGATGACGGAGGCCCCGTCGGCGGCCTCACCCACCACCTCGATGTCGGACTGCGCTTCCAGAACGGCACGCAGACCCGCGCGCACCAGGGGTTCGTCGTCGACGAGCAGTACGGTAACCGGCATCCGGTCAGCGTATTCGTTCCAGCGGCAGCCGGGCGCGCACTCTCCAACTGCCCTCGTGAGGGCCGGTGTCAGCCTCGCCGCCGAGCAGCGCGGCCCGTTCGCGCATCCCGCGCAGTCCGCTCCCCCCGCCCACCGTGATCTTGGGGTGTTCCGGCATCGGGTTCGTGACTTCCAGGTCCAGCCCGTTGGCGGTCGCCTCGACCCGTACCCTCACCGGGACGGGGCCGCAGTGCCGCAGCACGTTGGTGAGCGCTTCCTGGAGGATCCGGTACCCCTCCCGGGTGACCGGTCCGGGCAACGCGGCCAGCGGTCCGCTCAGCTGGGCGTCCACCGCGGACCCTGATGCGCGGGCCGATTCCAGCAGCCGGTCCGCCTCCGCCAGGGTCGGCCGCTGCGAGGGCGGCTGCGCCGACTCCCGCAGGACGAGCAGCACCCGCTCCAGATCCTCCAACGCGGCCCGCCCCGTCTCCTCGATCGCATGCAGGGCGCGGTCGGTGAACTCCGGATCGCCGGCCGCCCGCGCCGCGCCGGCCTGGACCACCGCAACGGTCAGCGCGTGCCCGATGGAATCGTGCAGCTCGCGCGCGATCCTGGTCCGCTCCAACAGCTGTTCCGTCCGCGCCTCCAGCGCCGTCAGCCGTTCGGCCGCCGAAGGCCCCAGCAGCCGCTTCGCGAGCGCGGTGATCAGGTCGCCCAGCAGGACCACGGCCACGATCAGCACGAGCAGGGGCAGGGGTGCGAGCAGAGCGGCGGCCCAGGGCGCCAGCGTGACGGGCACGACCACGTCGGAGTGCGGGGGGCGGCCCACGGCGGTCGCGATGAGCTCCACGCTCGTGACCGGGAGCCAGACGGTGGCGAACATGGCGACGCCGCTCACGACCAGCCGCACCTCCAGCCAGAGCACGGTGCGCCAGCGGTCCGTCCAACGGGTGGACGCGGCCGCGCAGATGCCGCTCTCCTCACTGTCCCGGCGCCCCGGGGTCAGCAGGAAGTGGGCCTGCAGCCCCTCGGCCAGCCGCACCCACGGCACGAAGCCGAACGGTATGACGATGAGCAGGGGCACCCACGGGCGACCGGGATTGATGAACATCCACAGCGCGAGGAGCAGCAGCGGAACGCACAAGTGCAGCCAGCGCGTGTACGTCACCGGCCGGAGCGGCGCACGGAGGAGTCGGATCATGTCCTCATCGTGGCAGGGGCGGGGGCGGTGGGGGGGGGCCCCCCGGGGGGGGGCCCCCCCCCCCCCCCCCCGCGGGGGGGGGGGTGGGGAGGGGGCCGACCTTAGGCGCCAGAAAGCCCCCGTAGTACCTCACCCA
>NZ_JBICWZ010000009.1:0-205182 GCF_043199995.1 Streptomyces sp. NPDC048507 | reverse complement strand
GCAACCCACAATTGCAGCCCGCGCGTGTACGACCCGGGCCGGAGGGGCCCCCGGTGGCGACGCATCATGACCTCGGGGGGGCGGGGGGGGGGGGGGGGGCGCCCCCCCCCGGGGGGGCCCCCGCCACCCTCGCACGGGGGAGGAGGGAGGTCGGGTCCGGCGGCGAATCTTGAGCCATGAACCGCATCGAGATCCGCGAACTGACCAAGGACCACGGCCCCCACCGGGTCGTGGACCACCTCACCTTCGACGTCCTGCCCGGCAAGGTCACCGGCTTCCTCGGGCCCAACGGGGCCGGCAAGTCCACGACGCTGCGCCTGCTGCTGGGCCTGGACAGGCCGACCTCGGGAAGCGTCACCATCGGGGGGAGCCGGTTCGCCGAACTGCGCGACCCCTTGCGCCGGGTGGGGGCGCTGCTGGACCCCCAGGCGGCCCACGGCGGGCGCAGGGCCCGCGACCACCTCCTCGCGCTCGCCGTCAGCAACGGGATTCCACCGGCCCGGGTCGACTCGGTCCTGGAGCAGGCCGGCCTCGCCGCCGTGGCCCGCCGCCGGGTGGGGACCTACTCACTCGGGATGCGCCAGCGCCTGGGCGTGGCTGCGGCCCTGCTGGGTGACCCGGGGGTGCTCCTGCTGGACGAGCCGACCAACGGCCTGGACCCGGAGGGCATCATCTGGATCCGCGAGCTGATGTGCGGCCTCGCCGCCGAGGGGCGCACGGTGTTCGTCGCCAGCCATCTGATGGCCGAGTCCGCGTCCTTCGTCGACCACCTCGTCGTACTGGGCCGGGGCAAGCTGCTCGCCGACTCCTCGCTGGAGGAGTTCATCGAGGCCCGCAGCACCCCCCGAGTGCGCCTGCGGACCTCGGAGCCCGGCCGGCTGGAAGCCGCTCTGGCCCGGGAGGGGTTCCAGCTGTCCGCCGCCGACGGAGGGCGCTGGACGGTCGACGGCATACGGGCCGAGCGCATCGGCTCCCTCGCCGCCCGAGAGGGCATTCCCGTCCTGGAACTCACCGATGAGCGTGCCTCCCTGGAGCAGGCCTACCTCGACCTCACCGCCGACCGCACCCCGTACTCCGCCACCGCCGCCTGAATCCGATGGGAGTCGCCGCCATGAACGCCGCCCTGCCCACTGTCGCCGTTCTGCACTCGGAGTGGATCAAGATACGGTCCGCCCGGGCCGTCCTGGGATCACTCCTCGCGGTGTTCGCCACCACCGTGGGCGTCACCGCCTTGACCGCGGGTGTCGTTGGCACGTCGCAGCCGGGAGCCCTCGGGGAAGACCGCCTGCTCGGAGCCTTCTTCGGCATCACCTTCGGCCAGCTGGCGGCCGTTGCCTTCGGAGCCACTGCCTTCGCGGGAGAGTTCCGAGGCGGAGCCCTGCGGGTGTCCCTCACCGCCGTGCCCCACCGCACCCGCCTCTACCTCTCGAAGGTGGTCGCGGTGGCCGGACCGGCTTTCGTGGTCGGTCAGCTCACCGGGCTGGTGACCTTCAGCGCCGGGCAGGCCTTCATGGGGGAACACGCCCTCTCCCTGGGCGACCCGGGGGTGATCAGGGCCATGTTCGGCAGCGGGGTCTACCTCATGCTGATCGCGCTGCTGTCGGCCGGTTTGACCGCGCTCGCCCGCAGCGGCACGCTGGCGCTGGGGCTGCTCATACCGTTCCTGCTCATCGTCCCCTTCGTGGTCGGTCAGGTCGCCGGGGGCGCGGGGCAGTTCATGCCCGACCGGGCGGGGCAGGCCGTGCTGCGGATACGGGCGGAGGGGGCGCTCGGGCCGTGGACGGGCCTCGGAGTCACCGGGTTGTGGGCCCTCGTGGCCCTGTCGGCGGGATGGCTGGCCGTGCGGAGGCGGGACGCGTGACACGGGGCCAGTTGTCAGTGGGTCCCGGAATACTGACGGCATGACCACGGCACAGCATCTCGACCTGATCGACCGGCTGCGGGCCCAGAGTTTCGTGGACACGCCGGTGCGTCTGGGCCGGCACAGCAGCGGCCCGGGTCACCACCTGGTCCGGCTGGAGGAGACCGGGGACTTCCGGGAGGACGACGGCGCGGGCCGTGCGCAAGCCGCCGACCAGATCAGCGCCGACTACGCGGCCCTGACCCAGGCTCTGACCGGGCGGTGGGGGGTGCCGATGGTCTTCACGCTGAGCTCGCCGGCCGTGCCGCAGGAGATACCGGAGCCGTGGGAGGAGCTGAGGAACAGCACCGACCACGTCCACCTGTGGCGGGCGGAGGACCGGTGGCTGGTGGCCTGCGTGACGGGATGGGGCGAGCAGGACTCCTGGGCCCTGGTGGCGGTGATCACCGTCGCCGATCCTCCCTAGGCCCCGGCCGGTGGGGAGGGGGTCAGGGGGTGGTGGAGGCGGCTTCGCGGAGGCGGGCGTACTCCTGGGCCATGGATTCGGCGGTCCAGTGGGCGTTGAGGCCGCTGGGGTTGGGCAGGGCCCAGATCCGGGTGGTGCCGATGGTGCGTTCCTGGGGGCCGATGGCCGCCCGGCGGTCGCCGAAGGCGGTGCGGTAGGCGGTCACTCCGACCACCGCCAGCCAGGCAGGGCGCAGCCGCTCCACCTTCGCCGTCAGGATCCGGCCGCCCTCACGGAACTCCTCCGCGTCCAGTTCGTCGGCGCGGGCGGTGGCCCGGGCGACGACGTTGGTGATGCCGAGCCGGTAGGTGAGCAGTTCCTCCTGCTCCTGCGGGGCCAGCCTGCGCGGCGTGAAGCCGGACAGGTGCAGCACGGGCCAGAAGCGGTTGCCGGGGCGGGCGAAGTGGTGGCCCGTCGCGGCGGAGAGCAGGCCCGGGTTGATCCCGCAGAAGAGCACGCGCAGACCGCCCGCGACCACGTCCGGCAGGACGCGGTCACGGGCGGCTTCGAGCTCGTCGGGGGTCAGAGGATCGACCCCGGCGCGTACCCGGCGGCCTCCGGGTGCTCCTTGGCGATGGCCTCGATGCGCGAGACCACGGTCGCGACCTGGTCGCCCGCCGCCCCCGTGAAGGACAGCTTGTCGGCCATCAGCGCGTCCAGCTGCGCGCGGTCCAGCGGCATCCGCTCGTCGGCGGCCAGCTTGTCCAGCAGCTCGTTGCGCTCGGCGCCCTGCTCGCGCATGGCGAGCGCGGAAGCCACCGCGTGCTCCTTGATGACCTCGTGGGCGGCCTCGCGGCCGACCCCGGCCCGCACCGCGCCCATCAGCACCTTGGTGGTGGCGAGGAACGGCAGGTAGCGGTCCAGTTCGCGGGCCACGACCGCCGGGAAGGCGCCGAACTCGTCGAGGACGGTCAGGAAGGTCTCCAGCAGGCCGTCGAAGGCGAAGAACGCGTCGGGCAGGGCCACCCGGCGGACGACGGAGCAGGAGACGTCGCCCTCGTTCCACTGGTCGCCGGCCAGCTCGCCGGTCATCGAGGCGTAGCCGCGCAGGATGACCATCAGGCCGTTCACGCGCTCGCAGGAGCGGGTGTTCATCTTGTGCGGCATCGCGGAGGAGCCGACCTGGCCGGGCTTGAAGCCCTCGGTGACCAGCTCGTGGCCCGCCATCAGGCGGATGGTCTTCGCGATCGAGGACGGCGCGCCGGCCAGCTGCACGAGGGCGGTGACCACGTCGTAGTCGAGCGAGCGCGGGTAGACCTGGCCGACGGAGGTGAAGGCCTGGGAGAAGCCGAGGTGGCCGGCGATGCGCTGCTCCAGGTCGGCCAGCTTGGCGGTGTCGCCGCCCAGCAGGTCGAGCATGTCCTGGGCGGTGCCGACCGGGCCCTTGATCCCGCGCAGCGGGTAGCGCTCGAGGAGGTTCTCCAAGCGGTCGTAGGCGACGAGCAGCTCGTCGGCGGCGGTCGCGAAGCGCTTGCCCAGGGTGGTCGCCTGCGCGGCGACGTTGTGGGAGCGGCCGGCCATGACCAGCTGGGCGTGCTCGCCGGCGAGCTTGCCGAGCCGGGCCAGGACGGCGACGGTGCGGTCCCGGGCCAGTTCGAGGGAGAGCCGGATCTGGAGCTGCTCGACGTTCTCGGTGAGGTCGCGGGAGGTCATGCCCTTGTGCACGTGCTCGTGGCCGGCGAGGGCGTTGAACTCCTCGATGCGGGCCTTCACGTCGTGCCGGGTGACCTTCTCGCGCTCGGCGATGGAGGCGAGGTCGACGGTCTCCAGGACGCGCTCGTAGTCGGCGAGGGCGGCGTCGGGGACGTCGATGCCGAGGTCCTTCTGGGCGCGCAGCACGGCGAGCCACAGCCGCCGCTCCAGCGTCACCTTGTACTCGGGGGACCACAGGACGGCGAGCTCCGCGGAGGCGTAGCGGCCGGCCAGGACATTGGGGATGCGGGGCTTGGCTGTCACGTAGAGGGATTCTACTTGGGCCGCGGCTGTGCGTTCACGCAGGTGGGGGCGGTACCCGCGATGGTGGGATGCTACGAGAGCGGCGGGGTCCCGTACGGCAGGAGCTCCGGCCTCTTCGCGGGGCGGCCGTCGCCCGAGGAGCGGCCCGTCAGACGGCGGCCGATCCAGGGGAGCAGGTGCTGCCGGGCGAAGCGCAGGTCCTCGGCCCGCCGCACCGGCCAGCGCGGGGGCACGGAGGCCGTCAGCCCGGCCCGCCAGTCCTCCTCGGCGGGCAGGCCCAGGGCCTGCCACACGGCCTCCGCGACCCGGCGGTGGCCCTCGGCGGTCAGGTGCAGCCGGTCGACGTCCCACATGCGCGGATCGCCGAGCACCGGGGCCCCGTACAGGTCGACCAGCAGCGCGCCGTGCCGGGCGGAGAGCTCTTCGAGGATGCTGAAGAGCTCCTCCATGCGCGGCCGGAACCGTTCCATGACCGGACCGTTGCGGCCCGGCGAGCGCATCAGCACCAGCTGCCCGCAGGAGGGTGCCAGGAGGGCCACGGCCTCCTCCAGGTGGGCGCGGACCCGGCCCATGTCGACCTTGGGCCGCAGGGCGTCGTTCAGGCCGCCGACCAGCGTGACCACGTCGGCGCCCATCGCGGCGGCCGCGGCGGCCTGCTCCCCGGCGATCTGTCCGATGAGCTTGCCGCGCACGGCCAGGTTCGCGTAGCGCAGGCCCGGCTCGCGGGCCGCGAGGCGGGCGGCCAGCAGATCGGCCCAGCCCCGGTAGGAACCGTCCGGGAGCAGGTCGGACATGCCCTCGGTGAAGGAGTCGCCGATCGCGACGAAACTGGTGTAAGAGGCATTCATCTCCATGGCGCAGCGATGCTACCGCGCGGTACCCCGGCCCCGCAGGTCCGGGCCGGGGTACCGCGCGCCGGGCGGCCGGGCTATGCGGAGGCGGGCCGGCCGAACAGCTCGCGCAGCACGTCCTCCATCGTCACCAGGCCCGTCATGGCCCCGTCCGCCCCGAGGACGGCCGCGAGGTGCGTGCGGTTGTGCCGCATGGCGGTCAGCACGTCGTCCAGCGGGGTCTCCGCCCGTACCTGCGCGATGGCGCGCAGCTCGGACAGCGGGAACGGAACGTCGCGCTCTATGGCGTCGAGCGCGTCCTTGACGTGCAGGTAGCCCAGGATCCGGCGCTGCGCGTCCACGACCGGGAAGCGGGAGTAGCCCGACTCGGCCGACAGCCGCTCCAGCCCGTCCGGGGAGATGCCCTCCCGGGCCGTGACCACGCCCTCCACCGGCAGCACGACGTCGGTGACCGGGCGCCGCCCCAGTTCCAGGGCGTCGTGCAGCCGCTCGCTCGCCCGGCCGTCGATGAGCCCCGCGGCGCTGGAGTCCTTGACCATACGGGCCAGCTCGTCGTCCGTGAACGTCGCCGAGACCTCGTCCTTCACGTCCACCCGCAGCAGGCGCAGCAGGGCGTTGGCGAAGGCGTTGATCGCGAAGATCGCCGGCTTCAGCGCGTGCGTGAGGGCCACCAGCGGCGGTCCGAGCAGCAGCGCGGTGCGCACCGGCTCGGACAGCGCCACGTTCTTCGGCAGCATCTCGCCGAACAGCATGTGCAGGTACGTCGCCAGGGCCAGTGCCACCACGAAGGAGATGGCGTGCGTCAGACCGGAGGGCACTCCGACGAGGTCGAAGACCGGCGTCAGCAGGTGCGCGATGGCCGGCTCGGCCACCGCGCCCAGCACCAGCGTGCACAGCGTGATCCCGAGCTGGGCCGCCGCCATCAGCGCCGACACGTGCTCCAGGCCCCACAGCACCGCGCGGGCCCGGCGGTCGCCCTGCTCGGCGTACGGTTCGATCTGGCTGCGCCGGACGGAGATCAGCGCGAACTCCGCGCCGACGAAGAAGGCGTTGACGACCAGGGTCGCCAGGCCGATCAGCAGCTGGACGACGGTCATCGGGCCTCCTCCGTACGCTCGTCATTGCCGTCACCGTCACCGTCGCCGTCGGCGGGGCCGGCCGGGGCGCGCAGCAGCACGCGCGCGGCGCGGCGCCCGCTGGCGTCGACCACGTCCAGCTGCCAGCCGTCCAGCCGCAGGCTGTCGCCGACGGCGGGGATGCGCCCCAGTTCGGTCGCTATCAGACCGGCCAGCGTCTCGTACGGGCCGTCGGGGACGCGCAGCCCGATCTGCCGGAGCTGATCGGTGCGGGCGCCGCCGTCGGCGGAGTAGAGGGCCCGCCCGGACTCGTCCGTTCCGGCCGGGGCCAGGTCGGAGGTCTCGTGCGGGTCGTGCTCGTCGCGGACCTCGCCGACGACCTCCTCGACGATGTCCTCCAGGGTGGCGACGCCGGCGGTGCCGCCGTACTCGTCGATCACGACGGCCATCGTCTGCTTCCCGGAGAGCCGGTCCAGCAGCCGGTCCACGGTCAGGGATTCCGGTACGAGGAGCGGCTCGCGCAGCAGCTGCGCCACCGGATGGCGGTGCCGTTCCTCGGCGGGCAGCGCCAGTACGTCCTTGATGTGGACGGTGCCGACGACGGTGTCGAGGCTGCCCCGGTAGACGGGGAAGCGGGACAGGCCGGTGGCCATGGTCGCGTTGGCCACGTCCTCGGCGGTGGTCTGCACGTCGAGGGCGGTCACCTGGACGCGCGGGGTCATCACGTTCTCCGCGGTGAGGTCGGCCAGGTTCAGGGTCCGCACGAACAGTTCGGCGGTGTCCTTCTCCAGGGCGCCCGCCTTCGCGGAGTGCCGGGCCAGGGCCACCAGCTCCTGGGGACTGCGGGCGGAGGCCAGCTCCTCGGCGGGCTCCATGCCGAACCGCCGGACCATGTGGTTGGCGGTGGTGTTCAGGTGGCTGATCAGCGGCCGGAAGGACCGGCTGAAGACCCGCTGGGCGGTCGAGACGCGCTTGGCGACGGCCAGCGGTGAGGAGATCGCCCAGTTCTTGGGCACCAGCTCGCCGACGACCATCAGGACGACGGTCGACAGGGCCGTGCCCAGGATCAGGGCCGTGGAGGAGGCGACCGCGGCCGACAGGCCCATGGCCTCGAAGGGGCCCTTGAGCAGGGCCGCGATCGAGGGCTTGGAGATCATGCCGATGACCAGGCCGGTCACCGTGATGCCGAGCTGGGCGCCGGAGAGCTGGAACGTCAGGCTGCGCACGGCCGCCAGGGCGCTGTCTGCGCCCCGCTCACCGCGCTCGACCGCGCGTTCGAGCTCGCTGCGTTCGATCGTGGTCAGGGAGAACTCGGCCGCGACGAAGACGCCACAGGCCAGGCAGAGCAGCAGCGCCACGACGAGCAGGAGGACTTCGGTCATCGGTTGTTCACCTCCGCCCCATGATCAGCCAGGAGACGGAGGGCCGCGCGGTGTGGCATGCGGTGTCGCGTGCACGTGCGGGAATGTCGGGGACTGGGAGGCTCGCCCATGGGCGGACTCTCACACCTTTCGTCGGAGGGGGACCATCACCCCCATGGTAAAGGAAAGGCAAAGCGTAGCGGGTCGGCTTTTCGGAGGATACGAGAGGGGCCGTCCCGGGGAGTGGAACCCGCTGGCGTTCCGTGGGCCCGCCGTGCTTGGCTGCCGATCATGACCCACCTGCGCATACGCGCCGCCGTGCCCGCCGACGTCGAGGACGTGCTCGCCTTCTGGAAGGAAGCGGCGGAGGGCACCTCGATCACGGACGACGTGGACGGAGTGACCCGGCTGGTCACGCGGGATCCCGACGCCCTGCTCCTCGCGGAGTCCGACGGGGTCCTGGTGGGCTCCGTGATCGCCGGCTGGGACGGCTGGCGGGCCTCCCTCTACCGGCTCGCCGTGCTCCCCTCGCGCCGCCGCCAGGGGATCGCCTCGGCGCTCTTGGAGGCGGCCGAACGGCGTTTCGCCGCGGTCGGCGGCCGACGCGGCGACGCGATGGTCCTGGTCGGGAACGAGCGTGCGCAGCGGGCCTGGGCGGCGGCCGGCTACCACCGCGAGGACCATTGGCGGCGCTGGGTGAAGCCCTTCGCGTAGCCGGGTGGCGGGTGCGGGCCGGCTCAGGCGGGGCGCGGGACGTACGCGAGGCCGTGGGCCCCGGGCTCGCCGCGGCGGCCGACGTCCAGCCGGCCCGGGGGCCGCAGCGTTTCCAGGTCCACCACCCGGATGCCCGGGGCGGGCCGTTCCCCGTGCGCGGAGAAGCGGGGCGCGGCGACGCAGGCCCGCGAGCCGTCGGGGGACACCGCCAGGCCCTCGCTGACGAACGGCGCCTCCTTGTTGGACGCGTAGCCGGTCCGGCCCGCCGCGCCGATGGCGAACCGGTGCGGTCCGGGTGCGTCGGTGTCGATCCTGCCCAGGGGCCGGCGGGTCCGCGTGTCGATCACGACCACCCCGCCGGGCCGGTCCGCCGAGCCCTCCACGCTGACGTAGAGCCGCCCGCGCGCGGCGTCCAGTGCCAGGCCGTGCGGACCGTGTTCGGGGTCGATGACCGTCAGTTCGGTGCGGAGGCCGCCGTTCGCGTGGTGGTAGCCCGAACGGTAAGCCGTGGTGCACCACAGCAGTCGCTCGGTGGGGTCGAAGCACAACTCGTGTGGCTCGGCCAGGACTTCCGTCGTGCCGTCGGTGACCCGCTGCTGGTGCGCGCGGGCCAGGGACTGGTCCCGACCCCGCGCGCCGTGGAACTGCGGGAGGAGGTGGTGGCGCTGCTGCGCGGCTGCGACGACGTCTTGCGGCCCGGGGCCGGATTCGACGCGGCGCACCTTCACCGTGCGGGGCACCGAACTGCTGCTGGTGGCCCTGGCCGGGAGCCTGGCGGACCGGATCCACGCCCAGGCCCCGGACGTCGACGTGGTCTTCCTGCCCGAGGTGGTGGAGGGCGGACCGGCACCGCGTCAGGGCCTGGTGGACGTCGAACTGGGGGTCCTCGGGCCCTGATCCGGACGCCCCTGGTCGGCGTCGCCCGCGCCGGTCACCCCCTCTTCGACAAGCGCCTCGGCCCCATCGACGGCGCGCTCGCCGAGCTCGGGCTGCGCCGCGGGACCGCCGTCGTCGTGCCCGGCCACACGGGCGCGATGCCGCCGGCCCGCGACACCGACCTCGTCGCGCTCACGCTCGGCGGGTGGCTCACCGGCACCGTCTCCGCGCTGGGCCTGCGGACCTTCCCCGTCCCGCTGGACCCGGAACCCCTGGAGATCGGCATGGCCCGGAACCCCCGCAACTCGGCCGACCCGGGCCACCGCCGGCTCCGCGACCTGCCCCGGCCGGCCCCGGCGGGCCACGGCCTAGTCGAGGGAGCGGCGGGCCGAGCCGATGACGCAGTACGAGGTCGGCAGGGCCGGGCCGCGTTCCGGGAGGCGGAACGAGCGGTGCGAGACGATCCGGAAGCCGGCCGCCTCGATCGCGGCGAGGGGGTCGCGGGCGGTGTGGCAGCCGCCGAAGAGGCGGGGCCACACGGTCCGGTCGAGCGTCCGCTGGACGGCGGCCATGCCCGGGCCCGGGGCGAGGCCGTGCTCCAGGAACCGCAGCTCCGCCTCGGGCCGCAGCACCCGGTGGAGTTCGGCGAGGGCGCGCGGGAGGCTGCGTACGGTGCACAGCACCAGGGAGGCGACGGCCGCGTCGAAGGCCTCGCTCTTGACCGGGAGGGCTTCAGCGACCCCCGGTACGAGGTCCACGGGGACCTCGGCGCGCAGCGCGGCGGCGCCCGCGAGCCGGCGCAGGGTGCGCTCCGGTTCGACGGCGACGACCTCGGAGACGGCGCGGGGGTAGTGCGGGAAGTTCAGGCCGTTGCCCGCGCCGATCTCGATGACGCGGCCGGACAGGCCGTGCAGGAGTTCCCGGCGCAGGACGCCCATCCCGGCGCGGGTCTCGGCGGCGGTGCTGGCGCGCGCGTAGAAGCGGGCGAAGTACGGGTGGTGCACCGGATCGGGGGGAGGTGCGGACGGCATGGCGGACCTCCGGACGCGGATCGGGGGCGGGTACGGGCGCACGCGCCCCGGGGGGCTGTTCCCCGCACCGGCGCCCCGCGAAACCGGAACCCCGCCAACCGCCCCCCCGCGTCCCGAGTCCCCGTCAGGCCGGCCAGGCCGTCAGGAAGGACTCCGCCGACCACGTGCCGTGCAGGCGGGGGGCCAGCCAGGACGGGGCCGTCGTGCGGAAGGCGGCCGGGGCCAGGGCGCCGGAGCCCTCCGGGACGGCGCCCAGCAGCGGCATCCCCGACACCTCGGGCAGGTCGGCGAGGTTGCAGCGGGCCGCCAGCCCGGGGGCCGCGGGCCAACTGCCGATGACGACGCCGAACGGGCTCACGCCCCGGGCGCGCAGGGCCTCCGCCGTCAGCGCGGTGGAGTTCAGCGTGCCGAGCCCCGCCGGGGCGACGACCAGCACCGGGGCCGCCAGCAGCCGCGCCGCGTCGGCCAGGGTGTGGCCGTCCTCGTCGAAGCGCACCAGCAGCCCGCCCGCACCCTCCACGAGGACGAGGTCGTGCTCGGCGGCGAGCCGCGCGGCGGCCTCCGCGACGGCGGCGGGCGCGACGGTGGCCAGCCCGGAGCGCCGCGCGGCGGTGTCCGGCGCCAGCGGCTCGGGGTAGCGGGCCAGTTCGAGCGCCGTCACGGCCGGGCCGGCGAGGCGGACGGCCTCGGCGGCGTCCCCGGGCTCCTCGGCGTCCACGCCGGTCTGCGCGGGCTTCAGGACGGCGACCGAGCGGCCGGCGGCCACGGCGGCCGCCGCGATGGCCGAGGTGACCACGGTCTTGCCGATTTCCGTGCCGGTACCGGACACGACGAGTACGGGCATGTCAGCCTTCCTGGGCGGCCGCGAGGACCGCCCGGCAGATCCGGGCGACATCGGCGTCGCCGGTGACGAACGGGGGCATCACGTAGATCAGGTCGCGGAAGGGGCGCACCCACACGCCCTCGCGGACCGCGGCCCGGGTGGCCGCCCAGACGTCCACGGGCCTGTCGAGCTGGACCACGCCGATCGCGCCCAGTACGCGTACGTCCAGGACCCCGGGGAGCGCGCGGGCCCCCTCCAGCCCCTCGCGCAGGCCCGCTTCGATGCGCTTGACCTCGCCCGCCCAGTCCTGTCCGAGCAGCAGGTCGACGGAGGCGAGCGCGACGGCCGTGGCGAGCGGGTTTCCCATGAAGGTGGGCCCGTGCGCGAGCACCGGCACCTCGCCCCGGGAGATCCCCTCGGCGACCCGCTCGGTGCACAGGGTGGCCGCGAGGGCCAGGTAGCCGCCGGTCAGCGCCTTGCCGAGGCACATCACGTCGGGGGTGATCCCCGCGTGGTCGGCCGCGAACAGCGCGCCGGTGCGCCCGAACCCGGTGGCGATCTCGTCGAGGATCAGCAGCACCCCGTACTCGTCGCACAGTTCGCGCAGCACCCGCAGGTGGCCGGGGTGGTGGAAGCGCATGCCGCCCGCGCCCTGCACCACCGGCTCCACGATCACCGCGGCCAGTTCGTCGGCGTGGGCGGACACCAGGGCGCGCAGGTGGTCCGCGTACGCGGGGTCCACGGGGGTGTCGAAGCCGCCGGGCGGCGCGTCCGCGAAGACCTGCCGGGGCAGGTGCCCCTGCCACAGGTCGTGCATGCCGCCGTCGGGGTCGCAGACGGCCATGGGCTGCCAGGTGTCGCCGTGGTAGCCGCCGCGCCAGGTCAGCAGCCGGGTCTTGCCGGTGCGGCCGAGCGAACGCCAGTACTGCAGGCACATCTTGACGGCGACCTCGACGGACACGGAGCCCGAGTCGGCGAGGAAGACGTGCTCCAGTCCCGGCGGGGTGATCTCGACGAGCCGGGCGGCGAGGCGGACGGCGGGCTCGTGGCTGAGCCCGCCGAACATCACGTGCGACATGCGGCTCAGCTGGGCGGTGGCCGCCTCGTTGAGCACCGGATGGTTGTATCCGTGGATCGCCGACCACCAGGAGGACATGCCGTCGACCAGCTCCTCCCGCCCCTGGGCGGGAGCGGCGAGCCGCAGCCTGACGCCCGAGGCGGAGGACACCACGAGGGGCTCCTGCCGCCCGGGCATCGGACCGTACGGGTGCCAGACGTGCCGGCGGTCCAGGTCCAGCAGCCGGGCGGTGTCCGCCCGGCCGTCGAGCGGGTCGTGCAGGGCGTACGGGTCACGCATTGGGGGCGAGGTCCGTTCCCGCGCCGCGGCGGCGCACGGCCACCAGGTCCGGCCGCACCCCGCCCGCGTCGGCCTGCGCCGGAACGGGGGCGTGCGCGTCGTGCCCGGAGCAGCCGCCGCAGGCGGAACCGCAGCCCGCCGCCCCGGCGTCGGCGCCCTGGCCGCAGACCGGCGCGCCGTCGGAGTGGGAGCCGCAGCCCCCGCCGGCGGTGACCTCGGAGCGGTGCGCGGGGAGGGTGGACGTACCGGCGCCCTCCACCTCGAATCCGGCGTCCGCGATCATGTCCAGGTCGGCCTGGCCGGCCTGGCCCTCACTGGTGAGGTAATCGCCCAGGAAGATCGAGTTGACCAGGTGCAGGGCGAGCGGCTGCATCGAGCGCAGGTGCACCTCGCGGCCGCCCGCGAGGCGGACCTCGACGTCGGGGCAGACGAAGCGGACCATCGCGAGGATGCGCAGGGCGCGCTGCGGGGTGAGGTTCCACTCCTTGGCGAGCGGGGTGCCCTCGAAGGGGATCAGGAAGTTGACCGGCACGGAGTCCGGGTCCAGCTCGCGCAGCGAGTAGACGACGTCGACCAGGTCCTCGTCGCTCTCGCCCATGCCGGCGATGAGACCGGAGCAGGCCGACAGGCCCGCCGCGTGGGCCTTCTGGACGGTGTCGACCCGGTCCGCGTACGTGTGCGTCTTGGTGATCGCGCCGTACGTGGCCTCGGAGGTGTTGAGGTTGTGGTTGTAGGCATCGGCACCCGCGTCGCGCAGCCGCTCGGCCTGGCCGTCGGAGAGCAGGCCGAGGCAGGCGCAGACCTCGACGCCCTCGTTCTGCTCCTTGATGGCCGCGATCGTCTTGCCGACGCGGTCCACGTCCCGGTCCGTCGGACCGCGTCCGCTGGCCACGAGACAGACCCGCTTCGCGCCGCCCGCGACGCCCGCGGCGGCGGCCTGGGAGGCCTCCTCCGGCTTCAGCCAGGTGTACTTGAGGATCTCGGCCTTCGACCCCAGGCGCTGGGAGCAGTACGAGCAGTCCTCGGGACAGAGCCCCGACTTCAGGTTGACCAGGTAGTTCAGCTTGACGCGGCGCCCGAACCACTGGCGGCGCACCTTGCCGGCCGCGGCCACCACGTCGAGCAGTTCGTCGTCGGAGGTCGCCAGTACGGCGAGCGCCTCTTCACGGGTCGGCAGCTCGCGCCGCAGTCCCTTTTCCACCAGGGTGTTCAGCAGGTCCATGGGCCCGATCCTGGACCACACGGGCACTCCCGGCCAAGGAGAGATCCGACAACATGGCCTGAAGGGAGTGTGTGGATCGCCACACCGGCCCCTCGGGCGCCGGCGGCTAGGGTCGAGCAGATCTGTCGACTGCCGACAAAACGCGAGGACCGCCGATGACCCAGCACACCCCCGGACCCGAGGACGTCTTCGCCTGGATCGACGGCGCGGAGCGGGCCCGAGAGCGGGCCGGGCTGGTACGGACCCTGCGTCCGAGGCCCGCCTCCTCGCCGCTGCTGGACCTGGCGAGCAACGACTACCTGGGTCTGTCGCGGCATCCCGAGACCGTGCGCGGGGCCTGCGCGGCGGCGGAGCGCTGGGGCGCGGGCGCCACCGGGTCCCGGCTGGTCACGGGGACGACGGAGCTGCACACCGAACTGGAGCGCGAACTGGCCGATTTCGCCGGTTTCGAGGCGGCCCTGGTGCTTTCCTCCGGGTATGCGGCGAACCTCGCCGCGGTGACGGCGCTCAGCGACCGCGGCTCCCTGGTCGTCTCGGACGCCGGGAACCACGCCTCGATCGTCGACGGCTGCCGGCTCTCGCGGGCCGAGGTCGCCGTCACCCCGCACGGGGATCCGGACGCCGTCCGCAAGACCCTCGCCGGGCACGGGGGCCGGGCCCTGCTCGTCACCGACTCGGTCTTCTCGGTGGACGGGGACGCCGCGCCGCTCGCCGCGTACGCCGCCGCCTGCCGGGCCGGCGGCGCGGCCCTGGTGGTCGACGACGCGCACGGGCTGGGGGTGCTCGGCGCGGGCGGCCGGGGAGCCTTGTACGCCGCCGGACTCGCGGGCGCGCCCGGGGTGGTCGCGACGATGACCCTCTCGAAGTCGCTGGGCAGCCAGGGCGGGGCGGTGCTGGGGCCGGCCAAGGTGATCCGGCACCTGGTCAACACCGCGCGGGCCTTCATCTTCGACACCGGGCTCGCCCCGGCCGCGGCGGGCGCCGCGCTCGCGAGCCTGCGCCTGCTGCGGCGGGAGCCGCAGCGCGCGGAGCGGGTGCGCGAGGTGGCCGGCGAACTGTACGGCCGGCTCACCGCGTCCGGCCTGACCGCGGTCAGGCCGGACGCGGCCGTGGTGTCGGTACGGGCCCCGTCGGCCGCGGCGGCACTGCGCTGGGCCGCCGACTGCCGCGGGGCGGGACTGTCCGTGGGGTGCTTCCGTCCGCCGTCGGTGCCGGACGGTGTGTCCCGGTTGCGGCTGACCGCTCGGGCCGATCTCACGGGGGACGAGATCGGGCGGGCCGTCGCGACGATCCTGGGGACCGCCCCGGCCGGGGCCACGGACCGGTAGGCGCCGCCGGGCCGAAGGCGCCTGGACCGGCTAGACCGGCGGTCCGGGCAGGTCCGCCCGTACGCAGGTGAGGAAGCCGTCCCAGGCCGGCCCGGTGAAGAGCACGGCCGGGCCGTCCGCCCGCTTGGAATCGCGGACGGCCAGCAGGCCGCCGGTCAGGGCGGCCGTTTCCACGCAGTTGTTCATTCCGGTACTGCGGCTGCTCCGCCGCCACCGCGCGCTGCTCAGAAGTCCGCGGTCGGATAAGGGGGTTGCGGACACGGGGGGTGCCTCCTTACGCGTCGTCAGCGAGTGAGCTGATGAGATCCGACGAGTCACGGGGCGGGAGGGCGTGCGCCTGGATGGTGCGGAACGCGGCGCCGTAGGCCTCCAGGTCTTCCTTCCGCTCCAGATAGAGGCTACTCGTCAAATGGTCGAGTACCACCACATCCAGATCGGCGATGTTCGGAAATGAGAAAATGACGAACGGTCCTGTGAGGCCGAGATGGCCCCCCACGGTGAACGGCAGTACCTGCAACCGCACTTGCGGCAGCCGCGCCACCTCCACCAGGTGCCTCAGCTGCTCGCGCATCACCCCGGGCCCCCCGATCTGGCGCCGCAGCACGGCCTCGTCCAGCACCGCGCTCAGCTCCAGCGGCGGATCGGAACGCAGCACCGCCTGCCGGGCCAGCCGTACGTCGACCAGCGCGTCCACCTTCGGCTCCGGCAGCCCGCCCAGCGCGGCCCGGGTCACGGCCCGTGCGTACTGCGGGGTCTGGAGCAGTCCCGGCACCACCGAGAGCTCCACGGTCCGGGCCGCGCGGGCCCCGGCCTCCAGGCTGATGAAGTCCCGGTACTCCTGCGGGAGCAGGCCCCGGTAGTCGTGCCACCACTGGCGCCCTCCCGCGGCGGCCCCGTTCCCCGCGGGTCCGGCCGCGGAGGCCCCGAGCGCCTCCAGCAGGGCGCGTTGCTGGGTGCTCACGACCTCTCCGTAGGCGTCGAGCAGCAGCCGGATGTCCTGCGACTTCACGCCACTGCGGCCCGTCTCGATGCGGCTGACTTTCGACTGGTGCCATCCCACGATGCGGGCGGCCTCACCACTGGTGAGCCCGGCGCGGTCGCGGAGGGCACGCAGTTCCTCGCCGAGCTTGCGCCGGCGCACCGCGGGACCGTGCTGCATACCCGCTCTCCTTCCACCGGCACGCCTCGCACCGGAATCCCGTCCAAATACGCTCTTCCGTAGCAGAGTTCACCGCATTGAGGGACAGATATATGCATATCTTGGGGGAACGGCGGAAACGACGGCACGATGGGTGACACTCTGGCGCTCAGCGTAAGGTCCGGGGCGGCTGCGTCCCGGTGGGAAAGGGACGTCGCCATGGCAGATCAGCAGGAAGCCACCGTCACTCTGCCGAGCGACCCGGTCTCGGTCGCCGCCGCCCGCCGGTACGTCGCGCAGGTGCTGGGGGAGTGGGGACTGCCCGAGGACGCCGAGACCGCCGACACCGTACGGCTGATCGTCTCGGAGCTCGCCACCAACGCGGTGCAGCACACCTTCGGCCAGTCGCCCACCTTCACCGTCGACGTCCGGCTCGAACGCGAGGAGTGGCTGCGGGTCGGGGTGACGGACAGCCACCCGCGCTGGCCCCGGCGGCTCCCCGCCGCCGTACAGCAGGACAACGGCCGCGGGATGGTCATCATCCGCTGGCTCGCGGCCGAGGCCGGCGGCCGGCTCACGGTCAGCCCGACCGCCGACGGCGGCAAGACCGTGTGGATCGCCCTGCCCTGGCCGGCCGGCGCGGTCGCGCGGACCGCCCGGGGCTGCTGACGCCGCTCCCGGGAGGTCGTATACGGCGGGCACGTCGCCGGGCGCGTTGCCGGGCGCCCGTACGGGTGAACCGGACCCCTTCCGGAAACGTGGGTTAACCCGGCGGAAAAGTGTGGGCCCTAGCGTGTCGGACCACGGCTTTGCGCCAACGATCAGCCATGGGCCGGTAAAGGCCGGGCGATGGGGACGGAAAGCCTGTCCCCGCGTTGGGCAAGACATGCTTGGCATGGATATGCACAGGTCAACAGAGTGTTGAAGGCCGGTACGGTCGTCGTGGCGCGATGTTGATCATGTCCCGGAAGCTTGGTGGTATTCAGGTGCAGTTGACACCGCACGAACAAGAGAGACTCATGATCCACGTGGCCGCTGACGTGGCCGAGAAGCGCAGGTTGCGCGGGGTCCTCCTGAACCACCCCGAGGCCGTGGCGCTGATCACCTCGCACATCCTCGAAGGCGCCCGTGACGGGCGGACCGTGGCCGAGCTGATGGCCTCCGGCCGTACCGTGCTCGTCCGCGCCCAGGTCATGGAGGGCATCCCCGAAATGATCCACGACGTCCAGGTCGAGGCGACCTTCCCGGACGGCACGAAGCTCGTCACCGTCCACGACCCCATCGTCTGAACAGGAGCACCCTGATGATCCCCGGCGAAATCGCCTACGGGGACGGTCCGGTGCGCCTGAACGAAGGCCGCCCCGTCACCCGCCTCACCGTGCTCAACTCCGCCGACCGGCCCGTCCAGGTCGGCTCCCACTACCACTTCGCCGAGGCCAACCCCGGCCTGGACTTCGACCGCCCCGCCGCCCACGGCCTGCGCCTGAACATCGCCGCCGGCACCGCCGTCCGCTTCGAGCCGGGCATCCCGGTCGCCGTGGAACTCGTACCGCTCGCCGGGCTGCGCACCGTACCGGGACTGCGCGGGGAAACCGGGGGGCCGCTCGATGGCTGAGATCTCGCGCCAGGTGTACGCCGACCTCTTCGGCCCGACGAAGGGCGACCGGATCCGGCTCGCCGACACCGACCTCTTCGTCGAGATCGAGCAGGACCTCAGCGGCGG
Source organism: Streptomyces sp. NPDC048507 (assembly GCF_043199995.1). Classification (NCBI taxonomy): domain Bacteria; kingdom Bacillati; phylum Actinomycetota; class Actinomycetes; order Kitasatosporales; family Streptomycetaceae; genus Streptomyces; species Streptomyces sp. NPDC048507. The sequence goes on along the minus strand of NZ_JBICWZ010000009.1, from coordinate 187,360 downwards.
ACCCGGGAACTCCGGTGACGAGGCCGTCTTCGGCGGCGGCAAGGTCATCCGCGAGTCCATGGGACAGGCCCGCACCACCCGCGCCGAAGGCGCACCCGACACGGTGATCACCGGCGTCGTGATCCTCGACCACTGGGGCATCGTCAAGGCCGATATCGGCATCCGCGACGGCCGGATCTGCGGCATCGGCAAGGCGGGCAACCCCGACACCATGGACGGGGTCGACCCGGCGCTCGTCATCGGCCCCGAGACCGAGATCATCGCCGGCAACGGGAAGATCGTCACCGCGGGCGCCATCGACACCCACATCCACTTCATCGCGCCGACGGTCATCGACGAGGCCCTCGCCTCCGGCATCACCACCATGGTCGGCGGCGGCACCGGACCCGCCGAAGGGTCCAAGGCCACCACCGTGACCCCCGGCCCCTGGCACCTCGCCCGGATGTTCGCGGCCCTGGAGGCCTACCCCGTCAACATCGGCCTGCTCGGCAAGGGCAACACCATGTCCCGCGAGGGCATGCGGTCCCAGCTGCGCGGCGGCGCCCTCGGCTTCAAGATCCACGAGGACTGGGGGGCCACTCCCGCCGTCATCGACGCCTGCCTCAGCGTCGCGGACGAGACGGGCGCCCAGGTCGCCATCCACACCGACACCCTCAACGAGGCCGGTTTCGTGGGCGACACCCTCGCGGCCATCGCCGGGCGGACGATCCACTCGTACCACACCGAGGGCGCGGGCGGCGGGCACGCACCCGACATCATCACCGTGGTCTCCGAGCCCTACATCCTGCCCAGCTCGACCAACCCGACCCGGCCGCACACCGTCAACACCGTCGAGGAACACCTCGACATGCTGATGGTCTGCCACCACCTCAACCCGGCCGTCCCCGAGGACCTGGCCTTCGCCGAATCGCGGATCCGGCCCTCCACCATCGCCGCCGAGGACGTCCTGCACGACCTCGGAGCCATCTCCATCATCTCCTCCGACTCCCAGGCCATGGGCCGGGTCGGCGAGGTCGTGATGCGCACCTGGCAGACCGCCCACGTGATGAAGAAGAGACGCGGGTTCCTGCCCGGCGACGGTCCCGCCGACAACCACCGGGCCCGCCGCTACGTCGCCAAGTACACGATCAACCCCGCCGTCGCCCAGGGCCTCGCCCGCGAGGTCGGCTCGGTCGAGGTGGGCAAGCTCGCCGACCTGGTGCTGTGGAACCCGGCCTTCTTCGGCGTCAAGCCCGAGGTGGTCGTCAAGGGCGGACAGATCGCCTACGCGCAGATGGGCGACGCCAACGCCTCCATCCCCACCCCCCAGCCCGTCCTGCCCCGGCCCATGTTCGGCAGCACCGGCCGTGCGCCCGCCCTGAACTCGCTCAACTTCACCGCGCAGGCGGCGCTCGACGACGGCCTGCCCGAACGGCTCGGACTCGGCAAGGAGTTCGTGGCCATCGAGAACACCCGAAAGGTGGGCAAGGCGGACATGCGCAACAACGACGCGATGCCCCGGGTGCACGTCGACGCGGACACCTTCACCGTCACGATCGACGGCGAGGCCGTGGAGCCCGCGCCCGCGGCGGAACTTCCCATGGCACAGAGATACTTCCTCTTCTGATGCGCCGGAGCATGCGCGGACGCAGCCCGCGGGGGAACGCCCGATGACCCTCGCCACGCTGCTCGTGCTCGCGGACGGCCGCTTCCCCGCCGGAGGCCACGCGCACTCCGGCGGGGCGGAGGCCGCCTGCAAGGCGGGCCGCATCCACGACGCGGCGAGCCTCGCCGACTTCTGCCGGGGCCGCCTGCACACCGCCGGGCTGACCGCCGCCGCGCTCGCGGCGGCGGCCGCCCTCGGCCTCGACCCGGCGGAGCTCGACGCCGCCGCCGACGCCCGCACCCCCTCGCCCGCGCTGCGCGCCGCCGCGCGCCGGCTCGGGCGGCAGCTGATGCGGGCCGCCCGCGCCACCTGGCCCGACCCCGCGCTCGACGCGCTGGCGGCGGCCTTCCCGCGCGGGGCGCACCAGCCCGTGGTGCTCGGGGCCGCCGCCCGGGCGGCCGGCCTCGGCGCGCTCGACGCCGCCCACGTGGCCGCGTACGAGAGCGTCAGCGGACCGGCCACCGCGACCGTACGGCTGCTGGGCCTGGACCCCTTCGAGGCCACCGGGGTACTGGCCCGGCTGGCGCCCGAGCTCGACGCCGTCGCGGCCAGGGCCGCCGAAGCCGCCCTGCTCGCCCGCACCGAAGGCCCGGACGCGCTGCCCGCGCCCTCCTCGCCCCTCCTGGAGATCGCCGCGCAGGTCCACGCCGACTGGCCGGTACGCCTCTTCGCCTCCTGAGCGCCCCGAGCGACCCGCCCGGCCCCCCACACCACCCAAGGAGAACCCGTGCACCTCGACCACGACGTGACGTACCCCCACCGCCACACCCACGCCGCCGACCCGCACCGCACCGACGGCACCCGCCGCGCCCTGCGCATCGGACTCGGCGGACCCGTCGGCTCCGGCAAGACGGCGACCGTCGCCGCGCTCTGCCGGGCGCTGCGCGCCGAACTGTCCATGGCCGTCGTCACGAACGACATCTACACCCGCGAGGACGCCGAGTTCCTGCTCCGCGAGGCGGTCCTGCCGCCCGAGCGGATCAGCGCCGTCGAGACCGGGGCCTGCCCGCACACCGCCATCCGCGACGACATCTCCGCCAACCTGGAGGCGGTGGAGGAATTGGAGGAGAACGTCGGCCCGCTCGACCTCATCCTCGTCGAGTCCGGCGGCGACAACCTGACCGCCACCTTCTCCCGCGGCCTGGTCGACGCCCAGATCTTCGTCATCGACGTGGCCGGCGGCGACGACATCCCGCGCAAGGGCGGCCCCGGCGTCACCACCGCCGACCTGCTCGTCGTCAACAAGACCGACCTCGCCCCGCACGTCGGTTCCGACCTGGACCGGATGGCCCGCGACGCCGCCGCGCAGCGCGGTGAACTGCCCGTCGCCTTCCAGTCCCTGCGCGGGACCGAGGGCGTGGCCCCGGTGGCCGACTGGGTGCGCGAGCGGATCGCCGCCTGGGTCGTACGGTGACCACCGCGCCCCCCGCCCCCGCGGCCCCACCCTCCGCCCCCGCCCGGCCCGCCACCGGACTGCGCGCCACCGCCCGCATCGGCGCCGTCCGCGACGGACGCGGCGGCACCGCCCTGCCCCTGCTGGCCGGGGAGGGGCCGCTCGCCCTGCGCCGGACCCGGAGCGAGGGCGCCGAGGCCGGGGTGATGCTGGTCGGCGCGATGAGCGCCCCCCTCGGAGGCGACCACCTCACGGTGGAGGCCGACGCGGGGCCGGGTGCCCGGCTCCTGCTGCGCTCGGCGGCGGCCACCCTGGCCCTGCCCGGCCGGGGCGGCGAGCCCGCCCGGTACGACGTCCGCCTCACCCTCGCCGAGGACGCGGCGGTGCGCTGGCTGCCCGAGCCGCTGGTGTCCGTGCGCGGCAGCGACCTGCGCGTGCGCACCCGGGCGGAACTGGCCCCCACCGCCCGGCTGATGCTGCGCGAGGAGCAGGTGCTGGGCCGCACCGCGGAGGCTCCGGGCCTGCTGCGCGCGCGGCTCACCGTCGTCCGGGCCGGCCGCCCCCTGCTGGACCAGGACCTGTCCTGCGGACCCGGCGCACCCGGCGGCTGGGACGGGCCGGCCGGCATCGCGGGCCACCGGGCGCTCGGCCAGCTCCTCGTCGTGGACCCGCGCTTCGAGGCGGACCCGCCCCCTGCGCGGGTGCTGGGGGAGTTCGCCGCGGTCACCCCGCTCGCGGGCCCGGCGGTGCTGGTGACGGCCCTGGCCCCGGACGCGCTGCGACTGCGCGAGCTGCTGGACGGGGCGGTGCGCGCGTACGGGTGGTGAGGGGGGTTCGTAGTCGGGGCGAATGGGACACCGCTCAGCGGTACACCCGTCTCCGGTTATCGGGTTGGCAAAGATCTGGACCGCACTCTGTTGTCGGGTATCGGTCAGGCGAAAGGATCCCCCTGCACGCCGACGACCGAACCCGACCGAACACGGCCGCCCACGGCGGCACATGACGCAGGGGGAACAACCACGTGATACGCACCGCGGCGCTGGGGAGCGCTGCCACTCTCATCACCGGTGCACTGGCAGCCGGTCTGCTGCTCGCGCCGTCCGCCTCGGCGGCCTCCGCCGGCCGCGACAACGGCGCGGCCGAGGCGGTGGGCGCCCAGATCGCCGCCGCCCGCGCCGCGCGGACCGGCGTCGACTGGAAGGACTGTCCTGCCGACTGGGGCTTCGAGAAGCCGATCCAGTGCGGCTGGGTCAAGGTCCCGCTCGACTACACCAAGCCGTTCGGCAAGACCATCGACCTCGCGGTCGACCGGATCGCCAACACGGGCACGAAGGAGGAGCGCCAGGGCGCGCTCGTCTACAACCCGGGCGGCCCCGGCGGTTCCGGCATGCGCTTCCCGCGCCGGGTCACCACCAAGAGCCCGCTGTGGACCAACACCTCCAAGGCGTACGACTTCGTGGGCTTCGACCCCCGCGGCGTCGGCCACTCCGCCCCGATCTCCTGCATCGACCCGCAGGAGTTCGTCAAGGCGCCGAAGGCCGACCCGGTCCCCTCGAACGAGGCCGACAAGCGCGCCCAGCGCAAGCTCGCCGCCGAGTACGCGGACGGCTGCAAGGAGCGCAGCGGCGAGATGCTGCCGCACATGACCACGCCCAACACCGCGCGCGACCTGGACGTCATCCGGGCCGCCCTCGGCGAGCAGAAGCTGAACTACCTCGGCGTCTCCTACGGCACCTACCTGGGCGGGGTCTACGCGACCCTCTTCCCGACCCACGTGCGCCGCATGATCGTCGACAGCGTGGTCAACCCGGAGCAGGACAACATCTGGTACCAGGCCAACCTGGAGCAGGACGTCGCCTTCCAGATGCGCTGGAACGACTGGGAGGACTGGGTCGCGAAGAACGACGCGTCCTTCCACCTGGGCAACACCCGCGCCAAGGTCGAGGCCAAGTGGCTGGAGCTGCGCGGCAAGGCCAAGGCCAACCCGCTCGGCGGGGTCGTCGGCCCCTCGGAGCTCCTCGGCTTCTTCCAGGGCGCCCCGTACTACGACTCCTCGTGGGTCCCGGTCGCGCAGGCGTTCAGCGCCTGGGCCGCCGGTGACGAGAAGCCGCTGATCGACGCGATCGCCCCGGACATGTCCGACACCGCGGGCAACGCCGCGTCGGAGAACAGCAACGCCGTCTACACCGCGGTCGAGTGCGCCGACGCCAAGTGGCCGACCAGCTGGGCCAAGTGGGACCGCGACAACACCGAGCTCCACAAGAAGTACCCGTTCCTGACCTGGTCGAACGCGTGGATGAACCTGCCCTGCGCGACCTGGAAGTCCAAGCAGAGCACCCCGATCGAGGTCGGTGCCAAGCGCGGTCTGCCGCCGGTCCTGATCGTCCAGTCCGAGCGTGACGCGGCCACCCCGTACAAGGGTGGCGTCGAGCTGCACCGCCGGCTGGCCGGCTCGCGCCTGATCACCGAGCAGAACGCCGGCTCGCACGGTGTGACCAGCCTGGTCAACCCCTGCATCAACACCCGGGTCGACGCCTACCTGCTGACCGGCAAGGTCGACGCCAAGGACGTGAAGTGCGGCCCGCACGCCACGCCCGTCGCGCCCGCCCCGGCCGCGGCCAAGCAGCTCGCCCAGTCCCCGGCCGCCGCCCTCGCGGCTGCCGAGGAGCTCCCGGCCGTCCGCTAGGACGCTCGGGGACGATGAGCGGGAGGAGGCTCAGCGCGCCGAGCGCCGGGCCTTCTTCCGCTTCTCCTCTTCCTCCGCCTTCACGTCGGCGGCGTACCGGTCGACGTACTCCTGGCCGGACAGCCCGAGGATCGCGTACATGATCTCGTCGGTCACGGCGCGCAGCACGGCCCGCTCGCCCTCCATCCCCGCGTACCGGGAGAACTCCATCGGAGCGCCGAAGCGGATGGTCACCCGCCGGATCTTCGGCAGCTTCTGCCCGGGCGGCTGGATCTCGAAGGTGCCGACCATCGCGCAGGGCACCACCGGCACCCCGGCGCCGAGCGCCATCGCGGCCACCCCGACCTTGCCCTTGTAGAGGCGTCCGTCGTGCGAGCGGGTGCCCTCCGGGTAGATCCCGAGCAGCTCCTCCTCGGCCAGCACCCCGAGCCCCTCGCGCAGGGCCGCCTTCCCGGCGTCCTTGCCGGAGCGGTCCACCGGGATCTGGCCGGCGCTGCGGAAGAAGGCGGCGGTCAGCCGGCCCTTGAGGCCCGGGCCGGTGAAGTACTCGGCCTTCGCGAGGAAGGTGATCCGGCGCCGCAGGATCGCGGGCATGAGGAAGTGGTCCGAGAAGGAGAGGTGGTTGCCCGCGATGATCGCCGCCCCTTCGGGCGGGATGTTCTCCAGCCCCTCGATCCGCGGCCGGAACAGCAGCCGCAGCAACGGACCGAGCAGCACGTGCTTGAGCAAGTGGTAGAACACCCGGCGCTTCCCTTCACCTGACGACCGGATCAGTGTGACGGAACCGGCGCCGGATGGGCACGCCGAGGCGCGATCCCGGCCACCCGGCCGGGCACGGCCGGCGGTGCGCCGCGGCGCGCGCCGGTCCGGCCGGGCTCAGGTGCCGCCGGTGGCGGCCGTCCCCAGGGTCAGCAGGCCCAGCACCACCCAGCCGAACCACAGCCAGCCGTTGCTGCCGAGCGCCACGGAATACGCGGAGACGGCCACCAGGGCGGCGAAGGTCGTGACGGCCATCGCCTTTACGGATCCGGTCATGCCCCATGGTGGCGCCCCGGGCGCCTCCAGCGCTACTGGCCGCGCCCTCGGAGCGAGGCGAGATACGAGTTGTACGCCGCGAGCTCCTGGTCGCCGTTGCGGTCCTCGGCCCGGTCCGAGCGCTTCGCGGCACGCTGCTCCGAGTGGTACCACTGGTACACCAGCGCGATCAGCACCAGCACCGAGGGGATCTCGCTGAAGGCCCAGGCGATGCCGCCGCCCCACTGCTGGTCGAGCAGCGGCTCGATGCCGAGGGAGGCCGGCGGGTCCGCGTACGTCTTGATCATGGGCTCGCTGGCCATCATCAGCGCGATGCCGAAGAAGGCGTGGAAGGGCATGCCGGCGAACAGCTCCAGCATCCGCATCACGTAGCCGGGGCGGTGCGGGCCCGGGTCCACGCCCATGATCGGCCAGAAGAAGATCAGGCCGACCGCGAGGAAGTGCACCATCATCGCGATGTGACCCGTCTTCGACTCCATCAGGAAGTCGAAGAGCGGGGTGAAGTACAGCCCGTAGAGGCTCGCGATGAACATCGGGATGGTGAAGGCCGGGTGCGTCACGATCCGCATGTACCGGCTGTGCAGCAGCATCAGGAGCAGTTCGCGCGGCCCCTTGCTGCCGCGCGCCGCGGGCGCCAGCGCGCGCAGCGCCAGCGTCACCGGCGCGCCCAGCAGCAGCAGGATCGGGCTGACCATGCTGATCACCATGTGCTGGACCATGTGCACGCTGAACATGACCATGCCGTAGTCGTTCAGCTTGGTGCACATCATCAGCGCCACGCTCAGCACGCCGATCGCGAAGGCGACCGTGCGGCCCACCGGCCAGGCGTCCCCGCGCCCGCGCAGCCGCAGCACCCCCCAGGCGTACAGGGCGAGCCCGATCAGGGAGCCGAACAGGAAGAAGGCGTCGAAGGAGAACTCCAGCCCGCGCCCGAGGGTGAACGGCGGCAGGTCCATGTCCATGTTCATGTCCATGCCGTGACCGCTGTGATCCATCTGTTCACTCCCTTGACTGTGGCGCCCCACCACAGTAGTGCCGCCCCCGGACACGATCGCGTCCGGGGGCGGCACTCAGCAGGGGGGAAACATCACAGACGTCACAGAACGGTCTGCGCCTCTTCGTACCGCTCGTCCGGCACCGTCTTGAGCGTCGACGTGGCCTCCGCCAGCGGCACCATCACGATGTCCGTGCCGCGCAGCGCCGTCAGCATGCCGAACTCGCCCCGGTGCGCCGCCTCCACCGCGTGCCAGCCGAAGCGGGTCGCGAGCACCCGGTCGTACGCGGTGGGCGTGCCGCCGCGCTGGACGTGGCCCAGGATGACCGGACGGGCCTCCTTGCCGAGCCGGGCCTCCAGCTCGACGGCGAGGCGGTTGCCGATGCCGGCGAACCGCTCGTGGCCGTACATGTCCGTACCGCCCTGCTCGAAGGCCATCGTGCCCGCGGCCGGCTTGGCGCCCTCGGCGACCACGACGATCGCGAACCGCTTGCCCGCCGAGAACCGCTCGCCGACGATCGCCGTCAGCTCGTCGATGTCGAAGGGGCGTTCCGGCACGACGATCGCGTGCGCGCCGGCCGCCATGCCCGAGTGCAGCGCGATCCAGCCGGTGTGCCGGCCCATGACCTCCACGACCATGACCCGCTGGTGGGACTCGGCGGTGGTCTTCAGCCGGTCCAGGGCCTCGGTGGCCACGCCGACGGCCGTGTCGAAACCGAAGGTGACGTCGGTCGAGGCGATGTCGTTGTCGATGGTCTTCGGGACTCCGACGATCGGCAGGCCGGCCTGTGCGAGCAGGTTGGCCGCCTTCAGCGTGCCCTCGCCGCCGATCGGGATGATGGCGTCCAGGCCGAGGTCGGCGACGTGCCCCCGGGCCCGCTCCACGCCGTCGCGCAGGTGCGCGGGCTGGACGCGGGAGGAGCCGAGGATGGTGCCGCCGAGGGCCAGGATGCCGCTCACGGCGTCCAGGTCGAGCTTGCGGTAGTCGCACTCCAGAAGGCCCCGCCAGCCGTCGCGGAAGCCGATCACCTCGTCACCGTGGTCGACGACGGCGCGGTGCACGACCGAACGGATGACGGCATTGAGGCCGGGGCAGTCGCCGCCGGAAGTGAGCACACCAATGCGCATGGCAGGAAGAACCTTTGCAACGTGGGCCGACGACCGGACCACGTCGTCCGGTTGGAACTGGCGACCAGCCTACAAGCGGATCCCCAGTGGACTGAACCATCCTCCACATGCTGGTCAGATCCGTCGTACGAACAGACGTCGGCCCGGACCCCCTGGGGGATCCGGGCCGACGACCGGTGCGGGCGGGCCCGCGCGGGCTACGCGGGCTGCGTCGCCGCCGCGATGCGCTCGTTGCGCAGCGCCTCGTACCAGCGGTCGTCTATGGCCGGCAGCGCGTTCACGTCGAGGGCCAGCTTCAGCAGCAGGTCCGCGATCAGCGGGTTGCGGGCCATGACGGGGCCGTGCATGTACGTGCCGAAGACGGTGTCGTTGTACGCGCCCTCGGTGCCGTCCCCGGTGCCGTTGCCGCGGCCCAGCCGGGTGCGGGCGAAGGGCCGGGCCGTCGGGCCCAGGTGCGTGACGCCCTGGTGGTTCTCGAAGCCCGTCAGCGGCGGCAGGTTCAGCCGCGGGTCGATGTCGGCCAGTACGTCGCCGACGCACCGCTCGGCCTCGCCGCGCACCGTGACCACGTCCAGCAGGCCGAGGCCCTGCTGGCGCTCGCCCATGTCGTTGACGAACTCCTGGCCGAGGATCTGGTACCCGGCACACACGGAGAAGACGATCGCCCCGTTCGAGACGGCGCGCTCCAGGCCGCCGTCGCGCAGCAGCCGCTCCGCGGCCAGCCGCTGCGGCCGGTCCTCGCCGCCGCCGATCAGGTAGATGTCGCCCGACGTGGGGATGGGCTGGTCGCTGCGCACGTCCACGCGCTGGACGTCCAGGCCGCGCTGGCGCGCCCGGCGCTCCACCACGAGGGCGTTGCCCTGGTCTCCGTACGTGCTGAGCAGGTCCGGGTAGACCCACACCAGACGCAGGCTGTTGTCGCTCATGCTCTAGTCCTCTGCGGTTCTGACGGGGCGCTAGTTGCCGACGCGGCGGCGCACGTCCTGGAAGGCGGTGTAGTTGGCGATGAGCTCGATCTGTCCGGGCGGCGCCAGCTGCACGGCCTCGTCGAGGGTCTCGCAGACCCGGAAGTCCAGACCGGCCACTTCCAGGCGCACCGCGAGGTCCAGCTTGCGGTCGCCGATCACGAAGATCGGGTGGCCGAGGAGGCGCGGGTAGTCCACGTCCCACAGCCAGGAGGTGTCCGTGCCGTCGGCGCCGCGCGCGTTCACCGAGAGGATCACCGGCGTGGGCGGCGGGTCGATCAGGGAAAACGTTTCGAGCCAGCCCGCCGGGTTCTTCGCGAGCAGCAGCCGCAGCTCGCGGCCCATGAAGTTCACGACGTCGTAGCGGCCGGCGACGGCCTGCACCTGGTACATGCGCTCCAGCGCGACCTGCGGGGGCACGCCGAACACGGCGGCCACGGCGGCCGAGGTGGCGGCGTTCGCCTTGTTCGCGCGGCCCGGCAGCTGGAGGTGGATCGGCCAGGCGCTGCCGTGCGGGTCGAGCACGTGGTCGCCGGAGAGCACCCAGCTGGGGGCCGGGCGGCGGAAGCCGCACTCGCCGCAGAACCAGTCGTCGCCCGGACGCTGCATGACGCCACCGCAGGAGGGGCACGACCAGGCGTCGTCCTTCCACTCCTGACCGGCGGCCACCCACACGACGTTCTGCGACGAGGACGCCGACCACACGATCAGCGGGTCGTCGCAGTTCGCGACGATGACCGCCTTGGATCCCTGGAGTCCCTCGCGCCACTTCTCGGCGAGCATGCGGGTCTCCGCCGCGCGGTCCAGCTGGTCGCGGGAGAGGTTCAGCAGGGCGATCACCTTGGGGGTGACGTCCCGGGCCACCCCGGCCAGGTACTTCTCGTCGACCTCGATGACGCCGTACTTGGCGTCCGAGCCGCCGGCCAGGGCCGAGGTGATGCCCGCCGGCATGTTGGCGCCGAGGGCGTTGGAGACGACCGGCCCGCTGGCCCGCAGGGCCTCCGCGATCAGCCGGGTCGTCGTGGTCTTGCCGTTCGTCGCGGAGACGAGGACGACATCGAGATGCTGCGCCAGCGCGCCGAGGAGATCGGGGTCCAGCCTGAGTGCGACCTTGCCACCGATCACCGATCCGCTTCCGCGTCCCGCGGCCCGCGACACCGCCGCCGCGGCCTTGCCCGCCGTCACGGCCAGCTTGGCCCGCGGCGAAAGCGGCTCCGTGTTGCCTGCCATCGTCCCTTGTCCTCCTTGCGTCGGTCGGCCCCAGCCTATCCAGTACCGGCCGGGGCCTTGACCGCGGCGCCCCCGGGCTGCCGCGGATCTCCTCATATATTCGCCCGTCGTACCCTTACGGCCATGCGACAGCGCCCCATCCCCGGTACCACCGGACTCGTCCGCACCATGAGCCTGCTGGGTGATCCGGTGCTCCACTCCGCTTGTGCGGAGGTGACCGCCTTCGGGCCCGAACTCGACCGTCTCATCGAGGACATGTTCGCCACCATGTACGCCGCCCAGGGCGTCGGCCTCGCCGCGAACCAGGTCGGTGTCGGGCAGCGGGTCTTCGTCTACGACTGCCCCGACGACGAGGACGTCCGCCACGTGGGACACCTCGTCAATCCGCGTCTGGTCCTCGCGGACGGTGACGAGTTCCGCGGTCCCGAGGGCTGTCTGTCCCTGCCCGGGCTGGAGGCGGGCACGGTCCGTTTCGACCGGGCGGTCGTCGAAGGCGTGACCTCGGACGGGTCGCCGGTACGGATCGAGGGCACGGGGTTCTTCGCCCGCTGCCTCCAGCACGAGTGCGACCACCTCGACGGCACGGTGTACGCGGACCGGGTGAGCGGGCTGCGCGCCCGCCGCCTGCGCCGGGCGATCCGCCGGGCCCCCTGGTCCCGGCGGGGCTGAGCCGGGCGTCGGGCTCCGGCCGCGGGGGCGGGCCGGCCCGGGTCAGAAGCCCGGGCCGTCCGCACGGTTGCCCGCGGTGGAGAGCCGTCCCCACAGCAGGTCGGTGAGCCCGGCCACCAGCTCGGCCCGGCCGCAGGGGCGTTCGCCGAGCCACCAGTCCCCGGCGGCGTGCATCATGCCGACGATGCCGTGCCCCCAGATGCGGGCGAGCCGTTCGCCGCCGGGGCCCAGGTCGACGCGTTCGCCGACCACCTGGGCCAGTTCCTCGCCGAGCCGGCGCAGCAGCGGGGCCGAGTGCAGGCCCACGTCGAAACCGCGCTCGGGGCTCTGCGGGTCCTCGGCCGGGTGCATCAGGAACCGGTACACCTGCGGCCGGGCCTCGATGGCGGCGAGGTAGGTGTCGAGGGTGGCCTCCACCCGGCGGCGCCGTTCGGCGGGCGCGTCGAGCGCGGCCCGCAGCGACTCCAGCAGGGCGTCGGTGTGCCGGACGGCGAGGGCCTGGTACAGCCCGGCCTTGTCGCCGAAGTGGCGGTAGAGGATCGGCTTCGTGATGCCCGCCTCGGCCGCGATGGCGTTCATGGAGGCCTTGGGCCCGTCCCTGAGCACGACGCGGTCCGCCGCCTCGAGCAGCTCCCGCCGACGGCGTTCGGCCGCTCCCGGCTCGCCGGCCTGCGCAGTGGTGTGCATGACGTGTTTCTCTCCCCGCCCTTGCGATGGTGCGTGACGCCCACGCAACGTAACACCCCGCACACCCTCGTGTTCGATCCGGCGGCGCTTGACAGTGCTTACCGACCGGTAACAGACTGTGGCCATTGTTCGGGTTACCGACAGTAACGCGCAGGCGCGGGACTGTCGGCGGCCGTGTGAGACAGCTGGAGGGGACATGGCGGAGTTCACCATGGAGCTCAACGACGACCAGAAGCAGGTCCGTGACTGGATCCACGGCTTCGCCGCCGACGTGATCAGGCCCGCGGCCGCGGAATGGGACGAGCGGGAAGAGACTCCGTGGCCCGTCATCCAGGAGGCCGCCAAGGTCGGCATCTACTCCCTGGACTTCTACGCCCAGCAGTTCTTCGACCCCACCGGCCTCGGCATCCCGATGGCCATGGAAGAGCTCTTCTGGGGCGACGCGGGCATCGCGCTGTCGATCGTCGGCACCGGTCTCGCGGCCATCGGCGTCGTCGCCAACGGCACCGAGGAGCAGATCGGGACCTGGATCCCGCAGATGTACGGCACGCCGGACGACGTGAAGGTCGCCGCGTTCTGCTCCTCCGAGCCGGACGCCGGCTCCGACGTCGGCGCGATGCGCACGCGGGCCGTCTACGACCAGGCCAAGGACGAGTGGGTGCTGAACGGCACCAAGACCTGGGCGACCAACGGCGGCATCGCCAACGTCCACATCGTCGTCGCCGTCGTCGACCCGGAGCTCGGCACCAAGGGGCACGCCTCCTTCATCGTGCCGCCCGCCACCCCCGGCCTGTCGCAGGGCCAGAAGTTCAAGAAGCACGGCATCCGCGCCTCGCACACCGCGGAAGTGGTCCTGGAGGACGTACGGGTGCCCGGTTCCTGCCTGCTCGGCGGCAAGGACAAGCTCGACGAGCGGCTCGCCCGGGCCCGCGAGCGGGCGGCGGCGGGCGGCGGCGAGCGCGTGAAGAACGCGGCGATGGCCACCTTCGAGGCCTCCCGGCCCGCCGTCGGCGCGATGGCCGTGGGCACGGCGCGGGCCGCGTACGAGGTCGCCCTCGACTACGCCAGGACCCGTACCCAGTTCGGCCGCCCGATCATCGACAACCAGGGCGTCGCCTTCCAGCTCGCCGACATGCGCACCCAGATCGACGCCGCCCGCCTGCTGGTGTGGCGGGCCTCCTGGATGGCGGTGGCGGGCAAGCCCTTCACCTCGGCCGAGGGCTCGATGTCCAAGCTCTACGCGAGCGAGGTCGCCAAGAAGGTCACCGCCCAGGCGGTGCAGATCCTCGGCGGCAACGGCTTCACCCGCGAGTACCCGGTGGAGCGCATGCACCGGGACAGCGCGATCTACACCATCTTCGAGGGGACCAGCGAGATCCAGCGCCTCGTCATCGCCCGGACCCTCTCGGGCATGCCGATCCGCTAGCGGAGCGGCGCGCGGTGAGCGGCGGGGGCGGGGCCGGGCGGCCCCGCCCCTCCTCGGCGTGCGCGCGCTCAGCGCACGGGGGCGAGGCAGTTGGTGCGCACGCCGCCCGGGCCGTACTTCAGGTCCGCGTAGAACTCCCCGTCCGCGCAGGTCGCCCCGGGCTCCAGCAGCCGCGTGACGCGCAGCTCGGCCGACGCCGCGCCGCACGGCACCACCCGCAGGTCCTGCTCGTGCCAGTCGCCCGCGTTGCGAACGCACTGCCCCGGGGCCAGCGTGTCCGCCGCGCGCTCCTCGTCCCCGGCCACCAGGCCGATCACCAGGAGCGCCGCGACGGCGAGGGGGAGGAGCACCGCCGGGACGAGGAAGAGCAGCGCGGCCGGCCGCCGCCACAGCGGCCGCCCCGGATCCAGCGGGGGCCGGAAGCCGCCCGCCGGCGGGCCGAGCCGGCGGAAGGCCGCGCGCGGGCCGAGGTTCAGGAGCAGGGTCACCGGGGTGACGAACAGCGACAGCGGACCCCACCAGCCCTGCCACAGGGTGTCGGCGGACATCCGCCGCCAGGTCGAGGTACCGCAGTCGCGGCAGAACGGCCCCGGGGCACTCAGGAAGCGCATCAGCACGATCAGGCCCTGGTGGCCCCGGACCGTGGCGGGAGCCGCGGGCACCGCCCCGCACACCCGGCAGCCCCCCGCGCCGGGCGGGTACGGATGGACGTACCCGCCCGGCTGCGGCCCCGGCGGTCCGTACGTCCCGCCGGGTGCCTGCGGCGGGACGTACGGCCCCCGCGCCCGCGGGTCGGCGTACGGCCCCTGCGGCGGCGGTGTGGCCACGGCGGCCTCCTGGTGCGCGGTGATCGTCGTGCGGCGGTCACGCGGCACCCTAGCCGGGGGGCTCAGGCGCGCAGCAGGCGGGTGAGGGCGTGCCCGAACAGGACCCGGCCCGCCCGGGCCGTCAGGGGGTCCAGGAAGCGCGGGAGGGCGCTCAGGCGCAGTTCCTCGCGCCAGTGCACCTCCGAGCCCCCGTCGGCGGCGGCGCGGATCTCGATCTCCGCCCACCCCGTCACGATCCGGCCGCGCTTCTCCAGCCGGACCAGGCGCGGCGGGTCCCAGCGCACGATCTCCATGGGGTCGTCGAAGGTGATCCTGCCCACGCCCGTGCGCGCCGTGAAGCGCGTTCCGCTGGCCGTCGGCGGCGGTGTTTCGATGATCGTCCGGGTGAGCGGGACCTGTGCGCCGTGCCGTTCCCAGTCCGTCACCCGCCGCCATGCCTCGGCCGGGGGGAGGGGACTGCGGCGAATGATCCGGATGACGGGCATGAGCGCATGGTAAGCGGGCATACACACCCTGAACTGGACCTCGAATATGGGTTCCGTCCGGGGGTGGCGATCAGTAATACTCACCGCCACCGTGGATCGCGGATTCGACCGGGTGACCACCGGCCCTCCCGCCCCACACTGCGAGGAGGTGCGCCATGTGCTCCCACCAGCCCCCCTGCCCGCCCGCCGACAGCGCCGACCACGACGCTGCCCGCACCGTGGCCTCCCACCCCGAACAGGGGTGGAGCCTGCTCTGCAACGGCGTGGTGGTGTTCGACGACACCGGTGAACTGCTCCCCGAAGGCCGGACGGTGGAACCCCGTCGGCCGGCCCTGGTCTGAGCCGAGGAGGCAGCATGCGCCAGCAGCTGATCCGCAAGCCCGTCCCCAAGCCCGCCCCCCGAGACCTGGACCTCCGTACACCGTCGGGCAGACCCCTCCCGTACTGACGGGAGCCCCAGAGCGCTTACGGTGTCCATCGGCCGCACCTCAGCCGGTGGACGCCGCCGCACCGCCCAGGAACGCGCTTTCGTACGCCGCGTCGCCGATCGCCGCCCGCGCCTGCCGTTCGCCCTGGTCGCGCAGGGCCGTCAGCGAGGGCGAGCCGCCCATCTGCGGCCGCCCGACGGTGCGCCACCAGGCGTGCCCGGTGCCGAGCAGCCGCGCGGCCAGTTCCCCGTCGCCCAGCCCGGCCACGGCCGCGGCGAGCACGTCCAGGCCGAGCGCGATGCCGAAGCGGTCGCCCAGCAGCCGCTTGCCGGAGAGCATGGCCCGCACGTGCCGGGCGGCCTCCCCGTGCTGCCCGAGCCCCAGCGCCGCGACGGCCAGGATGTAGTCCGCGTACGCCCGCAGCCACCGTTCGCCCAGCTCCGCGCAGGACTCGCGCAGCCCCCGGGCCTCCTCGGCGGCCTCCTCGAAGCGTCCGAGGTCGCACAGGGCGTAGCCGGTGGCCAGCCGGCACAGCAGCCAGCCCGGCCCGCTGGTCCGCCCGCCGTGTCCCGCCCGGGCCCGGGGCCCGGCCAGCGCGAGCGCCGTCTCGGGGTCGCCCGGCATCAGGACCGAGACCGCCCGCAGGTAGGCGGCGCGCAGCTCCGGCTCCGGGTCGGCCAGCCCGGCCGCCACCCGGGTGCAGCGGGCGCCGGTCTCCTGGGCCCGGTCCATGTCCCCCTGGAGCAGCATCGTCAGCCCGGCCGCCCACAGCCCCTGGGCGTGCGCGGCGTCCCCGGGCGGGGCGCCGGCCAGGGCCCGGTCCAGGAAGCCCCGGCCCTCGTGGACGTGGCCGCAGGCGAACCAGAAGAACCACAGGGCGCCGGCCATCTCCAGGGCCGCGGCTGGGTCGGCGGTGAGCAGGTGTTCCAGGGCGGTGCGCAGCTGCGCGTGCTCGGCGGTCATCCTGCGGTACCAGTCCACCTGGCCGGGGCCCATCCACCCCTGGTCGGCAGCCCGGGAGAGGGCGGCGTACCAGTGCGCGTGCCGGTCGGCGACGGTGCGGACCTCGCCGAGTTCCGCGAGCCAGTCGTGGCCGAACTCGCGGATGGTGTCGAGCATCAGGTAGCGGGCGCCCGCCCCCCGTTCCTCGGAGCGCCGTACGACGGACTTGGCGACGAGCCCCTCCAGGACGCGTTCCACCCGGGCCGGGGCCAGCGGGCCGCCGGAGCACACGGCCCGCGCGGCGGCGACGTCGAAGTCGCCGGTGAACACCGAGAGCCGGGCCCACAGCAGGCGTTCCACCGGTTCGCACAGCTCGTGGCTCCAGCCGATCGCGGTGCGCATGGTGCGGTGCCGGGGCGGCCGCACGGCCCGGCCGTCGGTGAGGACCTCGAAGCGGGTGCCGAGCCGCTGCGCCAGCTGCTCCAGGCTCCAGAGCCGCAGCCGGGCGCCGGCCAGCTCCAGGGCGAGCGGGATGCCGTCCAGGCGGCGGCACACCTCGGCGGCGACGTGGATCCGTCCGGGGTCGGCGAAGACGGCTCCGGAGCCCGGGGCGGCGGCCAGGGCGCGGGCCCGGAAGAGGGCCAGGGCGTCGCTGTCGGGGCCCTCGAAGGGCAGCGGGAGCACCTCCAGCACGGTCTCGCCGGGGGAGCCGAGCCGCTCGCGGGAGGTGGCCAGCACCGTCAGCCCGGGTGCGGACTGCAGGAGTTCGGCGGCGAGGTGGCGGACGTCGGAGACGAGGTGCTCGCAGGTGTCGAGGACGAGCAGGAGCTCCTTGTCGGCCATCCAGGCGCACAGTTCCTCGTCGAGGGGGTGCGCGGAGTGGTCGGAGAGTCCGACGGCGTGGGCGACGGTCGCGGTGAGCAACTGCGGGTCGCGCAGCGGCGAGAGGCGCACCCACCAGATGCCGTCGGGCCGGGCCGCCGCGCGGGCGACGGCCCGGCGGGCGAGGCGGGATTTGCCCACGCCGCCCACCCCGGTCAGGGTGATCAGTCTTCGGTCGTCCAACAGAGCTTCCAGCCGGGTGAGTTCGTGCTCCCGGCCGACGAAGCTCGCCGCTTCGGGCGGCAGGTTTCCCGGCACGGCGCCAGAGTCTGGCGCAGGGCCGCCGGCCGCGGAGCCTGCCTGATTGTCGTTGACCGAGTACTCACCGAACACGGTTGTATTGTGCGCGATCTTCTTTCGCGGCAATGCCGTTCGCGCCGGATCGGCGTGCGATCGGGCCCGGACCGGGCCGGGCGGTCAGCCGGCGAGCGTGATCCGACGCTCCTCGCCGAAGGCCCCCCAGTTGCCGTCGGGCAGCCGGGCGCGGAGTTTGAGGGTCCAGACGGTCCCGGCCGGCTCGCTCGTGTCGAGGCGGTAGGAGGCCCGGCCGGAGGGTACGGCTCCGGATCCGAACTGGATGTCGGTGACGGGCCGGTCGTTGACGTAGAGCTGGTACTCGGTGACCGGCCGCCCGGTGTCCGGCGGGGTCCAGGTGATCTCGACCGCGCGCGGGGAGGCGGTCGCGGTGAACGCGCCGGGTGCGGTGCCGGGGCCCCGGGCCGGGTCGGGCGGGGTGGTCACGGCGACGGCGGGGCCGTCGGGTGAGGTGTTGTCGGCTCCGTCGCGGGCCCGGACGGTGAAGGAGTAGGCGGTGCCCGGCTGGAGGCCGGTCAGGGTGGTGCCGTGCTCGCCGGGACCCGTGGTGTGGATCCGGATCCCGCCCTGGTAGACGTCGTACGCCGTCACTCCGGTGTCGTCCGTCGCGGCGGTCCACTCCAGCCGGACGCCGCGGGGGCCCTCGGCCCGGCCGGTGGTGGCGGGCGGCGCGGTGGGGGCCTGGTGGTCCTCGGGCTTGGCCTGCGGGGTGGTGACCCGGGCGGGGGAGCCGAGGGCGGAGCGGTTCCCGGCGGCGTCCCGGGCGCGGACGCCGAAGTCGTAGGCGGTCCCGGGGGTGAGTCCGGTGACGTCCACCATCGTCTTGTCGGCGGGGAGTTCGCGGACCAGCCGTCCGGCCTGGAACACCTGGTAGCCGGTGACCCCGTCGGCGGGATCGGCGGACTGCCACATGACGTGGACCGAAGTGGCGCTGCCCGCCTGGGCGGTGAGTCCGCCGGGCGGGTGCGGGGGCCGGGTGTCGCCCTCGTCGCAGGCGGCTCCCAGCGCGCCGAGGGCCAGGCAGAGGGCGAGGGCCGCGGTGAGGGTGCGCGGGGGAGCGGTGCGTCGCACGGGGTGGCTTCCTGCGCTTCCTGGCCGGGGGTGCCGCGTAAAGGTCTAGACATATATGGCACGCACGGCACCGGCCGGGCAAGACCCCTGCGGCCGGCGGGGCGGCGCGGGCGGGCCGACGGCGCCGGGGCGGGGGGTGATGTGGCCGGGTTCGTCTTCTTCTGCTCCCCTCTGGCATCATTGCGATCTCTTTGCAATAACAGATGACCGTAAACAGGGATGTGCACAGCATGACGGCCCGGACCATACGGGGAGCGGCCGCGGCCGCGCTCGCCGCCGTACTCACCACGGGCGCCACGGCCTGCTCGAACCCCTCGGGACCCGGGGCGACGGCCGCCGACTCCGCCGTGGTCGGCATCGCCACCGAGCCGGAGACCCTCAGCCCGCTGCTGGGCTACGGCAAGGACGGCAACTCCAAGATCTTCGACGGACTGCTCACCCACGACGCGGACATGAAGCTCCGGCCCGCGCTCGCCGAGGCCCTCCCCGAGGTCTCCGCCGACGGCCGCACCTACACCTACCGGCTGCGCCAGGGAGTGAAGTTCAGCGACGGGCGGCCCTTCACCTCCGAGGACGTCGAGTTCACCTACCGCACGATCCTCGACCCGCGCACCAACAACGCCTCCAAGACCGAGCTCGACGCGATCGAGAGCGTCACCGCCGACGGCCCCGACCGGGTCGTCTTCACGCTCAAGTACCCCTACGCCCCCTTCGCCGAGCGCACCGTCCTGCCCATCGCCCCCGCGCACGTGGCGGCCGGGCAGGACGTCAACGGCGGGGAGTTCACCACCCGGCCGATCGGCACCGGCCCCTACCTGCTCACCGGCTGGTCCAAGGGCGAGAAGATCACCTTCAGGGCGAACCCGTCCTACTGGGGCGGCGAGCCCGCCGTGAAGAAGTTCACCATGGCCGTCATCAAGGACGACGACGTGCGCGCCACCCGGCTGCGCTCCGGCGAACTCGACGCCGCGATCCTGCCCCCCGACCTGGCCCGGGGCTTCGCCGGGGACAAGACCCGCACCACCTACGCCGCGAAGACCTTCGACTACCGCAACGTGACCCTCCCGACGGACCACCCCGTCACCGGGGACACCGCCGTCCGCCGGGCCCTCGACATCGCCGTGGACCGCCGGGCCATGGTCGACAAGCTCCTGGACGGCGCCGGCAAGGCCGCCTACGGCCCCGTCCCCACCGACAGCCCCTGGTTCACGCCCGGCACCGAGCGCGCGCACGACCCCGGCCGGGCCGCGAAGATCCTCGACGACGCGGGCTGGCGGCCCGCCGCCGACGGCATCCGCGTCAAGGACGGCGTCCGCGCCGCCTTCCCGCTCTGGTACACCACCGGCGACAAGATCCGCCAGGACCACGCCCTCGCCTTCGCATCCGACGCCAAGAAGGCCGGCATCGAGGTCACGACGGAGGCCGGGACGTGGGAGGTCATCGAACCCCGCATGAAGACCGACGCCGTCCTCGCCGGCGGCGGCTCCCCCGCCGACCCCGACTTCGACCAGTACCTGCTGCTGAACTCCGCCCTCGCCGGCGACGGCTTCAACAACATGGCACGGTACGAGAACCCGGCGGTCGACCGGGCCCTGACCGACGCCCGCGAGAGCGGGGACCCGGCCGTGCGCAAGGCCGCGTACGACACCGTGCAGCGCGAGCTCCTCACGAACCCCGGCTACGTCTTCCTCACCCACATCGACCACCTCTACGTCGTGAACGACAAGTGGGACGGCCCCGGCACCCAGGTCGAACCCCACGACCACGGCCTGGGTTCCGGCCCCTGGTGGAACGTCGAGGACTGGAAGCCGAAGCAGAAGTGATCCGCCGCCTCCCCTGGGGGCCGATGGCACGCATGGCGGGGCGGCGCACCCTGTTCGCCGCCCCCGTCCTGCTCGTCGTCACCTTCGGCGTCTTCGCCGTCGCCGCGCTGTCCCCCTTCGACCCCGTCAAGGCCTACGCGGGCACCGCCGGGCTCACCGCCTCGCAGGCCGAACTCGACCAGCTGCGCGCCAACCTCGGCGCGGACCAGCCGCTCGTCGCCCGCTGGTGGCAGTGGCTGACCTCGGCGCTCACCGGAGACCTCGGCACCTCCTCCGTCATGCGCCAGCCCGTCACCGACGTCATCACCGGCCGGCTGGGCTGGTCCGCGCTGCTCGCCTGCTGCGCCTTCGCGGTGGCCGTCCTGCTCGGCACCGTCCTCGGCGTCCTCGCCGCCCGCCGCCCGGGCGGCCCGCTGGACCGCGGCGCCACCGCCCTCGCCTACATCCTGGAAGCGGCCCCCGCCTTCTGGCTCGGACTGCTCGCCATCTGGTTCTTCGCCGTACACCTCGGCGCACTGCCCTCCGGCGGCCTCACCGACGCCGCCAGCGACACCGTCACCGCCGGGCAGGTCGCCCGCCACCTGGTGCTGCCCGCGCTCGTGCTCGGCATCTCCCAGCTCCCCTGGTTCTTCCTCTACGTCCGCCAGGGCGTGGCCGACGCCCTGGCGGAGGACCCCGTACGCGGGGCCCGTGCGCGGGGACTGGCCGAGCGGCGGGTCCTGCTGGGCCACGGGCTGCGCTCCGGCATGCTCCCGATGCTCACCCTCATCGGCTCCCGGGTGCCCGAACTGATCACCGGCGCCCTGCTCGTGGAGACCGTGTTCAGCTGGCCCGGCATCGCCGCCGCCACCGTCCAGGCCGCCACCTCGGTGGACTTCCCGCTGCTGGCCGCCCTGACCGTGCTGGCCACCGCCGCCGTACTGGCCGGGAACCTGCTGTCCGACCTCCTGTACGGGCTGGCCGACCCGAGGGTGGGCTTCGATGGCTGACACCTCCCGCGCCCCGGTGCGCTGGCGCCGCCACGGCTCCGGCCGCCGCTCGACCCGCACCCTGCGGCTGCGCGCCTCGGCCGCCGCCCTCACCGTGATCGCCCTCGCCGTCCTGCTGGTGCCCCCGCTGGCGCAGCTCGACCAGCAGGCCGTCGACCTCTCCGCGAAGCTGCTGCCGCCCTCCGCGCACCACCCCTTCGGCACCGACGACCTCGGCCGCGACCTGCTCCTGCGCTGCGTCTACGGGCTGCGCGTCTCCCTGCTCGTCGGCCTCGTGGCGGCGCTGGCCGCCACCGTCCTCGGCACTGCGGTGGGCGCCGCCGCAGGCGCCCTGGGCGGCTGGACCGACCGGCTCGTCATGCGCGCCGTCGACGCCCTGTCCTCGATCCCGCACCTGCTGCTCGGGATCTTCGTCGTGGCCCTGTTCCGGCCCGGCATCTGGCCCGTCGTGGTCTCGGTGGCACTGACCCACTGGCTGTCCACGGCCCGGATCGTGCGCGCCGAAGTGCTCTCCCTGCGCGGCCGCCCCTACGTGGACGCGGCCGTCTCCGGCGGCGCCTCGCGGTGGCGGGTCGCCGTCCGCCACCTGGTCCCCGGGGTACTGCCGCAGGCCGGGCTGGCCGCCGTGCTGATGATCCCGCACGCCATGTGGCACGAGTCCGCCCTCTCCTTCCTCGGGCTCGGCCTGCCCGCCCGGCAGGCCAGCCTCGGCACCCTCGTCCAGAGCGGCCGCGGTTCGCTGCTCGCCGGCGACTGGTGGCCCACCCTCTTCCCCGGCCTGCTGCTCATCGCCGCGACGCTCGCCCTGGCCGGCCTCGCGGGCGCCTGGCGCGAGCGCCAGAACCCCCGCCGTCGCTCGGAGCTGACCCTGTGAACACGCCCCCGCCCCCGCAGGCCCCCGACGTGCTGCGCGTCGAGGGGCTCTCGGTGCGCTTCCGGATGCGGGCCGGACGCCACGTCGAGGCCGTCACCGACGCCACTTTCCGGCTGCGCCCCGGCACCTGCCTCGTCCTCGTCGGCGAGAGCGGCTGCGGCAAGTCCGTCCTCGCCTCCGCCCTGCTCGGACTGCTCCCCGGCAACGCCGAGACGGCCGGATCGGCGCTGCTGTCCGACGGCCTCGACCTGCTCGCCGCGGACGAGCGCACCCTGGCCCGCACCGTACGGGGCCGCCGCGTCGGCCTGGTCCCGCAGAGCCCCGCCGCACACCTCACCCCGGTCCGCACCGTCCGCTCCCAGCTGGCGGAGACCGTCCGGGAACTGGCCCCGCCCCCGGGCGGGAAGGCGGGGCTGCGCGCCGCCGCCGAAGCCGCCGCCGCCCGTGCCGCGTTCCCCGCCGGCCACCTCGACCGCCACCCCCACGAACTCTCCGGCGGCCTCGCCCAGCGCGCCGCCACCGCCCTCGCGCTCGTCGGGAACGCACCCCTGCTGCTGGCCGACGAGCCCACCACCGGCCTCGACCGGGACCTGGTCGAGCGCACCGTCGACGAACTGCGCGCCCACACCGGGGAGGCCGGCCGGGCCCTGCTGATGATCACCCACGACCTCGCCGCCGCCCACCGCGCCGCCGACACCGTCGCAGTCATGTACGCGGGCCGGATCGTGGAGCTCTCGCCCGCCGACGCCTTCTTCGGCGCGCCCGGCCCCCGCCACCCCTACGCCCGGGGCCTGCTCGACGCCCTGCCCGAACGCGCCTTCACCCCCGTCCCCGGCACCCCGCCCGAGCTCGGGAACCTCCCGCCCGGCTGCGCCTTCGCCGCGCGCTGCGCCCTGGCCGACGACACCTGCCGGACCGTGCGGCCCGCCCTCACCGAAGGGGTGGCCTGCCACCGTGCTTGAGCTGGAGGGCATCACCGCCGGATACCACCCCCGCGAGCCCGTCGTGCGGGACGCACACCTCGCGCTGCGCCCGGGCGAGGCCCTCGGGCTGCTCGGGCCCAGCGGCTGCGGCAAGTCCACCCTGGCCCGCGTGGCGGCCCTGCTGCACCGGCCCGACCGGGGGAGCGTGCGCGTGGACGGCCGCGCGGTGACCGGCTTCAGGCACCGGGCGCCGCGCTCCCTGCGCACGCAGGTCGGAGTCGTCTTCCAGCAGCCCCGGCTCTCGGCCGACCCCCGCCTGCGGCTCTACGACCTCGTCGCCGAACCGTTGCGCGCCACGGGCCGTCGTACCGCCGTGGCCGGCGCGGTGCCGGAGCTCGCGGACCGGGTCGGCCTCGGCCCGGACCTGCTCGCCCGGCGGCCGCACGAGGTGAGCGACGGGCAGCTGCAACGCGCCTGCCTGGCCCGGGCGCTGGTGCTGCGGCCGCGCTGGCTGGTCTGCGACGAGATGACCGCGATGCTCGACGCCTCCACCACGGCCGCCCTGGTCGGCGTCGTCGAGGAGTACCGGGCCGCGACCGGCGCCGGACTGCTCGCCGTCGGCCACGACCCGGTGCTGCTGGGCCGCTGGTGCGACCGCACCCTGCACTGGCAGGAGGTCACCGGCCACGGCGCCGGATGATCGGCTTGTTGCGCCTTCGTGAATCATCCGGCGCTTCCATGGACTCCTCGGGCGGCGCGATCTAGCGTCTGGCGGCGGCGCGATGACACACATTGTCAGCAGACCCCAACGACGATCCACAGGACAAGGAGGATGCCCGGATGTTACGAAGAGCGCTGAACTGCGCCGTGGTCCCCGCCCTCGCCGCACTCACGGTGATGTACGGGATCGCCCCGGCCCAGGCCGAGGAGATCCCCAAGGCTCCCGGCCACCGCCTGGTCAGCCACTACGACGGCGCCCCGGCCGCCGCCGCGCCGCTGCCCGGCGAAGCCCCGCCGCAGCACCCCCACCTCGCGCCCAACGGCCGCAGCGGCATGCACTCCGACGCGGCCGGCAGCGCCACCTCGCCGTGGTCCGGCCCGCTGGGCAAGAACCCGCAGGTCAGCAGCGAGAAGATCGCCGCCCTCGGTGGCGAGTGCGCCACCGCCACCTTCGACGCGGGCGGCCGCCTGGTCACCGTCTGCGGCACCTTCTCCGGCTTCAAGGTCAAGCTCCTGGAGCCCCGTACGCTCGCCACGCTCGCGGAGTACCAGCTCCCGCAGCGTTCTTCGACGGTCGAGGCGATCACCTCGCTCGACTTCGCGAAGATCTTCAAGGACACCTCGGGCGGCGCCTACTTCTACCTGGACGACCAGGACCGCGCCGTGCTGGCCGACTCCCGCCAGCACGTCCTGCGCCTGGCGCACAGCCAGAACCCGGACGGCAGCTGGAAGTTCACCGTCGACGACGACTGGGACCTCACCGGCCAGGTCCCGCACGACTGCGTCAGCTGGACCAACCTGTGGCCCAGCGGCACCTGCGACCCCGTCACCTCCGTGATGCCCGACTGGGACGGCCGCATCTGGTGGGTCACCCGCCAGGGCCGCGTCGGCACCGTCGACCCGGACACGGGCGCGATCCGCTCCGTCCGGCTCGCCGGCGAGGAGATCCAGAACTCCTTCTCGGTCGCCGAGGACGGGGTCTCCATCGTCACCGATCACGCGCTCTACAGCTTCCGCGCCACCGCCGACGGCACCCCCCAGGCCCAGTGGCGCCAGACCTACGACCGCGGGACCGGCACCAAGCCCGGCTCCGTGAACCAGGGTTCGGGCACCACCCCGGACCTGTTCGGCAACGGCTACGTCGCCATCACCGACAACGCCGACGACCGCATGAACGTCCTGGTCTACAAGCGGGGCAACGACGTGCCCGCCGACCGGCGGCTGGTCTGCAAGGTGCCCGTCTTCGGCTCCGGCGCCTCGACCACCGACAACTCGCTGATCACCTGGGGCAACAGCATCGTCGTCGAGAACAACTACGGCTACGAGAACCCCACCTCGCTGCTGCTCGGCAAGTCCGTCACCGGCGGCGTCAGCCGCATCGACGTGCGCCCCGACGGCAGCGGCTGCGACACCGTCTGGACGAGCAACGTCCGCGCGCCCTCCGTCGTCCCCAAGCTCTCCACCGGCAACGGGCTGCTCTACTTCTACGAGAAGGAGCCCAACGTCTGGGGCATCGATGCCTGGTACCTCACCGCGGTGGACTTCCGCACCGGCGAGCGCCGCTGGCGGCAGCTGACCGGCACCGGCCCGCTGTACGACAACAACTGGGCACCGATCACCCTCGGCCCCGACGGCACGGCCTACGTCGGCGTGTTCAACGGAATCGTCGCCGTCCGCGACGGCGGCTGACCCCGTCCGCGACGGCTGACCGCGCCGTCGCCCGGCCGTCGCCCCGCCCCCGTCCGACCGGTGGGTGCGGGGGGCGGCCCGGCTCAGTCCCCGGGCCGCCACAGCGGATGCTCGGCGTCGGCCCACCACCGGCCCACGAAGCCGGTGCGCATGCCCCGCCGGGCCTCCGGATCGCCCAGGGCCTTGCCGATGTGCCCGGCCAGTACGAGGCCCAGGGCCAGGGCCAGCCAGTCGTGGACGAAGGTGGCCCCGGTCCGCCACACCAGCGGCGCGAGACCCGTGAACCACATCAGCAGCCCGGTCCCCAGCATCACCAGCACGGCGCCGGCCAGCCACGCCGCGTAGACCTTCTGGCCCGCGTTGAACTTGCCGGCCGGCCGCGGCCCGCGGCGCCGCAGGGCCGACCGCAGCCAGACCCGGTCGTGCGCCCCGAACCGGTTCAGCACCCGCAGATCGGCGCGGAAGGCGCGCGAGAGCAGCCCCAGCAGGAACGGCACCAGGAGCAGCAGCCCCGACCAGGTGTGGACGGTGACCACCAGGTGCCGGCGCCCGACGAGCTCCGCGAGCGGCGGCAGGTACAGGGTGGCGGCCGATCCCGCGCACACCCCCGCGAGGACGGCCGTCGCGCGGTGGACCCAGCGCTCGGCCCCGCTGAAGCGGCGTACGCGGGGCGGGAGTTCAGACCGTGGGGGCATCGTCACGTCCGTTCGAACGGCCGACCCAGGCGTCGACGTCGTAGCCGAGGCGCTCCCAGTAGCCCGGCTCCACCCCGTCGGTGACGGTGATGCCCGACAGCCATTTGGCCGACTTGTAGAAGTACATCGGCGCGACGTACAGCCGGGCCGGGCCGCCGTGGTCGTGCCCCAGCGGCTCGTCCCGCATCCGCAGCGCCACCATGACGTCCTCGCGCCGCGCCTGCGGCAGCGTCAGGCTCTCCGTATAGGTGCCGTCGAAGCAGCTGAAGCGGATCGCCCGGCCCTCAGGCCGCACCCCGGCCGCGTCCAGCAGCCGCGCCACCGGCACCCCCTCGAAGGGGGTGCCGGGCACCCGCCAGCCGGTGACGCACTGCACGTCGCGCACCACCCGGGTCTGCGGGAGCCGCCGCAGGGCGTCCAGGTCGTACGTCGCGGGCCGGTCCACCAGGCCGTCGACGGTGAGCCGGTAGTCGGCCGGACCGCGCCGGGGGACGGACGCGGCGACCGAGTAGTACCGGAACCCGCCGCCGTTCGGCAGCAGCCCGGTCAGGCCGGTCGGATCCTTGCCCGCGGCGGCGCCGAGCCCGCTCTCCACCGCCCGGCGCAGCGCGGGCGCGGCCACCAGCGCGGCCGCGCCGAGCGCCACCGTGCCCAGGACCAGCCGGCGCCCGACGGGGGCGCCGTGCCCGTCGGGATCCTCCGTACGCGTGTCTGTGCTCACCCGCCGATTCGACCACCACCGGCGCCCCGGCACCAGGGCGGACGGCGGCCCGTCAGACTTCCGTCACATTCCGGGCGCCGCGGGCCGGGCCGGCTACACCGCGGATTCGAGCTGCCGCTCCGGCCCCCGGCCCGGAGGCTCCGGCGCGGGCTCCGGCCGGACGTGGGCGAGGCTCGCCTCCAGGTCGTCCAGCGCCAGCCGGGCGGCGACGATCCGCTCCCGGACCTCGTCGGCCGGGTCCGTGTCCCGTGCCGCCCGCTCCCGGGCCCGGGCCTCGGCCTCCTCCATCTCCCGCGCCTCGTCGAGGGAGTTGAGCACCACCCCGATCAGGACGTTGACCAGCACGAAGGAGGCGAGCAGCGCGTAGGAGGCGTAGTAGATGATGCTGAACCGGGAGATCTCCAGCCCCGCCCGGACGGCATCGGTCAGCCCGTCCAGGGTGGTGAGCAGGAACAGGGTGAGCGCGGCCCGCCCGATCGACCCGTAGTGCTGGGGGTCGGACTGTGCGAAGCAGACCCAGCCGACCATCGCGTACACGTACACCACCAGCGCGCCCACGAACAGGAAGCTCGCGGTGCCCGGCAGGCTGCGCCCGACCGCGATCAGCAGGATCCGCAGGTGGGGCAGGAAACGGGCGGTGCGCAGCACGCGCGCCAGCCGCAGCAGCCGCAGCACGGTGGTGTTCTCGCGCAGGAACGGCAGGAACGCCGAGGCGACGATCAGTAGGTCGAAGATGTTCCAGGGGTCCCGGAAGAATGCTTTCGGCCGGTCCGCGAACGCCCCCAGGCGCAGCAGCATCTCCAGCGTGAACAGGGTCAGGCAGGCCTCCTCCGCCAGTTGCAGCACCTGGCGGTGCGCCGCGGCCAGCCCGCTGTAGGTCTCCGCCCCCATCAGCCCCGCGTTGAGCAGGATCACGACGAAGACGGCCATCCCGAACGACGGGTCGTCGGTGATGCGCCGGCAGTGGGCCGCCAGTCTCCCGCGGCCGGTTCCGGCCTGCTTGGGGTCCGTCATCTCGCTCCTCGTACTCGCTCGTGGCACTCGTATCCGCCCTTCTAACGCCCCACGGCCGGACGGGTTTCAGCGCGGCGGGGCGGTGGCGGTACGGAGCGGGGGCGAGGAGGGCCGGGCGGCGGCGAGCGGGGGCACGCAGCGTGAACGGGAGGTGCCCGCCCGGGCCGGCGGAGGCGGCCGGACGCCGGGATCGCGGGTCGGGGGCGGGGGCCGTGGGGCCGCTGGGGCTGCCGTCAGGGGGCCGACCCGTCGGCGCGTCCGGCCTCCCGGGCCGCCCGTTCCACCCGGGCCCGGTGCTCCCGCCACCACGCCGCGTCCCCGTCCGGCAGGCTCTCGGCACCGGGGCGCAGGCCCGTCCGGCCGTCGACGAGCTCCCGTACGAGGTCGGCGTGCCCGGCGTGCCGGCCGGTCTCGGCGATCATGTGGACGAGGCTGCGGTGGAGGCTCACCTCGGCGCGGTCGCCCCAGCCGACCCGGCCGACGTGCTCCAGGTCCAGCGCGGCGATGGTCTCGTCGGAGTGGGCGCAGGCGGCCCGGTAGAGCCCGACGACCCGCTCACGGGTCTCGTCGGGCGTGACCCACAGGTCCGCGTTGGGCTCGGCGTCCCCGGTGATCCACAGCCCCGGGGCGTCGAAGGGGCGCCCGAAGGTCGCGCCGAAGTACATGGCCTCGGCGCCGGTCGCGTGCTTGACCAGCCCGAGCAGATTGGTGCCGCTCGGGGTGACGGGACGGCGGACGTCGTACTCCGAGAGCCCTTCGAGCTTCCAGAGCAGGACGTCACGGGCGTCCCGGAGGTAGACGTGGAGGTCTTCCTTGGGGTCGGATGTGATCATCCGGCCAGTCTGGCGACCGTGCCCCCGGCGCCCACGGAATTTCACGATGCGGACCGGACGAAGTGGTCCGCGCGGTGGACCGGCGGTGAGGACTAGCGGGGGTCGTCGGCCTGCCTCTGGGCCTTCTGCGCGTTCTTCTCCTTGATGCGCACGGCTTCCTTGCGGACGTCGGCCTGGGTGGCGCGCTCCTTCTGCAGCCACTCCGGGTCGTCCTGCTTGATGGCCTCGATCTGCTCCGTGGTCAGGGCCTCGGTGACCCCGCCGCGGGCGAGACCGGCGATGGAGACGCCGAGCTTGGCCGCCACGACGGGCCGCGGGTGGGGGCCGTTGCGGCGCAGTTCCACCAGCCAGGCGGGCGGCTCGGACTGGAGTGCGTTCAGCTCGGAGCGCGAAACCACACCCTCCTGGAACTCTGCGGGGGTGGCTTCGAGGTACACACCCAGCTTCTTCGCCGCGGTGGCGGGCTTCATCGTCTGGGTGCTCTGGTGCGACGTCATGGGGTCAAGGGTATCGAGCGTGTGCGCTACCTCCGACCACGACCGGTAACCTGGCGGAGTGACAGGCTCGGATGTACCCCCTTCGTTCCGGCTCGCCTATGTCCCGGGAGTGACGCCCACGAAGTGGGTGCGGATCTGGAACGAGCGGCTGCCCGACGTCCCGCTGGCCCTCGTGGGCGTGAGCGCCACCGAGGCGTTCGGCGCGCTGCGCGCCCGTGAGGCCGACGCCGGCTTCGTGCGGCTGCCCGTGGACGGTACGGACCTCAGCGCGATCCCCCTGTACACCGAGACCACCGTGGTGGTCGTCCCGAAGGACCACCTGGTGGCCGCCGTGGAAGAGGTGTCCACCGAGGACCTGGCCGACGAGATCGTGCTGCACCCCCTCGACGACGTCCTCGGCTGGGAGACCCCGCCGGGGCGGCCCGCCTTCGAGCGCCCCGCCACCACGGCGGACGCGATCGAGCTGGTGGCGGCGGGCATCGGGGTCCTCCTCGTCCCGCAGTCGCTGGCCCGGCTGCACCACCGCAAGGACCTCACCTACCGGACGGTCACGGACGCCCCCGCGTCCCGCATTGCGCTGTCCTGGCCCGAGGAGCGGACCACCGACCTGGTGGAGGAGTTCATCGGCATCGTCCGGGGCCGGACGGTGAACAGCACCCGCGGCCGTCCGCCGACGCCGCCCCAGCCCAAGCAGCGCAAGGCCGCCGCGGGCAAGGCGGGCGCCGGGAAGTCCGGGGGTGGCAAGGCGGGCGCCAAGGGCGGCGGCAAGCCCACCGGCAAGAACGCCCGGGGCGGCTCGGCGGCCCCGAAGGCCGGAAACCGCGGCAAGCCGCGCCGCCGCCCGTAGCCGGTCACCCGTCCGTAGCCGGTCACCCGTCCGGCGCCGGTTCGCCGGCCTGGCCGGTTGCCCGTCCGGCGCCCGTTCCCCGTCCGGCGCCGGGCCCGCTCCCGGACCCGGCCCCCGTCCCCCCTGTCTCCTCAGCCGGGCGGCTTACGGGGTCCGGCGTCGGGGACCTGTACCAGCCGGTAGGAGTGGCCGGGCCGTGTCCCGCGGTCCTTGCCGCGCCGGCCGCGGGCCTGCCGGACGGCCGCGTCGAGCAGCGCCGACACCTGCGGGTTGGCCCGGCGCAGCCGCAGCAGCTGGTCCGGGCGCAGCCCGGCCATCGCGGCGGCGCTGCTCGCGCGCACGCCGCCGGCCACGGCCTGGAGCAGCAGGCGGAGCCCGAAGCCGCCGATCCCGCCGGCCTGGTGTGCCGGGCCCAGCGCGGACGCGGCGGTGAGCGCCCCGTCGAAGGCCGGGTCCCGGACGCGCCAGCGCGCCAGCATCGCCTCCGGGATCCCGGCGGCCGCCGCGCAGCCGGCCGGACCGAAGCCCAGCGCGGCCGCGTGGACGGCCCGGGCGCGCCGGACGCCGTTCTCGGCGCTCAGGTCGGGGCGCGGATCGAGGGCGGCGGCGAGCGTCCGCTCGATGTCCTCGGCCGCGCCGAGGCCCGCCACGAGCGCCGCCGCCCACTGCCGCCGCTCCCGCTCCGCATCGCGTTCCTGATCGTCCACCGGGTACGTGCCTCCCGCCGTCCTCGCCCGGGCCGGGGGCCCTGCACCCATTGTGCGACCGGAACGGGCCGGGAGCGGATCCGTCCCGGCCCCGGCTCCCGTCCCACGCGTTGCGCGGCGGCGGGCCCGGGGGCAGGGTCGGTGGGGCGGTTACCTCGCAGGAAGGCCCCACCATGCCCATCGCCACCGTGAACCCCACGACAGGCCAGACGCTGAGCACCTACGACGAGCTCGACGCCGCCGGCGTCGAGCGCGCCCTGGCGGAGGCCGCGCGCGCCGCCGCCGCCCACCGGCTCACCACCTTCGCCGAACGCTCCGCACTGCTCACCCGTGCGGCCGCCCTCCTGGAGGCCGAGACGGAGGACATCGCGCGCACGATGACCACCGAGATGGGCAAGCCGCTGACGGCGGCCCGCGCCGAGGCCGCCAAGTGCGTGAAGGCGATGCGCTGGTACGCCGCCCACGCGGAGTCCCTCCTCGCCGACGAGCAGCCGGCCCCCGACGACGTGCGCGACGCGGGCGCCTCGGGCGTGCGGGTCCACTACCGGCCGCTGGGCGTCGTGCTCGCCGTGATGCCGTGGAACTTCCCGCTCTGGCAGGTCGTCCGGTTCGCCGCGCCCGCCCTGATGGCGGGCAACGTGGGCCTGCTCAAGCACTCCTCGAACGTCCCCCGGACGGCCCTCTACCTCGGTGACCTCTTCCACCGGGCCGGGTTTGCGCGCGGCTGCTTCCAGACCCTGCTCATCGGCTCGCGCGCCGTCGAGGCCGTCCTGCGCGACCCGCGGGTGGCGGCGGCCACGCTGACCGGCAGCGAGCCCGCCGGGCGGGCGGTCGCCTCCGTCGCCGGGGACGAGGTCAAGAAGACGGTGCTGGAGCTGGGCGGCAGCGACCCGTACGTGGTCATGCCCTCGGCGGACGTCGCCCGCGCGGCCCGCACGGCGGTGACCGCCCGGGTGCAGAACAACGGCCAGTCCTGCATCGCCGCCAAGCGGTTCATCGTCCACACCGAGGTCTACGACGAGTTCGCCCGGCTCTTCACGGCCGGGATGCAGTCGCTCACGGTGGGCGATCCGATGCTCGAATCCACCGACGTCGGCCCGCTGGCCACCGAGGCCGGCCGGGCCGACGTGGAGGAACTCGTCCGCGACGCCGTGGCCAAGGGGGCCACCGTGCTGTGCGGGGGCGGGCGCCCGTCCGGCCATCCGGGCGGCTGGTTCTACGCCCCCACCGTCCTGGCCGACGTCACCGAGGACATGCGGATCGACCAGGAGGAGACCTTCGGCCCCGTCGCCACCCTCTACCGGGTGGCGGACCTGGACGCGGCCGTCGAGCGGGCCAACCACACGCCCTTCGGCCTCAGTTCCAACGTCTGGACCCGCGACGAGGCCGAAACCGAACGCTTCGCGCGCGACCTGCAAGCCGGCGGGATCTTCTTCAACGGCATGACCGCCTCCCACCCCGCGCTGCCCTTCGGCGGGGTCAAGCGCTCGGGGTACGGGCGGGAGCTGTCCGGGCACGGCATCCGCGAGTTCTGCAACGTCACCACGGTGTGGCGGGCAGCGGATCCGAGTTGAGCGGCCGCCGGTCCGCCGCGGCCGGCTCCATCAGGGCGGCGACGTGCTCGGTGACCATGTCGAGGAGCCCGGCCGTGCCCCTGGCGTCCCCGAGGACGAGGACGTTGAGGGTCAGCCCGTCGGTCATGGCGGCCAGGTAGCGGGCCAGCACCGGGACCGGGACGCGCAGTTCGAGGTCCATCTCCCGCGCCAGCTGGGACAGCAGCTCCCCGAACGTCTCGCAGTACAGCTCGTACTGGCGGCGCGCGAGGTGCTCGAAGCCGGGCTGGCGCAGGGCGTACTGGGTGAGCTCGTAGGTCAGCATGTGCTCGCCGGGCCGTTCGCGGACGTGGTCCCAGTACGCCCCAAAGCCCGCCCGGACGGTCTCGCGCACGGTGGCGCGCGGCCTGAGGGCCTGCCTGACCACCGTGACGTAGTGGGCGGTGATCGCCTCGATGACGGATTCGAGCAGGGCCTGCTTGGACGCGAAGCAGTAGTGGAAGACGCTCAGGGACACGCCCGCCTCGGCCGCGATCGAGCGGGTCGTGGTCCGGGCGACGCCGTCGCGGGTCATCGCCCGGATCGCCGCCTCGGTCAGCTGGCGGCGCCGCTCGGCCGAGGGCATCCGGGCCATGGGGATCCTTCCTGGTGGCTGGGGGAGGGCGGACGGGAACGCGGCGGGGCCGGACGGACCGGGAAGCGCCGGTCCGTCCGGCCCCGCCGGGCGTCAGCCGCCGTAGACGCCCAGCTCGCGCAGCGAGTAGCCCCACTGGCTGCCCCGCTGCACGCCGTGGACGCGTACGTAGCGGGCCGGGGTGCCGGCGAAGCGGACGGTGTCCACCCCGCCGTCACCCGTGGTGGTGGACGCGACCGTCCGCCAGTCGCCGCCGTCGGTGGAGACCTCGACGCGGTACGCCTTCCCGTACGCGGCCTCCCAGTCCAGGGTCACGCGCCGCACCGTGTGCGCCGATCCGAGGTCGACCTGCACCCACTGGTCGTCGCTCCACTCGCTGGCCCAGCGGGTCGCGGTGTCCCCGTCGACGGCCTTGCCGGGCGCGTAGTCGACGAAGGGGTTCCACCACTGGGTGGAGCTGGCCGAGGCGGCGGCGCCGGCGGCGAGGTTGACCCCGGCCCGGTGGTTCTCGGTGGCGCCCCAGGTGTGCAGGTAGGACTCGGCCCCCTTCATCAGGTCGTCGACCACGCCCTGGCCGCCGACCTGCCGGATGTCCTCGATCCAGTCGGGGACCATGCCGACGTGCGCGGCGCCGTCGGTGTTGAGGTCCCAGGTCCGCGAGCCCGTGGTCTGCCGGTCGACGACCGAGCCGCCGTCGGCGGTGCGGAAGGGGTAGCGCACCGGGTTGGGGGTGTCCGCCCCGCGCGGGCCGGGCCAGCCGCCGACCCCGTTCATGTCGGTGCCGTAGCCGTAGCCCACGCCGTACTTGTCGCGCAGTGCCTTGGTGCGGGCGGCCTCGGCGGTGAAGCCCTCGGAGCCGTTCATGTACTGGGCGGCGAATCCGCCGAGCTTGTAGAGCCGCTCCGTCCAGCCCAGGTCCATCCAGCTGTGCGAGGAGATCACGCCGGGGTAGGACTCGGACTCCAGGATGTCGAAGGCCTGACCGGCGGCCTTGACCCCCATGTGGTCGACCTCCAGCATCATGTTGCGCTTCATCATCCCGCGCACCGCGTAGGCGCCGAGGTCGGTGAGCCCGCGCGCGTTGCACTGGGCGTCGGCGGCGTAGGAGGGCACCGACACCCCCGCGGGAAGCTCCTTCTGCGCCTGCGGGGCCGGTGCGAGGCCGATCGGGTTGTCGTGCTGCGGGCCGGTGCACTTCTCCGTCTGCCAGAAGGTCCCGGTGGACAGGAACTGGCCGACGTTGATGGCGGTGCCCAGGGTGCCCTCGTCGAAGCGGACCCCGCACAGGGCGTTGTCGAACTTGTGGCACAGGAACATGCTGCGCACGCCGAGCTTGTACAGCTCGTCGAGGCCGCGGTCGACGTCGGCCTTGCTGCACTGGGCGACGTCCAGGATCTGCTTGCAGCCGAAGGGCTCGGAGGTCTCCACCCCGAGGACGACGGCGAGCTTGCCCTGGGCGACCACCTCGCGGGCCTGGGCGGAGTCGGTGACGATGCGGAACCAGCCCTTGCCCGGGCCGCCGTACATCTTGTCGATGTAGGCCTGCATGTCGTAGGTCTTCTGCGCCTCCAGGCGGATGGCGGACATCTCGTCGCAGCCGCGGTCCTTGAAGAAGTAGACCGAGCAGATCACGCCGTTGGTGACGAGGTCGTTGACGAGGACGCGCTCGCCGCCGCGCCAGGCGCGTTCGATCCAGGCGTAGTAGTTCTGCTGGTGGGTCAGCGAGTCGTGGGCGGGCCAGTCCTTGAAGGTGGGCCAGCCGACGGGGTCGTGCTTGCCGTCCCCGCCCTTGGTGATCATGTCGAAGACGGCCAGGCTGCCGTCGGGATAGTGCTCGGGACAGTCCTTGAGCGCGTCGGCGACGCCCACTTCGGAGAAGGGCTTGCCGCAGATCAGCCGCCCGCCGAAGCCCTCGTTGGACATGATGTGGTCGTGGGCGTCGACGAAGCCGCGGACCCGGCCCTGGGCGTCGGTGCCCTTGAACGGCTCGCCGGTGACGTTGACGTCGGAGTCGGGCTGGGGGCGCGCGGTGGGGGTCCACCAGCCGGCGTCGGCCGAGGAACTGGGGACGGGCCCCAGCACCATGGCCAGTACGGCGGCGAGCAGCAGCGACAGGAGCGCGACGGGCCGGCGGCGAGGGCGCGGCGGGCGGGGCGGGCGGGGGTGAGGGTTCAAGGTCATCACTCGCGTCTTCGGTCGGCGGAGGGGCGCGGACGAATCCGGGCATGAATTGTCATGCCCCGCACAAACGGTGCGTCGAGAATCCCGAGTGGCGCGAACGGAGTCAAGGGTCCGGGACGGATGACCTGATGGGCCGTCGCACGCGCCGGCCCGCCGCGGCCGGCGGCGAAGGGCCCGCCCCGGCCCCGCTTCAGCGCCCGGCGGCCGGGGCCATGTCGTAGGTGACCCACATGGTGCGGGCGGCCACCTGGTCGTACTTGGCGCGGGCCCGGTGGTTGTCGTCGGCGGTGATCCAGCGCACCACGCTCCAGCCGCGCTCCCGCGCCAGCTCGCGCAGCGCGCCGAGCAGCAGGTCGGCGGCGCCCGACCCGCGGTGCTCCGGAGCCACGAACAGGTCGTCGAGGAAGCAGCCGACCGTCGCGGACAGCGGCCGGGCGAAGGGGCGGTGGTGGGCCAGCCCCAGCAGCCGGCCCGCGCCGTCCTCGGCGACGAGCGCGCCCACCTCGTGGCCGGGGTCGTGGATCCACCCCCACACCGTGGCGGCCGCCTCCTCCGTCTGCTCCACCCGGTAGAAGTCGGCGTAACCGCGGTAGAGGGCGCGCCACTGGCCGAAGTCGGCGGGGCGGGCGGCGCGGACGGTGATCTCGGACATCGGGCGGCTCCTGTGCTCGGGGGACCGGCGCCCCGGGCGCGCGGGGGCTCGGGGCGGGTCAACCGATCATGCGGGAGCGGGGCGTCCGAGGGGCCTGCCGCCGTGTCGAAACGCGGACCGCGGGCCCGCCGCCGTGGACAGGTCGGCGGGCCCGCCCGACGGCCTCGGCGATCACCGCCGTACGGCACCCCGGCGGATGGGCGCGCATCGCGTCGCGCGGGACGTGCGGGTCCGGGGTGAGGACAAGCACGCGCCGCACCGGCCCGCCGAGGACCGCGCGAACGTCCACCCCGCCGAGGGGGACCCTGCCGCACCGGGCCCCTTCCGGGTCCGGGCGCCGCCCTCGGATTCGGGCATTGCATTTCTTTTTATTCACCTCTGCGTGACGATTCCTTGAGGTCGGGGGCTCTCTTTCTGACCTGTCTCTGACGCGTGACTGACATGATGCTGACGCTATGTCGTCGCATCGGAAACGGGGTCCGTGGAAATTCCCAGGTGGCCGGATCTGGAGCGCTCTTGACCTGCTCAAACCTATGTTCCAAGCCGGTGGGTGGGGGTCTTTTTCGGGATGGTCGGCATATGTTTCCGAGGCTTGCCGACGGCCGCTTCTGCTTGCCATACTTCCGACGGAAAGGCGGCCCGGAATACCGGTGGACAACAGCCGTCCGGGGTCGCCCCTTTCCTTTCGTGCACATTCGGCTATCGCTTCCACTTCCGGGAGACACCCATGTCCGACACCGCACCCGCCGCCGCCTTCGACCTCCAGGACCTGGAGCTCGACCTCGGCGACCTCACCGTCACCTCGATGCGCGACACCGCGGCGCTGCCCGAAGGGGGAGCGTCCTGGGGGTCGTGTTCCTGCCAGGGCTCCTCCTCCTGCGCCCAGCCCACCACCGACCACCCCACCGCCTAGTCCTCCCCGGCCACGGGCTTCCGCCGCGCCCCCCGTGCGGCGGGAGCCCGTGCGCCACCACCGACCCACCGACCGGAAACGGGGGAGCCCATGCCACAGCCGACGCCTCGCCCGGCATCCCGGACCGCCCTGCGGCCCGCGCCGCGGACCGCGCTCCGGCCGGACGCGGACGCCGGTGCCGGTGCCGGCGCCGACGGCCGGGGCTACCGGGTCCGGCCGGCCCCGTACGCGCTGGTCCGCGCCACCGTGCTGACCCATCCCGCCCAGCGCCCCGACGCCGAGCGCTTCCGCGACCTGCTCGGCCGCCTGCACCGGGTCGAGACCGAACTGCGGCGCGCCACCGGCCCCCTCTGCGACGCCCTGCACGACAGCCTGGACGGCCATCCGGCCGGCTTCCACCGCGACGTCGTCCTCCCGCTGCGCCGCGCCCTGCACAACGGGCGCGAGCCGCGTCCCGCCCTGCTGGCCCGGCTCGGCGACCTGCCGGACCGGCTGCCCCCGCTCGCCGACTGGACCGCCCTGCGCGCCGCCCGCGCCGCCCTCCTCGCCGCACTCGACGCCGCGGCCGCACCCGCCCTGGCCGCCGAACGCGAGGCCCTCGCGGGACTGTGCCGCGAGTCCGCGCTGGCCAGGGCCGTCGCCCTCACCAGCGCCGATCTGCTGCGGGCCGTGCTGCGGGCCGGCACCGGCGCCACCGACCGGCGGGCCCGCAAGGAGGAGGCCGGAGTGCTCCGGCACGCCCTGCGGGCCTGCACCAAGACCAGCCCCCTGTCCTGGTTCACCGCCGTCGGCTGGGGCCCCCTGACCCCCGCGCCGGACCGCCCGGCGCCCTCCTGGGGCGGGGCCGACCCGCTGGGCGGCCCCCCGCACGCCGTCGTACGGGTCAACCGCACCCTGACCACCGCCCTCACCCTCGCCCTCCTGGACGCCCCGCACCGCCGGGCCGCCCTCCCGCACCGCATCACCAGCACCGCCCGGACCGCCGACGGCCGGGCCGCCTACGCCCGTGACCTGACCGCCTTCGCCGGCGGCCGCTACCTCGTGGCCCGCGAGGACGAGGCGGAGCTGCCCGACAGCGGCCCGCTGAGCCTGGTCACCGCGCGGGCCGCGAGCCCCCTCCCGGTGCCGGAGCTGACCGACCTGCTCGCCGCCGCCCTGCGGGGGGCCGCGGGCGGCGACCGCCGCGCCGCCGCGGCGGCCTTCCTCGAACGCCTGCGCGCGGCGGGCCTGCTGGTGCCCGCCGAGCCCGTGCCGCCCCAGGACCCCGACCCGCTGGAGCGGATCGCCGCCTGGCTGCGCGCGTCCGGTGCGCGGGCCGGGGAGGACGCCGACGGGGAGGCCGCCGCCGGGGACGTGGAGCGGGCCGAGCGGATCTCCCGGCTCGGCCGGGACACCGCCGCCTTCGCCGACGCCCCCGCCGCGGACCGGCCCGCCCTGCTGGCCGGCCTCGCCGGGCGCTGGGCGGCCGAACTGGCCTCCGCCGGGCGGCCCGTGCCGGCCGGCTCGGCCCCCTTGTCGGTGCTCTCCGAGGACGTCGTCGCCCCGCACCCGGCGGCGCTCGGCGGCTTCCTGGACCCCGCCGATCACGAAGCCCTCGCGGAAGTCACCCCGCTGGCCGAACTGTTCGACCTCGGCCACCTGCTCCGCCGCGTCGTCCGCGACCGGTTCGTCGCGCGCTACGGACCCGGCGGCACCTGCCCCCGCCCCTGGGAGTTCGGAGCCGAGATCGAGCGGGCCTGGCAGTCCGCGGGACGGCTCGCGGACCTGGACGCCGCGGACCCCGGCGCCCTCCCCGCCGGGGCGGAGCAACTCGCCGCGCTCCGCGCCGATTTCCTGGCCGACGTACGGGAATCCCTCGCGGGGGCGCCCGCCGACGCCGACGAGGTCGTCCTGCCGCCCGGCCCCGTCCGGTCCCTCGGCGGGCGGCTGCCGCGCTGGGCCGTCGCCCGCCCGCTCAGCTACGCCTACTTCCTCCAGCGCGACCCGGACCGGGGGCTGCTCGCCGTCAACCACGTGTACGGCGGCTGGGGCCGCTTCGGCAGCCGCTTCCTCGACGCCCTCGACCCGCGCGCCGCCGCCGAGACCGCCCGGCAGATCCGGCGCGGGCTGGACCCCGGCGCCCGCGCCGCCCAGATCCGCCCCGTCGGCGGGTTCAACGCCAACCTCCACCCCCTGCTGGTCCCCGACGAGATCGGCCCCGACCGCGCCCGGACCTCCCTCGGCGAGGGCGACCTGGAACTCGTCCACGACGAACCCACCGACCAGGTGCGGTTCCGGCTGCGGGACACCGGCGAACTCCTCGACGTCCTCTACCCGGGCTTCCTCGCCCCCGTGCTGCTGCCCCGCCGCATCGGCGCCCACCTGAGCGACCACCCCCACGGGGTCGTCGACTTCCGGACGCTCGTCACGCCCCGCGCCCTGCCCGCCCCCGGCGGCCGGGTCGTGCACAGCCCCCGGCTGCGCCACCGGCACGTCGTCCTGCGCCGGCGCCGCTGGCAGCTGCCGCCCGGCGTCCTGCGGGAGCTGCGCGCCGACCTCGCCGCCGCGCCCGTCCCGGCCGAGGCCGCCGCCCGCTGGCGCGCCCTGCTGGATCTGCCCGAACAGCTCTTCCTGCACCCGGCGGGCCCCGCGCCCACCGGCCGCGCGGCCGAGGACTTCCTGAGCCGGCTGAGCCGCCCCAAACCGCACTTCGTGGACCTCGGCAACGCACTGCACCTGCGCTGCCTGCCCAAATGGCTGGCCCGGCACGGCGAGGGCGCGGTCCTCGAAGAGGCCCTGCCCGCGCCCGGCGGCCTGGCCGCCCCGGCCCGCGCGGTCGAACTGGTCCTGGAGGTCTACCGGGCCGGAGGGACGCGATGACGGCTGGTACGGATACGGATACGGGGGAGGGCGGGGGCCGGTCCGGCGCGCTCGACGTCGTCGCCTACCACCACCACCCGGTCAAGGCCCCGCTGCTGCACGAGGTGATGCTGCCGCTGGCCGCGTCCTGCGCCGCCGACGGCCTCGCCGCGCACGTCGAGCGGCACTGGCTGCACGGCCCCCACCTGCGGCTGCGCCTCCAGGGCCGGCCCGACCTGGTCGAGACCGCCGCCGGAGCGGCCGCCGAACGGATCCGGACGTGGCTCCGGGCGAACCCCTCGCGCTCCGGCCTGACGCCGGCGGAGCTGCTGGCACGGGCGGCCGAGGCGGGCCGAGCCGAACTCGTCCCGCCGCCCCACGGCCCGATCGAGCCGGACAACACCGTCCGCGTCGCGCCCGTCGACCGCGCCCCGCTGCGCGCCCTCCTCGGCGAGGACGGGGCCGGGCTGCGCGAGGAACTGCTGCGGGCCGGACTCGGCGCGCTGGAGGCCGGCGCCGCGTTCCTCGTCGGCCGGGCAGACGGCGCGGACAGCGCCCCGGCACGGCTCCAGCTGGCGGTGGCCGCGCTCGCCGCACACGCCGGGGCCCACCCCGGGGGCCTGGCCGGCGCCCACTACTCGTACGTCTCCCACCTGGAGGACTTCCTCGTCCACGACGACGTCGACGGGCGCGTCCGGGCCCGCTTCGAGCAGCACGCCGAGCGGGCGGGCGCCGCCGCGACCGCCCTCGTCGGACGCGTCTGCGGGGGCGGGGCGCAGGGCTGGGAGCGGGCCTGGGCGGACTTCTCGGCCGGGGCCTGGGAGCTGGCGCGCGCCCGCCACGAGGCCGGGGCGGACCTGCGCGGCGACCCGCTCGCCTACCGGGCCCGGGCGGCCGCCACCGGGGACGCGGCGGCCGCCGAGCGCTGGAACCCCGAAGTCCGCACCCGCTACAGCGAGTTCCACCGGCTGCTGGCCCGCTCGGACCCGCGGGGCGCCATGTGGAGCCGCCCGGACTACCTGATCCACCGCGTCGCCACCAACGCCCTGTACCGGCTCCTCGCCCTCTGCGACGTCCGCCCGCTGGAGCGCTACCTGGCGGCCCACCTCGTCGTCCGCGCCGTACCCGCCCTCACCGGCTGCGACTGGCGCACCGAGATCGGCGCCGCCATCGCCGTGGTGGAGCGCGGCGCATGAGCGGGACCGCGCCCCGGCCGGTGCCGCCCGCCGGCGTGACCGTGCGCCGGCTGCGGCCCGGCACGGCCGCGACCGTCCTGCGCGACGGCCTCCATCTACGGGGCCGGCGCGGCAGCGTCACCCTGGAGGGCAGCGCCGCCCTGCCCGCGCTGTGGCGCGCGCTGGAGCCCCGGCTGCGGGCCGGGGAAGCGGTCGAGACC
This sequence comes from Streptomyces sp. NPDC048507, assembly GCF_043199995.1. NCBI lineage: Bacteria > Bacillati > Actinomycetota > Actinomycetes > Kitasatosporales > Streptomycetaceae > Streptomyces > Streptomyces sp. NPDC048507. Next base: position 146,053 of record NZ_JBICWZ010000009.1, on the reverse strand, counting down.
CTGCTGGCCGGGCTGGCGGCGGGCTCCGCCGTACGCGCGGCCGTGGAGACCCTGACCGGGCAGCTGGAGGCCCACGACCTCCTCGTCACCGGGCCCGCCGGTGCCCAGTCCGGTCCGGCCGGATGCTGGCTCGCGGCCGGCGCCGCCGACCCCGACGGTGCGGCGCGGGCACTGGCGGCGGCGCGGGCCGAGGTGCTCGCCCAGGACCTCGACGGCCCCCTGGCCCGGGCCGCCGGGCGGGCCCTGGAACGGGGCGGACTGGCCGTGTCGTTCGCCGCCGGTCCGGCCCTGCCCGAGGGCCGGATCCACCTCCACGCCCACGGGACCGGGCCCGTCCTGGCCGTCGCGGCCGGCTGGTGCGGGAACACCGGGTACGTCACGCGGGTCGCCGCCCCCGACCGGGTCCGCGCCGACGCCGCGGCCCTGGAATCCCGACTCGCCCTCGCCCCGGGGGCGGACGGGGCGGACGGGAGGGACGCGGCGGTGCCGGGACGGGGCGGCCGCCTGCTGCTCGTGGGGGCCGCCGCGCAGCGGCTGCTGTGCGCGGTGGCCGGGCTGCCCGACCCGGCGCGGGAGGGGGACGACGACCGGCTGGTGCCCGGGCTGCCCGCGGTGCTGCTCGCGCAGGGCGGCCCGGCGCGTGCCGAGTACCGCACGTGGCTCGGGCCCGGCCACGACGGCGCCGCCCCGGCCCCCGCCGGGACCCTGCGCGAGGCGTTGCGCCGGGTGGCCGCCCTCGGTGACGAGCGGTGCGGGCCGCTGTCCGATCCGGGGCCGGGGGACCTGGCGCAGCTGCCGGTGCCGCTGGCCGCCTGCGCGGTGCCCGGCGGGACGGCCCTGGCCGGCGGCGCCCCGAGACTGGACCTGGCCCGTCTGGAGGTGTTCTGCCGGGCCGCCGAACGGGGCCTGGCGGGCCCGGGCGGGGAGCGCTTCACCGTCGGCGCGAACCCCGGCCACGCCCGGGGCCGGGCCCTGCGCGCCGCCGCCGCACGGCGCGCGACGGCGGGGGCCGGGTGGGCGCCGGTGCCCCGGGCCCGCTGGGCGGGGCATCCACAGGCCCGCCACTGGTGGACCACCCTCACGGTCCGCCTCGCCGTACCGGCCCGCCTGTACGTGTCCCGGGCCGCCTCCGGCGCGCAGGCGTACCGGGCCGTCGTGCGGGAGGCGGACCGGGTGCTCGGCGAGGCCGTCGAGGCGACCCCGGGGGACGCGGCCGCGTACGCGGGGCTCGCCGCGGTGGCCGCGGTGGCCGCCGCCGGTGCGGGAGGGGACGCGGTCGCCGCCCCTCCCTCGGGCGGAGCCGGCGCCGCACTGGCCGTCGCCGGGGCGCGGACGGCCGCCTGGGAGGACGGCGGCTGGACGGGACACTGGCTGGCCGCGGCGGCCGCCCGCGAGGAGGCCTTCCAGGACGCGCTCGGCCCGCTGGCCGGACCCGCCCGCCCCGCGCCCGCGGAGCCCGGCCAGGCCGGTGAACCGGGCCGCCTGCTGCGGGCGTTCGGCTTCACCGTCCTGCACACCCGGGAGGCCGCACCGTGACCGCGACGACCCCGCTCGGCGAGCTGGACGTGCCGCTCCTCGACGCCGCCTCGGCGACGGCGGCCACGGCCGGCCCGGCCGTGGTGCTGCTGACGCGCTGGACGCTGGCCCTCGCCGAGGAGCTGAGCCGGCACGCGCTGCGCAACCCCGTCGCGCTGGTCCCGGTCCGCTGCGACGGCGCGCTGCTGGTGGTGGGCCCGGTGCTGCGGCCCGGAGCCGCGGCCTGCCTGTGCTGCGCCGAGTACCAGCGGCTGGCCACGGCCGGCGGCCGCGTGCCCTGGGGGAGCGGGGAGCTCGCGCTGGCCGGCGTACCGTCCCCGGCGCTCGCGGAGGCGGCGGGCGCGCTGGCGCTGGAGCTCCTGGACGGGACGCCCCCGCACACCCCGCCCGGCGAAGGCGAGGGCGAGGGCGAGGGCGACGGCGGCGCCCGGGACGCGGACCCCGCCACCGCCACCGCCCTCGTCCACGTCGTCCACCAGGGCCGCGCCACCTGGTCGTCCCACCGCATCCGGCCCGTCGGCGGCTGCGCCGTCTGCCGTCCCCTGCCCGCCGACTCCGCCGCCGCGCCGGCCCCGCTGCCCGCCGCGCCCCGCCCGCTCCCCGACCCGTACGTCCTGCGCGCGCCCAACCCCCGTACCGCACCGGGCCGGTTGCGCGCGGCCCTGTACGACGAACGGTTCGGCCCGGTCCGCCGGCTGCTGCGCGCCGAGGACTCGCCCTTCTCGCTGACCGCCGCCTTCGTGACCGACGGCCGGCTCGTCGAGGACGGCGGCTACGGCCGGGCCCGGGACTTCACCGCCAGCGAGCGCGTCGCCCTGTTCGAGGGCGCCGAGCGGTACGCGGGGATGCGCCCCACCGGCCGGCGCACCGATCTGCGGGCCTCCTTCGCCGCCCTCGGGCCCGGCCGCGCGGTGGACCCCGAGCGGTTCGGCCTGCCCGACCCGGCCCATCACGGGCATCCGGCCTCCCCGACCGTCCCGTACGCGCCCTCCCTCGCGCTCGACTGGGTGCGCGCCTGGTCGCTGACCCGGCAGCGGGCCACGGCCGTTCCCGAACACATCGCGTACTGGGACGTGCCGCGCCGGCCGGACGGCCCGGGGGCAGGCCCGGGCCCGCGCGTGGTCTACGAGTCCTCCAACGGCTGCGGCCTCGGCAACAGCCCCGAAGAGGCCGCCCTCTACGGCCTGTTCGAGGTCGCCGAGCGCGACGCCTTCCTGATGGCCTGGTACGCGGCCACCCCGCTGCGGCGCGTCGCCCTCCCGCCGGCCGACCTCGACACGGCGCTGCTCGCCGACCGCGCGGCCCTCGCGGGCTACCGGCTCACCCTCCTCGACGCGACGAACGACTTCGGCATTCCGGCCGTCGTGGCCGTCTGCCGCTACGGGGGCTCCCATCCGGACGCGCCCCGGATGTTCCTCGCGGCGGGCGCGCACCACGACCCACGGGCGGCGATCCGGTCGGCGGTGGCCGAAGTGGTCACCAACGTCCTTGAGGCGCCCGGGCGTTCCCTCGCCGAGGGCGGCCCGCGCGATCCGGCACGGCTGCGGCCCATGCTGCGCGAGCCCGCCCGGGTGGTGACCCTGGACGACCACGTCGGCGTCAACGCCCTGCCCGAAGCGGGCCCCCGGCTGGAGTTCCTCTTCGCCGACACACCGCGCGTGTCCGTCGCGCAGGCCTGGCCGGGAGCGCCCGCCCCGGTCGGCGACCTGTCCGCACTGCTGAGCACGACGGTGGAGCGGCTGGCCGGGGCCGGTCTGGAGGTGATCGCGGTCGACCAGAGCGAACCGGGCCTGCGCGCCGGGCTGGGCCTGCACTGTGTGAAGGTCCTCGTCCCGGGCGCGCTGCCGATGACCTTCGGACACGTCAACCACCGCACCCGGGGCCTGCCCCGGCTGCTGGAAGTGCCCCACCGGCTGGGCCGCACCCCCCGGCCCCTGCGCCCGGAAGACCTCGCCCTCCATCCCCACCCGTTCCCCTGACCCCCCGGCGCGCACCAGCCACGCCCCGGCCTCCGACGCCCGACAGCCCTGCGCCCGCGCCCCCGACACCCCGAGGACCGCACGTGACCGCGACCGGCACCGACACCGCCACCAGCAACGGCACCTGGCACAGCCACCACCTCTTCCTGCACTCCGGGGCCGCCGACACCGACGCGTTCCTCGTGCGGTCCGCGGCCCCGCTCCTCGACGGCCTGGTCGCCGCCGGGGAGGCCGCCGGATGGTTCTTCATCCGGTACGGGGAGGACGGCCCCCACCTGCGGATCCGGGTACGTGGGCTGTCCGGCCCGGCCGCCGGCCGGTTGACGCAGGAGCTCGCCCGGGCGGCGCGGGAGGTGCCCGCCGTCCCCGGTCCCTGGCCCTCCCGGCACGGGGAGGTCCGCGCCGTCCCCTACGAACCCGAGACGGAGCGCTACGGCGGCCCGCGCGCCCTGCCGGTCGCGGAGGAGGTCTTCGCCGACTCCACCCGGGTCGTGCTGGACGCCCTGCGCGAGGCCCCCGCCCGGGCGGCGGACGCGGCCCGGCTGACCCGCGCGGCGGACCTCGCCCACGCGACGGCGTACGCCCTCGGCATGGACCGGCTCACCGCCGCGCGCTGGCTGCGCCGGCACGCGGCGGGCTGGCGCTGGGTCACCGGCCTGCCCCTGCTGCCCGGCGCCGCCGTGCACGCCCGGGTCAACACCGTCTACGCCGCCCAGCGCAGTGGGCTGGCCCACCGCGCGCGGACCCTGCGCGAGGGACTCGCCCGGGGCGCCGGGCAGCCCTGGCTCGCGCACTGGGCGGACCGGGTCCGCGAGGCCGACGCCCTGCTGCGCACCGACGCGGGGGGAGGCCTGTCGCAGAGCGCCTCGGAGTGGGTCTGGGGCTCGCAGCTGCACATGCTGTTCAACCGGCTCGGCGTCGGCCCCGACGAGGAGCGGGCCGTGTGCCGGCTGGCGGCCCGGACACTGCTGGAGACGGAGGAGCCGGCCGCGTTCTTCCCGCCGGGCCACACCGCCCCCGACCTGCAGTACCTGGAGCGCAGCAAATTCCAGATCGGCCGGGGCGAGGACACCGCCCTGCGGCCGCTCCCGGCGGCCGCCCCCCACCCCCCGGCGGCGGTGCCGGCGCCGGAGACGGACCTCCCGGCGGCCCCCCTGCCCGACGTGCCGCTCGGCGCCGTCCTGGCCGGCCGGGCATCGGTGCGGGGGGCCCTGGGGGGACCGCTGGACGCCGCCGCGCTGGGCTCGCTGCTGTGGCACGCCCTCGCCGGTGGCGCGGGGACGGCGACCGGCGCCCCGGACGGCCCGGAGCGCGCCCCGGCCCACCGCCCCTATCCGAGCGCGGGCGCCCTCTACATGGCCCGGGTGCGACTGCTGGTGCTGGACGTGGCCGGCGTCGAGCCCGGTACGTACGACTGCGTGCCCGAGCGGCGCACGCTGCGCCGCGTCGGCCCGGCGCCGTCGGTCGGGGACGTCAAGGCACTGTCGACGTACCTCTCCCGCCCGGCGACGGAGCCGGACTGGATCGGCGTGGACGAGGCTCCGGTGGTCCTCGGCCTGTACGCGGACCTCGGCCTGCTGCGCCGCCGCTACGGCCTGCGCGCCCTGCGGCTGGCCCTGCTGGAGACCGGCCACCTGGCCCAGAACCTGCTGCTGACGGCCGGGGCCCTGGGCCTGGGCGGCACCCCGCTGGGCGGCTTCCACGACGACCTGGCCCACGAGCTGCTGGGCCTGGACGACCTGGAACAGCCGCTCCAGTACCTCCTGCCGCTGGGCCGGCGGGCCGTGGAATCGCCTTAGCAGGGACCGGCGGAAGGACAAAATTTCGAAGGGGTTAGCATATGAGCGCTGCCTAGCTCGAAAGATGGATCTGTGACTGTCAACGAGGACTCGTTCACCAACTGGAAGAACCGCGAAGAGATCGCGGAGTCGATGATCCCGATCATCGGGAAGCTGCACCGCGAGCGGGACGTCACGATCCTGCTGCACAGCCGCTCCCTGGTGAACAAGTCGGTGGTCAGCATCCTCAAGACCCACCGCTTCGCCCGCCAGATCGCGGGCGAGGAGCTCTCGGTCACCGAGACGCTCCCGTTCCTCCAGGCGCTCACCACCCTCGATCTCGGTCCGTCCCAGATCGACCTGGGCATGCTCGCCGCCACGTACAAGGCCGACGACCGGGGTCTGTCGGTCGAGCAGTTCACCGCCGAGTCCGTCGCCGGTGCCACCGGCGCGAACAAGATCGAGCGCGGGGCCGGCCGCGACGTCGTCCTCTACGGCTTCGGCCGCATCGGCCGCCTCGTCGCCCGCCTGCTCATCGAGAAGGCCGGTTCCGGCAACGGCCTGCGCCTGCGCGCCATCGTCGTGCGCGGCGGCGGCGAGGCGGACCTCGTCAAGCGCGCCTCGCTGCTGCGCCGCGACTCCATCCACGGCCAGTTCCAGGGCACCATCACCGTGGACGAGGCGACCAGCACGATCATCGCCAACGGCAACGCCATCAAGGTGATCTACGCCAACGACCCGTCCGAGGTCGACTACACGGCGTACGGCGTCAAGGACGCCATCCTCATCGACAACACGGGCAAGTGGCGCGACCGCGAGGGCCTCTCCAAGCACCTGCGCCCCGGCATCGACAAGGTCGTCCTGACGGCCCCGGGCAAGGGCGACGTCCCGAACATCGTCCACGGCGTCAACCACGACACGATCAAGCCGGACGAGCAGATCCTGTCCTGCGCCTCCTGCACCACCAACGCGATCGTCCCGCCGCTGAAGGCCATGGACGACGAGTACGGCGTGCTGCGCGGCCACGTGGAGACCGTCCACTCGTTCACGAACGACCAGAACCTGCTGGACAACTACCACAAGGCCGACCGCCGCGGCCGCAGCGCGCCGCTCAACATGGTCATCACCGAGACCGGTGCCGCCTCCGCCGTCGCCAAGGCGCTGCCGGACCTCAAGGCGCCGATCACCGGCAGCTCGATCCGCGTCCCCGTCCCGGACGTCTCGATCGCCATCCTGAGCCTGCGCCTGGGCCGCGAGACCACCCGCGAGGAGGTCCTCGACCACCTCCGTGACGTCTCGCTGCACTCGCCGCTGAAGCGCCAGATCGACTTCACGACCGCTCCCGACGCCGTCTCGATGGACTTCGTCGGCTCGCGCCACTCCTCGATCATCGACGCGGGCGCCACCAAGGTCGACGGCGACAACGCGATCCTCTACCTCTGGTACGACAACGAGTTCGGCTACTCCTGCCAGGTCGTGCGCGTCGTCCAGCACGTCTCGGGCGTGGAGTACCCCACGTACCCGGTCCCGCAGGCCTGACCGGCCGGCCCCACCGGGCCCCGCCGCACGCGAAGGCGCCCGTCCGAGCTCTCACGCTCGGGCGGGCGCCTTCGCGCGTACCCGGTGCCGGTGCCGGTGCCGGTGCCGGGCCGCCATCCGGAACGGCGTGAGAACCGTTACACATCTCGTGCAAATCGCGCCAAATTTACTCTTTCGGGTCAATCATGAAGGTTCGGAAACGTCTTCGAGGGGCCGCTGGAGCGGTCCGCGGCGGCCGTCATCGGCCGGGGCCGCAAGGGAGCGACATGGGACGCACGGGCAACAGGACGGGCAACTGGCGGATCGCCGTACCGCTGGTGGGCGGCGCCGCCGTACTCGGATTGGGCGGCCTCTACGTCACCGGACTCGTGACCGGCGCGGACATCGAGCAGGGCACCCGGGTCCGGGGCGTGGACCTCGGCGGGATGAGCCGCGGCGAAGCGCACCGGGCGCTGACCCGGGAGCTCGGCCCCCTCGCCGCGGCGCCGATCGCCCTGAAGATCGGCGACCACGTCGAGCAGGCCGACCCGGCCGCCCTCGGCCTGTCCCTCGACACGGACGCGACCGTCGACCGGGCCGCCCGCACGGGCCACGACCCCGTCACCGTCATCGGCAGGCTCTTCGCCTCCGGCGGCCACGACGTGGAACCCGTCGTCCGCTTCGACGAGCCGGCCGCCCGGGCCGCCCTCGGCCGCCTCGACGAGAGCACCCGCCAGGAGGTTCGCGAGGGCTCCGTCGCCTTCGAGAAGGGCGAGGCCAAGGCCATCGCCCCGCGCCCCGGCACCGACCTGATCGAGGACCGGGCCCTGGACACCGTCCGCGGGGCCTACCTCGCGGCCGGTGCCCCCGCCCCCGTCGTCCTGCCGGCCGAGCGCGCGCAGCCGCGCGTCGGGGCCGCGGAGACGGACCGGGCCCTGCGCCAGTTCGCGCAGCCCGCGATGTCGGGGCCGGTGACGGTCGCCGTCGCGGGCAAGCGCATACCCATAAGCCCCGCCGTGCTCGGCGAGCACCTGAAGATGAACCCCGACGCCCAGGGCCGCCTCGTACCGGCCCTCGACTCCAAGGCCCTGCTGGCCGACCCCGCCGTGGCCCGCCCCGTCGGGCAGGCCGAGCAGGCCCCGCGGGACGCCGTCCTCGGCGTCGACGCGGCCGGCCGGGTGGCCGTGGACAGCGACAGCCGCCCGGGCCGGCAGGTCACCCAGGCCGCCCTCGGCGACGCCGTCCTGCCCCTGCTGACCCGCACCGGCGCCGCCCGCAGCGGCGAGGTCGCCACCCGGGCGGTGGAACCGGACCTCACCAGCGCCGAGGCGGAGCGGCTCGGGATCAAGGAGAAGGTCTCCTCCTTCACCGTGAACTTCCCCTCCGCCCCCTACCGCACCACCAACATCGGCCGTGCCGTGGAGCTGATCAACGGCTCCGTGGTCCAGCCCGGCGAGGAGTGGAGCTTCAACAAGACCGTCGGCGAGCGCACGAAGGAGAACGGCTTCGTCGACGGGATCATGATCAACGACGGCCAGTACGTGAAGTCACCCGGCGGAGGCGTTTCGGCCGTCGCCACCACCATGTACAACGCCGCGTTCTTCGCCGGCGTCCGGCTCGTCGAGCACGGCGCCCACTCGTTCTACATCGAGCGCTACCCCGAGGGCCGCGAGGCCACCGTGGCCTGGGGCAGCCTGGACCTGCGCTGGGCCAACGACTCGGGACACGCCCTCTACGTCCAGGCCCGGTCCACGGACACCTCGCTGACCATCACCCTCCTCGGCACCAAGAAGTACGACGAGGTGCGCGCCACCAAGGGGCCCCGCACCCAGATCACGCCCCCCGGCAAGCGCACGGGCAGCGGACCGGCCTGCGAGGTCCAGACCCCGCTGGAGGGCTTCGACGTCTCCGTGGGCCGGGTCTTCGTCCAGGGCGGCCAAGAGGTCAAGCGCCAGGACTTCAAGACCCACTACACCCCGCGCGACGAGGTCACCTGCACCCCGCAGGGCACCCCCGCCCCGCAGGCCACCCCCACCGTGCCTACTCCGGCCGCGGCCGCCGCCGCCCCCGGTGCCACTCCCGCACCGGCGTCCTGATCCCGGCGGGCCGGGCCGGTCCCCGGGGCCACGGCGCGTGACCGGCCCCACCCATTTCGCGCTTGCCGGGGGCCAGGGCCAACGGGAAGTGCTACAACTGGGTGCGTGACCCTTCCTCGCCGCCAGCCGTGCCGGGCACGTCGGTGCGGTCACCCCTAGGCAAGCGCTTCAGGACCGTCGCCGGACAGGTATTCGTCCTCCAGGTGGCGATCGTGGTGTTGCTCGCGGCCGGGGCCCTGCTGGCCCTGCTGCTCCAGTCGAGGCACGACATCGACCGGGAGGCGCGCAACCGGTCGGTCGCCGTCGCCGAGACGTTCGCCCACTCCCTGGGCCTGCCGGCCGCCCTGAAGAGCGCCGATCCGTCCGCCGTCCTGCAACCCCTCGCCGAAGCCACCCGCAAGGACGCCGGCGTGGACTTCATCGTGGTCATGGACACCGACGGCATCCGGTACACGCATCCCAAACCCGACCGCATCGGCAAACGCTTCGTCGGTAGCATCGGGCCCTCGCTCGCCGGACACACCTACACCGAGAGCGTCGACGGCCCCCTCGGCCGGGAGATCCAGGCGGTCGTCCCGGTCAAGGCGCCCGACGGCACGGTCACCGGGCTCGTCTCGGCCGGCCTGACCGTGAAGAACGTGACCGGCGTCGTCGACCGCCAGCTCCCCGTCATCCTGCTGGCCATCGCCACCGGCATCGCCCTGGCCACCGCCGGCACCGCCCTGATCAGCAGACGCCTGCGCCGCCAGACCCACGGTCTGGGCACGCAGGAGATGACCCGCATGTACGAGCACCACGACGCGGTGCTCCACGCCGTCCGCGAGGGCGTGCTGATCACCGACGGCGACGGGCGCCTCCTCCTGGCCAACGACGAGGCCAGACGGCTGCTCGGCCTCCCCGAGGATGCCGAGGGCCGCTCCGTCGGGGACGTCCCCGGCCTGGACCGCAGGATGGCCGACCTGCTGCTCTCCGGCCGGGTGGCCACCGACGAGGTGCTGGAGACCGGCGAACGGCTGCTCGTCGTCAACCAGCGCCCCACCCACCCCCGCGGCCGCCGCGAGGGCAGCGCCGTCACCATCCGCGACTCCACCGAGATGCAGGTGCTGACCACCCGCGCCGACACCGCCCGCCGCCGCCTCAAGCTGCTGTACGACGCCGGGGTCGACATCGGCACCAGCCTCGACGTGGTCCGTACGGCCGAGGAGCTCGCCCGGGTCGCCGTCCCCCGGTTCGCCGACTTCGTCACCGTCGACCTCGCCGACCAGGTCCTCGACGGGGACGAGCCCGCCCCGGGCGCCGACATGCGGCGCACCGCCGTCAGCGGCATCCGCTCCGACCACCCCCTCTACCCCCGGGGCCGGCTGATCGACTTCCTCCCGTCCACCCCCCAGGCCCGCGGCTTCGCCGCCGGCGAGGCGGAACTGGTCACCGACCTGGGCGCGGCCCCCGGCTGGCAGGCCCAGGACCCGCCGCGCGCCCGCGCCATCGTCGACTACGGGATCCACTCGCTGATCGCGGCCCCGCTCAACGCCCGCGGCGTCGTGCTCGGCGTGGTCAACTTCTGGCGCTCGGAGAAACCGGAACCCTTCGACGCGGACGACCTCTCCCTGGCCGAGGAACTCGTCGCCCGCGCGGCCGTCAGCATGGACAACGCCCGCCGTTACACCCGCGAGCACGCCCTCGCCGTCACCCTCCAGACCAGCCTGCTGCCGCGCGCCCTGCCCGAGCAGAGCGCCGTCGACGTGGCGCACTTCTACCTGCCCGCCCAGTCCGGGGTCGGCGGGGACTGGTTCGACGTCATCCCGCTTCCCGGCAGCCGCGTCGCGCTCGTCGTCGGCGACGTCGTCGGCCACGGCCTGCACGCCGCCGCCACCATGGGCCGGCTGCGCACGGCCGTGCACAACTTCGCCTCCCTCGACCTGCCGCCCGACGAGATCCTCGCCCGCCTGGACGACCTCGTCCAGCGCATCGACCACGAAGCCGACGACACGGGCGGCGGCGTCCTCGGAGCGACCTGCCTCTACGCCGTCTACGACCCGGTCTCCCGGCGCTGCACGGCGGCGCGGGCCGGACACCTGCCGCCCCTCGTCGTCGCCCCCGACGGCACGACGGAGTTCCTGGAGCTCCCCGCCGGGCCGCCGCTCGGCCTGGGCGGGATGCCCTTCGAAACCGCCGAGCTCCGCCTGGCCGAGGGCAGTCAGCTCGTCCTGTACACCGACGGACTGGTCGAGGAGCGCGGCCGCGACATCGGCGAGGGCCTGGAACTGCTGCGCTCCGCGCTGAGCCACCCCGCCCGGGATCCGCAGGAGAGCTGCCGGGCCGTGCTCGACCGGCTGCTGCCCACCCGGCCCTCCGACGACGTGGCCCTGCTCATCGCGCGCACCCGCACCCTCGGCCCGGACCGCGTCGCGGAATGGGAGGTGCCGTACGAGGCCAGCGAGGTGGCCACCGTACGCAACGCCGCCGCGCGCAAGCTCGACGCCTGGGGACTGGGGGAGCTCGGCTTCGCCACCGAGCTGATCCTCAGCGAACTGATCACCAACGCCCTGCGGCACGGCGGCGCCCCGGTGCGCGTGCGGCTGCTCTACGACCACACCCTGACCTGCGAGGTGTGGGACGGCAGCAGCACCGCCCCGCACCTGCGCTACGCCGCCACCACCGACGAGGGCGGCCGGGGACTGTTCCTGGTGGCCCAGCTCAGCGAGCACTGGGGCACCCGGTACATGCCGTCGGGCAAGGTCATCTGGGCCGAACAGCATCTCCCCGGCACTCCCGGCAGCGCGGGCTCCCCGGCCGTCGCGGACACCGAGGAAGCCGCCCTCGCGGCCTTCCTGGACGTCGAACCCCTCTGACCGCGGCCGGGGCCGCGCGAATTTTCCCGGTCCGCGGACAGCTAAGGGGGCCATCGCAGGGTAGACGCCGGTTGCGACACTCCGGCGGATCCACCGTTCCGCCGCGTTCCTAACGGGAAAGCGAGGGACACCATGCTCGTCGTCGGCCTCATTCTCCTGATCATCGGCTTCCTGACCGGCATCTCCATCCTGTGGACGATCGGAATCGTCCTGCTCGTGGTGGGGGCGGTGCTGTGGATCCTGGGTTCGGTCGGTCACGCCGTCGGCGGCCGGCGCCACTATTGGTGACCGGCTCGCGCACCGTCCGGTGTGTGGCCCCGCGCGTCCTCGTGACGTGCGGGGCCACACGGCTTTGCGGGGGGCGGGGGTGAGCCGCGTCTCACCGGGGCGCCCGGCCTTGTCTATGCAACGAGTTGCATAGAAAGATCGGGGCATGGCGCTCGAACACGCGATCCTCGTGTCCCTGCTGGAACAGCCGGGCTCCGGATACGAACTGGCCCGGCGGTTCGACCGCTCCATCGGGTACTTCTGGACCGCCACCCACCAGCAGATCTACCGGGTGCTCGGCCGCATGGAACGCGACGGCATGCTCGCCGTCCGCGCGGTGGCGCAACAGGGCCGGCCGGACAAGAAGGAGTACTCCGTCGCGGGCCCCGGCAGCGCCGCCCTCGCCCGCTGGCTGCACGAGCCCATCGACCCCGAGAGCCTGCGCCACGACCTCGCCGTGAAGATCCGCGGCGCCGCCTTCGACGACCCGGCGGCCCTGATCCGCGAGGTCCGCCGCCACCACCAGGTGCACGGCGACCGGCTCGCGCACTACCTCGCCGGCGAGTTGCGCGACTTCACCGGCCCGGACGCGCCCGCGCCCCTCGACGCCGGACAGGAACTGCAGCACGTCGTGCTGCGCGGCGGCATCGCCTACGAGCGGATGACCCTCGCCTGGCTGGACGACGTCCTCGCCACCCTGCACCGGCTCGGCGGCGCACCCTCCCCGGGCTGAACGCCGCGCCCCGGGCCCGCACCTCCCGGCCTCGGGCCCACCTCCCGGGCCCGCACCTCCTGACCAGCCCCTCCCCGACCGCACCTCCGGAAGGCGACCTCCATGGCCGACGGCCTGCTCTTCAACCCGCGCACCTACGACCCCGCGCACTTCGACCCCGAAACCCGCAGGCTGCTGCGCGCCACCGTCGACTGGTTCGAGGCGCGAGGCAAGCGCCGGCTGATCGAGGACTACCGCACGCGCGCCTGGCTGGGCGACTTCCTCGCGTTCGCCGCCAAGGAGAACCTGTTCGCGACCTTCCTCACCCCGGCCTCCGCCGCCACCCGCGAGGACCAGCGCTGGGACACCGCCCGGATCGCCGCCCTCAACGAGGTCTTCGGGTTCTACGGACTCGACTACTGGTACGCCTGGCAGGTCACCGTCCTCGGCCTCGGCCCCGTCTGGCAGAGCGGCAACGCCGACGCCCGCGCCCGCGCCGCGCAGCTCCTCGGCCAGGGCGAGGTCTTCGCCTTCGGCCTGTCCGAGAAGACCCACGGCGCCGACATCTACTCCACCGACATGCTGCTGGAGCCGTACACGGACGCCGACGGCGCCGAAGGGTTCCGCGCCAGCGGATCCAAGTACTACATCGGCAACGGCAACGCCGCCGGGCTCGTCTCCGTCTTCGGCCGCCGCACCGACGTCGAGGGCCCGGACGGCTACGTCTTCTTCGCCGCCGACAGCCGCCACCCGGCCTACCACCTGGTCAAAAACGTCGTGGACTCCTCCAAGTTCGTCAGCGAGTTCCGCCTGGAGGACTACCCGGTCTCCGCCGCCGACGTCCTGCACACCGGGCGCGCCGCCTTCGACGCCGCCCTGAACACCGTCAACGTCGGCAAGTTCAACCTCTGCACCGCCTCCATCGGCATCTGCGAGCACGCGATGTACGAGGCCGTCACCCACGCCCACGGCCGCGTCCTCTACGGCCGCCCCGTCACCGCGTTCCCGCACGTGCGCCGCGAGCTGGCCGACGCCTACGTGCGCCTCGTCGGCATGAAGCTGTTCAGCGACCGGGCCGTCGACTACTTCCGCTCCGCCGGTCCCGACGACCGCCGCTACCTGCTCTTCAACCCGATGACGAAGATGAAGGTGACCACGGAGGGCGAGAAGGTCATCGACCTCATGTGGGACGTCATCGCCGCCAAGGGCTTCGAGAAGGACACCTACTTCGCCCAGGCGGCCGTCGAGATCCGCGGCCTGCCGAAGCTGGAGGGCACGGTCCACGTCAACCTCGCGCTGATCCTCAAGTTCATGCGCAACCACCTGCTCGACCCCGTCGATTACGCCCCCGTGCCGACCCGCCACGACGCGGCCGACGACGGCTTCCTCTTCCGGCAGGGCCCGGCCCGCGGCCTCGGCTCCGTACGCTTCCACGACTGGCGCCCCGCCTACGACGCCTACGAGGCCGTCCCCAACGTCGCCCGCTTCCGCGAGCAGGCCGACGCCCTGTGCGCGTTCGTGACCACCGCCGCCCCCGACGAGGAGCAGAGCCGCGACCTCGATCTGCTGCTCGCCGTCGGCCAGCTCTTCGCACTGGTCGTCCACGGCCAGCTGATCCTGGAGCAGGCCCGGCTGACCGGCCTCGACGAGGACGTGCTCGACGAGCTGTTCGCCGTCCTCGTGCGCGACTTCTCCGCGCACGCCGTCGAACTGCACGGCAAGGACAGCGCCACCGCGGCCCAGCAGGCCTGGGCGCTCGGCGCCGTCCGGCGGCCCGTGGCCGACGAGGCCCGCTCGGCCCGCGTCTGGGACCGCGTCGAGGCGCTGGCCGGCACGTACGAGATGGCGCCGTAGCCCGTTCTCCTGCCGCAGCCCGCCCTCGCGCCCCCGCCCGCCCCCGCCCCGGCGGCGGGCGGGGGTGTCGGCGGGTGCCGCTAGGCTTCTCGGATGGCCCTTCCGGACGCTTCCCCCGACACCCGCGACGACACCTCCGACGCCCTGCGGGTACTGCACCGCGTCTTCGGCTACAGCTCGTTCCGCGGTGCGCAGCAGGAGATCATCGAGCAGGTGGTCGAGGGCGGCGACGCCCTCGTCCTGATGCCGACCGGCGGCGGCAAATCGCTCTGCTACCAGATCCCGGCGCTGGTCAGAGGGGGCACGGGCGTGGTGATCTCGCCGCTCATCGCCCTGATGCAGGACCAGGTGAACGCGCTGACCGCGCTCGGCGTCCGGGCCGGGTTCCTCAACTCCACGCAGGACCCGCAGGAGCGCCAGGCCGTCGAGCGGGCCTTCCTGGCCGACGAGCTGGACCTGCTCTACCTGGCTCCCGAGCGGCTGCGCGGCGAGGGCACGCAGCGGCTGCTCGACCGGGGCCGGGTGTCGCTGTTCGCGATCGACGAGGCGCACTGCGTCGCCCAGTGGGGCCACGACTTCCGGCCCGACTACCTCGCGCTGTCCATGCTGCACGAGCGCTGGCCCAAGGTGCCGCGGATCGCGCTGACCGCCACCGCCACCGAGGCCACGCACGCGGAGATCGTGGCGCGGCTCGGCCTGGAGGAGGCCCGGCACTTCGTCGCCAGCTTCGACCGGCCGAACATCCAGTACCGCATCGCCCCGAAGAACAACCCGCAGAAGCAGCTCCTGGAGCTGATCCGCACCGAGCACGAGGGGGACGCCGGCGTCGTCTACTGCCTGTCCCGGGCCTCGGTGGAGAAGACCGCCGCGTTCCTGGCGGAGCAGGGCATCGACGCGGTGGCGTACCACGCCGGGATGGACGCCCGTACGCGTGCGGCGAACCAGGCGCGCTTCCTGCGGGAGGACGGGGTCGTGGTGGTCGCCACGATCGCCTTCGGCATGGGCATCGACAAGCCCGACGTCCGCTTCGTGGCCCACCTGGACCTGCCGAAGTCGGTCGAGGGCTATTACCAGGAGACCGGCCGCGCGGGCCGGGACGGCGAGCCCGCCACGGCGTGGCTGGCGTACGGGCTCCAGGACGTGGTCCAGCAGCGCAAGCTCATCGAGGGCTCCGAGGGGGACGAGGCGCACCGCCGGTCCCTGAGCGCGCACCTGGACGCGATGCTGGCGCTGTGCGAGACGGTCGACTGCCGCCGCGTCCGGCTGCTGGAGTACTTCGGCCAGTCCGGCGAGGCGTGCGGCAACTGCGACACCTGCCTGACCCCGGCCGAGTCCTGGGACGGGACGGTCGCCGCGCAGAAGCTGCTGTCCACGGTGTGGCGGCTGGCCAAGGAACGGCGCCAGAAGTTCGGCGCCGGTCAGATCATCGACATCCTCCAGGGCAAGAAGACCGCCAAGGTCATCCAGTTCGACCACGACGGGCTCTCGGTGTTCGGCGTCGGCGCGGACCTCGGCACGGCGGAGTGGCGCGGGGTCGTGCGCCAGCTGCTGGCGCAGCGGCTGCTGGCCGTCGAGGGCGACTACGGAACGCTCGTCCTGACGGACGACAGCGGCGAGGTGCTGGGCGGGCGGCGCAGCGTCATGCTCCGCAAGGAGAAGGCGCCCGCCGCCCCGGCGCGCAAGGAGTCCGGATCCCGCTCCGGGAAGGCCGCCCGGGTCCCGGTCGACCTGCCGGCCGAGGCGGAGCCGGTCTTCCTCGCCCTGCGCGCCTGGCGGGCCGCGACGGCGCGCGAGCAGGGCGTCCCGGCGTACGTCGTCTTCCACGACGCGACGCTGCGGGAGATCGCGACCCGGCTGCCCGCGTCGGTGGAGGAGCTGGCGACCATCGGCGGCGTGGGCGAGGCCAAGCTCACCAAGTACGGCCAGGGCGTCCTCGACGCGCTGGCGGAGTCGGCCGGCGCCGGTGGGGCGGGCGCTGCCGCAGCCGCCCCGGCGGGCGTGCCCGCGGCGGCCGCTCCGGCCGCAGCCGCTCCGGCCGCCGGGCCGGGCCCGGCGCGCGCCGCGGCGGATTCGGACGAGCCGCCCTTCGACTTCGACGAGACCGAGCCCCCGTGGGACGACTGGGAGTAGGCCCGGAAGTTACCCGAGGGTAGCCAGGGGCGTGCGGGCCGGGTAGCGTCGGCGGCGAGAAGGAGGCGCCGCCATGCCCCGTACGTTCACGGTGTCCGACAGCATCGTCATCCACGCCCGCCCCGCCGACGTCTACCGGCACGTCCGCGATCCCGCCCGGATGGGGGAGTGGAGCCCGGAGAACCTCGGCGCCACCGTCCACGGCGGCGCCGGTGAGACCCGGGTCGGGACGGTGTTCGACGGGCGCAACAAGCGCGGCGCCTTCCGCTGGACCACCCGGTGCACGGTGACGGCGATCGAGGAGGACCGGCTCTTCCGCTTCCGGGTGCACGCCATCGGGATCCGGCGTCCCCGGGTGCCCGGCCCGATCGCCACCTGGGAGTACCGATTCGAGCCGGTGCCGGAGGGCACCCGGGTGACCGAGACCTGGACCGACGACCGGCGCGGGTGGCCGGACCCGGTGGCGAACGCCTTCGACCGGATCGCGACCCGGGGCCGCACCTTCGCCGACTTCCAGCGCGGGAACATCCGCACCACCCTGCGCAACCTCAAGCGGGTCCTGGAACCGGTCCCGGACGCCGCCTGAGTCCGCTGCCCGCCGGCCGCTGCCCGCCGCCCGCCCGCCGCGTCAGGCGGCGGGCTTGCCGGGCTGGTCGTGCGTCGAGCAGTGGATGCCGCCGCCGCCCGAGGCGATGGTGTCGATGGCGACCGGTACGACCTCTCGCTTGGGGAAGTGCTCCCGCAGGATGCCGCGGGCCCGGTCGTCGGCCTTGGCGTCACCGAACCTGGGCATGAAGACCGCGTCGTTGGCGACGTAGAAGTTCGCGTACGTCGACACGAAGTCGTCGCCCCGGCCCGTGATCCGGTCCAGGTCGGGCTGGGGCAGGTCGATGACCTCGAAGCGCCGGCCGCGGGCGTCCGTCGCCTTCGACAGGACGGACTTGGCCTGGTCGGCCGAGCGCGACCAGGAGTCGGCCGGGGTGTTGGGGTGGGCCCGGTCCAGCAGGACCACGCCGGGCGCGGTGAAGCGCACGAGGCTGTCGACGTGGGCGTCGGTGATGTCCTTGCCGCGGACGCCGGCCAGCCAGATCACCTTGTCCAGGCCCAGGGTCTTCTCCAGCTCCGCCTCGATCGTGTCCCGGTTCTTGCCCCGGTTGCGGTTGTCGTTGACGATCGAGCTCTCGGTGATGAGCAGCGTGCCCTCGCCGTCGGTCTCGAAGGAGCCGCCTTCGGCGACGAGCGGGGCCTGGACGCGGGGGATCCCGTACTTCTGCAGCAGGTTGCGGCCGACCGCCCCGTCGTTCTTGTGCTCCTGCTTGTTGCCCCAGCCGTTGAAGTTGAAGTCGACGCCGACGACCTTGCCGCCCTCCTCGACGAAGACGGGAACGGTGTCGCGCGCCCACAGGTCGTCCACGGCCAGCGGGATGACCTCCACCTGGGAGCCGCAGGCCCGCTGAGCCGCGTCCACCTGGTCGGGCCGGGCCATCATGACGACGGCCTCGTACTGCCCGACGGCGCGGGCGATCCGCGCGATGTCCTCGCGCACGTAGCGCAGGTCCTCGCGCCAGACGGAGTTCAGCGCGGGCCAGGCCATGAAGGTGCGGGTGTGGCTCTCCCATTCGGCACCGAGGCGGCGGTCGCCCTCGTCCGCGGCGGACCGGGCGGATCCGGCGGGGGCGGTGTCGGCCTCGGTGCCGGAGGGGGAGGGGCCGCAGGCGGCGGCGCCCGCGACGGCGGCGCCGATTCCGGCGAGGGTGCGAAGGACGGTCCGGCGAGTGGGGGGAAGGAAGGACACGGGGACTCCGATCGTGGGCTGGCGGAAAGGGTGCATCCGGCCAGGGCGGGCGCGAGGTGCCTCGTAGGCCGGCGAACCAGGGCCCTACGGACAAGAGTGCGCGCTCCGCGCCGCGAACGGCCGCTCGGCACGGTGAGTGCTGCGGCCACGTGTCGTCACTGTGGCACTGACTGGAAATTCAGTCAAACCGTCGCCGAGGTGGAACCCAGGCGGCCGATTTCCACTCCGACGGCCTCGCGCAGCAGGCTCCGGGCGTGTTCCAGGGGGAGCAGTCCGCTCAGCCAGCGGACGCTGAGCCCCTCCAGCAGGGCGGTCAGCCGCTCCGCGGCGGCCGTGACCGCGCCGGGCCGCGCGGCCGGGCACGTCGCGGCCAGGAGCTCCGCGACCTCGGCCGCCCAGGCCGCGCCGGCCGCGGCGAGCTCGTCGCGCAACTCCGGATCGAAGACCGAGTGGGCCCGCAGTTCCCCCCAGGCCGTGCTGTTCTCGCGTACCTCGGGCAGGTCCTGGAACTCCAGCAGCAGGGTCCGCTCCAGCAGCTCCCGCGGGTCGGCGGGGCCGGACCGGGCGGCTCCGTCCTCACCCGTCCCGGTGTAGCGGTCGGCCCGGTCGCCGATGAAGGCCAGGGCCTGGCGCAGGATGCCGGGCCGGTCCTTGAAGTGGTAGTAGATCAGCGCGGTGGACACGCCGGCCTCGGCCGCGAGCTCCGCCACCCGCAGCCCCCGGACGCCCCGACGTGCGATGACCCGCGCGGCGCCCGTGAGGATCGCCTCCCTGCGGTCGGTCACTGTGTGATCCCTCCTGGTGATCCCTCCTGGCCGTGTGCGTCTCGCATTGTCACACATTGACTGAAACTTTAGTTAGCGGCACGATGCGCCAGGACAATGCCGCATCGTTGAAAGAGCCACCGCATGTCCGAACAGCTCCCCGGCGTCCGATCCACCCCCACGGCCCTGTCCGCCGAGGACCCCTACGAGATCGGTGGCTACCGGCTGCACGCCCGGCTCGGCTCGGGCGGCATGGGGGTGGTCTACCTCGCCTACACACCCGGGGGCCGCCCCGTCGCACTGAAGGCGGTCCGCAGCGAGTTCGCCGCGGACCCGGAGTTCCGCGAGCGGTTCGCCCAGGAGGTGGCCAGCGCCCGCCGGATCCACGGCCTGTTCACGGCCCAGGTGATCGACTCCGGGGTCGAGGACCGCACGCCCTGGCTCGCCACGGCCTACGTGCCCGGGCCTTCGCTGCACGAAGTGGTCCGGCGGCACGGACCCCTGCCCGTCCGCACGGTCCTGCTGCTCGTCGCGGGCATAGCCGAGGCGCTCCAGGCCATCCACCGCGCGGGCGTCGTCCACCGGGACCTCAAGCCGGCGAACGTACTGATCGCCGGGGACGGCCCGCGGGTGATCGACTTCGGCATCGCGCGCGCGGCGGACGCCGCCGCCCTCACCGGCACGGGACTGCGGATCGGCACCGCCGCCTTCATGGCGCCCGAGCAGGCGCTGGGCCTGCGGGCCACACCGGCCACCGACGTCTTCGCCCTCGGAACACTGGCCGGGTACGTGGCGAGCGGGGTCCCGCCGTTCGGCCGGGGACCGGAGTCCGGCGCGCTGTACCGGGTCGTCCACGAGCACCCCGACCTCGGCCACGTACCGGGTGACCTGCGGGAACTGGTCTCGTGGTGCCTGGCCAAGCAGCCCGGCGACCGTCCCACGACCACCCAGCTGATCGAGGCCGTGCACGCCCACCCGGCGGTGGGCCCGCGGCCGGAGTTCACCGACGGCTGGCTGCCCGCCCCGGTCCGCGACGAGCTCGGGGGCCGGGTGGAGCCGCCGGTGCGGCAGGCCCCGGCCCACTTCCAGCCCACCAGGACCGCGACGGCGCCCCCGGCCCCGCCCGCTCCCGGGCCGGGCCCGGCCGGGGCGCCGGGCCCGGTGGCTCCGGCTCCCGGGTTCGGCCCCGCGCCCGTACCCGGCCCCGAACCCCTGCCCGGCGCCGTCTCCGCGACCGGTCGCGGGGCGGCGCGGCGCGGCCGGCGGCGCCTGCCCGCGGTGGCCCTGGCGGTCGCCGTCACACTGCTGGCCTGCGGCGGAGCCGTGTACTACCTGGACGGTTCCGAGGACGAGGGGGCAGCGGTCACCGATGCGGGCCCGCCCCCGCGGTCGGCCCCGCCCGCCACCCCCGGTTTCCTGCCCGGTTACGCGCGGGCCGAGCTCACCGCCCCCGACACCGGTTACGAGTTCGACCTGAAGGCGGGCAAGGTCGTGTCCACGGAGACGGCCTCCTGGTACCTCGCGCGCGACGGCCAGGCCTTCCTGCCCTCCGAGGAATCGGACGCCTTCGTGTCCGACGGGGCCGCGCTGACGCCCGCCGACTGCGTACGCGGCATCGAGACGCGCCCGGCGGCCGCCCTGTCCTTCGCCGCACTGGCGAAGGAGCGGCCGTTCTGCGTGCGCAGCCCGGACCGCAACGAGGTCGCGCTGGTGCGGCTGGTCGGGGTCACGGCCGACGGCGCCGTCACCATCGTCGTGGACCAGTACCGCCGTGCCTGACGGCCGCCGGACGGCCACCGCCGCGCCTGACGGCCCCCGCCCCGCCCGCACTCCCGGTGACGGGCCGAGTACGGCCGCTCCGGACGGCCCCGGTAAGGTGCCGGTCATGGCGTCTCGCAGCACTCAGATCCTCGAAGCGGCCGCCCGGGTGATCGCCCGGCGCGGGGTCCGCGGGCTGCGCGTGGAGGAACTCGCGGCCGAGGCCGGCGTGTCCACCGCCTTGATCTACTACCACTTCAAGGACCGCACGGGGGTGCTGCGCCAGACCCTCGAGTTCATCAACGACCGTGCGGAGAGCTACACCACCGACCGCGATCCGGACGCTCCGCCGCTCTCTCCCCGCGAGGAGCTGGAGGAAACGTTGCTCCTGGAGCTCCAGGACACCGCGGAGGTGCGGGAGAACAGCTCCGCCTGGGGTGAGCTGCGGGCGAGCGCCGTCTTCGACGAGGTGCTGCGCGAGGACCTCGCCCGGGCCACCCTGGTCTGGGTCCAGGAGGTCGCCGCGCTGTTGGGCCAGGTGCAGCCGATGGCGCCCGCCTCCTCGCTCGCCGCCTCCGCCGAGCGGCTCACCGCCCTGCTGGAGGGGCTCAGCGTGCGCTGGCTCAGCGGTGGTACGCAGATCGGGCACGCGCGCGAGCTCGTACGCGGTGCCATCGACGCCGAACTGGCCGGCCTCCGCCAGATCTGACCCGCCCCGCCGCCGGCCCCCGAGGGGGCGCGCGCGCCGGCCCCTTTTCCGCCGTTCCCTTCCCGGCTTTCACCGGCCCTTGATGGCCGGGACGTTTCGCTGCCCGAGCTATTGACTGAATTTTCAGTCAATGTCAGAGTGAGGCCGAGCCGCCGGAGGGCCACCAGCCCCGCCCAGCCCCCGCTCCTCGCCGCCGAACCGCCGCCGCCCCGATCGTCGACGCCGGCCGGCCGCCGCCCCGTACCGCGCCTCGCCGCCCCACCTCGCAGAGCTCAGGCCTTGACTGAATTTTCAGTCGAGTGGAAGACTCTGCCAACGAAAGAAACGAGACAGCTCATGGCCGAATACCGAATGCCCGCCGAGTGGTCCGAGCACGAGGGCTGTCTGATGGCCTGGCCCACCCGCGAGGACCTGTGGGGGAGCGTCCTGGCCGACGTGAAGGAGGAGTACGCCGCCGTCGCCCGCGCCGTCGCCGCCTTCGAGCCCGTCACGATGGTCGCTCCGCCCGGACACGGCGAGGACGCCCGCTCCCACTGCGGCGCCGACGTCACCGTGATCGAGCTGCCGCTCGACGACTCCTGGTTCCGCGACTCCGCCCCGCTGTTCGTCCTCGACGGGGACGGCAACCGGGCCGGCGTCGACTTCCGGTTCAACGCCTGGGGCCGCAAGCACCACCCCTTCGACTCCGACGACCGGATCAGCACCCTGCTGCTGGAGCACCTGGGCGCCGACCGCATCGCCTCCGACATGATCCTCGAAGGCGGTGCGATCACCGTCGACGGCGAAGGCACCCTGATCACCACCGAGCAGTGCCTGCTGCACCCCAACCGCAACCCCGGCATGACCCGCGAGGGGATCGAGGCCGAACTGATGGCCCGGCTCGGGGTCACCAAGGTCATCTGGCTGCCGTACGGCGGCCTGCTCGACACGGAGACCGACGGCCACGTCGACGGCGTCTGCGCCTTCGCCGCGCCCGGCACGGTCGTCGTCTCGCTGCCCGCCGATCCCGCCCACCCCGACCACGCCCGGATGCGCGCCAACCGCGCCGTCCTGGAGGCCTCCACCGACGCCCGCGGCCGCCGGCTGGAGATCGTCGACGTACCGCAGACGGCGTTCACGGACCTCGGCGACGGCGAGATCGAGGTGTCCTACCTCAACTACTACCTCGCCAACGGCGGAGTCGTCGTCCCCGTGGCCGGGGTGCCCCAGGACGAGGAAGCCCTCGCCGTCATCGCCGCCGCGCACCCGGGCCGCAAGGTCGTCGGCGTGCGGGCCCTCGCCATCGCGTTCGGCGGCGGCGGCGTCCACTGCATCACCCAGCAGATCCCCGCCGCCCGCACCGCCGCCCGCACCGAAGGCTGATCCGGACTTCGGCCGTTCCCCGCGGACCGCGCCGCCGGTCCGCCCGCTCCTCCCCCCGCACCCCTCCCGGAAAGAGAGCGCGACGATGACCACCTCCCCGCCCCGCGCGGGCGGACGCCCCCACCGCGGGGCCGTCCGCCGCGCGGCGGCCCTCGCCACCGCCGCCCTGACCTCGCTCGCCCTGCTCACGGCCTGCGGCGGTCCGCCCAAGGACGGCGGCGGCCTCACCGACGTCCGGCTCTCCGCCGCCACGCCCCCCGCCCGGGGCGAGATCGACTCCTTCAGCTGGGCCGTGTACGCCGAACCGCCCACCCTCGACTACACGGTGGCCTTCGACTACCCGCAGAACACCATCCTGTCCAACGTGTGCGAGAGCCTCATGCGCTGGACCCCGGGCCTGACCACCGAGCCCGGTCTCGCCCAGAAGGCGTCCAACCCCGATCCCACCACCTGGGTCTACGACCTGCGCCCCGGCGTGCGCTTCCACGACGGCAACGAGATGACCGCCGACGACGTGGTCTTCAGCCTCGGCCGGCAGATGGACCCCGACAACGCCGCCGCCTGGGCCCAGGTCTTCCAGAACGTCTCCGCCGTCACCAAGAGCGGGCCGCTCCAGGTCACCGTCAAGCTCAAGAAGCCCGACTCGCAGTTCCCCCAGTACATGGCCACCGCCGCCGGAGTGGTGGCGTCCAAGGCGGCGGTCGAGGCGGCGGGCAAGGACTACGGCACCACCGGCGGCCTCGCCTGCACCGGCCCCTTCCAGCTCGGCACGTGGAACAAGGGCCAGTCGATCGAACTCGACCGCTTCGACGGCTACTGGGGCACCAGGGCCAAGGCGAAGAAGGCGGTCTTCCGCATCCTCACCGACCCCTCCGGCCGCACCAACGCCATGCTCAGCGGAGAGGTCGACGGCGGCTACCTGATCCCCACCGAGAGCTACGCCCGCCTGCGCGACAGCGGCGCGGGCACCCTGTACTTCGGTGAGGGCCTGAGCACCGTCAACGTCAACGTCACCGACCTGAAGGGTCCCCTCGGCGACGTCCGCGTCCGCCGGGCCCTGTCCCTGGCGCTGGACCGCAGCGGCTTCGTCAAGGCGGGACTCGGGGGCGCCGGTACCGCCACCAACTCCCTGACCACCCGGGCCGCCTGGGCCGCCGCCCCCGAGCACACCCTGAAGACGGCCTTCGACAGCCTGCCGCCCACCGGCCAGGACATCGAGCGGGCCAAGGCGCTGGTCAAGGAGGCCGGGGCCGAGGGCAAGACCCTGACCATGGCCACCAGCTCCATAGGCCAGGACGTCTCCCTCCTCGCCACCGCGGTCCAGGCGGCCGGCACCCGGATCGGCCTGGACGTCAAGCTGAAGACCATCGCCCCGAACGCCTTCACCGCGCTGTTCACCGACCCCGGGGCGCGCGAGGGCATCGACATGTTCCCGCTCACCTACTACGACTCGATCACCGACCCGCTCGACCTGCTGTCGAACTTCAAGACCGGCGCGTACCTGAACTTCGGCGGGTACAGCGACCCCGAGTACGACCGCCTCGTCGAGCAGGCCGCCGGGGTCTACCCCGTGCAGGAGCGGCTGGAGATCGAGGCCAAGCTCCAGCACCAGGCCTCCGAGCAGCTGCTGTGGATCCCCGTCGCCGAATGGCCCACCGCGCTGTTCCTGGGCAAGCGGATCACCGGAGCGCCCACCACCATCTCGTACATGTACTACCCGTGGGCCGCCGACGTGGGGGCCGCACAGTGAGCTTCGTCCGCTTCGCCGTACGACGGGTGGCGGAGATGGCCGCCACCCTGTTCGTCGCCTCGTTCGTGGTCTTCGGCGCCCTGTACCTGGCGCCCGGCAGCCCGGCGAGCTTCCTGCTCGCCGGCCGGTCGGCCTCCCCGGAGGCCCTCGCCGCGATCAACGCCCAGTACCACCTGGACGATCCCTTCCTCGTCCGGTACTTCCGCTGGCTCGGGGACGTGGTGCAGGGCGACTTCGGGCGCTCGATCACCTACCGCACCGACGTCTCGCACCTGCTGGCGGACCGGCTGCCCGTGACGCTGCTGCTGATCGCCATGGCCCTCGTCGTGGTCGTCGCCGTCGGGCTGTTCCTCGGCCGGCTCGCCGCCGTCCGCGGCGGCGGGACCGACTCCGCCATCCTCGTCACCACCACCTTCGCCGTCGGCACCCCGTCCTTCGTCGCGGCCGTCCTGCTCCAGGGGCTCTTCGCCGTCCAGCTCGGCTGGTTCCCCAGCAGCGGCGCCGGCGACGGACTCGGCGACATGCTCTGGCACCTGACGCTGCCCGCCGTCGCCCTGGCGCTCTACCTGATCGGCATGCTCGCCCGGGTCACCCGCTCGGCCATGCTCGAAGCCCTCGACAGCGAGCACGTCATCGTCGCCCGCAGCCGGGGAGTGCCCGAACGGCAGGTCATCCGGCGGCACGTCTTCCGCAACTCCCTCGGGACGGTCCTGACCACCGGCGGGCTGATCGTCTCCACCCTCCTGGTGTGCACCATCCTCGTGGAGACGGCCTTCAGCATCGGCGGGATCGGCCAGCTCCTCGAACTGTCCACCACCACCAAGGACTTCCCGACCGTCCAGGCCATCTCCCTGATCATCGTCGCCCTGTTCATGACCGTGAACCTGGTCGTGGACCTGCTGCTGCCCCTGGTCGACCCCCGGGTCACCCTCGGCACGAGAGGGGCCTCCGCGTGAGCGCCGTCCTGACCCGCCGCCCCGGCCTCGCCCGGATCCGCGCCACGGGTTCCCCGCTGCACCTGCTGTGCCTGGGCCTCGTCGCCGTCGTGGTCCTCGCCGCACTGGCCGCCCCGTGGCTGGTGCCCCACGACCCCAACGACGTCGACCTGGGCAACGCCCTCGCCGGACCCTCCGCCGCGCACCCGCTCGGTGCGGACGCCGCGGGCCGCGACACCCTCTCCCGGCTGCTGCTCGGCGCCCGCACCTCCCTGCTCGGCCCGCTGGGCGTCGTCGTCTTCTCCACCGTCGCCGGCATCGCCGTCGGCACGGCCGCCGCCTGGCGCGGCGGATGGCTCGACTCCGTCCTGTCCCGCAGCACGGAGCTGGTCTTCGCCTTCCCCGGCATGCTGCTCGCCATCCTGATCATCTCCGTCTACGGCGAAGGGCTGCTCGCCCCCGTCCTCGCGCTGGCCGTCGCCTACCTGCCCTACGTCAGCCGGCTCACCCGCTCGCTGGTCCTCGCCGAACGGGCCCGCCCCTACGTGAGCGCCTACCGGGTCCAGGGCCACTCGGCGCTCCAGATCTGCCTGCGCCACATCCTGCCCAACATCGCCCCCGTCGTCCTCGCCCAGTCCACGATCAACTTCGGGTACGCCCTCATGGACCTCGCCGGCCTGTCCTTCCTCGGGCTCGGCGTTCCCGCCCTCACCCCCGACTGGGGCCGCATGGTCTTCGACGGGCAGAGCGCCATCCAGCACGGCTACCCGCTGTCCGCCGTCCTGCCCTGCGCCTTCATCGTGCTGACCGTGGTCGCCTTCAACGTGGTGGGCGAGCGATGGGCCGACCGCATCGCCAGGAGGGACCGATGAGCCCCACGAGCCCCACGAACCCGGCGGGTCCCGTCGGTCCCCACAGCGCGGAGAGAGCCGTGGAACCCCTGCACACGCTCGACATCCAGGGGCTGCGGATCACCCTGCCCGGCACCGCCCGGCCCGTCCTCGACGGCGTCGACCTCACCGTCGCCGCCGGCGAGACCGTCGCCCTCGTCGGCGAGTCCGGCTCCGGCAAGACCCTCACCTCCCGCAGCGCCCTGAACCTGCTGCCGCGCGGAGCGGTCGTCGAGGGAGCCGTCCGGGTCGGCGGCGAGGACGTGCTCGCCATGGACACCGGCCGGCTGCGCGACGTACGCGCCACCTCCGTCGCCATGGTCTTCCAGGACCCGCGCGCCGCCGTCAACCCGCTGCGCCGCATCGGGGACTTCCTCACCGAGAGCGTCACCCTCACCGGCGCCATGAGCCGTACGGACGCCACCGCGCGGGCCCTCGAACTCCTGCGGGCCGTCGGCCTGGACGAGGCGGTCCTGCGCAAGTACCCCGGCCAGGTCTCCGGCGGCATGCTCCAGCGCGTCGTCATCGCGGCGGCCCTCATGGGGGACCCGGCGCTGCTGCTCGCCGACGAGCCCACCACGGCGCTGGACGTCAGCAGCCAGGCCGAGGTGATCGCACTGCTGGCCGCGCTCCGCGAACGCTTCGGGACCGGCCTGCTGTTCGTCACCCACGACCTGGACCTCGCGGCCGCCATCAGCGACCGCGTGTACGTCATGTACGCCGGACGGATCGTGGAGACCGGCCCGGCCGAGGTCCTCTTCACCCGCCCCCGCCACCCGTACACGGCCGCCCTCCTCGCCTCCACCCCGCGCATGGAGGGACCCCGCGGCAGGCTCGCCGCCATCGAGGGCCAGCCGCCGGACCTGCGGGAGCCGCTGCACGGCTGTGCCTTCGCCGCCCGCTGCCCGCTCGCCACGGAGGTGTGCGACCAGCGCGCCCCGCAGCAGTCGGCCGCCCCCGGCCGGCCGGCGCACCTGGCCGCCTGCCACCACAGCGACCTGCTCGAAGGGAGCGCCGTCGATGCCCGATAACGTACTGGAGGTCACCGGACTGCGCCGTTCCTTCGGCTCGGTCCGTGCCGTCGACGACGTCTCCTTCGCCCTCCCCGAGGGCGGATCGCTGGGCATCGTGGGCGAGTCCGGCTCCGGCAAGACGACCACGGCCCGCATCGTCGTCGGCCTGGAGCGCGCCGACGACGGGGACGTCCTGGTCCGGGGCCGGTCCCGTACCGGGCACACCCGGGGCCGGGCCGCGCGCCTGGCCCGCGCCCGCGAGGTCCAGATGGTCTTCCAGGACCCGTACCTCTCCCTCGATCCGCGCACCAGCGTGGAAGCGGCCCTGCGCGAAACGCTGGGCCTGCACTTCCCCGGCCGCGACCACGCACGGCGGGTACGCGAACTGCTCGACCAGGTGGGCCTGGGCACCCGGGCCGCCGACGCCCTGCCGCGCCGGCTCTCCGGGGGCCAGCGCCAGCGCGTCGCCATCGCCCGGGCCCTCGCCGTCGAACCGGCCGTCCTGGTCCTGGACGAGGCCGTCGCGGCGCTCGACGTCTCCGTGCAGGCGCAGATCCTGAACCTGCTGGCCGACGTCAGGGAGCAGACGGGGATCGGCTACCTCTTCATCACCCACGACCTCGGCGTCGTACGGTGCGTCACCGACGAGATCGTCGTGATGCGCCACGGCGCCGTGGTCGAACAGGGCAGCACCCAGGAGGTCCTCGCCGCCCCCCGGCATCCGTACACCCGGCTGCTGCTGGAGTCCGTGCCGCGGCCGGGCTGGGATCCGGCGGCCATCGCCGAGGCCCGGCGGGCGCTGTAGCCGGGGGTGTACCCGGGGGCGGGCCGGGCGGATCAGCTCCCGGGCCGGGTCCCGGCGGCGAGCGTACGGATCAGCGTGCGCAGCACGGGCCCGGAGTCGACCTCGGAGCCCAGTGACTCGGCGGCCGCCAGGCCGTCCACCGCGGCGGCCACGGCCTCGCCGAGCAGGACCGGGTCCACGCCCCCGCCCCGCTCCTCGGCCAGCACCCGGAACAGGGTGACGAAGCAGTCGCGCCATCGCACGTACTCCGCCTCCAGCGACTCCCGTACCCGGGGGTCGTTCAGGGCGTGCCAGTGCAACGCCGAGTGGAGGTGGGAGAGTTCCGCGCCCTCGGGGCGACCCAGCAGCTCGACCACCCGCCCGGCCCGCTCCTCGAACGGCCCGGGGGCGGAAACGGCCTCCTCCAGGGGGTGGATCCACTCGGGGCGGATGTCCTCGATGACGGCCAGGACGAGATCGGTCCGGTCCTGGAAGTGGTAGTGGCACATCCCGTGCGAAACCCCGCACAGCGCGGCCACGTTGCGGGTGGTGAACCGTTCGCTCAGCCCGCCCGCCAGCAGGGTCCGGGCGGCGGCGATCAGCCCGGCCCGGGTCTGTTCGCCCTTCGCCGAGACCCGGGGCCGCCGCGTGCGCGCAGGGGGAGCGGACAGGTCCGGTGGGTTCTTCGCGGATGCGGCCATGGCGTCACTCTAACGATCCTCCAGCCCGTCACCTGGGGCTTCTCCCGAACCGCCGGAATGACCTCGTCGAAACTATTGACCGAGCGCTTGGCCAGTTTTAGCTTTCGGGTCAACCCCGCTACCGCCGCGGGGAGTTGATCCCCCCCAAGGAGACCCCTCATGAACGATCACGCAGCACGCCCGCCCGCCGGCGGCATGGCCAGGCGCAGCTTCCTGGCGGCCGCCGGCCTCACCGCCGCCACCGCCGCACTGGCGGCGGCCGAAGGACGGGCGCGGGCGGCGGCCCGCCCCGCTCCGGCGGCGGGCACCCTGCGCGTCCCGATCGAGGAGGTGCGCCACACCCGCACCTGGATGGCCTGGCCCGACAGCACCTCCATCTGGGGCAGCACCCTCAGCGGGGTCCAGTCGGACATCGCCCTCATCGCCCGCACCATCGCCAAGTACGAGCCGGTCCTCCTCTGCGCGAACCCGGCGAGCGCCGCCAAGGCCCGCTCCCAGTGCGGTCCCACCGTCACCGTCGTCACCACCATCCCCGTCGACGACTGCTGGATGCGCGACACCGGCCCCGTCTTCCGCACCGACGGGGCGGGCGGCCTCGACGCCGTGGGCCTGAACTTCAACGGCTGGGGCAACAAGCAGACCCACGCCAAGGACGCCCTCGTCGCCGGCCGGATCGCCGCCTACGCCGGCGTCCCCTTCACCGCCGCCGCCCTCGTCGGCGAGGGCGGCGCCGTCGAACAGGACGGCGCGGGCACCCTGATGGCCACCCGCAGCAGCCTGGTGAACCGCAACCGCAACCCCAACATGACCCAGGCACAGATCGAGACCGCGCTGCGCACCGCCTACGGCGCCTCCAAGGTCATCTGGTTCGACGGCGTGAGCGGCCAGGACATCACCGACGACCACGTCGACGCGACCTCGCGCTTCCTGGCCCCCGGCAAGGCCCTCGTCCAGATGCCCCTGGCCTCGGACAACGACGTCTACGCCAAGGACGCCCGGCAGCAGTTCCAGATCCTCTCGGCGGCCACGAGCGCGGGCGGCGCCCGCATGGCCGTCGAGAAGCTCCAGGGCCCCGACTACGACAAGATCCGCTCCACCAACCGGGACTTCCTCGCCTCCTACGCCAACTACTACGTGTGCAACGGCGCCGTCATCAGCGGCCAGTTCGGCGACACCCGGGCGGACGCCGCCGCCAGGGCCACCCTGACCCGGCTCTTCCCCGGCCGCACCGTCGAGCAGCTCAACATCGACCGCCTCGGCACGGGCGGCGGCGGCATCCACTGCGTCACCCAGCAGCAGCCGGTGCCCTAACCCCGCACCCCGCACCCGTGCCTCGCCGGCCGGCCGGGCCTCAGTCCCGGCGGGCCCACTCCTCGGCGAGCAGCCGGTACGAGCGCACCCGGTCGGCGTGGTCGTGGGTGATGGTGGTGATCAGCAGTTCGTCGGCGCCGGTGGCCTCCCGGAGCCGCTCCAGGTGGTCGGCCACGGTCGCGGGGGAGCCGACGAACTGCGTCTCCACCCGGTCGGCGACCAGGGCGTCATCGGCGTCCGTCCACGGCAGCGCCCGGGCCTCGGCGGGCGACGGGAAGGGGATGGCGCCCTCCCCGGAGCGGATGCCGCGCACCCACGGCGCGTACCCGGCGGCCAGCTCGCGGGCCCCGGCGTCGTCCTCGGCGACCACCACGTCCGCGGACACCGTCAAGTGGGGCCGCTCCAGCTCGGCCGAGGGCTTGAACGCGGCCCGGTAGCCCTCGGCCGCCTCCAGCACGCTCCCCGGGCTGACGTGGTAGTTCGCCGCGAAGCGGAGCCCGTTCGCGCCCGCCGTCGCGGCGCTCACCCCGCCGCTGCTGCCGAGGATCCACACCTGTACGTCGGCCCCCTCACCGGGGACGGCATGCGCCTCGACGCCCTCCGGGGAGCGGTACTCGCCGCGCAGCAGGGCCAGTACGTCGGCCACCTGGGCGGCGTAGTCCTGCGGCCGTGCCCCGGGATGGTTCAGGAGCCGCTGCTGGAGGGCCAGCCGGGGGTGGCCCAGCAGCGGGGCGAAGGAGAAGCGCGCGGGGATCCGCAGCCCGCCCGGCGTCCACCCCTCGAAGGGCGGGGGCGCGTCGGGCTCGGGAGCCGGGGGCCGGCCCGCCGAGCGGCCCAGACCGAGGTCGAGGCGCCCCGGGTGGAGGGCGTCGATCAGCCCGAACTCCTCGACGGTCGACAGGGCCGTGCGGTGCCCCAGCTGCACGGCCCCCGACCCGATGCGGATCTTCGTGGTCGCGGAGGCGGTCAGCGCGAGCACGACCGCCGGGGAGGTCCCGGCGACCCCGGGATTGAGGTGGTGCTCGGCGAACCAGTAGCGGGCGTAACCGAACCGTTCCGTCTGCCGGGCCAGGTCGATGCTGCGGTGCAGGGCCTCGGCGGCGGTGGAACCGGAGGTGACCGGGACGAGGTCGAGGACCCCCAGGGGCGTGCGGGACATGGCCGGGCTCCTTACAGATCGGGGGAGGAGGGGAAGAGGGGGTCCGGGATCGAGCGGCGCAGCACCGGAGCGACCCGCGACTGGAACAGTTCCAGCGAGGCCCGGTGCTCCGCCTCGCCCAGGCCGCCCGGCTCCGCCTGGAGGTGGAGCACCGTGTGGCCGAACGCCTCGTGGTAGCGGTGCACCTTCTCGATCACCTGCTGCGGGCTGCCGATCAGCGCCGAACTGCGCTCCACGAAATCCTCCAGGGTCGCGAAGACCGGCTCCAGCCCCTGCGCCCGGTGCTGGGCGAGGTACCGGGCGAAGGCCGGCCGGTAGGCGGCCACCGCCCCCTGCGAGGTGGGCGCCGTGTGGAAGCCCGCCGTGCCCGCGCCCACGACCGCGCGGGCCGGATCGTGTCCGTGGTGCGCCCAGCGCTCGCGGTAGTGCCGGATCAACTCGGCATAGGGGCCGAGGGGATGGGTGACGTTCGCCGAGAACAGCGGATCGCCGTGGCGCGCCGCGAGATCGACGGACTCCCGGCTGGTGGCACTGCCGTGCCACACCCGCAGCGTCCGCTGGTACGGCCGGGGCAGTACTTCGGCGCCGGTCAGCGCGGGCCGGAACCGCGGCCGCGCGGTCACCGCGTCCTCGCGCCAGATCCGCCGGAACAGCTCGTACCCCTCGGAGTTGCGCTCCCACTGGTCCTCGGGCGTCACGTCGAACAGCTCGCGCTGCGCCGTGCCGTTCCCCTTGCCGATCATCAGCTCCAGGCGCCCGTCGCTGAGGTGGTCGAGCGTCGCGTAGTCCTCGTACGCCCGGACCGGATCCAGCAGGCTCAGCGTGGTCACGGTGGTGTAGAGGCGGATGCGGCGGGTCAGCGCGGCGATGTGCGCCAGTACGACGGGTGGCGACGACGACAGGAAGGGCCGCTCGTGACGCTCACCGACCCCGAACCCGTCGAAGCCCAGTTCCTCCGCCCGCACCGCGGCGGCGGCCACCTGCCGGAACCGCTCGCGCGTGGGGGTCGCCCCGCCCGTCGCCGGGTCCGGGGTGTCGGTGATGAGGGTGATGGCCAGGAACTTCACGGTGCGGCGGCCTCCCTTTCGCTTGCTCGGCAACGCCGTTGCGGGGATGGGGAATTCGACCCGTCGGCCCTTTTGATCCCCTCCTCCACGACGCTACGTCCGGCCGATGGGGCACACCATGACCGCAGTGTTAAATGACCGCGGCCCGCTGAAAGGGCCGTGCGCACGGCGCCGTCCGGCTCAGCGGCCGCCGGCTGCGGTCACCGCGTGCAGCCGGCCCCGCAGGGCGGCCAGCCGGACGCGCAGGCGCCGGGCCGGGGTCGGCGGCAGAGCGCGGGAGGCGCCGCGCGCGTAGTACCGCTCGACGTAGTACTGGCCGGCGCTCAGCACGCTCGTGACGGCGATGTACCAGAGGGTCGCCACCATCAGCAGCGGAATCACCCGGTAGTTCTGGTTGTAGACCAACTGCACCGAGTACAGAAGGTCGTGCACGGCCAGCACGCTGACGATGCTCGTGCCCTTGAGCGTGCCGATCAGCATGTTCCCCGCGGTCGGCACGATGGAGCGCATCGCCTGCGGGACGACGATCCGGCGCAGCGTGCGCCGCCGTCCCAGGCCGAGCGCCTGCGCGGCCTCGGTCTGGCCGGGGTCCACGGAGAGGATGCCGCCGCGCACCACCTCGGCCGCGTACGCCGTCTCGTGCAGGGTCAGCCCGATGACGGCGGTGAGGGTCGGGCCGAGCAGGTTGACCGTCGTGAGGGTGAACAGCTGCGGTCCGTAGGGGATGCCGAGCCCGAGGGTGGGGTACAGGGCGCCGATGTTGAACCAGAACAGCAACTGCACCAGCAGCGGAGTGGACCGGAAGATCCACACGTAGCCCCAGCTCAGCGTGCGCAGCACGGGATTGGCGGACAGCCGCATCACCGCCAGCAGCGTGCCGAACAGGAAGCCGAGCGCCATCACGGCGCCGGTCAGCCACAGGGTCAGCAGCAGCCCGTCGAGCACGGCGGAGGTGGTGAAGTACTGCCCCACGACCTGCCATTGGAAGGCCTCGTTGCGCACGACGGAGACCAGCAACAGCGCGGAGACCAGCAGCGCGGCGGCGGCGGACAGCCGGCGGCCGGTGCGCCGGCGCGGCACGATCGGCGGCAGCGCGCAGGCGCCGGCGGAGCCGGGCGGTGGCGGCTCGGTGGCGGACGCGCGGCCCGCGGCCGGGACGGGAGGGGGAACGGCAGCGTCGGACACGTCGAAGACGTCGGAAGGGGTGGCCATGGGAGGCGCTCCAGGGGAGGGTCGCGGGCGTGGACGGATCATCACGCTCACCGCGTCCCTCAACGCGGGCACAGCGGCTTCCCCGCACACGGGAGCCGCTCCGGCCTCGATCGTATGCGCCTGCCGCCCGGCCCTGTCAACAGCGCCCGCGGCGGGCCGGCGGCGCCCGTCCCGATCCGGGCCGTTGCTTGACGAAGAGCCGGAAGTCCTGTTCAAGTAGGCGCATGAACGCCCATCAGCGCCTGGTTTCGCGCGACTACATCGACTTCGGTCGCGTGTGGTCCGCGGCGTGTTGCGCCTGACGCGGCAGCGGGCTGTCTGACCGGCCCTTCCCTCCCTCGGTGACCCCGTCGCGGGCCCCGTCGCGGGCCGAGGACTCCCTTCCGCACCCCACCGGGCGCCCGTCGGCCCGGGCGTGCGCTGCCGCCTCTCCGGACCCTCCCGACGCTCCGCGTCGTCACGCCCGCACCGCGTTCCCCGCACCGCACCGCACCGCCCTGCCCGGAACCGCCCTGCCCGGAACCGCCCTGCCCCGCTCCCGGCACGTCGGATGCCGTCCCGACCGCCGTCCCGCCGGCGGTCGCCGCGTCCTGCCCGCCCGCGGGGATCCACCGTTCACCATCCGAAAGGCCAAGGCCACCCCATGCCCGTGGAATTCCTCGGCATCGCCGCCACCAACGACGGATCCGAAACCACCGCACGCTCCGGCGCCGCGTTCGACAAGGAGTACACGCTGCGGCTCGCCCGGGCCCACGAGGACCACGGCTGGGACCGGGTGCTGTTCGCCTACGGCTCCGGATCCCCGGACCCCGCGCCGGCGGCCGCGTACGTCGCGAGCAGACTGGACCGCCTGCGGATCCTGCTCGCCCACCGGCCCAACGTCTCCTACCCCACCTACGCCGCCAAGACGTTCGCCACCCTCGACCAGATCAGCGACGGCCGGCTGACCGTGCACTTCATCACCGGCGGCAACGACCACGAACAGGGCCGCGAGGGCGACACCCTCACCAAGGACCAGCGCTACGCCCGCACCCGCGAGTACATCCGGATCGTCAAGAAGATCTGGACCACCCACGAGCCCTTCGACCACGAGGGCGAGCACTACCGCTTCCACGACTTCCTCAGCGACGTCTTCCCCGTCCAGCAGCCGCGCCCGGACGTCTCGTTCGGCGGCTCCTCGCCCGCCGCGTACGCCGCCGGAGGCGCCGAGGCCGACGTCTACTGCCTGTGGGGCGAGCCGCTGGCGGACACCGCCCGCCAGATCGAGGAGGTCCGGGCCGCCGCGCGGGCCGCGGGGCGTACCGACACCCCGCGCATCCAGGTGGCGTTCCGCCCGGTCATCGCCCCCACCGAGGAGCTCGCCTGGGAGAAGGCCCACCGCACGCTGGGCGCCATCGAACGGCGGCGGCAGGCGGGGCCCGTACGCCGTCTCCGGGGCGGCGGCGCGCCGGACGCCGCGCCCGAGAACACCGGATCGCGGCGGCTGATCGCCATCGCCGAAGCGGGCGAGCGCTACGACCGGGCGCTGTGGACCCCGACCGCCGCCGCCACGGGCGGTGCGGGCAACTCCAACGCGCTGGTCGGCACGCCGGAGACGGTCGCCCAGGCCCTGCTGGACTACTACGACCTCGGAGTCGACGTCCTGTCGGCCCGCGGCTACGACCTGCTGGACGACGCCGTCGACTTCGGCCGGTACGTGATCCCGCTCGTCCGTGCGGAGGTCGCCAAGCGCGACGCCGAACGCGACGCCGAACGCGGCGGCGCGCGCGGCGGCGCACCCCTCTCGGCGGTGCGCGGATGACCGGCACGCGCACCACCCGCCCGCGCCTGCGTTCCCTCGCGGCCCTCGCCCTCCTGCCCCTGCTGGCCCTCACCGCCTGCGGCTCCGGCGGCGCGCCCGTGGAGCCGGCGGGCGCCGGGGTTTCCCCCGTACCGGCCGACGACCCGGTCGCCGGGGTACGCACCGTGGAGGCGGTCGCCGCGCTCCTGCCCGCCGAGGTGCGCCGGGCGGGCAGCCTGCGCGTCGGCAGCTCGGTCGGCGCGCCGCCCTCCGCGTACTACCCGAACGGCCAGGACAAGCCCCCCGCCGGCCAGGACATCGAGCTCGCCGACGCGGTGGCCAAGGTCCTCGGCCTGCGCCTGGAGCGGCAGGACGCCTCCTTCGAGACGATCCTCCCGGCCCTCGGCAGCGGCAAGTACGACATCGGCACCGGCAACTTCGGGGTCACCACCGAACGCCTGAAGACCATCGACTTCGTCACGTACGTCAACGACGGCCAGGGATTCGCGGTCAAGACGGGCAACACCCGGCTGACCGGGCAGGTGTCCGACCTCACCCAGCTGTGCGGACTGACCATCGGCACCGGCGCGGGCACCACCTTCGAGAAGACCCTCACCGCACAGCGGGGCGTGTGCGCGGCGGCCGGCAGGAAGCCGTACGAGGTCAAGGTCTTCGCCGAGACCGGAGCCGTCACCACCGCCCTCCAGCAGGGCCGGATCGACGTCGTCATGTCGACGATCAACGGCCTGCGCCACCAGGCCGCGCAACCCGCCGCAGGAACCACCTTCCTCGGCGAATACCACCGCCTCGACGTCGGCTTCGCCCTGAAGAAGGGCTCCCCGCTGGCCCCGGCCCTGCAGGGCGCCGTCAACGAGCTGATCGAGAACGGCACCTACGCGCGGATCCTGAAGAAGTGGGGCACCACCGCCTCCGCCATCGACAGCTCACGGATCAACCCGCCGGAGCACGCGTGAGCGCCGCACCCGCCGCCGCATCCGCGGCCGTCCGCGACGTCATGGTCGACGTCCACGGCGTCCACAAGAGCTTCGGTCCCCTGGAGGTGCTGCGCGGCGTCGACCTGTCGGTGCGCACGGGCGAGGTCACCGTGATCCTCGGCCCCTCCGGCTCGGGGAAGTCCACCCTCCTGCGCACCATCAACCACCTGGAGAAGGTCGACCGGGGGTGGGTCAGCGTCGACGGCGAGCTGATCGGCTACCGGGCCGCCCGCGGCAAGCTGTACGAGCTGAAGGAGAAGGAGGTGCTCAAGCAGCGCACGCGCATCGGGTTCGTCTTCCAGAACTTCAACCTCTTCCCGCACCTCACCGTCCTCGACAATCTCGTCGAGGCCCCGGTGTCCGCGCTGGGCCGCCCCCGGGCGCGGGCCGAGGAGGCGGCCCGGCGGCTCCTGGAACGGGTGGGTCTCGCCGACAAGGCGGAGGCCTACCCGCGCCGCCTGTCCGGCGGGCAGCAGCAGCGCGTCGCCATCGCCCGCGCGCTCGCCCTCGAACCGAAGGTGCTGCTCTTCGACGAGCCCACCTCGGCGCTCGACCCCGAACTGGTCGGCGAGGTCCTCGACGTGATCAAGGACCTCGCCCGCGCCGGGACCACCATGATCGTGGTGACCCACGAGATCGGCTTCGCCCGCGAAGTGGCCGACACGGTCGTGTTCATGGACGCCGGGGTCGTCGTCGAACAGGGGCCGCCCGCGGCCGTCCTGGACGATCCGGGGCACGCCCGTACCCGTGCCTTCCTCGCCAAGGTCCTCTGACGCGGGGGACCGGGGACCGCCGTCAGTCGAGGCCTTCGACGATGCGGAAGTCGCGCTCGACGGCGTCGCCGAGGGTGGCCAGCGCCTCCTGGTAGGCGGCGCTCGCACGTGCGGC
Source organism: Streptomyces sp. NPDC048507 (assembly GCF_043199995.1). Taxonomy (NCBI): domain Bacteria; kingdom Bacillati; phylum Actinomycetota; class Actinomycetes; order Kitasatosporales; family Streptomycetaceae; genus Streptomyces; species Streptomyces sp. NPDC048507. Next base: position 108,458 of record NZ_JBICWZ010000009.1, on the reverse strand, counting down.
GACCGCCTGCTCGAAGCTGTCGAACTCGATCAGGATGGTGCGCTCGGCGATTCCGGCGTCGTGCGCGACGACCCGGCCGTCGCGGGAGAGCAGCCGTCCGCCCGCGGCCCGGACGGCCGGACCGGCCAACTCGTCGTAGGCGGCCAGCTTCTCGGCGTCCTCGATGGCGCGGTAGACGCTGACCCAATAGCCCTTGGCCACGGTACCTCCAGTGTTCGGAATCGATCTTCAGAAGTATGCGCAGATCCGTGCCCGGCGCGCCGGGGTTCAGCGCGCCGGCGCAGACGGCGTCGACGTCGGGCCGAGTGGGCGCCGTCGGGCGAGGGCGAGGCAGGCCAGCGTCGTGACCGCCATCGCGGCGACGCCGGTCAGCGCCGCGGTGGTGTAGGCGCCGTCGTCCGGGAAGCGGCGGCCGGTGGCGGTGCCGGAGGCCAGGACCAGACCGCCGATGGCGCTGCCCAGGGCGTATCCGACGCTGCGGACGACGTAGTTGAAGCTCATGGCGCTGGACGTCTCGCTCTCGGGGGTGACGGCCAGGATGACGCCGGGCACCGCCGCCGAGAAGCTGCCGACGCCGAAGCCCAGGACGCCCATGGCCGCGAGCAGTTCGGCCAGGCCCGACCGGGCGGTGGCGAACAGGACGAACCCGCCGCCGACGACGGCGGCGCTGCCGGCCAGCAACAGGGGGCCGTCGATCCGGGCGCGGATCCGCGGCGTGAGCCTGCCGGCGACGAACCCCAGCACGGAGAAGGGGACGAGGACCAGACCCGCCACGGAGGTGGTCAGTCCGAAGCCGTAGCCGGCGCCGTGCGGGGTCTGTGCGTAGCGGGTGATGAGCGTGAGCAGGAGGTACATGCCGCTCCCGCCGACGAACATGGCGATGTTCGCCCCGGCGACCGCCGGGTGCCGTACCGCCCGGACGTCGACCAGGGGTGTCGTGCTCCGCAGTTCGGAGACGGTCCAGACGCAGAGCAGGAGCAGGGCGACGGCGGTCAGGGTCACCGCACCGGCGAGGTGCCGGGTCCACAGGCCGCGCTCGCCGGCCAGGAACAGCACGAGGAGCAGTCCGCCCGCCAGGAGGAGCGCACCGGTCACGTTCACGTGAGCGGAGCGGCCTTCGGGGGCCGCGGGCAGGGAGCGCCACGCCGTCACGAAGGCGAGGGCGGTGACGAGCAGGCCGAGGCCGTAGGCGGCCCGCAGTCCGCCGAACTCGGCGAGCAGCGCGGCCAGCGGGTAGCCGACGCCGGCTCCGATGACGGAGACCACCGAGATCAGGGCGATCGTGGCCGCTGCGCGCTCCTCGGGAAGGTGGTCACGGGCCACGCCCATCATCAGCGCCGTGAGACCGAGGCCGATGCCCTGGGCCGCTCTGCCCACGAGCAGCGCGGCGAACGGCAGCGGCAGCACGGTCAGCGCGCTGCCGGCGACGACGATCGCCAGCGTGGCGAGCACCGTGGCCCGCCGGTGCGGACCGGCACCGAGCCGGCCGAGGACGGGTGTGGCGACGGCGCCGCTGAGCAGGGCGATGGTCAGCGTCCACTGCGCGCTGTCGAGGGAGACGCGGAACGTGGCCGCCACGCTGGTGATGAGCGGAGTCCCGAGGCTGGCGACCGCCGCCACGACCAGGGCGACGAACACCAGGGCGGGGACCAGCGGACGCGCCCCGGAACGTACCGGGGGAGCCGGGTCCGGGGTCACCGGTCCGGCGCCTCTCGGGCACGGCTCTCCAGCTCCGCCAGGCGCAGCAGGGCCGGAAGGGCTGCCGCCAGGGCCCCGGCCTCGTCGCCGCTGAGCTCGTCGACCAACCGCGCGTACGCGTCGACGCCCGCCTGCCGTCGCGCCCGGACGTACGAGGCGCCGGCCTCGGTCAGGCACACCAGCGTGACCCGCTTGTCGGAGGGATCGCCCTTCCGCTCGACCAGCCCGGATTCCGCCAGCACCCGGACCAGGACGGTCATCGCGGGCTGGGTGACGCCCTCGGCCACCGCCAGATCGGTGATCCGCCGCGGGCCGGTCTTGTCCAGGGTGGCCAAGGTGGCGGCGGACGTCAGGCTCATGTCCCGCGGAAGCCGCCGCACGGCCCCGGTGGCCAGCCCGTAGAGGGCTGACCCGATGGCATCGGCGGCGCCGTGCGCGGCGTCTCGGCGACTCATGCCAGAACCATAGCGTCTTTATATGAACCCTGTATGTACTTTGCGCCCGGGTCGGCCTTATCCGCTCGTCCCGGCCGGTCCGCGGGGCGGCCGGCCCCGCGGAGGACGTCTGAGCCGGGCCCCGCCGTACACCCGGGCGGCGGGGCGGTGGCGGGGGGTCAGTGTTCGCAGAGGGAGAATTCTCGTTCGTAGAGCTGCTCGTTGTGTTCGTCGACGAAGAACTTGCGTTCCCGCATGAGCTGTTCGCGGTGGTCCTCGGCCTGTTCGCGCGTCATGGTCGAGGTGTCGGACCACGGTTGCTGCGGGGGGACGTCGGAGGTCGAGGTGATCCTCGCCGAGGGGTCGACCAGGAAGAACGCGAGGATCTTGCGGTGTCCCGGGCGGGTGCCGTCCAGGAGGCGGAACGGGCTGACGCGGTGTTGCAGGACGTTGGGGAACGCCAGGCAGCGGCCCGCAGGGGTCGATGCCGAGCCCAGCGTCTGGTTCAGCGCGTCCTCGTCCTCGAGGCCGTAGACCTCGCGCAGGCCGGCGTCGTCGTTCTGCTCGTAGTCCGGGTCGTCGAGGGCCGCCCGGAAGCCCAGCCGGCTCTCGGTGATGTTCTCGCTGTCCCAGTAGTAGATGCCGGTCGAGACGATCCGCTCGTTCAGCATCCCCTCGACGTGCCAGGAACCGCCGGGGTACTCGGGCCGGTCCGGGGTGAGCTGGACGTTGGCGAGCTTGACGATGACCTGGAGGCGGCGGCCGCGCAGGCCGACCCGGGCCGCGGCGCCGGGCACCTCGGGCGGGGTGAAGGCCGGGGCGTCCGGGACGACCGGGCTGCGGTCCTCCCACCAGCTGTCCTGGGCCTCGTCCCACGCCAGGCGGGCCTGCGCGTAGGCCGCGTCGTCGGCGTAGGCGGACCTGTTCGGGTACTCCGGCCGCGCGTCGTACCACCCGTAGGGGTCCGCCTCGATCCGCAGGGGCCTCGGATGGCGCAGATCGGTCAGCACGTTCTCCAGGAGGGGGAGCATGCGCGCGAACAACTCGGGGAGCACGGCGTTCAGTTCGCGGTGCTCCTCGGGGTGGACGTTGTTGACGTACGAACGGAAGACGGTCTCGCCGTCCTCGGTGACGTCGACGTCAGTGGGCAGCCACTGGAACTTCTCCGAGAACTCGTACTTCGCATGGCGGCCGGCCGGGTTCTGCCACGCCTGCTCGGGCCCGCCGCTGACCCCCCGTACCAGGCAGAAGAGCGAGGGGTGCACCAGGTCCCACACCTGGCCGCCGGATCCGGGATGCCAGTCGCGCTCCGCCTCGGGAACCTGCTCCAGGACCCGTACCGCCCGGCGCAGCCGGGAGCCGAGCTCGTCGTCGATCAGGGTGTCCGACTGCCACACCCCGTCGACGGCGGACACCTCGATGCCGGTCCGCTCGTCCCGCAGGGCCGCGTAGTGCGCCAGTTCGTCCAGGACGTAGCGGACCCCGGCCTCGGTGAGCCCCTGGGCGAGTGCCTCCCGCGTCCACCGGGCCACGATCCCGGCGTCGCTCCTCTTGTCGGACCATCCCGGCTTCGCCCGAATGTGCGCGCTGCACTGGATCATCCGGAGTTCCCGCAGCGTGCGGGGCTTGGCGAACGCGGGGGAACGGGACGTGTGGAAGGGCGAGGGGAAAGCGGACAGGCCGGTCAACTCTTCTGGTCCTTGCGATCGGTGTGCGGTGGCGGGGGAAGAGTACTTCAGCGCACCGACACCGCCGCCGGCTCCCCGTGACCGGCGCACGCATCGGCACCGCCGTGCGGATCGTCGATGCGCACGGCGGTGCTCGCCGACCCGCCGGGGACCGTCCGGAGCGGGTGCGGGATCAGGTGGCGCCACGGGCGCCCGCGGGGGTCAGGGGCGGCCGGTCAGGTAGCCGCCCATGGAGGTGAAGTACTCGGCCGCGGGCAGTTCGCGGCCGTCCTCGGTGCGGACGCGGGTGATCGCGAGGCCGTGGTTGCGGCCGGTGCGGGCGTCCGCTCCGGCGACGACCACCACGCCGTCGCCCTCGCGGTAGAAGATCCGGCCGGGAGTGCCGCCGTACACGCCGGTGGACACGACGGCGGACAGGACCTCCAGGCGCTTGCCCTTGTGGAAGGTGAAGGCGGCCGGGTACGGGGCGGACTGGGCGCGGACCAGCCGCTCCAGGACGTCGGCGGGCCACTCCCAGTTGATCCGGATGTCGTCCTCGGCCCGCTTGTGGAAGAAGCTGGCCCGGGAGCGGTCCTGCTTCGTGAACTCGGTCTCGCCGGCGGCGATCCGGGCGAGCGCGCCGACGGTGACCGGGGCGATGAGGTCGACGGTCTTGTGGAAGAGGTCGGTCGCCGTGTCGCGGGGGCCCACGGGCACGGCGCGCTGGTCCACGATGTCGCCCGCGTCGAGCACCTCGTCCATCATGTGGGCGGTGACGCCCACTTCGGACTCGCCGTTGATGAGCGCCCAGATCAGCGGCGAGAAGCCGGCGTACTTGGGCAGCAGCGAGTCGTGGATGTTGAGGGTGCCGTGCCGGGGCAGGGTGTAGATGCGCGGCGGGATCCAGGTGCGCCAGTTGTTGGCGACGATGATGTCGGCGTCGGCCTCCTTGAGCCGCTGGAACAGCTCCTCGTCGTCGGGGCGGTTGCGGATGACGACGGGAACGCCGTGCTCCTCGGCCAGTTCGGCGACCGAGTCGCTCCAGATCTTCTCGTAGGCGTGCTCGCTCTTGGGGTGCGTCACGACCATCACGACCTCGTGCTCGGACTCCAGGAGAGCCTTGAGGGTGCGGTGACCCCAGGTCTGATAACCGAACATGACGACCCGCATCGGGGTTCCTCCTCAGATGAGCGAATAAGCAACCCCAAGTAAAGCAAGGCTTACCTAACGATGCAACGACCCCGTTTCTGGTGCGAATTGACCCAAACAGACAAGATAGTCCCTTTTGTCTGGTCGACAGTCCGCCTGGATCAGGTTAGCTTTACCTAAGTTCCACTTGGCTACCGGTCACCGGTGTGCCTGGACTCCCCCTATCCCCACCCCGACAGGACGCCCCGGCTGGCGCCTGTCCCGCACACATGGGAGTGACATGTCACAGGCTCTTCCTGGCGACGCACCACTGATCCACGATCTGATCGGTATCGGCTTCGGGCCGTCCAACGTCGCCATGGCGATCGCGCTCACCGAGCACAATGAGCGCGTCGGCAGGCAGGAGGCCGTCACCGCGCACTTCTTCGAGCAGCAGCCCAGCTTCGGTTGGCACCGGGGCATGCTCTTCGACGACGCGACGATGCAGGTGTCCTTCCTGAAGGACCTGGTGACGCTGCGGAACCCGTCCAGCGAGTACAGCTTCCTGCGGTACCTGCAAAGCAAGGGCCGCCTGATCGACTTCGTCAACCACAAGAACCTCTTCCCGCTCCGCGTCGAGTTCCACGACTACTTCGAGTGGGCCGCGGCGAAGGTCGACGACATGGTCTCCTACGGCCACCGGGTCATCGCGGTCGAACCCGTCGTGCGCGACGGGGTGGTGGAGTACCTCGACGTGACCGCCCGGTCGGGCGACGAGATCGTCGTGCACCGCGCCCGCAACCTCGTCATCGGTACGGGACTGCGCCCCGTCATGCCGGAGGGCATCGAGCGGTCCGACCGCGTCTGGCACAACTCCGAGTTCCTCGCCAAGGTCGAGGGCCTGGAGGGCTCCGAGCCCAAGCGGTTCGTCGTCGTCGGCGCGGGCCAGAGCGCCGCCGAGAACGTCGCCTACCTGCACCGGCGTTTCCCGCAGGCCGAGGTCTGCGCGGTCTTCTCCCGCTACGGCTACAGCCCCGCGGACGACAGCAGCTTCGCGAACCGCATCTTCGACCCCCAGGCGGTCGACGAGTACTTCACGGCGCCGGAGGACGTCAAGCAGCGGCTGATGGGCTACCACGGCAACACGAACTACTCCGTGGTGGACATCGACCTCATCGACGACCTGTACCGCCAGTCGTACCAGGAGAAGGTGCTCGGCACCGAGCGGCTGCGCTTCCTGAACATCTCGCGCCTGACGGGGGTCGAGGAGACCGCCGACGGGGTGCGCGCCACCGTCAAGTCCCTCGTCACCGGCGAGGAGAGCGTGGTGGAGGCCGATGTCGTCGTGTGCGCCACCGGGTACCTCCAGGCCGACGGGCTGGGCCTGCTCGGCGACGTCGGGGGCAAGTGCCACCGCGACGACCAGGGCCGGGTCCGCGTCGAGCGCGACTACCGCGTCTCCACCGATCCGGAGCTGCGCTGCGGCATCTACCTCCAGGGCGGTACCGAGCACACGCACGGCATCACCTCCTCCCTGCTGTCCAACACGGCGATACGGGTCGGCGAGATCCTCGACTCGGTCCTCGACCGCGTCGTCAAGGCCGTGCCCGACGAAGCCCGGCCGGTCGCCGGCCACGTCAGCCAGGCCTAGCGCCACCACGGGTCCCCCGGCGGATCCGCGAGAGAGGCAAGGTGCCCGCACGGTGCCGCGTCAGCGAGGGATAGCGTAGGGCGACATGGGCACGTCTATAGTTGAACGTCCGTCGCCACCCCGGGTCGCAGAGGCCCGGCGGCGGCGGACCGTGGGTCTGGCCGCGGTCGCCGCGGTCCTCGTGATCGCCGCGGTGGCCTCCCTCGCCGTCGGCGCACGCGCACTCAGCCCCGCCGAGGTCTGGCACGGGCTGTTCGCGGCCCCCGACCCCGACCAGAAGATCACGGATGTCCGGCTCATCGTCCAGACGGTGCGGGTGCCGCGGACGGTGCTGGCGATCGTGGCGGGCATCGCCCTGGGCGTCGGCGGGGCACTGATCCAGGGGTACACGCGCAATCCCATCGCGGACACCGGCCTGCTGGGCGTGAACACCGGTGCCTCCTTCGCCGTGGTGTCGGCGATCTCCCTGTTCGGGTTCACCGATCCGTTCCAGTACGTCTGGTTCGCCTTCCTGGGGGCGGGGATCGCCGGTGTCGTCGTGTTCGGGCTGTCGAGCATCGGCCGGGGCGCCGGCAACCCGTTGACGCTCGCCCTGGCGGGTCAGGGCGTCACGGTGTTCCTCGCGGCGATGACGACGGCGGTCGCGCTGTCGGACAAGGCCGCGCTGAACGCCCTGCGGTTCTGGAACTCCGGCTCGGTGGCCGGCGTCGGCTTCGACGTCATCTGGCCGGTGACCGCCTTCGTCGTGATCGGGCTGGTCCTGGCACTGGCCACCCTGCCCTCCGTCAACCTGCTCAACCTCGGGGACGACGTGGCACGGGGACTGGGCGTGAACATCGCGCTGGTGCGCACGGCCGGCATCGTCGCCATCACCCTGCTGGCGGGCGCCGCCACGGCGGCCTGCGGGCCCATCGCCTTCCTCGGACTCATGGTGGCGCACGTGGCGCGGTACCTGGCCGGTCCCGACTACCGCTGGCTGGTGCCGTACGCGGGTCTGCTCGGCGCGGTCGTCCTCCTGTTCTGCGACATCGTGGGACGCGTCGTGGTGCGGCCGGGCGAGCTGGACGCGGGTGTCCTCGTCGCTCTCCTGGGCGCCCCGTTCTTCGCGGTCATGGTGTGGCGGGGAAAGTTCAAGAGCGCATGAACGAGACAGCGGTGAAGCAGCCGGCGGTGCCGGGCGTCAGGCTCGGCGGCCTGTCGTTCGTGTGGCGGCCCAGGATCGTGCTCGTGACGGCGCTGCTGGCCGCCGCGACGTTCCTGGTGTTCTGCCTGTCCATCGGGGTGGGGGACTTCCCCATCGGTCTGCCTCAGGTGGTCGCCACGCTCTTCGGGGCGGGCGAGCGGGTGGACGAGTTCGTGATCATGGACTTGCGCATGCCGAGGGCCCTGGCCGGGCTCGTCGTGGGCGTCGCGCTCGGCGTGTCCGGGGCCATCACGCAGTCCATCGCCCGCAATCCGCTGGCCAGTCCGGACATTCTGGGCATCACCGGGGGCGCCAGTGCGGTCGCGGTGGTCCTGGTGACGGTCTCGGGCGGGGCCACCGCGGCGGTCGTCGGCTCCGTGGGCCTGCCCGCGGCGGCGCTCGCGGGCGGACTGGCCACCGGTCTGCTGGTCTACTTCCTGGCGTGGCGGCGCGGCGTCGACGGCTTCCGGCTGATCCTCATCGGCATCTCGGTGAGTGCCGTGATGGAGGCGGTCACGACCTGGCTGCTGGTCACCGCCGACATCCGGGACGTGGCGCGGGCCCAGGCGTGGCTCGTCGGCTCCCTGGACAACAGGTCGTGGGGCGAGGTCCGGCCGGCGCTGTGGGGCACGGTGGCCCTGATGGCCGTCGTGGCCTGCGTCGCCTTCCAGTTCAAACCGCTGCACTTCGGTGACGACGTGGCCGCGGGGCTGGGCGTGCGCTACACCCGGGTACGGGCGGTCATGCTGCTGTGCGCGGTCCTGCTGGCCGCGATGGCCGTGAGCGCCGCGGGGCCGGTTCCGTTCGTCGCGATGGTGGCCCCGCAGGTGGCGATGCGGCTGACGAAGTCCCCGACGCCGCCGATGCCCGCTTCCGCCGCCGTGGGCGCGCTGTTGCTGATCGGCGCCGACCTCATCGCGCGCACGGCCCTGCCGGTGACGCTGCCGGTCGGTGTGGTGACCGCGGCCATCGGCGGTCCCTTCCTCATCTACCTCCTGGTGAGGGCGAACCGCCGCTAGGTGATAGAAAGGTTAGGCAAGCCTAATTCAAGGGGGAGCCTTGGCCGCTCAGCACACCACCGAGATCCGTACTGAGACCGTCGCCGGTGACGTCCCGCGGCTGGCGGCCAGGGGCATCACCGTCGGGTACGCGGACCGGACCGTCATCGACGCGCTGGACGTGACGATCCCCCAGGGCGTCGTCACCACGATCATCGGCCCCAACGGCTGCGGCAAATCCACCCTGTTGCGGACCCTTTCCCGGCTGCTCAAGCCGACGAAGGGGTCCGTCGTGCTGGACGGCGAGGACATCGCCGGGCTCAAGACCCGGGACGTGGCCAAGAAGCTGGGCCTGTTGCCGCAGTCGCCGGTCGCCCCGGAGGGCCTCACCGTCGCCGACCTGGTGGCCAGGGGCCGGCACCCCCACCAGAGCTGGCTCAGGCAGTGGTCCTCCGACGACGCCTCCGTCGTGGAGCGGGCCCTGGCCATGACCGGGGTGTCCGACCTGGCCGACCGCGCCGTCGACACCCTCTCCGGGGGGCAGCGTCAACGCGTGTGGATCTCGATGACCCTGGCTCAGGGAACCGACCTGCTGCTGCTCGACGAGCCGACCACCTACCTGGACCTGGCGCACGCCATCGACGTCCTCGACCTGGTCGACGACCTGCACGAGTCGGGGTGCACCGTGGTCATGGTGCTCCACGACCTGAACCTGGCCGCGCGCTACAGCGACAACCTGATCGTGATGAAGGCGGGTTCGGTGCTGGCGCAGGGTCATCCGCGCGACGTGGTGACCGCCGAACTGCTGGACGAGGCCTTCGGTCTGCGCGCCCAGGTGATCGACGATCCGGTGGGGGAGCGGCCCCTGGTCGTCCCGATCGGGCGGACGCACGTCCAGGGTTCGGGCGGACGGAACTGAAGACCCCCAACTTAGGCTAGGCTTACCTCATCACCTCACGCTAAGGTTTGCCTGCCCTTATACGGGGCTGCATCAGATAGCACGAAAGCAAGGGAATCCGGATGTTCCTCGATCGAACGACACGCATGAAGTCCTGGTGGCGGCTGACGGTGACCGTGTCCGCAGCGGCCCTCGGTGTGGGCCTTCTCGCGGGTTGCGGTTCCGGCTCCGAGGACAAGGGCAAGGACGACGCCGCCAACTCCCCGGCCGCCGCCGGTGCGTTCCCGGTCACGGTTGAGCACGCGTTCGGATCCACCACGGTCAAGTCGGCCCCCAAGCGGGTCGTGTCCGTGGGCTACACCGACGACCAGTCCATCCTGGCCTTCGGCATCAAGCCGGTCGGCATGGTCGACCAGTACCCCAACCCGGCCGGTACGAGCCCCGACATCAACACCCAGTGGCCCTGGGTGAAGGACAAGTGGGGTACCACCAAGCCCGAGGTCATCATGAACAACGGTGACGCGGGCCCCAACTTCGAGAAGATCGCGGCGCTCCGCCCGGACCTGATCATCGCGGTGTACTCCGAGATCGACCAGGCCGCCTACGACAAGCTCTCGAAGATCGCGCCGACGGTGGGCCGCACCAAGGCCGAGAAGGAACCCTTCAGCGCTCCGTGGCAGGACAACGCCCTCCACATCGCCAAGGCCCTCGGCAAGGCCGATGAGGGCAAGCAGATGATCCAGGGGATCAACGACAAGCTCGCTGAGGTCAAGAAGGCGCACCCGGAGTTCGCCAACCAGAAGGCCGTCGCGCTGTCCTGGTACAAGGATTCGGTCTCGCCGTTCACCACCACCGACGTCCGCGGCCAGCTCCTGTCGGGCATGGGCTTCAAGGGTCAGACCGAGATCGACAAGATCGCGGGTGACAAGTTCTTCACCCAGCTCTCCCCGGAGCGCATGGACCTCGTCGACGTCGACCGCGTGTTCGTCATCAACGACAAGGCGGACATGGACGCGCTGAAGAAGTTCGACCTCTTCACCAACCTGAAGGTCTCCAAGGACAACAAGGTGTCGTACCTCCTCGACAGCGAGGGCCCGGCGGCCGGCGCGGCCATCTCGCAGGCCACCCTGCTGTCCATGCCGTACGCCATCGACGAGCTCGTCAAGTCGGTCGGCTAGGTGTGAGCACCACGCACCCGAGCGTCGCCCCGGCCACCCTGCACACGACGACCGGACGCGAGGCAGCCGGATGGGTCGCGGCGAACTGCCGCGAGATGCCCTGGCTGACCGCGGCCACCGTCTTCAGCACGGTGGCCGGGGCCGCGCTCCAGATGCTCCCGGTCCTCCTCCTCGGCCGCGTGGTCGACGGGGTGACCGGGGGCGGACCGCTCTCGGACCTGGTCCCGATCGGGGCCGTGATGGTGGCCGCCGCGCTCCTCGGCGCGGCGGCCACCGCGATGTCGACGTACCTGATCGGACGGCTCGGCGCCGACCTGCTCGCGCAACTGCGCGAAGGCGCCGTCCGGGCCGTGCTGGGGATGCCCAGCGCCCGGGTCGAGCAGGTCGGCCGCGGAGACGTCCTCTCCCGTGTCGGTGACGACGTCGCCGTCCTGTCCAAGGGCATCCGCGCGGCCGTTCCCACGGTGTTCTCCGCGGGCGTGCTGGTGGCCGTCGCCACGATCGGCATGTTCGGGCTCGACTGGCGGCTCGGCCTGGCCGGGGCCTGTGCCCTGCCCGCGTACGCGCTGGCCCTGCGCTGGTACCTCCCCCGGTCCGCCCCGCTCTACCGCCGGCGCGCGGTCGCCCAGGCCGAGCGCGCCCAGTCGCTGATCAGCGGTCTGAACGGCATCGACACCGTACGGGCGTACCGCCTGGAGGAGTCGGTGCGGGAGAAGGTCACCGCCGACTCCACCCGGGTGCGGGACATCGGGATCGACGTGTTCCGCTTCTTCGGCCGGTTCGTCGGCCGGGAGAACCGCGCGGAGTTCATCGGACTCGTCCTGATCCTCGTGGTGGGCTACGTCCTGCTGGAGACCGGCTCGGCGAGCCTCGGCGACGTGTCCGCCGCCCCGTTGGTCTTCCACCGGCTGTTCACGCCGCTGGGCGCCATCATGTTCACCTTCGACGAGGCGCAGAAGTCCGGCGCCAGCCTGACCCGGCTGGTCGGGGTGCTGTCGGAGTCCGCACAGGAGCGCCTGGTGGGCGACTCCACCGCCGCCCGGACGGACGACGGGCCGTGCGCGGTGGTGGTCGAGGGGCTCACCTTCACCTACCCCGGCGCGGAGGATCCCGTCCTGCGGGACGTCAGTCTGACCATCCCGGCGGGCGGTTCGCTGGCCCTGGTCGGGGCGACGGGGGCGGGCAAGACGACCCTCGCCGCGCTGATCGCCGGCGTGGGCGAGCCGCAGAGCGGCTCGGTGCGCGTCGGTTCCACCGACCTCGCCGATCTGGACGAGGCCGGGGCCAGGTCGCTGGTGAGCATCCTGACCCAGGAGACGCACGTCTTCTCCGGTCCGCTCGCCGAGGACCTGAGGCTGGCCGCGCCCGGGGCGAGCGACGCCCAATTGCTGGACGCCCTGGGCGTCGTGGGCGCCCGGGAGTGGGTGGAGTCCTTGCCCGACGGGCTCTACACCGCGGTCGGTGAGGGGGGTGCGCGGCTGGACGGCACCCAGGTGGCCTCCGTCGCCCTGGCCCGGCTGGTGCTCGGCAGGGCACCCGTGGTCGTGCTCGACGAGTCGACCGCGGAGGCGGGCAGCGAGGGCGCCGCCGAACTGGAACGGGCGGTCATGGCCGCCTGCGCCGGACGGACCGCGCTGTTCGTGGCCCACCGGCTGACCCAGGCCGTCGCGGCCGACCGGATCGCCGTGCTCGACGCGGGCCGCGTCGTGGAGCAGGGCACGCACGAGGAACTCGTCGCTCTCGGCGGCCGTTACGCGAGGCTCTGGCAGGCCTGGCGGGACGGTAGTTAGGTAGCCCTAACTTAGGTTAGGCTGACCTTCGCAACTTGGAAGGGTGTTGAGTCTTCAATGATGGAACCGAGCGCTCGTCTCGTGCTGATCTCTCCTACGCGTCTGGCCGACGTGCGCCGGCGTACCGGTGACCACTCCGACCGGACCATCGCCGGGGCCTGTGCCATCGGTCTGTCGTACTGGGCGACGGGCCTCGGCCCGGACGGTCTGGACCTCACCCCGAACACGCTGTTCGCGGACGTGCTGGCGTGGGTCGGCAACGGCGGCGGGACGCCCGGGGGCTGGGAGATCGACGAGAGCGGCCGGGACGGTGTGGGCATCACCGTCCCCGACGGCGTCCTGCCGTCCGAGGCGCAGCTCGCGCTGGACGACCTGGCGGACTTCCCCGACCGTCCCCTCGGCACCATCAGCCCGTCCGGTGTGACGGAGCGGCTCAAGGCCCTGGCCGAATGGAACGACAACGAGGCCGACCGGGTCCGGCCGTCCCTCATGGAGATGTTCCGTGAGCAGGCACGGCTGCGGCCGGACGCGGTCGCCATCGTCGACGAACACCGCTCGCTGACCTACCGCGAAGCGGCGGACCTGTCGGCCCAGCTGGCCCACCACCTCATCGGACGCGGACTCACCGCCGAGCAGGTCGTCGGCATTTCGCTGGGCCGCTCCGCCGACATGGTGATCGGTCTGCTCGGCGCCCTCCAGGCCGGCTGCGCGTTCGTCCCCCTCGACCCGCAGTGGCCGGCCGCACGCCGTGCCGTCGTCATCGACGACGCGCGCGTCGTGGTCCAGCTCAACGCGACCGGCGAGCACGACCCCGCCGAACCCGCCGCGGTCGCCGTCGACCTCGACGACTGGCAGTACACCGGCCACGACACCCGGGACACCGGCGTCACCGTCCACGGCAACGCCCTGGCCTACGTGATCTTCACCTCCGGTTCCACCGGCCGGCCCAAGGGCGCGATGATCCGTCACGAGGCCATCAGCGAGCGCCTGCTGTGGCAGGTCAACGAGATCCTGGGCTTCGGACACGACGACGCCTCGCTGTTCAAGGCACCCCTCTCCTTCGACATATCCATCAACGAGATCTTCCTGCCCCTGGTGTGCGGCGGCCGGCTCGTGGTCCTGCGGCCCGGCGGCGAACGGGACCCCCACCACCTGCTGAGCGTGATCGCCGAACAGCGCGTCACCTTCACCTACCTGGTCTCGTCCATGCTGGACGTACTGCTGGAGATGGCCGGCGACTCCGGCCGCCTCGACAGCCTGCGGCACGTGTGGTGCGGCGGCGAGGTGCTCACCCCGGAGCTCTACGAGCGCTTCCGCACCCGCCTGGACAACGTCCCCATGTACCACGGCTACGGACCGGCCGAGACCACGATCGGCGTCTCCCACGTCATCTATCGCGGTGAAGCGGAGCGCCTGTCCACCTCGATCGGCAAGGCCAACCCCAACACCCAGCTGTACGTCCTCGACGACGAGCTGCGCCCGGTCCCGGCCGGCGTCGGCGGCGAACTCTACGTGGGCGGCTTCCTCCTGGGGCGCGGCTACGTCAACGCCCCCGGCCTGACCGCCTCCCGGTTCGTGGCCAACCCCTTCGCGACGGACGGCTCCCGGCTGTACCGCACCGGTGACCTCGCCCGGTACGCCCCCGACGGATCCCTGGACTTCCTCGGCCGCGCCGACAACCAGGTCAAGATCCGCGGCATGAGGCTCGAACTCGAAGACGTCGAGGCCGGTCTCGCCGAACACCCCGCCGTGCGCCACACCTGCGTCGTCGCCAAGAAGAACAGCGCGGGCGGCACCTACCTCGTCGGCTACGTGATCCCCGCGGCCGACAGCGAGGCCCTGCGGGCGGACGAGGTCAAGGCGTGGGCCGCCGGCCACATGGTGGAGTACATGGTGCCCGCCCACGTCGTCGTCATGCGGGAGTTCCCGCTCACCGCGAACGGCAAGCTGGACCGGCGCGCGCTGCCCGAGCCCGAGATCGTGACCGGCCCGTCCGTCGCGCCCACCACCGACGACGAGCGCGCGGTGTGCGCGGCCGTCGCCTCGGTGCTGCGACTGGAGGAAGTCGGCGTCGACCAGGACTTCTTCCAGCTCGGCGGCGACAGCATCCTCGCGATCTCCCTGCTGAGCGCACTGCGCGACGCGGGCCTCTACGTCACCGCGGGCCAGATCTTCACCAACAGCGTGCTGGGCGCGCTGGCCGCCGTCGCGAGCCGCGAGGACCTCGCCCGCACCGACCACGCCGACGTCGCGACCGGGTCCGTCACCGGATCGCCCATCGTCCAGTGGCTCGGCGAGACCACCGACGCCATCGACGGCTTCGTCCAGTCGGTCGTGCTGAACACCCCCGCGGACCTCACCGCCGACACCCTCCAGGCCGTCCTCGACGCCGTCGTGGCACGCCACCCCATGCTGCGGGCCCGCCTCGTGCGCGACGGCCGCTGGAGCTTCGACATCCCGGAGGCTTCCGGCACCGCCGCCTGGCAGGAGAGCGCCGGGACGCTGGACGAATGCGCCGCCCTGGCCACCGCGGGACTGGACCCCGACAACGGCGTGATGCTGCGGGCCGTCTGGCGCCGCGACGCGCGCCAGCTGGTCGTCGTCGTCCACCACGTGGTCATCGACGGCGTGTCCTGGCGGATCCTGATGGACGACCTCGCCACGGCATGGCGCCAGACCTCGGCGGGCGAGACGATCGAACTGCCCCCGGTCGGCACCTCGTTCAGGCGCTGGACCCAGCTGCTGGCACAGACCCCCTTCGCGGCGGACCGCGCCTGCTACGAGCGCCCGCTGCCCGGACCCGACGCACCCCTGGGCAGGCGCGCCCTGTCCGCGGCCGACACGGTCGAGCGGGAAGCGCACCGGATCCTCACCGTCGGCCCCGAGGTCACGGCCGCCCTGCTGGGCGAGGTCCCCGCCGCGTTCCACGCGCGCGTCAACGACGTGCTCCTGACGGCGCTGGCCGTCACCCTGGCCCGGTGGCGCCGCGACCGCGGCCAGGAGCAGACCTTCGCGCACATCGAGCTCGAAGGCCACGGACGCGAAGCCCGCCACGTCACGGGCGCCGCCGGCGTCGAGCCGGACCTGTCGCGGACCGTCGGCTGGTTCACGACGCTGTTCCCGGTGACCGTCGACCCCGGCACGGCCGCCGACTTCACCGCCCCCGCCTACCTCGGCGCCGCCCTCAAGGCGGTCAAGGAGGACCTCGCCCGGGTGCCGGGCAACGGCGTCTCCTACGGCGCCCTGCGCTACCTGTCCGAGGCCGGCGCCCCCTTCACGTCCCCCGCACCGCAGGTCCTCTTCAACTACCTGGGCCGCTTCGAAGCGGGCGCCGCGGGGGAGTGGCAGCTCTCGGGCACCACCGGACAGCTGGGCGAGAAGCGCGACCCGAGGATGCGCCTGCCGCGCGCCCTGGAGTTCAACGCGATCGCCGAACCCGACACCACCGGCCAGTACGAACTGGTCACCACCCTCTCCTGGCCGGAGGGGATGTTCACCGACGCGGACATCGAGACGATCGGCGGCTACTTCCGGGCGGCCCTCGCCGGACTCGCCGCCCTCGACCAGGGCGGCCACTCGCCCAGCGACTTCCCGCTGGCCCGGCTGACCCAGGCCGACGTCGACGCGCTCGACGGCCCCGCGCTGCGCGACGTCCTGCCCCTGACCCCGCTCCAGGAAGGCCTGTACTTCCACTCGGTCTTCGACGAGGACTCCGCGGGCAGCTACGTCGAACAGCAGCTGCTGACCCTGGAGGGCGACCTCGACCCCGCGCGCCTCGAAGCCGCGGCCACCCGGCTGCTCGCCCTGTACCCGAACCTGGCCGCCCGCTTCACGGCCCTCGCGGACGGCCGCGTGGTCTCCGTACTGGAGAGCGGCGTCCGGGCGCCCTTCACCGTCGTCGACCGGCCCGGCATCACCGACGCGGAGATCCGCGACCACGCCGAGCGGGACCGCCGCGCCGGATTCGACCTGGCCACCGGCCCCCTGATGCGGTTCACCCTGTTCCGGGACCAGGAAGCGGGCCGCAACGTCCTCGCGCAGACCGTGCACCACATCATCGCCGACGGCTGGTCGGTGCCGCCGATGCTGCGCGCGCTGCTCGCCGAGTACCACGCGCCGGGCACCGTGTACCCCGTGGGCGGTTTCGCCGACTACGTCGGCTGGCTCGCCGGGCGCGACGCCCACGAGAGCGACCGGGTCTGGGGCGCCGAACTCGCAGGACTGCCGGGCCCCTCGCTCGTCGCGCAGGAGCACACCCCGTCCGACCGGTTCGCCGACACCGCGCTGGAGCCGTCGTTCGACCTCGACGCGGCCGTCCGGTCGGCCGGGGCGACCCTGAGCGTGGCCGTGCACAGCGCCTGGGCCCTGACCCTGGGCGGCATCCTGCGGTCCGCGGACGTGGTCTTCGGTTCCACCGTCTCCGGCCGCGACGCCGACGTCCCCGCCATCGCGGACATGGTCGGCCTGTTCATCAACACCATTCCGCTGCGGGCCCGGTGGGACGCCGCCACCACGGCGGGCGAGCTGCTCTCCGCGGTGCGCGAACACCAGGGCGCGGTCCTGCCCCACCAGCACGTCTCGCTGGCCCGGATCGGCCGCCAGGCCGGTGTCGGCCCGCTGTTCGACACCCTCGTGGTGTTCGACGTGGCGACCGACGTGGCCGCCCTGCGCTCACCCGGCGACACCCTGACCGTCAGCGAACTCGTGGGCGAAGGGGCGCCGCACTACCCGCTCACCCTGGTCGTGGAACGCTCCCTCGACGGGGCGCCGCGCTTCAACCTCATCTACGACGGCGAACTGCTGCGCGAGAGCAGTGCGCGGGACATCCTGCACGGATTCGCCCGCACCCTGGACGCCCTCCTCACCCGGCCGGACGCCCCGGCGGCCGGCCTGGTGCCGCAGGGCACCCGGACCCCCGCGCCGATCACGGCGACCACCCTCGGCGGGCTGTTCGACGCCGCGGCGGACCGGGATCCGGCGGCCACCGCCGTCACCCAGTGCGCCCTCGACGGCACCAGCAGCTCCCTGACCTACGGCGAACTGGCCGACGCGAAGAACGAGCTGGCCTCCGCCCTGCGCGCGGCCGGGGTCCGGCCGGGACAGCGGGTCGCCGTCGCGATCCCGCGCTCCCTGGAGCAGGTCGTCGCCCTCGTCGCGATCGTCAGCGCCGGCGGCGCCTACGTGCCGCTGGACATGGCCTACCCGGACGAGCGGCTGGAGTACATCCTCGCCGACGCCGCACCGCAGGCCGTCCTCGTCGACCCCGCCCAGCGGGACCGCTTCACCGCGCTGCTGGCGCGGGCCGGAGTGCCCGCCCGGGTCCTCGTCCAGGGCGACGAACTGCCGCAGGACGCCGCGCAGGCCCCCGCGGACGAGGTCACCTGGCACGACCCCGCGTACGTGATCTACACCTCCGGCTCCACCGGCCGGCCCAAGGGCGTCGTCGTCCCGCACTCCAGCGTGGTGACCCTGCTCGCCAACACCCAGCCGGACATGGACTTCGGCCCGGACGACGTCTGGGTCCAGTTCCACTCCTACTCCTTCGACTTCGCGGTCTGGGAGCTGTGGGGCGCCCTCGCCCACGGCGGCGAACTGCTCGTCCCCGACTACGGACTCACCCGGTCCCCGGTCGACTTCCACCGGCTGGTCCGCGAGCGCGCGGTCACCGTCCTGAACCAGACTCCGTCGGCCTTCTACCAGTTCGTCGAGGCCGACCGGCACGCCGGGGAACCCCTCCCCGCCCTGCGCCGCGTCATCTTCGGCGGCGAGGCGCTGGACCTCGGCCGACTGCACGGCTGGGTCGAGCGGCACGGCACCGCCGCGCCCGAACTGGTCAACATGTACGGCATCACCGAAACCACCGTCCACGTCACCCACCGGGTCCTGACCGGCGAGGACTTCGCCTTCGGGGACGACGTCAGCCCCATCGGCGGCCCCATCCCCGGCCTGGTCACCCACCTGCTCGACGACCGGCTCCGGCCGGTGCCGCCGGGCCGGGTGGGCGCCATCTACGTGGCCGGCGACCAGGTGTCCCTCGGCTACCTGGGACGGCCGGGCCTCACCGCGGGCCGGTTCGTCGCGAACCCGTTCGCGAACGACGGCTCCCGCATGTACCACACGGGCGACCTCGCCCGCCGCACCCTCGACGGCGAGCTGGAGTTCACCGGCCGCGCCGACGACCAGGTGCAGCTCAAGGGCTTCCGGATCGAGCTCGGTGAAGTCGAGTCCGCGATCCGCGACCTCGACGCGGTCGTCGACGTGGCCGTCACCGTCGCGGACAGCGGCGACCACCTCGTCGCGCACGTCGTGGGCAGTCTGCCCGGCGACCTGTCCGTGCTGCTGGCGGCGAAGCTGCCGGTGCACATGGTGCCGGGCCGGGTCCTGCCGGTGGACTCCCTGCCGCTGACCGTCAACGGGAAGCTGGACCGCAAGGCCCTGATCGCACGGGCCGCGCAGGACGACGCACCGGCGGCCGTCACCGGCTCCGCGCTCGACTCGCTGGTCGGCATCTACGCCGAGACGCTGAACCACACCGGCGCGGACGCCGACACCGACTTCTTCGCCGCCGGCGGCGACAGCATCGTCGCCATCACCGTGGTCAACCGGGCCCGGGCGCTCGGACTGCCGATCGCACCCCGTGACATCTTCCTGCACAAGACGCCGCGGGCGCTGGCCCAACTGCTCGGCACCCGCGAGCCGCAGGTCCCGCGGTCCGCGCCCGCAGCCGCGGCGCACCGCGAGGACGGTCCGGTGGCACCCACGCCGATCATCCTGCGCCAGCGGGAACTGGGTGGCTCCCTCGCCCGGTTCGCCCAGGCCAGGACGCTGGAGCTGGCCGAGGGCGTCGCGCACGCCGACGTCGAGCGCGCCGCGAACGCCGTACTCGCCGCCCACCCCGCCCTGCGGATGCGGCTGAACACCGAGCACGGCGTGTGGACCCTGCGGACCGAACCCGCCCGCCGGGCCACCGTCGTCCGCGCCGCCACCGACGACGCCACGGCCGCCGCCGACGAAGCCGCCGGACGCCTCGACCCCGAGACCGGGGAAGTGATCGCGTTCACCTGGCTCGCCGCCGCCGGCACCCTGGTCATCACCGTGCACCACATCGCGGTCGACTCGGTGTCGTGGCTGATCCTGCTCGACGACCTCGCGGCGGCCCTGCGCGGAGAGACCCTCGCCCCGGCCACCACCTCCTACGCCGAGTACGCCGAGGCACTCACCCTGAGCGCCGCGGCCGACGCCGGCGGCCTCGGACACTGGGTCGACACCCTCCAGGCGCCCCCGCTGCTGCCCGCCGTCGGCGGGCTGCGCGAGACCACCGTGGTGCTGGCCCCCGAGACCAGCGACCTGGTCACCCGGACGGCACCCGCCGCCCTCGGCATCGCCCTGACCGAACTGCTCTGCGGCGCCCTGCGCGCCGCCCTGACCCGCGTCCAGCCCACGCCCGCCGACCTCGCCATCGAGCTGGAGCGGCACGGCCGGGTCCCCGCCCTGGAGCACCACGACTACACCCGTACCGTCGGCTGGTTCACGGCCATCGCACCCGTCCGGCTCACCGCGCACACCGACCCCGTCGAGGCCGCCCGCGAACTCGCCGAGCGGCAGCCCGACGAGGCGGGCCACCTCGCCTACGGCCGGCTGCGCCACCTCAACCCGCAGACGGCCCCCCTGCTGACGGCCCGTCCGCAGGTGCTCTTCAACTACCTCGGCCGGGGCAGCGAGTCACAGGCCCTCCACATCACCGGCGGCGACCAGCCGAGCCCGTACGCCGTCGAGGTCAACGCCTGGACCGACGCGGCCACCGGCAGCCTGCACGCGGCATTCACCCTCGCCAGGGAGATCCCCGACGAGATCACCGCGCACTGGCTGCGCGCCCTGGAGACCATCGCCGACGCCTCCGCGACCGCCGAACGCACCGCACCGGTCACCCCCCTCCAGCGGGGCCTGTTCTTCCAGGCCCAGATGGCGGGCGCGGCCGGGCACTACGTCGCCCAGAGCTGGTTCTCCTTCGACCGGCGCCTGGACACCGGCGCCCTCGAAGAGGCCATGGCCACGGTGATCGCACGCCACCCCGTCGTCGGAGCGGGCTTCGGCACCGACGAGCACGGCAACCCGGTCCAGGTCCTCAAGGCGGGCCGGCGGGCCGGCGTCCACACGGTCGAGCTCTCGGGCGACGCGGAGGTGGAAGAGCTGCGCCTGCGGGACCGCAACACCGGCTTCGACCCGGCCGCGCCGCCCCTGATCCGGCTGACCGTCGTCCGGCTCCCCGGGGGCCGCGACGGCCTGCTGCTCAGCTACCACCTGCTGCTGTGGGACGGCTGGTCCCGCGAGATCGTGCTGCGCGACCTCTTCGACGCGTACGAGGCCGTCCTGGCGGGCGAGCGGCCCGACGCGACCGCCGCGACCCCGGCCTTCGAGGACTACGCCCGGACCCTCGCCGCGAAGGACCCGGCCGTCTCGGAGCGCTTCTGGGCCCGGCAGCTGTCCGGGCTCACCGGCCCGACGCTGCTCGCCGGACCGGCGCCCACCCTCACGGAAGACCTGCCCCCGGCGCTCGTCCACACGCTCACCGCCGAGCAGTCGCACCGGCTGCGGGACACCGCCAGGACCCACGGGGTCACCCTGAACTCCGTCCTCACCGGCGCGTTCGGCCTGCTGCTGGGCGCCCGTACGGGCCGCGCCGACGCCGTGTTCGGCGTGACGGTCTCCGGCCGTGAGGGCGAGGGCCTCTCCGACGTGGTCGGCGTGCTGCTGAACACGGTCCCCATGTGGACGCGGGCCAGGCCCGACGACACGGTCCGGGACTACCTGGCTGCCGTCCAGAGCGCCCGGGTCGAGGCCATGGAGCACGAGCACCTCGGGCTCGGCGAGATCCAGCGGGCCAGCGGCCAGGAGACCCTCTTCGACAACCTGTTCGTGCTCCAGAACTTCCTGGACATGGACGCCTTCGCCGAGATGAACGCCCGCCACGGCATCACCTCGGTGAAGTCGGACGACTCCACCCACTACCCCTTCACCTGGGTCGTCACCCCCGGCGAGCGCCTCACGGTCAAGCTGGAACACCGGCACGGCTCCGGCGACGACGCCCGCCGCCTCCTGGACGACTACGTACGGGTCCTCGACGACCTCGCCGGCCTCACCGGGCCGGTGGGCGCCCTGCGCGGCCTCGGGCCGGTACCCGCGCCCGCCGACCGCACGGACATCGGCACGGACACGGTCGTCGACCGGTTCGACACGGCGGCGGACCGCGCCCCGGAGCGCACCGCGCTCGTCGCGCACGGCCGGAGCATGACCTTCGCCGAACTCCAGAGCCGCAGCCGCGCCCTGGCCGGCGTGCTCGCCGGGCGGGGCATCGGCCCCGAGCGGACGGTCGGCCTCGCGATCCCGCGTTCGCTGGACTCGATCGTGGCACTGTTCGCCGTGCTGCGCACCGGAGCCGCCTACGTACCGCTGGAGCTGGACCACCCGGACGAGCGCATCGCCTCGATCGTGGCGGACGCCCGCCCCGACGTGGTCCTCACCGTCAGCGCGGTGGCGCACCGGCTGACCGGCGAGCTCATCGAACTGGACCGCCCCCTGCCGCCGGCCGAACCGCTCGTCACGTTCGACCCGCACGACCCGCAGCGCCTGCGGCACCCCGCGTACACGATCTACACCTCCGGCTCGACCGGAAAGCCCAAGGGCGTCGTGACCGAGTACGCGGGTCTGACCAACATGCTCATCAACCATCAGCGCCGCATCTTCGAGCCGGTACTGGCCGAGCACGGCAACCGGGTCTTCAAGATCGCCCACACCGTGTCCTTCGCCTTCGACATGTCGTGGGAGGAGCTGCTCTGGCTCGCCGACGGCCACGAGGTGCACATCTGCGACGAGGAGCTGCGCCGTGACGCGCCCGCCCTGGTCGAGTACTGCGCCCGGCACGCGGTCGACGTCGTCAACGTGACCCCCACCTACGCCCAGCAGCTGGTGGCCGAGGGACTCCTCGACGACCCGGCCCGGCGCCCCGCGCTGGTCCTGCTGGGCGGCGAGGCGGTCACCCCGACCCTGTGGCGGCGGCTCGCCGAGACCCGGGGAACGGTCGGCTACAACCTCTACGGACCCACCGAGTACACCATCAACACCCTCGGCGTCGGTACGTTCGAGTGCCAGGACCCGGTGGTGGGAGTGGCGATCGACAACACCGAGGTGTTCGTCCTGGACCCGTGGCTGCGGCCGCTGCCGGACGGCGTCCCCGGAGAGCTCTACGTCAGCGGCATCGGCATCGCCCGGGGCTACCTCGGCCAGCCGGGGCAGAGCGCGCACCGGTTCGTCGCGTCGCCGTTCGGCGAGCCCGGCGAGCGCATGTACCGCACGGGCGACCTGGTCGTCCGGCGGTCCGACGGGAACCTGATGTACCTGGGCCGCACCGACCAGCAGGTCAAGATCCGCGGCCACCGAGTCGAACTCGGCGAGGTCGAGGCCGCGTTCGCCGCGCACCCGGCGGTCCGGTTCACCGCCGCGGTCGCCCAGCCCGACCCGCAGGTCGACGGCGCCTACCGGCTGGCCGCGTACCTGGTGCTGGACGGCTCCGACCTGGCGGCCGTCGCCGCCGAGGTGGGCGCCGGACTGCCGGACTTCCTGCGCCCGACGCACTACGCCCAGGTCGACGGCATCCCGCTCACGGTGAACGGGAAGGCCGACACCAAGGCCCTCCCCGAGCCCAAGCCGCTGGGCGCGCTGACCACCTCGGACGAGCGCGGCCCGGAAACCGAGACCGAGACCCTGGTCTGCGAGTACTTCGCGGAGACCCTGGACCTGGACGACGACGAAGTGAGCGCCGTGGGAGACTTCATGTCCCTCGGGGGACACTCCATGCTGGCCGTACGGCTCGTCGGACTCCTGCGCCGGGAATTCGGCCCCGTGATCACGATCCGTGATCTGTTCACCCTTCGGACTCCGGAAGCGATTGCCCGCCACCTCGATGACAACTCCTGACGAACAGCGATCCCGCCGCCCGGGATCCGACATCCTGCGGACCGCCATACGCCGCAACGCCGGCGCGATGGCCTGGGGCACCGTCCTCATGGGCCTGTACCAGGCGGGCGAGACCGCCTTCCCGATCGCCCTCGGCCTCATCGTCGAGCACACCATGCGCGAGCGCAGTCCGGGCTCGCTGGCGGTGGCGGTCGCGGCCCTGGCCGTGATCATCACGACCGTCTCCCTGTCGTGGCGGTTCGGGATGCGCATCCTGCAGAAGGCCAACACCACCGAGGCCCACCGCTGGAGGGTGCAGGTCGCGGCCTGCGGCCTCCAGCCGGTGGCCCGCGACACCAACCTGAAGTCCGGCGAGGTGCTCACCATCGCCACCGAGGACGCGGACCAGACCGCCGACATCGTCGAGGTCGTGCCGATGCTGGTCAGCTCCATGGTCGCGGTGCTGATCGCGGCGGTCGCGCTCGGCATCGCGGACCTGCGCCTCGGTCTGCTGGTGATGGTGGGAACCGTCGCGATCCTGTCGGTCCTCAGCGTGCTGTCCAAGCGGATCGGGTCCAGCACCAAGGAACAGCAGGCCCGGGTGGCACGGGCGGGTGCGAAGGTCGCCGACCTGATCACCGGCCTGCGCCCGCTGCACGGTTTCGGCGGGAACCACGCCGCGTTCGGTTCCTACCGGAAGGTCAGCACGGAGGCGCGGCAGCAGGCCGTCACCGTCGCCCGCGTGAACGGCGCCTACGCGGGCACCGCGCTGGCACTGAACGCGACCCTCGCGGCCGCGGTCACCCTGACGGCCGGCTGGCTGGCCTTCGAGGGGCAGATCGGCATCGGTGAGCTCGTCATGGCCGTGGGCCTCGCGCAGTTCATCATGGAGCCGCTCAGGCTGTTCTCGGACATGCCGAAGTACGTGATGATGGCGCGCGCGTCGGCGGAGCGGATGGCCCTGGTGCTGTCCGCCCCGCCGACGGCGGCCCCGGGCACGCAGCGCCCGGACCCGGGCACCGGCCTGGAGGTCGACTGCGTCCGGTACGGATCGCTGCAGGGGGTGAAGTTCCAGGTGCCGGCGGGTGAGTTCACCGCCATCACGGCCTACCAGCCGCGGGCCGCCGCGGAACTCGCCTCGATCCTCGCCGTGAACGTCGCGCCGGAGTCCTACGGGGGCCAGGTGCGGATCGGCGGGAAGCAGCTCGCGGACCTGTCGGTCGAGTCGGTGCGCGAGCACGTCCTGGTGAACCCCTACGACGGGGAGATCTTCGCCGGTACGCTCCGCTCGAACATCGACCCGTCGGGCACGAGCCCGTCGGTGGCGGAGGCCGTCGAGGCGTCCATGCTGACCGATGTCGTCGCCCTGCACCGCCAGGGGCTGGACTACGAGGTCCGCGACCGCGGTGCGAACCTCTCCGGGGGGCAGCGCCAGCGGCTGTCCCTGGCCCGGGCCCTGGCGGCCGACACCGACGTGCTCGTCCTGCACGACCCGACGACGGCCGTGGACGCCGTCACCGAGCAGCTCGTCGCACGCAACGTGACGAAGCTGCGCCGGGGCCGGACCACCGTCGTGTTCACCAGCAGTCCGGCCCTGCTCGACGCCGCCGACCGGGTGCTGGTCCTGGACGACGGAGTCGTCACCGCCGAAGGCACCCACCGGGAACTGCTGGCCGCCGATCAGGCGTACCGCGCGGCGGTGACCCGGTGACCCGGTGACCCGGTGAACCACCGAGGGAATGACGAGGGGCCCGGGTGCCCGGCGAACCGCCGGCGCCCGGGCCCCTCGTCGTCAGGCCAGCGCCCAGGCGACGTCCCTGAGCAGGGCCTGCCGCCAGCCCGCCCGGTCGTGGCCCGACGCCGACCTCGACGTCCGTACGGCCGCACCGGACCGGGCGGTGAGCTCCTCGACCAGTTCGCAGTGGGCCCGCATGCGCGTCTCGTGCTCGCCCAGGTCGAAGGCGATCCGCAGCCCGGGCGGAGCGGGCCGTTCCCGCAGGCGCGCGGCGATCGCGCCGCCGACCGGTCCGCCCAGCGGATCGGGCAGGTCCACGGCCTGCGGCGTCCACCAGAACGACCCGGACTGGCAGGCGACGCGGGAGACCAGCTCCGGGAACTCCAGCGCCGCGTACAGGGCGCTCAGCCCGCCGAGGCTCTGCCCGACGACGACCAGCCGCGACAGGTCCGCCGTCACCCCGCACTCCGCGACCAGGGGGAGCAGTTCGTCCCGTACCGCCTCCCACAGCTCGGGCCGGCAGCCGAACTCGGCCTCCCGGTCCTTGGACGGTACGAAGACCAGGGTGACCGGGGGCACGTCACCGGCGGCGACGGCGGCGTCGAACGCCGTGACGGCCGGATGCAGGTGCAGCCAGTCGTCGCCGTCGAGGAGCAGGACCACCGGTCCGCCGCCCCCCGCCGGGTGGACCCGTACAGTCCGCCGTCCGCCGAGCCGTTCGCTCGCCCAGCGGACGCGGGTGCGCGGCAGGGGCAGTACGTCGTCGGCGCCGACGACGGGCCAGTGCGGCTGGGCGGGAGCGTCCGGGGTGGCGGCGATGGACCGCTCGCCGCCGGCCCCGACCGGGTTGAACGGATCGGCGTACGATCCGTCGCCCGCGCGGAACCGGTAGGTCACCCGGAGCCGGGCGGGCATGGGCACTTCGGCGTACCAGCAGTCCGTGTCGCGCCACCGGACCAGCGTCACCGGCTCCGCCCAGCTCTCGAACTCGACGGACGCCGGGCCGCCGCGCCACAGGAACAGCGTGGTCCACCCGCCGTCGCCGGACGGTACGCAGGCGGGAGCCGGGGCGGCCGCCGCCCAGAACGCTTCGGTGCCGGGCGTGCCGGGCAGCCCGAACGGGGCGAACGGGCCCTGGGGGCCGTCCGGTACGAGCATCGGTGCCTCCTTGTGAGGGGAATGGGGAAAGGTTAGGGTCTACAATTAGGCGAGCCTAACCTAAGTGTCAGGCCCCGTTCTCGGCAGCCCCAGGAGGAACCCACACATGAGCACCAACCCGTTCGACGACGCCGACGGCCGTTTCCTGGTCCTGGTGAACGACGAGGGGCAGCACTCCCTCTGGCCGTCCTTCGCCGACGTGCCCGGCGGGTGGACGGTGGCCCTCGCGGAGACCACCCGCGAGGCCTGCCTGGAGTTCGTCGAAGCCAACTGGACCGATTTGCGTCCGCGCTCCCTCGCGGCCGCCGTCGACGCCTGAGCGGTCCGCACATGCTGTGCACGAGGCTGACGAACGCGAACATCCTCACCATGGACCCGGACCGCCCGGTCGCCCGCGAACTGGGCATCTGGCGCGGCCGGATCGTCGGCCTGGACGAGGCCGTCGCCGCCCTGCCCGCCCGTGAGGTCATCGACCTGGGGGGCGCCACCGTCCTGCCCGGCTTCATCGACAGCCACGTCCACCTGGCGTGGACCGGGCTGAAGCAGAGCACGCCGAGCGTCGCCCCGTGCGAACGGGCCGAGGACGTGCTCGCGGTCGTCGCGGACGCGGTCTCCCGGACCGGCGCGCCCGGCGACTGGGTGGACGTCATGGGCTACGACCAGCGGGCGCTGGGCCGCCATCTGACCGCCGCCGAACTGGACTCCGTGTGCCGCGGGCGCAAGGTGTTCCTGATGCACGACTCGGGCCACGGGTGCGTCGTCAGCACCGCGGTGCTGGACCTGCTCCCCGACGGCGTACCGCACCGGGACGGCTTCCTGGCCGAGGGTGCCATGGCCGCGGCCCGCGGGCTCCGGCTGCCGTACGCGCAGAGCGACATCGCCGACGCCGTCGAGCGGGCGGCCCGCACCTGCCTGGCCGAAGGCGTGACCGCCGTCGCCGAGGCGGGCATCGGGGGCGGCCTGCTCGGCCACAGCCCGGTCGAGCTGGGCGCCTACCAGCTGCTGCGGGACCAGGGCCGACTGCCCCTGCGGGTCCAGCTCATGCCGGCCGCCGACACCCTGCGCCCGCGTGGCGCCCACCGGGACGACGGCCTCCCGCGCGCCCTGGACCTGGGCATCCGCACCGGGTTCGGGGACGACTGGCTCTCCCTCGGGGCGCTCAAGGTCTACACCGACGGCGGCATGATGGCCCGGACCGCCGCACTCACCGCCCCCTACGAGGGCACGGACCACACCGGTCAGCTACAGGACGACCCCGAGGTCCTCACCCGGCTCATCGTGGACGGCCACCTCGCCGGCTGGCAGCTCGCCGTCCACGCCATCGGCGACCGCGCGGCCGACCTCGCGCTCGACGCGCTGGAGCGGGCCCAGGGCCTGCGGCACCGGCCGGACGCCCGGCACAGGATCGAGCACGCCGGGCTGATCCGCCCCGACCAGCTCCCCCGCTTCGCGCGGCTGGGCGTCAGCGCGGTCGTCCAGCCGACGTTCCTCCACTCCTTCGGTGACGACTACGCCCGGGTGATGGGCGAGGAGCGGGCGGCCTGGATGTACCGGGGCCGGGCCTTCCTCGACCACGGGGTGACGCTGGTGGGCAGTTCGGACCGGCCCGTCACGGACGGAGCGCCCCTGCGCGCCGTCCAGTTCATGGTGGAGCGGGCCTCCGCCTCCGGCCGGAGGGTCGGACCGGGCGAGGCCATCACCGTCGAAGAGGCCCTGCGGGCCTACACGGTGGCGGGGGCGTACGCCTGCCGGTGGGAGGACACCGCCGGCAGCCTCGCTCCGGGAAAACGCGCCGACCTGGTCGTCCTGGGCGACGACCCGCGGCAGGTCGATCCCTCCCGGATCGGCCGGATCGAAGTCCTGGCGACCTTCGTCGACGGACACGACATGACAGGGGCAGGAAAGCTGTGAGCACCCGGACCACCGTCCTCGAACGGTTCGCCCCGCTGTGGGAGGCCTCGGACAGCATGCCGCGCTGGGTCATCTGGCACACGGGGGACGGTGAACCGCTCGTCTTCGACCGGGAGTTCAACATGCCGTTCGACGTGGACGACGCGGCCCTCGCGGAGGTGCTGCGCCGGATGCGCGAGGCCGGGATCCCCGAGAGCGCCGACTACCCCGGCCGTCCGTGCGGGTAGCCGCCGGACCCGGGCGGCCGGGCGGGGCGGCGTCGGACGCGTACCGGCCCGCCCGGCCCGAGCCCGGACCGTGGACCGTGCGGGTGGGTCCGTACGCGGCCCGGGCCCGGGAGCGCGAGGGGATGCCCGACCGCGCCGAGCGCGCCCGGCCCGCCGTGAACCCGGCGCGCCGTTCCATTTCTCGCTCTCCCGCGCGGGGGACGCCGTCCTCGCGGCGCGGCACGGATGCTGCATCCGGCCGAGCGCGCCGAACTGGCGGAGCCGGCGGCATCCGAGCGCCCCGCGGCGGTCGCGCGTTGCCGGACGCGCAAGGAGGCGTACCTCAAGGGGGTCGGGATCGGCCTGGGAGAGGACCCCACCGGACCCACGTGGGTACGGGGGCGGTTCCCGGATCGCCTTCCGGAGGGACCGTCACCGACGTCTCGACACCGGCCTGTTACTCCGCGGCCTGAGCGTTCCGCACGCGCCGACTTGGCCCCATCAGTTAAGTAAGGCTACCCTTATCTCGATCGTTCGCGCGGGCGCCGCGGCACCCCGCACCCCGGGACCCGTCCGGCGGATCCCCCCGCGCCCGGGAACGGTGCGACCCGAGGAAGGAACGCCTTGACCACGGCCACGCTGCCCCCTGCCGCCCGCGCCACGCCGTCGGCCCGGAACCACCCCACCCGGTGGCGCCGCGTCCCCGAGTTCTCGGTGCGACCGGCGCGCGAGGACGAGGGACCCGCGCTCGCCGCGCTGTCCCGGCCGTTCGTCCGCACGGGCGCGCTCAGGGAGCGTCCGCTCTCCCACTACCTGTCCGGCGCCCGGGACTTCCTCGTCGCCGAGGCCCGCGACGGGACCATCGAGGGCTGTGCGGGGCTCCGCGAGCACGCCGACGCGGGGGTGCTGTACAACTTCTGCGTCGCGGGCCACCGTCAGGGATCGGGCATGGGGGGCCGGCTGCTGCACGCGGCGTTCGCCGCCGCCCGCGCCCGTTCGCTCACCACCCTGTTCACCGCGACCACCGGAAGCGGCCGGCTGTTCCTGCGCCACGGCTTCGCCCCGGTCGCCCCGGCCCTGGCCCCGGCCGCCTGGGCACGCTCCCTGGACCCGGCCCGCAACGCGCGCGTCCTGGCCCGCACCCTGTAGACGCAGGCCGGCCCACACCCCGCGGACGCCGATGGGGCGGGCCCGTATGGACCCGCCCCACCAGCGTTCCGGTTCACGGGGCCCCGGCACCGTCCGCGGCGTCGAGGACCGCAGGCAGGGCCGTGACCAGGGCATCGATCTGCTCCTGCGGCACGGTGAGGGCGGGAGCCAGCCGGACGACGGCCGGGCCCGCGGCGTTCACCAGGAACCCGGCGTCCTGCGCGGCGCGCCGGACCCGCGCGGCGACCGGCTCGCGCAGCACGACGCCCACGAGCAGCCCCGCGCCCCGCACTTCGCGGACCAGCGGGTGCCGCAGCGCCCCGATGCCCTCGCGCAGCCGCTCGCCCATGGCCGTGACACGGGCGAGCAGCCCGTCCTTCTCGACTGTTTCCAGGACGGCGAGCGCGGCCGCGCACGCGATCGGGTTGCCGCCGAAGGTGGAACCGTGCTGACCGGGCGTCAGCAGCCCGGCGGCGGCCCCGAAGGCGACCGTCGCACCGATCGGCAGACCGCCGCCCAGCCCCTTGGCCAGCGTGATCACGTCGGGGTCCGCCCCCGGTTCCGCCTGGTGCGCGAACCAGTGGCCGGTGCGGCCGATGCCGGTCTGCACCTCGTCCAGGACCAGCAGGCTGCCCCGGGCCCGGGTGATCTCGCGGGCCGCGCGCAGATATCCCGCGGGCGCGGGGACGACCCCCGCCTCGCCCTGGACGGGTTCGAGGAAGACCGCCGCGGTCCGCTCGGTGACGGCCGCGCGCAGCGCCTCCGCGTCGCCGTACGGGACGTGGGTGACGTCCCCGGGCAGAGGCAGGAAAGGCGCGCGCTTGGCCGGCTGACCGGTGAGGGCCAGCGCCCCCGTGGTGCGCCCGTGGAACCCGCCGTCGGTCGCCACCAGGTGGGGGCGTCCGGTCCGGCGGGCGATCTTGAAGGCGGCCTCGACGGCCTCGGTGCCCGAGTTGGAGAAGAACACCCGACCCGGCCTGCCCAGCAGCTCCAGCAACCGTTCCGCGAGCGCCACGGGCGGCTCCGCGACGAACAGGTTCGAGACGTGGCCGAGCCGGGCGGCCTGCTCCCGTACGGCCGCGGTCAGCGCCGGGTGGGCGTGGCCGAGGGTGTTGACGGCGATGCCACCGGTGAAGTCCGCGTAGGCGCGGCCGTCCTCGTCCCACACCGTGCTGCCCTCGCCCCTGACCAGGGCCAGCGGGGGAGTGCCGTAGGTGTCCATCATCACCGCGCGCCAGCGGTCGGCCAGCGGGGTCGTTCCGTCGGCGGTCACGCGCCCTCCTCCTTGCCGCCGGGGCCCTCGCGCCCGGCGGCTTCGTCCGGTACCACCGTGGTGCCGGGACCGTCCTCGGCGAACACCCCGCGCAGCAGGGCGTGCGGCACCCGGCCGTCGACGACCTGCGCCCGCGCGACGCCACCGCGCACGGCCCGCAGGCAGCCCTCCATCTTGGGCAGCATGCCGCTCGCGAGGTCCGGCAGCAGCTCGTCCAGGTCGCCGGCCGTCAGCCGGCCGATGACCTCGGTGCTGTGCGGCCAGTCCGCGTACAGGCCCTCGACGTCGGTCATGACCACCAGCCGGTCCGCCCCGAGGGCGACGGCCAGGGCCGACGCCGCGAGATCGGCGTTGACGTTGTAGACCTGGCCGTCCTCGCCGCGCGCGACGGGCGAGACGACGGGGATGCGGCCCTGCTCCAGCAGCGCGCCGAGGGTGGCGGTCTCCACGCCGACCACTTCGCCGACCAGGCCGATGTCCACCGGGCGTCCGTCCACCCAGGCCGGGCGGCGGACCGCGGTCATCGTGTGCGCGTCCTCGCCCGACAGCCCCACGGCGAAGGGTCCGTGGGCGTTGATGGCCCCGACGAGGTCGCGCTGGACCCGCCCGGTGAGCACCATGCGCACGACGTCCATCGTCTCCGGCGTGGTCACCCGCAGTCCGGCCTCGAAGCGCACCTCCAGGCCGAGCCGGTCGAGCAGCGAGCTGATCTGGGGCCCGCCGCCGTGTACGACGACGGGGCGCAGGCCCGCCTGCCAGAGCTCCACCACGTCCTGGGCGAACGTCCGGTACAGGGCGGGGTCCACCATGGCGTTGCCGCCGAACTTGACGACGACCGTGCGGCCCTGGAGCTCTTCCCGCCACGGCAGGTCGTGCGCGTCGGGCACCGCCGCCGGCACCGCTGCCGGCGTCGTCGCCGGTGCGGCCGTGTGCGCCGGCCCGGCCGTGCCCGTCGGCCCGGTCGTGTCCGTCGTGCCCGTCGGGCCCGTCGGGCCCGTCGTGCCTGTCATTTCCGTCATTCCCGTCGTTCCCGCCCCGCTCACGAGCTGTACGCGCTGTTCTCGTGGACGTACTCGGCCGTCAGGTCGTTGGTCCACACGACCGCGGAGGAGCTGCCGGAGCGCAGGTCCACGGCGACGGTGATCCTGCGGTCCGACAGGTCGACCTTGTCCCGGGACTCGCCCTCGGCGCCGTCCCGGCACACCCAGACCCCGTTGATCGCCACGTCCAGGCGGTCCGGGTCGAAGGCGGCGGACGTCGTGCCGATCGCCGAGAGCACCCGTCCCCAGTTCGGGTCCTCGCCGTGCAGTGCGCACTTGAGGAGGTTGTTGCGGGCGATGGAGCGGCCCACCTCGACGGCGTCCGTCTCCGAGGCCGCCCCGAGGACGGCCACCTCGATCTCCTTGGAGGCGCCTTCGGCATCGCCGATGAGCTGCCGGGCCAGGTCCTCGCACACGCTCCGGACCGCGTCGGCGAGATCGGCGGCGGCGGGCGTGACGCCCGAGGCCCCCGAGGCCATGAGCAGCACGGTGTCGTTGGTGGACATGCAGCCGTCCGAGTCCACCCGGTCGAAGGTCGTGCGCACCGCGTCGCGCAGGACCGCGTCGAGGAGCTCGGCGGGGGCATCGGCGTCGGTGGTCAGGACGACGAGCATGGTGGCCAGGCCGGGGGCGAGCATGCCCGCGCCCTTCGCCATGCCGCCGACCGTCCAGCCGTCGCCGGTGGCCACCGCCGTCTTGTGGACCGAGTCCGTCGTCTTGATCGCGACGGCCGCGGCCTCACCGCCCTCGGCGGAGAGCTCCTCCGCCGCGGCGGATATGCCGGCCGTCACCCGCTCCATGGGGAGCCGGATGCCGATCAGACCGGTGGAGCACACCGCGACCTCTTCGGCCGTCGCGTCCACGGCCCGCGCCGTGCACTCGGCCATGACCCGTGCGTCGTCGGCGCCGCCGGGTCCCGTGCAGGCGTTGGCGCCGCCGGAGTTGAGGACGACGGCCGAGACGCGGCCGTCGGCGAGGACGGCGCGGGACCAGCGTACGGGCGCGGCCTGGACACGGTTGGAGGTGAAGACGCCGGCGCCGGCGCGCGAGGGCCCCCGGTTCACGACGAGGGCCAGGTCCGGGTCACCGGATTCCTTGAGGCCGGCGGTGATTCCACTGGCGAGGAATCCCAGGGCGGCGGTCACACTCACGGGGCCACTCCATTCGTGGGCAGGCCCAGCCGTTCCGGCAGGCCGAGGGCGATGTTCATGCTCTGCACCGCGCCACCCGCGGTGCCCTTCGTCAGGTTGTCGATGGCGCTCACGCAGATCAGCCTGCGGGCGTCCGGGTCCACGGCGATCTGCACCTGGACGCTGTTCGAGCCGAGGACCGCGGCGGTGGCGGGCCACTGGCCGGGGGGCAGCAGCCGTACGAACGGCTCGTCGGCGTACGCGTCCCGGTACACGGCCCGGACCTCGGCCTCCCCGGCCTCCCCGGCCGGGATGCCGGGGCGCAGGCGGGCGGAGCACGTCGCGAGGATGCCCCGGGGCATGGGGGCGAGGGTCGGCGTGAAGGACACCGTGACCCGCTCGCCGGCGGCCAGGGAAAGGTTCTGGACGAGCTCCGGGGTGTGCCGGTGACCGCCTCCGACCCCGTACGGGCTCATGGAGCCCATCACCTCGGCCCCGAGGAACCGGGTCTGGGGCGAGCGCCCGGCGCCGGACGTTCCGCTGGCGGCGACGATCACCGCTTCGGGTTCGAGGAGTCCCGCGGCGAACGCCGGGAACAGCGCCAGGGTGACCGCGGTGGGGTAGCAGCCGGGGACCGCGATCCGGGTGGCGCCCGTCAGTTCCTCCCGGGCTCCGGGCAGTTCGGGCAGGCCGTACGGCCAGGTCCCGGCATGGGCGGAGCCGTAGAAGCGCTCCCAGGCGGCCGGGTCGCGCAGCCGGAAGTCGGCGCCGCAGTCGAGCACCAGCGTCCCGGGCTCCAGTTCCGCCGCCAGGGCGGCGGACTGGCCGTGCGGCAGGGCCAGGAAGACGACGTCGTGGCCGCGCAGGGAGTCGGCGCCGGTGTCCAGGAGGATCCGGTCGGCGAGCTCCGGCAGCTGTGGCTGTACGGACCCCAGGGAGCGGCCGGCGCTGCTGTGCGCGGTCACCGCGCCGATCTCCACCCCGGGATGCGAAGCCAGCAGGCGGAGCAGTTCTCCGCCCGCGTAGCCGCTGGCACCGGCCACCGCGACCCGTACGGTCATGTCGTTCCGTTCTCTTTGTGTTCGTCGGAGGGGGTGGTCCGCGGCGCGCGGGGGCGCCGCGGGAAGGGGGGAGACGGGCTGCGGGACGCGCTCACGCGTCCTTGTGCACGTCTCGCGACACCCGGCCGAGCAGCAGGTTCCGCAGGAGGGACTCCGTCGTGCACACCACTGCGCTGCGAGCAGCCCATTGCAGGGCCATGGCGTGTTCCTCGGCGGAGAAGTCGGCGACGGCGTCGGCGACCACGAAGGGCTGGATGTCGTTCATGAAGGCGTCCGCGGCCGTCAGCAGGACGCCGAGATGGGCGTGGACCCCGCAGACGATCAGCTGGTCGCGCCCCTCCGAGCGCAGCAGCCTGCCCAAGTGGCTGCGCAGGAAGGCGTTGTGCCGCAGGTTGGCCAGCACGTGCTCGCCCGGCCGGGGAGTCAGGGCGGTGATGATGGCGGCGTCGCCGCGGCCCTCCTGGATGCCCGGCCCCCAGATGTCGGCGGCCAGACCGCGCCGGCTCGCCGGCTGGGCGGCCGGTTCGGCGGTGAAGACGACCGGCATGTCGAGGGCCGAGGCCAGGGTGCGGAGCGCGGCGATGTTGTCGACGAGTTCCACGACCGGCGACCTGTCCGCCGGGAGCCTCCCCACGAAGTGGTTCTGCATGTCGTGGACCAGCAGCGCGGCCCGGCGGGGGTCGATCGCCCAGGTGGCGCACGAAGGGGGCAGGTCGGAGCGGTCGGGCATGGGGTAGGAGCCGATGGCCGGCAGGCCCATGGTGTTTCCCTCCCTGACGGCGCGGGTGCGCGCCCCTCCAGAACCAATCGGTGTTTAGCTTAGCCTAACCTAAGCTGGAATTGGCCCGCGTCGGCCGCCCGCCCCGACGGCCCCCGCATACGCACAACGCCGCCCACACGCACCCGAGTTGCCCGCGCCCACCCACCCCACCCGCCCGCCGCCCGGCCCGGGGCTCAGCCGCCGGGCCGGGCGCCGTCTCCCGTCCGGAATCGGTCCGGATTCTGGTCCGATGGGAAGTGCTGGGAGCGATCCAAGAGTCGTGCCATTCGGTGTCGCCGATCACTCGCAGGGAGTGGTGCGACCGTCGAGGAAGGTGAAGAGCCGAGGCACGGCCGTCTGGCGGTGTCGGCTTGGCGGCCGCCGCCTGGACATTGGGCCCGGCGCAGGTACTTGCCGTCCACGGCAGATCGATCCCCTCGCGTCCGTCGTAGGCCACGACCCACCGGCTCGGCCATGGAAGCAGCGATGCCGGTCACCAGCCCGCGCCACCACCGGTCGAAGCAGGACCGGTAGTCGTAGCGTGCCGTGCCAGAGAAGGCATCCTGCCAGGGGAGCCGGAACTTACCGGGCCGACGGCGTCGGAAGTCGAAGTCGAGGAGCGCGGCCGCGCCGATCAGGAGCAGCTCCTCCTGAGCCTCAGGAGATCATCTTGATCCGCTATTCGGATGCTCGTCCGGTTCAAACCGAAGAGCGTCATCGAGTCGGGCCAGTTCGCGGTACATGGCGGCGCGGTTGGTGCGGGCGATGAGAGCGTAGGGGTGGTCGTGGCCGCAGATGCGTTCGGTTTCGGCGAGGACTTGCTCTTCGAGTGTGAGGGCCTCGTGGTGTCGGCCGAGGTCCCAGTAGCTGGTGGCGAGGTCGGCGCGGGCGCTGAGGGTGTGGAGGTGGTCGTGGCCGAGGAGGCGTTCGCGGTCGGCGAGGACTTGTTCTTGGAGTGTGAGGGCCTCGTGGTGTCGGCCGAGGTCGCAGTAGGTGGCCGCCAGGTTGGCGCGGGCGCTGAGGGTCTCGGGGTGGTCCTCGTGGAGTAGACGTTCGCAGTCCGTAAGCACCGCTTCTTGGAGCCTGAA
This sequence comes from Streptomyces sp. NPDC048507, assembly GCF_043199995.1. Taxonomy (NCBI): domain Bacteria; kingdom Bacillati; phylum Actinomycetota; class Actinomycetes; order Kitasatosporales; family Streptomycetaceae; genus Streptomyces; species Streptomyces sp. NPDC048507. Next base: position 72,369 of record NZ_JBICWZ010000009.1, on the reverse strand, counting down.
CGCGTCGTGGTGTCGGCCGAGGCCTGAGTAGGTGGCGGCGAGGTTGGTACGGGCGACGAGAGTGTCGGGGTGGTCGTGGCCGAGGAGGCGTTCGCGGTCGGCGAGGACTTGCTCTTCGAGCGTGACGGATTCGTTGCGCCGGCCGAGGTCCCAGTAGGTGGCCGCGAGGTTGGCGCGCGCCATGAGGGTGTGGGGGTGGTCGTGGCCGAGGAGGCGTTCGCGGTCGGCGAGGACTTGCTCTTCGAGTCTGAACGCGTCGTGGTGTCGGCCGAGGTGCGAGTAGGTGGTGGCGAGGTTGGCGCGGGCGATGAGGGTGTCGGGGTGGTCGTGGCCGCGGATGTGTTCGGTTTCGGCGAGGACTCGTTCCTGGAGTGCGAGGGCGTCGTGGTGTCGACCGAGGCCTCCGTAGGTGGTGGCGAGGTTGGCGCGGGCCAGGAGGGTCTCGCGGTGGTCCTCGCCGAGTAGACGTTTGCAGTCCGTGAGCACTTCTTCTTGAAGTGCGAGGGCATCGCCGTAGTTGCCGAGAGCGCTGTAGGTGGCGGCGAGGTTGGTGCGGGCGACGAGGGTGGCGGGGTGGTCGTGGCCGAGGAGACGTTCGGAGTCGGTGCGGACTTGTTCTCGTAGCGTGAGTGCGTCCTGGTGCCGGCCGAGATCGTTGAAGGTGGTGGCGAGGTTGATGCGGGTCGTCAGCGTGTTGGGGTGTTCTTTGCCGAGGGCCTTGGCGGCCTGCTGGGAAAGGAGGGCCCAGTAGGCATGTGCTTCGTGTTGTAGCCCACTGGCGCGGAGACTCTCGCCGTTCAGGAAGAGCACGATGTGCCCGTTGCGCTGCCAGAGACACTCCTCGGCGTGGAGCCTTAGCGCGCTGGTGTTGGCCCTGAGGACTTGGCCTAGGTCACGGGGGATGGCGAGGGGTTCCTGCCATAGCTCCGACAGCGCATCGGCGCAGAGCAGAGCCAGAGCCGGCCGCTCGGTTCGTGGCGTGGTTTCGCGGATGGCGCGGGCGGTGAGGGCGTGTATGCGCACTTGGCGGTACGGGCTGTGAGGGTCGAACCCGATCAGCGCGTACCGGCGAAGGACCTGCAGCGCCCGCTGAACGTCCTGCGCGGCCGTGTCCGTACCGGGGATGCGCTCCTTGGCGTCGCCAAGGAGCTCCAGGACGGGCTTGGTGGTCCACAGGTCCTGAGGATGCCCCTCGGGGGCGAGGAGAGCGATCAGTCTCAGGAGGGGCTCCACGAGTCCGGGCGGGCCGGCGTGTACGGCGGCGGTCACGGACAGGAGGAGGGCTGCGGTGACCTGGCGGCCGTAGAGCTCGGTGTCCGCCCAGTCCGGCAGGACCTCGTCCAGCTCCGTCGCCTGGTCGTTGAGCCGGGCGAGGTAGGCATCGCAGGAGAAGTTCTCGGCCAGCAGGTAGGCGGCGGCATGCCCGAGCGCCAGGGGCAGGTGCCCGAGAGCGATCGCGAGCTGCCCCTGGCGGTCGTCGAGGAGATGGGCGCAGCCGTCGCCGGTCAGGCGCTCCTCCAGATAGGCGACGGCCTCGGCGTGGCTGTAGACGTCGACGTCGATGCGGGTGCGTCCGCCGCCCGTCAGCCGCGGATCGTGCAGTCGGCTCGTCGCCAGCGTCCACCCGATCCCAGGGCGGGATGGCGGCCACCACGGGCCGACGACGACCGGGTCGCTGACATCGTCCAGGACCACCAGCCACGAGCTCCCAGTCGTAGCCATCCACTCCACCAACGCCCGGGCATCCTGTTCCGGATCCTCCCCGGTAGCACCCGCCACCCCGATGCGCAGGGCCGCCTGGCCGTAGAGAGTGATGATCTGCTGCACGTCACCGGCCGGAACCCACAGCACCAACCCGGTACCGTCCACGACCGCTTGGTGCGCGTAGTGGGCCGCGAGTTGGGACTTTCCGACCCCACCCATCCCCGCCAGCACCTGCGCCGACGGCGGCCGGGCCTGCGTCAGCACCGCCCCACCACCAGTGCGCGCCGCGTCGATACGCTCCCGCAGGCTGTCGCGCGGCTGGAATGCCGACGCCGTCAACGGCAACGCCCCCACCAACAAACCCGACCCCGGCCCCGGCCGCTCCGCCACCGCAACGGCCGGCACCGGGGGAAGGGGCTCTGCGGATGATGCCGGCGGTATCCGAGGAAGGCCCTGCGCGCTGCGGCGTAGCTCCAGCATCCCGGTGACGTCGAGTTTCAGAGCCTTGGCCAGGGCCGCAACGGTCCGCTCCGAAGGTGCTTTCCGCTGGTGCAGAGCCTGACTCACCGTCGTACGTCCCAACCCCGCCCGACGGGCCAGGAAGTCCACGCTCAGCCCCGAAGACGCCAGCCCGTCCGCGAGCCGCGCCTGCAATTCCTCCAGCGCCTCCCGGCCCACATCCGGCGAGCTCTGGACATCCCCGACCCCGCGCATACCGCCCCCTGGCCCCGTGCACACACCTGTTCAACAGTGTTCATCTTCGCCCAACCGAACCCCGCCGAACAGCCGGACCGAGACGGTCAACCCACCACCCCACCCCACCTCTCGGGAGCCCAACATGACTACCCTGCTGCTCACCGCCGGCCTGATTCTCTTCACCGCGCTCCTCGTCGCCGTGGCCACGGGAAAGCTGGCCCGGCTCGACGGAGCGACCTACCCCGCAGCCTGCCTCCGGGCAGGGGCCGCGTTCGCCGCCGTCCTCACCCTCGCCTCCGCCATCACGGCAGCCGTGGCCGCGGTGGTCGACTGACCGGTCGTTTGCGCAGGTCAGGCGCCGTGCTCAAGGTCTAGAAGAAGCCGAGCTTCTTGGGGGAGTAACTGACCAAAAGGTTCTTCGTCTGCTGGTAGTGCTCCAGCATCATCTTGTGCGTCTCACGCCCTAGGCCCGACTGCTTGTAGCCGCCGAAGGCCGCGTGTGCCGGGTAGGCGTGGTCCTAGTTACGAGTGACCATACACCCTGTTGAGGGCGTAAGCCCAGGTCAGAGGGCTGATCGCTCGCACGAGGGGTTAGTTAGTTTGTTTGATACTTTGCGACCGCCCTCCGCTGGTACGGTCGGCTCGTCGGTGCCGTGACAGGTGCCGGCGGGGCGAGCACCACGCTAGGGGAGGGCTCGACTGGAGCGCCACGAAAGTGGCGGGGAAGGCTGGAAAGTGCCCGACAAGCGCTCAACCGAGACGGTCCGCAGGAACCTCGACAAGGAGGTGCCTGGGATCGGTCAGCCTGGCGCCATCGCCAACCTGGACGACGTGGAGACCTTCGCCAGTGATGTGCAGGGCTGGCTCCAGGTGAACACGGAGATCTCGGAGAAAACGATCAAGAACGCCGACTATGAGGCGCTTCTTCAGGAATGGCGAGAGAAGCGGTCTTGGTCGGCGCCGACCGAAGTCGCCGGCCAGACCGAGCTCGAAATTCAGACGGAGCTCGAAGGCCAGACTGCGCTCGAAGAGGTGGCGGAGGTCGAAGGGGGGAAGAAGCCTGGCGCCGAGAACGAGATCGACAAGGCCGTACATCGAGAAATGGAAGATGAGGTTCACGAGGGATTGGATCAGCTTCAGGCTGAACTCGATGGCCTTCCGTACGCGGTTCCGGTCCCCGGCCCGAAGGGTCGGCCCTGGCTCGGAAAGGACGCCTGGCACGGCATCGCCGGGGAGATTCTTGAGTACGTGAGCCCGGACACCGAAGGTGACCCGGCGGGAATTCTCGCCACCATGCTCAGCTCGTTCTCTTGCCTCGTCGGACACGACCGCATCGTTCGCGGCTCCGTGAAGCAGCGGGTGAACGTCTGGCACATCTTGATCGGTGAGACCGGTGACGGCCGAAAGGGCACCGCGGCTGACCGTGCCCTGGAAGTGATGGAGCGGATCAATCCCCGGTTCTTCGAGAAGAACACCACGTCGACCCTGAACTCCGGCGAAGGTCTCATCTCGTCCGTCCGTGACGGTATGGACGAAGAAGAGATCGCTCGGCGTGAGGAGAACGGCCAGCGGGTGGACTACGGCGTCGATGACAAGCGGCTGCTCGTCATGAGCACCGAGTTCGCGACGATCATGCAGAAGACTCACGGCAGCACCCTGGGTCCGGTTCTGCGCGACGCGTGGGACGGCAAGACCCTGAACAACCACTCGACTGACGCCCTGGTCGCAACCAAGCCCCACATCACGGTCATGGGTCACGTCACGGGGCAGGAGTTCTCCGACCGTCAGAAGCCGAGCGAGATGGCCGGCGGCACGTGGAACCGATTCGCGCCGATCTTCGTGCACAAGCCGCACGACATTTCCTGGCCCGTGGAGCCGGAAGACTGGGACGCGAAGCTGGACCACTTCGCTGACCGGCTGAGCGAAGCCGCGTTCAAGGCCGGCAGCGGGGACAGTCTGGTGACCTTCAGCAAGGAAGCAGAGCTGCACTACCGCAGGAGCGTCTACCCCGAGTTCAAGGACTCCGACGACGACAGCCCCGTCATGAAGCAGTTCACCCAACGACGCCTTGCCCACCTGGTACGGGTGGCCGGTGTGTACGCCCTCATGAACGAGCGTGAAGAGGTATCACTCGGGGATCTGAAGGCCGCCAAGGCGTTCGTGGACTACATGATCGAGTCTGCTCGCTTTGTGCTGGAGACCTACCCGCCCAGCGGGTCCGGCTCGACGGCCGGCGGTGTCCGGGACCGGAGCAAGAACATCTCGCTCCCCGAGGACATCGAGATGCTGAGGCACGCACTCAAGGACGCGGGCGAAGACGGTTTGAACCGGACCCACATCACGACCAAGGTCATGAAGTTCCGGCGCTCCGCGGCGGAGATCGACGGCATGATCGAGAAGATCGGCGCCGTGCAGAAGAAGCGCCACAATCCCAGGGGCGGCCGTCCCCTGGACGTGGTCTACCACCCCGAATTCGCCCCGAAGGAGATCGAGGAAGCGTGAAGTTCATCGTTCGGGAAGAGGGAGACGCGCACTTCCTCTTCCCTGACGGGACCATGGACATGATCGGCTTCACCAAGCGTCAGGGGCCCCTCCTCATGGCTTACTACGAGCCCGAAGGGGACGAGCCCCCACGACTGGTGAATTCCGAGGCGCTGAGCTTGAACGACGCCGTCGGCTCCATCGCGCAGGCAGCCGGATACGACGACTACACGTACGAAATAGAAGAGGGGGAAGAGTGACCTCCTGGGAAGAAGTGGCGCCCCTGATCAAGGCCGAGCTGTTGAAGGCCGGCCACGAAGGCGCCTCCGTGGCGCAGCTCATCGTGGCCGCCGGCCACGCCCTACCCGCGATGGACGTTCGAGCAATCGCCGTCGCGATGGGAGCTCACGAACAGAAGGTCTGGACGGGACTGGGCCTCACGAAGGGGCGACACACCATCAAGTACGCACTGATACAGGAAGACACCGAGTGACACAGCACGACCAGACCGAGTTCGACCGGGTGAGCAGCATCTACGAGACTCAGAGCGACGAGGTCAACTGGCACGAACTTCTGGACCAGATCGAGAGGGTGGTCCGCAAGGACTACCGGACCACCCAAGACGACCACCAGCGGGCAATGGAACTCCTCTGGAACCACCTGGAGAACCGGAAGACCGCAGGCGGAGTCGGCTGGCTCGCAGCCCACTACGAGGAGCTGAAGCACACACGGGATGACTCCCAGATCGGCATCTTCGTGATGGTCTACGAGAACGTGGCCGGCCTAGCTGGGGGCGCCGGTGCCTGAAGTTCCGGGAGGACAGTTCGACTTCCGGATGTGCGAGGTGTGCGGGGTTGTCCTCAACCCCGCCACCCTCCGCGACCCGGACACGTACGAGCGGATCGGGGAGCCCTGGTACGAGCACCCCGACTGGTACGAAATTCACTGGCCCGAGGAACACGAGCCGGTACCCGTACACGGCACGCCTCTGGTGGCGTACACCCCGTGCGATATCTGCCACCGTGACGATCCGCGGTGGGGCTTCCTGCCCCGCAAGGACATCCTCGCCGTCCTCCCGGGCGGCGTGGTCCTGGACCACGGCGGAATCTGGTACGTGTGCGACGTCTGCAAGCAGGCAGCCTCCAGACGCTCCCTTAGCAGGATGCTCCAGTGCTGGTGGGACAGCCCGATCACCAACGCCGAGATGACCGTCGAGGAGAAGAAGGCGCACCGCCGCACGGTCGTCAAGGATCTCTACAAGGCGTTCATCAACTCACACCCCGCAGGCCCGTACGAGCTGCGACTCCGAAACCACAACCCCCAAGGGAAGCCGCGATCCCGTCGCGGCATGTAAGGACCCACTTTTGAGCAATGAGCGCGACCCCGGCAGCCTGATCGTTTCCACGCTGGAGAGGGCGTGGCGAGACATCCAAGCCAGACACCCTGAGGTACCGAACGTCATCTTCATCACCGGCACCGGGAAGATGAAGGACGGCGTCAGGTGGGGCCACTTCCACGCCGACCAGTGGATCACCGCGAGCGGCCGAATACACGAGCTGTTCGTATCCGGTGAGGCACTGAACCGCGAACCCGTCGAGACCATGACCACTCTGCTCCACGAGGCCGGACACGGAGTCTGCTTCGAGAGGGGCACCAAGGAAACCTCCCGCCGGGGGAAGTATCACAACCAGCGCTTCGTGAAGGAGTGCGAGGGTCTGGGCCTGACGTGGCCCGCAGGGCAGAAGCCGGACACCACACGGGGCTTCTCCGCAGTCGTCATGAAGCCGGAAACCATCGAGGCGTACGCCACCACGATCGAGGCCCTGAAGGAGGGGCGGGCCGCCTGGAGGGAACTGGGGATCGCCCCCGCCGACGAGGCGAAGCCCAAGTCCACCAACACCAAGCCGAAGGCCGAGTGTGCCTGCCCCGGCCGCTACATCTGGACGGCCGCCAGGACCCTGGAAGAGAACCCCGTGATCTGCGGGGGCTGCGACACCGAGTTCATGATGGTCAGCTGACCTCCTTTGCTGCCTATCCAATGAGAAAAAGGCCCCCGGCCTGGACAGGAACTCCTGCCAGCCGGGGGCCGCTTGGTTATGTGGTCAGGGTGTACGTGCCCTGGTCGAGGTCGACATCCGACACCTTGCGCATCGGGGCGGTGTCGGTCGTCTTGGTGAGGGTGCCGGCGCGCAGTGCTTCATTCTCCGCCAGGAGGAGCGCGACCTGCCGTTCATGCCCTTCCAGTTCCGGCGTCTCCGCAAGGGCCTCCTCGGTCTTCTGGTCCTCGATCCGCTGGACCTGATGGCCACCGAACAGGACGGCTGCCACCACGGCGAGGATCGCCTCCTGGGGCAGACCCGGGATGTACACCGCCGCGAGGGCGAGTACGGCCGACACCACGCCCATAACCTTCGCCGGGTTCTTCTTCAGTTCGTTCATGATCGATCTCCAATCGCTATGTGAGTCACCCAGGGGTCCTCACGAACGTGCTACTCAGCCGATGAAGCGCGCCGGATCGACCTGCACGCCGTTGGAGAGGACTTCCAGGTGCAGGTGGGGACCGGTCGAGTTGCCGGTCGTGCCGACGGCTCCGATCGGACTCCCGCCGGCGACTTCCTGGCCCACTCCCACGTTGATCGCGGACAGATGGGCGTAGCGGGTCTTGATGCCGCCGCCGTGGTCGATCACGACCGATCGACCGTAGGCACCGGCCCAACCTGCGGACTCCACGCGGCCGGCCTTCGCGGCCACCACGGTGGTGCCCTGGGGTGCGGGGAAGTCGAGACCCGTGTGGGCCCCAGAGGACCACATCGATCCGCGCTGGCCGAACGGCGTACCACTCGGGGCCGACACCGGACGCACCCAGCCCGCGGAACCCGCGTTCGCGGTGGGCTTCTCGGCTACGGGTTCCCGCACGTCCTTGGCGGACACGTCCGCCGAGCTCGGCTTGCTCTGGCCGCCGCTGAGCTGGGCGACGAGTCGAGCCGCAGACAGCTCGAAGTGTCCAGGGAGCGACGGGCTGCCCGACAGCTGCACCCGGTGTGACAGCTCAACCAGAGACACCGAGGTCAGGTAGGTGAAGTCCGTGCTGCCGAACTTCTCCTTGAGGGTGGAGAAGAACTTTGCCGCCGCGTAGTGCGGGTCGGTCACCTGCGCGTGCGTGCCCCATCCCATCGAGGGGCGCTGCTGGAACAGGCCGGCGCTGTCGGAGTCACCGCCCTGGAGGTTCTGGAGTCGGCTCTCCTGGTACGCCGTGGCGATACCGACGACGGCCGCCCGCTCACCTCGGCGGGAGCCGGGCCCGAACGCGCGGATGGCTTCCTCGCGGATGATCCGCGCGTTCTCAAGTTCGGCGGCATTCAGGGGGCGGTCCCAGTTCTTCTGGACGCCCTGAGTGCGGACCGGAAGCAGGCTGTCGACGGAGGCGCCGGTGTCCGTGATCGGGGGCTTGGGGTTCGGTGCCACCGGCTTGGAAGGCTTCTCCTGCTCGGTGTGGCCGCAGGTGCAAGAGCATCCCGGCTTGTGCACGGTGTCTTTGTCGTTGGTCGACCCGGGCGCGGGCACGAACACGGTCTGACCCGAGAAGATCAGGTCCGGGTTGTCGAAGCGGCCGGCGTTGGCCGCCAGAAGGGCCGACAGAGTCACCCGGTGCTTGAGCGCGATGGCCGAGAGGGTGTCGCCCCTCTGTACGGTGTACTTCGTCGGCCCGGTGGGCTCCGGCTTCACCGGCGGCTTCGAGGGTTCCTTGTCCGGCTTCGGAGGAGCCACAGGCGTGCTCGTGCCGCCAGTAGCCGGGTCAGGCTTCTTGCTGGCCTCGGGCTTCGAGTCATCCTGCTTCTCCTGGACGGGTGTCTTCGAAGGCGTGGGCTTGACCGGGTCCGGCTTCGTGGTTTCCCGCTTCGCCGGAACGTTGATCTCCTGGCCTTCGCTGATCTTGTCCGGGTCCTTGATGTCGGGGTTGGCAGTCAGCAGTTCGGCCAGGGACACCCCGAGCAGCGCGCAGATGCCCAGGAGCGTCATTCCCCGCTTGACGGTGAACTTTCCCTTGACCGGCGGCTTCTTGTTTCCGCCCGTGTCCGGCAGGCTCGTGGTGTCGTCCGTCGCGCCGGGCTTGTAGGCGGGGCGGGCGAAGCCGTGGATGCGCGGGTTCGATATCTCGGTCCACTTCTCGTAGACCCCGTCCCCGTTGAAGTACTGCCCGTTGTAGGAGCCCCCGGTGTTGCCACCGATGACCCGGATGCGGCTGCCGGCGACCTCGGTCACCATGTCGACGTGCGTGCCGCCCGAGGCGCCGTACATCACCAGGTCGCCCGGCTTCGGGTTGCTTCGGTGGAAGCGTCCCCGCTGCTTGTAGTAGTCGGTGCAGGTCAGGCACGAGGCCGTGAGCGGGACGACGTCGGTGTTGCCGGTCTGAACAGCCAGCCACGAGATCCATGTCTGGCACCAGGGCTGATTCTGGGCCCAGGCCAGACCAGGCACCTGGGGCGGGTACTTCGTGTAGTTGTCCTGCCCTTCGCGGTACCCGAGCTGGGTCCGACCCTTGTCGATCATCGACTTGGCGGTGTTGGCCATGCCGCCTCCTTCCGCGGCCCGTTTGGGCACGCCAAAAAGGCCGCCGAGTCCGGCGACCTGTGGGGTTGGTTAGTTAGGTTGGTAGTTTGGCCAGGCCCCGCTCGGGGGCTCGGACTTGAGCAGCGCTGATCAGTGCGCGGTCGAATCCGGCTTCGTGGCAGTGGTGTTGGGCGTCAGGCCGTTGGAACGAAGCTGGTGCTCGAAGTCCGCGGCGACGCGACGCCAGTAGTCGGCAACCTCCTGCATCTCGCGGAGGGCTTTGTTCGCTTCCGTGCGCCACTTCTCAAGATCGTCGATGTGCTGCGCGCGAGCCTGGTTGAACCCGTCTCGCTTCTCTTGCATGGCCTTGAAGACCAGGCCCAAAGAGGCGAGCCCCCCGGCGCTGAAGAGGGCTGCCGCTATCTCCACTGCTTGCATCGTGCATCCCCCTCTACTGACCGTGGAACGTCGCTTTGAAGTACCCGCCAGTCGTGAACTTTGGATCGGCTCCATTGATCGCGACCTTGGCGTAGGTGTAAATGCGCTCACCCGCCTGGTAGTACTTCTTCGGAATTGTGTAGACCTTGGTTTTAGTCTTCGAACCCGCGTTGGCTGTGTAGTCCTCCTTGATGAGGTCCAGCCATTCGCCGGGCTTGATTCGGTGCGAGATAGACGTGCGGATGCCCGCGTCGTAAAGGCCGTCGCATTCAAGCTGAATCGTGAAGGTGTAGAACCCCTTCACCTTGACCTCCACGGCATGACCGTTTCCGTCCTGCTCGGAAACCATCGCCATACGGTTGATGGTTCCGCCCCAGGGAACGAGGTACTGAGCTTTGGAGGTAAAGGAACCGGCCTTGGAACGCAGGTCCGCGTTGACTATTTTGGGATGCCGTCCACCACCTTCTTGAGGGCGTTGATGGCATCCAGGAGATCGCTGTCCTTCTTGTCGAGCGCTACATGCCTCGCGTCGGCGGAGTTCCTGAACTCCTCCAGCGCGGAGACTTTCGCCGTGAGGTCGGCCGGAACGGCGGGAGTCAGCTCCAGCTTCTTGATCCGGTCGTCATGGTCGGTGAAGGCGGCTCCCACGTTCCACCGGCTGGCAGTGGAAGTGGCGCCGGACTTCTTCGTGACCCAGGTGTTTCCGGCACTGCTGACGATGAACACGGCGCTGCCTGTCTTGCTGAGTACCTGGAGGGAGTCCTCGCTCTGCGCAGTGGGGGACAGGCGGACGCTGGCCCGCTTCGCGTCGGTCCCGTCCGGCAGGTCGCCGACCTCCAAGAGCTGCGTCCCACCGGATCGGGGCTGCACGCCCTGAAGGCGCTCCTCCAGCCCGCTCATGCGCCGGTCCTGAACTGCGTCGGCCTGCTCGCCCTGCATCACCCGGCTGACGATGCTGGAGAGCGAGGTATCGCCTACCGCATCGAGGACGTGAAGGGACCCCGCCTTGGAGTAGAGGACAGTCGTCCCGGCTACGGGGACGCTCGGGGCGCCTGGGGAGTCGCGAAGTGCGAGGACGCCCGGCTCGATCGCGAGGTTGCCCTCCTGGTCGACGGCCACGACCTTGCGGCCGTCCTTGTCATGCAGGGCGAGGATGTCCTTCTGGCCGGCAGGCTGATGGATCACAGCGCCGCCGTTCACGACCAGGTCCCCGTTCAGTGTTGCGCCGGAGTTCGACTCCAGGGTTCCCGGCGAGCCCTTGGGGCCGGGGTCACCTTGAGGCCCTGCGGGACCGGTGGCGCCGGTGTCGCCCTTGGGGCCGGCGGGGCCCACTTCGCCGGGAATCCCCGGCTCGCCATCGAGGCCGGGATCGCCCGCGGGCCCAACTGGACCGGTGTAGAACACCGTCGGTGTCGCGATGTTGCTGTAGTCCTGGAGATCCTTGATATTCCACTCCTCCTGCTCGGTCGGCAGGAAGATGTAGAAGCGCCTGGTGGGCAGGCCCGCAAGCTCCTCAATCACCTCGTAATGAAGCCCGCCCAGAACCTCCGTGTGGAACGTTCCGGTCACGTCAAGGTCGGTGACTCGTGAAGAGCCGCCGATGGCGGATTCCCCGAGGCGATAGAACTGCTTCTCCGGGATCAGGAAGCGGACGCGCCCCCTGTGGGGCTCTCCCATCGGGTTGAGGTAGGTGCCCGTCACCTTGACTATCTCCATATTCCTCCTTAGCCGGGGCCCGGCTCGCGGTTGAGGCTGTACACGCGAGCGCCCCAGTCGTCCTGGCGGTGGATGCCGGCCGCCGGGTTGTGAGTCAGGTCGAGCAACTTCCCGTTGTTCGCCGTCTTGTAAGTGCTGAAAGAAACGTCTGGTGGACGGATCTGAGCCTTGTCGCGGGTCCGCGAACCACTGCCGCTGCCGTCCTCGCCGAGCACGTCGTTGTTCATGCTCCGGGCCCACACCACGAACCACCTTCGCGAGTCGATCTGCTGCGAAGGGCTCAAGCCGTCGGACATGTCCATGTGCTTCCACTCCATTTCGAACCTGTGCAGCTTGTTCGCGGCACCGGCCTTGAAGAAGAAGTTCGGCCCCCAACCGGCCACATCGGAGCGCCACTCAGGCGGGGAAGTGCCGTGCTCACGTGTCACACCGATGCCCATCTGGAAGCGCGGGGAGCCGGCGAACTCGAACTCCAGCCGCAGCAGGTCAGTGCGACTGCCGTGGGCCTGGATGATGTACCAGGGCCTCCAACCGTCTGAGTTCACTAGGGCGCGCCACTGCGGCACGGTGATGTCGTATGAGACGCCTCGTGAGGTCCACCCGCCGAGGCTGGCTCCCACGCTCAGACTCGGCCGGGAGACGGACGTGACAAAGGCCCTGCTGGTCGTCGCCGAGGTGAGTGCGCCCGCCGTACTCACGCCGGGGGTGCCTATCGATCCATGCGCCGACACGCTGGTGGGGTAGTTCACCGACATACCGCCGGAGAACTGCTGATGCCGCAGTGGCTGCCAGGCGCTGAGGTACTGCGACGCGGCCACCTGCGTGACGGGGTACCGGTCGATCACTGCGTCCGGGGCGGGGAACTCCAAGCTCTTGATCCGACGGTCGATGTCGGCCAGCGAGTTGTCCAGGCCGCCGGCGAATGCGCGTTGGTTCGCCACTACTCCCACTGTCCCTTCTGGAAAAGGGACTCCTGGACGAGCGTCAGCTCGCACCGGTCCGTCCCGTCGCCTTCGACGTGCACGCGGTTCTCCGTGACGACGAAGGGCTCTTTGATGGTCATGAAGCCGGTGTTGGCCTCCACGTTGATCTTGATGCCCAGGTTCGGATTCAGCGTCTGCGGGTCCTGGTAGGTGCTCGGGTAGGTGATGACCCGAGGAACCCGGATGCCCTTGTTCCCGAAGGCGAGCTGTGTCTCGGCGCGGGAGTCGAGGGTCTTGGCGTCAGCGATCCGGTCGAACCGGCCAACGACGTCGCGCACGGGCACCTCGCGGCGCAGCAGGACGTTGTCCTTGCGCCGCCTGATCGGCAGGTTCCCCGAGCGGCCTATGGCGTACGAGACGTTGGCTACCTGCGTACCGTCGAGGTAGACCTCTGGGATCTCGCAGTTCACGCGGTCCTTCAGCGTGGGGAGCGGGTTACCGTCCCGGCCGGTCGCCCAGCGGGGGGTACGGTCTCGCGTGTTCCTGAACCAGCAGCGCAGGTACTCGTCCGGATCGTCCATGTTCACCCTGGCCGAGTCCATCGCCAGGAAGAACCCGGAAAGGTCGTCCGCCATGTCGTAGATGTCGCGGGCGACCTCGCGCCATTCACCTGGCTGGGCGTTCCAGTCGTAGGAGCGACCGGTGTCGACCATCGCTGTGGTCTCCGTGTTGATGCCCCAGTTGATGTTCTCGCTGTACACCAGGGCGCGGATCAGGTCGACCTGTTCCTTCGACTTCGCGGTGCCGGTGTGGTTGCGGGTCTCGTAGAAGCTCATGAAGTCGCGTGCGTGGATCTGGAGCAGACGGGTGTTCAGGTCCATCCGCATGTTCCAGATGATGCCGGACCATACGAGGTAGCTCTCCTGGCGTGTGTCCCAGTCTTCGGACTTCCGGACGATGCCGATGCAGTACTTGTACGGCTCGATGCCGGCGAGCTTCTTGAGCTCCTGCTGCCACTCCTCGGCTCCGTCGAGCGGGATGCTCACCGCGGCCTGGCCGATCTCGTCGAGCTTGAAGGAGTACTCGATGGACGCGGCGGGGATGCCCCGGGCCACGATGTACGGCCGGAACCCCTTCCACTTCAGGCTGTGCGTCTTGTGGAGCTGGTGGGCGGGGTCGTCGTACCGGTAGTCGCCCATCGGTCTCCACTTGTAGATCCGCACCTCGTACGGGTTCTGCGGCAAGGTCTCCTCCCTCTCATGCGGAGGGGCGGCCGAGGCCGCCTCGCACACGCACGAAAGCCGCCTCAGCGGGCGGCTCCTTGGTTAGTTAGTTTGGTGGTTTGGGTGAGGGGTCAGAGGGCCTGCACCAGCGAGATGCCCGAACTGGCGTCGTCCGTGACCGTGGCGTCACCGCCAACCGAGCGGGCGTACGCGTAGACGCCGTCACCTGCGCGCAGGTAGACCAGACCGGAGCACGAGATGCGCCACTCGATGTTCTGCTCGTGGGTCGAGAAGGACTGACCGGTGATGATGTGGTTGTCGCTCTTGCGCTTCAGCTCCACGAAGAAGGACCCGCTCTTGGCGTACTTCGTCATCCCGTTCACGGTGCACATCACCTGGTAGTTGCCGCTGGTCCGGGCCTTGGCCACACCGGCGTTGCGGTCGAAGTCGGTCTCTTCGCCGTACCAGCTTCCCTTGATCGGAACGACGGTCCATCCGGAGCCGATGGCGAGGCGCTTGAAGACGCCCCGGGACATGAACGGGGTCTGCTTCTCGATGTCCCCGACGCGGGTGGCCAGCTTTGCGATCTCTCCCTTGCTGCGGCTCACCTCGCCAGTGAGGGCTTCCTGCGTCTTGCGGATGGTGTCCGCTGCCGTCACGGCCTCGGTGGCTTTGCCGATGGACTGCCTGCCCTGGTCGGCGGCGGCAGTGATCTCGTTGATCACATCCCGTTCGCCAACATAGAGACGGCCTTGACCCTGGATGCGGATGTTTCCCGTGTAGCCCTCAAGGCTGGTCAGGTCGCCCTTTTCGCCCTTGGGACCCTGATCGCCCTTGAGTCCCTGCGGTCCCACCGGCCCGATCGGGCCGACAGCCCCTCGGGGGCCCTGCGGCCCCATGAGGCCGGTGACCTCTACCCAGGCCGCAACCGTGTCGCTGCCTTCGGGAAGAGCGGAGCCCTTGACGTACTGCTTCTGCCAAACGGAGCCCGTGCCGGTGTGAAGGTACATATCGCCAGGGGAACCCTCGGAGTCCGAGGGGGCGGACGAGGACGTGTACCACTTGTCGCCGGACAAGACGCCCATGGAGTTCCAGGCCCCGTTCACACGCTCGAACAGCTCGAACTTGTGGGCGTTGCTCGTGTTCGGATTGGGAGTGTGGGTCCGCTGGATGTAGAAGTTGCCGTCGTAGCCGTCTACCGGGGGAGTCTCGGTGCCCTGGCGGAGGGAGGAGCCGTCACGCACCCACTTGTAGTCGCCCCGGAGCATCCACCGGCTACCAGTGAGCAGGTCCATGTACTGCGTGCCTGGGCGGAAGAACGAGCGCTTGGCAGTGTCCGTCGTCGGCGCTGTCGGCGGCATGCCTTCACGCGCCGGCCCCGTCTTCGTCACGAGGTACTGGTCCGTCTCAGGGCGGAGCCGGTAGTCCTCGATGGCCCAGGTGCTCGGAGTCGGCCGGGTGAAGCGGGCAAGGACGAGGGACCCGTCCTTCGCGTCACCGATCGATGCGACGACCTGGGGCACGATGTCCACGGCCTTGCCGAGGCCGCTGAACTCCGGACTCTGCACCTGGAGCACGATGAACCCGGAGTTGGCCGACGTGGTCAGCGTGAACTGCTTCGGCTCCGTCCGCTCGATCCAGATCATGCCCTGCCGGTTGTCCCGGTTGTTGTCCTTCACCCACGCCCGGCCGGGCGAGATCAGGACCGTGTTGGTCGCGTCCACGTTGGGATCGACGAAGAAGGACTCACGGGTCTCGATTCCCTTGGTGAAGTCCACCATCGAACCGAACATCCGGCGAAGATCCTTCGCGGCATACTTGGCTCCGTTGGTGAAGTTGATGTTCGTTATGTCTGCCATCGCGCATCCTTAAATGAACTTGTCGAGTGTCCAAGAAACTTGCCCCCGCAGGTAGGCGGAATCGGCATAGAAGAGGGCTGCCCTCGGTGCAGCCGAGCCTGGCTTGCCGGACATCAGATGGCACATGACCGTGCTGCCCGGGTCGATCCGGAACCACTGGGCGAAGGTGAGTTGCGCACTCACGTCGCTCCGCCGACCCTGCTGAGTGACGAAAGCCTTCCGGCTCTTTGTGTCGAACTCGAACATGTCCGAGGGGCCGAGCTCCAGAGGGAGCCGACCGAAGCGGGTCAGTCCGATCTTGCCGACGAGCTCTCCGGTCGGAGCCTTGCCCGTCAGGTCGCTGGCCGCGTAGCCGGCGGGAGGCTTGCGCGCCTCCACCCACACACCGCCCTGAGCGGGGCCGTACACCCTGGCGGTCAGGTCCGTGGACTGCATGGAGCCGTTCGTGACCACCGCGGGCACCTGGGCCCGCATATGGGCGGTGTCCGGGATCTCCACCAGCTCCGAGGAGGTGAAGTCGAACATGGGCGTCGTGAGGTCCGTGAGGTCGATACCGCCCTTGTCCCAGGTGCCGGCCACCATGTCCCGGTGGTAGGTCCCCGTGGCCCGAATCCATGGGTCGGTGCACTCGAACTGGATGTCCACGATCGGGGACAGGGTGGAGGCATACTTCGCGTCGATCGTGACCGCGCGCTTCCGTACCCGACCACGCACCTTCGCCGGGGCTCCCTGGGCGACACCGGGGATGCAGAAGTGCAACTCCTCCTCGCGCTCCCCGTAGGTGAAGGCGCCGTTGACCTCGCCCATCAGGTCGGCGAGTTTGCTCTCATCCTTCGCGAAGACCCGGAAGGACATGTGGATCGTGCGACCGCGCATCCAGTCTCGACCGGGCCAGCGCCCATGGGTGGCGACCATTTCGATGTCGTAGTCCTTGATCTCGGGCATGTCGCCGATGCCGGTGATCTCAAGCGGAATGAGCGGGGAGTCGCCCCCGAGGAGCACCCCCCGATACCAGAGGGTCCACTCCTTCCCGGGGAACGAGTCCACGTGCGCGGAATCTCTCATCGTGGTCCTCACACGTAAGGGGCCACCCGCGGGCGGGCGACCCCTTACTTAGTTAGTTTGATACTTTGGCCAGGGCCTCGCCCGGCGTGCCGCACGGGTTGTGCGGCGCCGATCAACGCGTGATCCGCTTCAACTGCCACGCCACCTCACGGGAGATGGCGACCGGGTCCGCATTGGTGTTGGCGTTGATGGTGACCGTGTGCTGAGCAACTGGCTCCGAGGGACGGTTCTGCTTCTCCGTCAGCGCGCTGATCGCAGACGACAGGGCGCCACCGGACCGGTAGGAGCTGTACAGCGACTCCTCCGGCAGAGCCTCACTGAACTCCTCGGCATCGAATGCGGACGGCATCGCCGCGAAGGTCATGAACGGCATCGCGTAGCTCTGCGGCATCGCGAGCTGCGGGGCGGCTGAACGCTGCGCGTCGGAGGCTGTCTGATTGATCTCCGTCACGACCTTCGTCGTGTTGACCTTCACGTTGATCGTGTAGGTCTGCGAAGTCACCGCGTTGAGTGCGGACTTCATGGAGTTGGCAGCCGACTGGACCGCGTTGGCGGCCCGGTTCGCCTCCGACTGCACCGTGTTGGCGTATGCCGGCCACTTGCCGCCGGCATCCTTGGGTACCGCCCCCAGAGCCTGGGTGGCCTCCTTGCTGTGAGAGTCGATTCGAGCCTTGGCCGTGCTGAGGGTCGTCTCGATCTTCTGGGCGAGGTCGTTCCACGCCTGGGAGGAGGTGACGTTCATGTTGGTCGTGCCGGTTCTGGCATCGTTCACAATCTTGTCCCAGGTCTCCCGCGATGATGCACTCATACCGTCGTACGCGGACTTCGAGGCGTCCTTCGCGCCGTTCATGCTGGACGTGATGCCGTCCTTGCCCTTCTGGGCGCCCGCTGCTGCCTGCTGGGCCATGCGCTCCGCCTGGAGGGCCACGGCATCGGCCGTGGCCGCGGAACCGGTAGCAAGGGAGTCGAAGACGGTCTTGGACGAGTCGTTCATGGTGTTCATGTGCGTCGTCCAGGAGACCTCCGACTGCGCCGCGGCGGCGTCGACCCGGATCTGGGCATTCTCCGCAGCGGTGCCGATCCCAGAGTTGATCAGATCGGTGTACTGCTGGATGTTGGACCAGTGCGCAAGCACCCCGTCCTTCATCTGCCCGTGCGACTGCGCGACCTGCTGCGTGGCGTTCATGGCCTGCTGCTGGATCGCCAACAACGTGGCGTCAGTACTGGTCTGAAGGTCCTCGAACATCGTGCGCGTGTTCTGCGACGTCTCCTCGTTGTCCGAGACGAACTTGCCCTTCAGCCAGTCCCAGGCGCTCCCCAAGGAGTCCATGGCTCCCGGCAGGTCACCAGTCATCAGCTGGTTAGCGGCAGCCATGCCGGCCGCCAGCGGCGTCAGCAGGTCGACGAAGCGGGCTAGCCCATCGATCAGCTGCGGACCCAGGGCCGCGGCGAGGTTGGCGAAGTTCTGGCCGAGGCCGACCAAGGCAGCGATCATTTCCGGCTTGGTCAGTTCGACAGCGAGCTGTCCGAAGACTTCGACCATGCGCTTGATGCCCTCGACCACGGCACTGTCGGAGAGGTTCGTCAGGATCTCGGCCAGCACATCTGCGATGGCCGACATGATCTCGGGGCTGGCGTTGGCCCAGACGACCATGAAGTTCTCTAGGGCGGGCATGACCTTGGACATCGCGGCACCGATACCGTCGAGAACGGTGGGCAGCACACGGGCGCCGGCCGCCATGAACCGGGCCATGGGTTCCGCGCTGTCGGAGAAGGCTTGCGCGATGGCCTCGAAGGCGCGACCGAAGTCGTCACCGTGCCGCGTTGCTTCCTCGACCCAACGGCCGACCCCCTCACCGAGTAGTCGCAGCCCCTCTTGGACGTGCGTCATGAAGGCGTCGAACTGGGCGGTGTCCAGGGCACGGCCCATGCGAGTGCCCAGCTCATCGAAGAACGAGGCGATGCCGTCCGCGGCCTTGCCGACCGAGGCCGCCCCGTTGGTCAGATTGACCATGAACCGGCCCAGTGCCATGACCACGACATCGATCCCGCGACCCATCTCACGGATCACGACACCGAACTTCGCTCCGTTCTGGGCGAGGAGTTGGACGAAGTCGCCGAAGGTGCGACCGAGCCCGATGAAGGTGCCCTTCAGGGCAGTCGCGAACTCGACCATCCCGGACTCCTGAAGCGCGCTCGTGACGCGCGGGAGTACCTGATCGACGAAGCCGGTCAGAGAATCGACCAGCGGCTGAACGAACTTGGAGCCCGCGTCGAAGAACTTCTGGAGCTGCGGGGAGATCCGATCGAGCCACACCAGGATGCCGTCGAACGCCTTGTCGAAGGCCCGGAACATCGAGTCGGCGGCAGGACGCACCTTCGATTCGAGGACCGATCTCAGCTCCTGGAACTTGGCTTTCGCCTTGTCCGTGTTGAGGAGCACCAGGCCCAGCGCACCGACCATGGGCAGCAGGGGCACGGCGGCCAGGGCCAGCGCCGCGACACCAGCAGCAGCCATCGCGATGGCCACGGCCCCGAGCAGGCCGACGATCCCGACAGCGGAACTGACCAGAGAGGCCAGGGCGGCGCCGGCGGCAGACAGGACCCCGATCAGGGCGCCGCCGACGAACACCACCAGGCCGAAGGTTGCGGCGAGGGTGACGAGCGTGATGACGAGCTGGGGAACGTTGCTCGCCATCGAGACGAACGCGCCACCCATCCTGCTCGCAAAGCCGCTGGCGGAGTCGGCCATGCCCGACAGCGATCCGGTGATCTTGGCAGCCATGGAGGCGAAGGCGCCCGAGCCTTCCGCAGCCGCGGCGGTCGCTGAGGCGCCGACCTTGAGCACGCCCGCCGTCAGTCCGGCCGCGACGGCTGTGACGCCGGCGATCACACCGCCCAGCGCCTTGAAGGCCAGTGTGCCGGTCCGCCAAAGGCCGTTGATGACCCGTGCGGTCATGTAGATCGCGTTGTTGCGGATGTTGGTGGTGATGACGACCTCGCGGCGGTGCGTCAGCCACGCCAGGCGGGCAGCCACTCCCGCGACGCGGGCGTTGTCGAGGTCGGGGTTGATGTCCACCTCGCGACGGCGTTCCAGGGCCTTGAGGGCGGCCCTTGCGCGCGCGGCATCGAGGTTGGCCTGGATGTAGACCTGGCGATGCCGGTTCTCTCCGCTCAGGGCCGCCAGGCGCATCCGAGCCGTCGCGTCGTCCAGGTCGGCCTGGAGCTTCACCTTGCGGTCGTGGGCCAGGCGCTCCAACTCCAACTCGGCCTTGACCGAGTCGACCTCTGCCTGAAGGTGGATCTCCTCGTTCTGCAACGCCCTTCGGATCTTGCGCTTCAACGCCTCTTCGTCGACCCCGACATCAAGCCTGTTGTCCTTGATGACCGCGTCGATGGTCATCTTCCGGTCCCTCGACGCCGCTGCTACCTTCGCCTTCGCGGCTGCGGTGTCGGCGTCGACCTTGACCTTGATCTGCCGGTCCCGGGACAGGGATTCGAGCTCTGCCTTGACCTTCGAGGTGTCGGCCTCGATGTCGAGCTTGAGCTTCTTGCCGTTGAACCACGCGATGAGTCGTGCGATCTCGCGCTTGAATTTCGAGGTGTCGGGGACAACTCGAATGTTGACTGAACCAACAGTTGCGCCGCCGGGCCCGTCAGCCATGAAACCTCCCTAACTAACTTTGAACGGGGCCCCCTTGTCTTCCTGGAAAGAGGAGCGGGCCAGAATTTCTGCGGGAATGGCAAACGTCGCCTGGCCGGTTTCGCCGTACAGTTCGCGGTCCTCGGGCTCGGGGAGTTCATCGTCGAGTGCACCGGAGAAGGGGTTGTACCTCTTCTCGGACTCCTTGGTGGAACCCGGGCGGCGGTACGGGTCGGGTTGTTTCACGCTTCGGGGGTTCTTCACCTTGGAACGCACGAACGAGGTATGGATCATCTGAAGTGCGTCCAGCATCTCGGCGAGGATGAAGGTATTTCGGTCCCAACCCGCGTCCTTGACGCCTCCGTCGCACAGTGCCCGGCTCTTGAACGCCGACTCAAGTGGAAGGTGCTCGATGAGCGCAAGACAGAAGCGGGGCGGCAATGCGCCGGTGAACAGCCCGTGGATGTCGACTCCGTAGAAGCGCATCAGGTCGGCTGCGATCTCCCCGCCGTACTCGTCGAGGGCACTGCGGAGGCTTAGGAGTTTCCCGCTTCGCCGTCTTCCATCCAGACGCCGAACACCTTGTTCCGGGCGCCCATGGGCAGCTTCTCCAGCGCGAGCTTCAGGGCGTCCTTCTTGTCTGCGGCGGCGACGAGGCACTTGTCCATGGCGTCGATCTTCCCGGCCTCGGACACCTTGTCGTCCTGGATGATGTCGATGTACTTCAGGACGGCCTTGAAGTCTGCACCCGGAAGGTTCTCGAACTTCCGCAGCTTGATGCTCTCTCCCTTGATGCCCTTCAATTCGACGGCCGGCGCCTTCTCCGCCTCGTCCAGCAGGGTCTTGAAGTCCAGAATCGCCATGAGTTCTCCCTCTCTAAGTGATCATTGTTTCCTCCCTTTCTGTGTGGATGTAAAGTGAACCCCCAGGGAGCGGAAAGGGAGGAACACTCCCTGGGGGTTGGTATGGGTGCGTGAGGGGGGCCTACACGCGTACGGCGCCGTCCTCGGCCCTGATGCGGGTCTTCGGGAAGACGCGGCCGAGGCCGTCCTTCGCGGTGTTGGGGACGACCTTGTTGTCCTTGTCCAGCTCCAGGTACGCGCGGCCCTTCACGATGGAGGCCCGTACGGGAACCTCCGTCAGGGCGGACGGGTCCAGGGTGATGGAGTCGGAGCCGATGATGCGGACGGACGGGTAGTACCAGGCGACGACGTGCTTGCCGTCCGTGCCGATGATGTACAGGGCCTTGTCCGTGGTCGTGGGCGTGTTCGGAATGACGAACTGCCCCTTGGTGACCGCCGAGTCGCCGGCACCGTAGTAGAGCTTCAGCGTCTCGATGCTGATGTCCGCGAGGTTCATGGTCATCGAGTACGACTTCGGGGGCGAGGTGACCTCAAGGGCCGGCACCTGCCAGGTGCCCAGAGTCTCGGGGTCGTCGCCCTCGGCCGACATTTCGATGCCGTTCTCCAGGCTCGTGTTGCCGATCGAGGTCCACTTGGCTGTGGCCAGCCTGTCGGTCTCGTCCTTCCACGTGAACGCGATGTCCCGGCCGTCGGGCTCGAAGGGGAACGTGGGCGGCGCCGGGGTGTCGACCGGGGCCACGTACACGTAGCCGGTCTTGGGGGCGAGAGCGTAGTGCTTCGGCTTGAGACTTTCGTCGGTGATGTCGGGCAAGCAAGCCCTCCTTCCAGCCCGTGAGGGCATCACGAAGAGGCCGCCCACCGGCTGACCGGAGACGACCTCTTAGTTAGTTAGTTTGGCGCTTTGGGTGACCCCTCAGCGGTGGCTGTACACGATGTAGCTGGCCACGAAGCGGTGCACGTCCGGGTGCTGGAGTTGGGTGTCGCCGGAGGAGTAGAGCGGACCCGTCACCTCCTTGAAGTACGACAGGCCAGGGTTTCCCGGCTCCAGCACGGACCGGAAGCGATCCCGGCAAGCCGATGCCAGAGCTGCCCGGACCTGTCGGGCCAGGAGAGAAGCCTCTCGCCTGGTCGCAGCGAAACAGTGCACGGTGAACACTCCCGAATCGAGGTGGTTGGAGTCGCGTGCAGTGCCGCTGCTTTTGCGGACGATGACCAGGGGAAGCAGGTCAAGCCAGTTGTTGGGCATGACGACTCGGACCGTGGCTTCCCGTCCGAACTCCCGCTTCAGGTAGAGACGTACCGCCTCGATGACGATGGCTTCTGAGTCGGGCAGCAGGTAGGTCAGTGCAGCCCCTCCTCGATGATGTGAATGCCGTCGACCCACTTGATGGGCGGACCCTTCTTGGTCCGGCGGTACCAGTGGCCGTAGTTGATGGAAAGAATGTTGGGATCGGTGAAGACGATGGCGTAGCCCTTCTCGTGCTCCTGGACCTCGATGTGGTTGATGAGCCAACCCGACTCGACGTGTCCAGCAGCCTTGGCCATGACCTTGGCCTTCTGCCGCTCGGCCGCCTCCTTGAGGGCGCTCTTGACGCCCGGGAGGCCGGCCGCGATCTCATTGGTCCGTGGGTCTACCCACCCCATGACTGCCTCGTCTCTCGATCACGGCACTGACGAACGCCGTGCGCCGGGAGCCGCGGTGCCGGCGGGGGTATTCGCTGACGGTCCAGGTACGTCCCTCGAACTCGACGTCGCCCCAGCGGAAGGTGGGAAAGTCGCGTGCCAGGATCTTGTACCGGCCGGGCTCCGACCAGCCCTGTGACGCATTGTCGTCGGCGTCGATGGGCTGGGCGAAGACCCGAAGGGTATGTCGTCGGCCGCGGCCGGGGATCGTTCCGCCGTAGCCGTCGTCGCTCTCCACCAGCTCGTACACGACCAGCTCCAATGGTGCGCGGTCGAGAATGCCCATGACGCCTCCTACGAGCTGTTCTCGGCGTCGATGACGTCCTTGACGGTCTCGTCGTAAGGGAAGGTGCGACGGCTGTTGATCGCGACTGCGCGGACCACATCCAGGGTGCGGACCCCGTACTTGTTGGCCAGCTTCTCAATCAGCATGATCTCCTGCTTGGATGGGGCGAAGCCGTTGCTTCCCTGCTCTGCGTACCGGTACTGGTACTCGCCGGCACCCTCCGAGACGAAGTTCTCGGGGTTGCGCATCCGCCGCTCCGTCATGGCCAGGGTCACGGCCTTGACTGCGGGAGGGGTGCGAGCCTTGCGTCCGTGCTCGTCGCAGCCCCACAGAGGGCTCCCGTAGGCGCGAACGATGTCTGAAGCATCAGCGATAGCAGCGGCGGCCTGGCGCTTCTCCAGCTCGTCGACGAAGGGCCGGCCCATGCGGGCTTCGAGCTCCTGCACCGTCCCTAGAGGTTCACACATGGATGCCTCCTTGATCGGTGCGGAGGGCCCCGGCCACCTACTTAGTTAGTTTGGTGGTTTGGCCGGGGCCCTTCGCCGGGATGGTTACTTCACCGGGGCGGTGCCGGCCTTCGGCTTGAAGGTGACCTTCTGGGCGCGGATCAGCTTCGGGGTGTCGACGACCTTGCCGTTCTTGTCCCGGGTCCGGTCGGTCACGAAGGCGACGCCCGCGTACGAGGACAGGAAGCTCCGCTCGCTCGCGGTCAGGGAGTTGTAGTCGCGAATCCAGCGGATCGCGTAACCGCCGTCGGCGGCCGAGGAGCCTGCCGCGACGCCGCCGGCCGGAACGGCGGGGGCGCGCGTGACGAGCTGGATCGCGGTCGGGTGGTAGGCGTAGATGTCGAACTCGCCGATGCGGTTGTCCTGGACGATGGTGAAGCCGTGCAGTCGGGTGATCGTCGCATCGCGCAGGGCGGAGGCTTCACCGGCGGCCTGGACCTGGGAGAGGTTCGGGTCCGCGAGGAGCAGGCCGGCGGCCTGGGCGCCCATGACGAGGAATCGGCCCGAGGTCGGGATGTTCCGCTGGGTGAGCTGGGTTGCGAGCTGGGCGATGGCGAAGCGCACTGCCTTGCCGGCCTTCTCCTGATCGGTCAGGTCGATCTCGACGCTGGACGAGTTCTCCGACGTCCACAGGGAGGCGGAGGCTGCGTCGGGCTTACCCGTCGAGAGCAGGTTGGCAATCATGAACTCCAGCTTGTTCACGATCGCCTCGGTCTGTGGCATGGCCACCTGGGAAGCGAAGTTGGAGACCGACAGGGACATCTCGGCGTCGGACAGGTCTACGGCCGAGTAGACGTGGCGGTCGAGCTTGATGCCGATGACCGTCTCGTTCAGGGCCTCGGACTTGATCTGGCGAGCGGTGTAGCTGTCGTCGGGGCCGTGAGTGCCCTTGCCGGCGTCGATGTCCTCGTCGAAGCCGTTGAGCATCGCGGGGCGGCGCACGTTGACGACATGGCCCTTGGCGCCGTCGAAGTCGGCGGCGGGATGCTTCTGGACGGTGCCGGCCAGGATGACGGACTGCTCGATGTTGGCGAGCGCGACGGCGGACAGCTTCTCCGCCTCGTAGATGAAGTTCTTCGTATCAGCCATAAAGTGGCGTCCTCCTTGAATCGGGGCATGAAAAAAGCCCCCAGCAGGGGGCTTGGGTGGTGAGCGCTACTGTCAGGCGCTGTAGAGCTTCGAGCGCTCACGAGCAACGAACTTCTTCGCGTCGAACGCAGTCTCGTTGGGGTCCAGTCCGCCCTTGCCGAGGCCGCCCGAAGGGGCACCAATGAAAGCGGAGAGCTGCTTTGCGTCCAGGGCCATGGCCTCGTAGTCGTCACCGGAAAGACGGTCGACCAGGGCCGACGGGATGCCGAACTCGGAGCCGACCTTCTGTCGGAGGAGACGACGCTCGACCTCGGCCACGCGGCCTGTCGCAGCAGCCAGCTCCTCCTTGAACCTCTCCGCCGAGTCCGCGCGATCGGCGGTCTCCGAGTACTTCGCCTTGAGGACGTCGAACTCCGCCTTCAGCGTCTCGTACTGGCCCTTGAAGTCGTCGGCCGGCGGAGCCTGCCGATGGACCTCCCCGGCGGGCTGGTGAGCCAGATCCCGCATGGTCGGGTCCTCGCGCGGCTCGGGTGCCTCCGAAGGCGCTTCGGCCGCGGCCTCGGACGCGGTTTCCTCAGCGGCCCCCGCGTCCCCTTCGAAGGCCGTGGAAGTCTCGTCGATAATCTCGTCAGCCATCAGTCAATCTCCCTTTGGTGCGTGGCTAGGTAGCGGCGGAACTGCTGCTTGTTGCCGCCGCCGAAGTTGTCCCAAGCGGCTACGGCCGCCTTCACCTCGGGCGGGTACTCGTAGTCGTTGGAGAAGATCGGAACTGCTTCGCATTTGCAGTTCGGGTGGAACTGCCGAACGTCGGCGTCACCGGCAGTCCACTTGTTTCGGTAGCTCGCTCCTCGGGAGGCGAGCATGATGCAGAAGTAGCAAGCCCCCTCCTCGGGGACACGCATATAACGCAGGGCTCCGGGGTCCTTCAGGACTCCTTCGGAGATGGCCTCCCGGCCGCCGCCCTCAGCAACCTTCTGAGCCTCCCCGCTCAGGCTGTCCGCGATGGACTCCATGAGTAGGTCGTCCAGCTCGTCCAGCGACTCCACGGTGAGGAAATCCTTGTCGGCTTCCATCTCGGCCTTCTTCAGACGCTCGGTCGCCTTGAAGTGGAACGCGGTCGACAGGTCCTTGTGTGACACGCGGTCGTCGTCCTCGCTCCAGGGTGAGGGGTCCAGTCGAATGGGGTCACCGACCCCGGACCCCTTCGGCAGGTCCGCGGTGTCGTACAGCTCGTTCCACAGGCCGTTCAGCGTCGGACGGATGCCGAGCCCGTCATCGACGGTACGGCCGAGCCAGATCGCGCGCTCCAGGCGGTAGTACGCCTGGCCGGCCTTTCTCGACTTCTTGCGCAGGCTGTTGATCTCGTGATGCCACTGGGCGACGAACCCCGCCGGGTTCTTCCGGAGCACTTGCGGGGTTGTGGAGGACACGAGCCGCAGTGTGAGCCGAACAGCTTCAACGCCGAAGGAGTTCTGGGCTGCTCGGAACACTCGGCGGGCCTTATCGGACTGCTGCTGCCTGCTGTCCATTCTTCATGGTCTCCTCTGGCTGCGACTTCGCCTTGGCGGTGGCTGCCGGCGGCTTCTTGTGGTCAGCGCCGCTCAACGTGGGACGCGGGGACGTCGGGGAAGTCGTCTCCCCGGGGGTCTCCGCCTCGGTCGACGACGCCTGCTCCAGGCGCTCGCGCACCAGGTCGACGTCCTGCTGGGTGAAGCCCGGGATCTTCGTGAGGACCAGGTCGACGGGGACACCCATCTGCGACAGCTTGAGGCCGGCGTCCACGGCTTGTGCCAGCGACCGATTGCCCTTGTCGGCCCACTGGACCTCGGCGTCCTGGATCTCGAAGCCGGTCTGGTCGCCGGATACCAGGGCGCACAGACGGAGGACCAACTCCCAGCTCTCACCGAAGGAATGACGGATCTCGTCGATCTTGCGCGTGAACGCGCTTTCGGCCGCCGCGAGGGCGTCGGCTGACAAGTTCGCCAGCTTCCCCGACAGGAGGTAGTGAGGCGGGGTCTCCGTGACCGCGCACATGTGCCTGGTCAGCAGCTCGATCGCGTCGAGGAAGTCCTTGGTGGGGGCGGAAGGCAGCTGCCCGAACTGGGTGTCGGGGTTCGGGCTGACCAGCATGGTGCTCGGGTCCAGGACCGGGGGGATGTAGGTGGGCTGTCCCTCGTCGTCGAGGATCGGCATGCCGTTCTCGTCCACCCGTTCGACGGGCGAGAGGCCCGTCGCCGTCCTGATGGCGAAGCCGGTGTAGTGCTGGGCGATCAGCAGCGACAGCCACATCTGGTTCAGCTTGTCCTGGTACCGGATGATGCCCTCGACCATGCCTTGAGAGCGGCCCATCAGGTCCAGCTTCGGGGTGAAGCGGACCACCGGGCAGACACCGAGACCGTGGGGGCGCTTGCCCTCGATCGTGTACTCCTTGCCGATGGTCAGGTCGTAGACGAACTTGTCGTCGAAGAACTTGCCGCGGGTCGGCTCCTTGTCGGAGTACACGTTGTTCTCGATGAACAGGGCGTACAGCGGGAAGGCATCGAAGATCGGGTCGTCGTATCCGGCGAACATGCGGATGGCCGGGTAGGTACGGATCTCTGGCATCTTCGGGTCGACGCCGGGGCGCTTCTTCGGGTCGGCCGGCGTCACCGTGACGTACGCCTGGCCCGACTCGATCGCGGAACGGTGGACAAGCCCTTGACGCTGGTCCATGCGGTTCGACTGCCAGAACGTCCACTCCGGTGGATTGCCCGTCACGTCAGGGCGCCGGTATCCCTCGACGGACAGCGCGTTCGACGGGGCATCCACCAGGAGCGGGATGATGTTGTGGAAGGAGCGTCGAACGAGTTCCTTGAACTCCGGGTTGGAACGTCTGGGGGTGTAGGGCGAAGCGTGCAGTCCGCGGACGTACTGATCGACGGTGTTGAGGCGTTTGAAGTCCTTCTCGATCATCTTGAGGGACTGTCGTATCCGCTCGTCGATGTCGGTGATGTTGATGGGGAGATTCGGGTCTAGCGCATCTGTCAAGTGCTACCTCCAGGTGATCAAAAACCTCCAATCACCTGGTACTGCGGTACAGGCTTAGGGGCTGTGTTCTTGCCGGACTCGACCAGGCGGCGCCTGGCGATGTAAGCGGCGAGGGTCGCCGCGTAGGCGTCGACTTTGTACTGGGAGTCCCGGCTGGCCTTGCCGAAGCCGATGCCGAACTTGTTGTGCCGCTTCTTCGCGTTCTCGACGTGACGCTTCAGGCCGAAGTGGCCGCTGTGCTTCACGAGGCCCTGCTCGACCGCGCCGACGAACGCCATGTTCGCGTCGGTGATCTCGCGTTGGTTGCCGCGCATGTCGTAGGCGACCGCGCTCTTGGCGGTGGATCGGATGGCGAGGCGCGGGCCGTACTGCTCGGACCACTGGTTGACCCAGGTCTCCCAGAAGGCGACGTCGCTGAAGAACGCCTGCACCTTGTAGTTCTGGAAGCACCAATCGACCATCCCGGAGACCTCTTCCTTGTCCACCTTCCAGACCTGGGCTTCCGGTCCGTCGGGCTTCTCCCAGATGGCGATGGGCTGGATGAAGGAGTCCCGCACGCGGATGGCCACCAAGGCTGTCGAGTCGTCGGCTTCGCCACCATCGAGACCCAAGGCGATTCGGTCGCCCCGGCGTAGCTCGCTCTCGATCTCACAGCGGCCCCAGGCCACCGGATCGATGAGCGAGTCTTCGCTCGCGGTCACGAGGTTGCAGTACTTCCGAAGGATCTCCTCGTACGTGATCACGCCGGAGTAGCACTGGTCGATGATCGCGTCGATGTCCGCCCAGTAGGCATCGCCGTAGGCCGCGGCGATGGCGGCCCGGAGCTCGTCCTCGTTCTCGATGTCGAAGTCAGGGTTGGCTGTCCGGGCCTCGTAGTAGAGGCCGGTCCGGCGCTGCTTGCCGTCCTGCTGTCGC
The DNA here is from genome assembly GCF_043199995.1 of Streptomyces sp. NPDC048507. Taxonomy (NCBI): domain Bacteria; kingdom Bacillati; phylum Actinomycetota; class Actinomycetes; order Kitasatosporales; family Streptomycetaceae; genus Streptomyces; species Streptomyces sp. NPDC048507. The sequence continues at coordinate 43,701 of NZ_JBICWZ010000009.1, read as the reverse complement.
TGCCACGCGACGTGGACGCGCTCCGCGACGCTGTCCTCTCCGACGATGTAGGCGTTGGTCGCCATCAAGATCCGGCCGCCTACCTTGGCGGCGTTGGCGGTCGCCGTGCCGAAGACGTTGTGGCCCCCGTTGGACTCGTTCCAGTGCCACGTCTCGTCGAAAAAAAGAGCCGATGGCCGGCCGCCTTCGGCGGAGCGGTACGAGGCGGTCTTCGCTTCCAGGATGGCGAACGTCCCGTCGGGGTGCCGGGCGTGGTAGCGCTCCTGGCCCGGGTCGATCGCGTACTTCGCGATGGCGTCGGGGTGGAACAACGAGTGCAAGGTCAACATCACGTTCTTCGTCTGGTCGATGTTGACGGCGAACAGCTGCACCCACGGCTCGTCGGCGTGCTTGCCGACCGCCCGGCCCTTGTCGTCGAAGTGTGAGAACTTCGCGGGCCCCAGGAACTCGACGGCGGCCAGCGTCGCGAAGTAGGGCCCCTTGCCGGTGCCCTTCGCCAACTGCAACGCGCCTTGCGTGTACACGAACTTGCCGTGCTCGTCGATCTCGTACCAGCGGAGGATCGTCCGTACCTGGGACGGGGTGTACTTCCAGTCCTCCCGGAAGTTCTCCCGAGCCCATCGGAGGATTCCCCAGCCGAGCGTGCGGTGTTCGCACGCCCGGTTCCCGAACGTCTTGCAAGGACCGCACTGGGGAACGTAGTCGTCCTTGATCGTGAGGACGGCGTCCACGTTCCTCCCTTGGGTAGTGCCGACCGTAGGGAGCGAACCCCTCTACAGGTAGAGGGTGCGTACCAGCGTCTCGGCTAGCTTCTTGGCGGCCTCGATGTTCTTGTCCAGGCTGCCCTGGTTCTTCACGGGGATGACGGCCTCCTCGTACACCGGTCCGAAGTTCTCGTTACGAAGAACCACCTGGGTCCCGTAGTCGAGCACGACGGCCGTCGCGACACGGATCTCGTTCTGCGGCTTGATGTACAGCTCCCACTTGCGGGCGAACACCGAGGTGTCCTGACGCCAGTCGAAGGTTCCGTCCCAGACCATGTGCCCTCCTAGACAGCTGCGGCGTACTCCTCCATCAACGCGGTGATCTCCGCGTCGATGTTCCGAGATTCGATCTTCGTGAGTTCCATCCGGGCGATCCGGCGGCTGGCCTCCGTGGCCAGGAGCAGCGTGCAGCCCTTGAGGATCACGTCCAGCAGGCGGCCGGACATCTTCAGGCCGGCGCCCAGGTAGCGGGTGATGACCTCCGCCATGAAGTAGGCGAACGCAACATCGCTGGCCTGGTAGAACACGGCCTGGCCGGAACGCTGAAGGCTCTCGTACCAAGCCGTCGCGAGGGGGTGCCAGTACTCCTCCGGCTCGTGCCAGCCGGCGCACGGCTGGGGCTCCGTCTCGATGCGGAGCCGGCGCCTGGTGGCCTCGGTCGCGAGGAATTCCTCCAGGCCCTTGATGACGGAGCCCACCATGTCGAGGCTCACCCGGTCCTCGTACCGGAGCAGTGAGGCGCTGGCCGACTCGATGACGATGCGGAGCGTCGCCCAGTCCGAAGGCTCGAAGTACAGGCTCACGGGGGAGTCGGAAAATCCGCGGTAGAGGAGTTGGGCTGCGGGATGCCAACTCGGGTCGAAGTTGTCCTCCCGGGCCGCGATGTTCTCGTACGTCTTCGGCGTGACCGTCAGGTCCACGGCCGCGTTCCGCCGGCGCCTCTCCTCGGCCCGCTTTGGGGCCGGGCCGTTGAACCCCTGCCGGGCCACGTCAGTCCTCCTCGTCGCAGGGTTCGACCGTGAACCGCTCACCAGACCACGTGGTCACGGTGCAGTGGAAGTCGTGGCACTGCTCGCAGTAGTCGTCGTCCCAGAACTCGTCAGCGCCGAGAGCGTCGCCGCTCGCGAACACATCGTCGTACTCGTCAACGAGCTCGTACGCCTGGCGCTGCTGGCGGGTCTCCGCCCGTAGCCGGCGGTCGGCCTTGTCTTCGAAAGCCCGTAGGGGCTTGGCCTTGCTCCTACTCATTGCTCACGCTCTCGTGGCTCTCTTTCGTGTCGTTGGGGATCGACGGGAACCCCCTGGGAGCGGAGCTACAACCAGGGGGCTCAACCGCAGCGTCACGCCCGGAGGGGCGGAGGAGCGAGCGAGTATCTGACGAATCCAATCCGGACCTCGCTCAAGAGCGGAGTTTCAATCTCCTCTCACTTATAAAGAGGGGCCGCAAACGAGTTTTCGCGGCATTCTCGGAATGTGGTACCGGTCACTTATCCAACGCGCCGGGTCGGCGCCCACGACCAGGGCCCAGGCTGTGGCTCAGGCGGGCCCTTTTGCGACCCTCCGCGGCCTCCAGCGCGGTCTTCCGGTTGTGGTGGAAGAAGCAGAGCACCTGGAGGTTGTCCAGGCGGTTGGAGCCGCCCTGGGACACCGGGGTGATGTGGTCGACCACCGAACCCTCCGCGAGGCAAGGAAGGCCGGTGTCGTATCGGGTGTGCTGGCACAGGCCGGAGTCACGCCGCCAGGCCGCCGGCCGAAGGCGTGACCAGTTGCCGCGGTAGGCCGAGCTGGTGGACGAGGACCACCCGGAGGTGGGCGGAGTCCACGGCATCGCACCTCCGGAGGTTAGTTAGATATGTAGGTAGTTTGGAGAGGGGCCTTCGAAGGCCCCCGTAGAAAATAGAGGCAGCCCTTTAGGGGGCTGCCAGAGATCTAATTGCAAGACCTAGAGCCGCCTTTTGGGCGGCCTGCTGAGAACTGCCTGAGCGTTCGGTCGTTCGCTTCGCTCACTCCCTCACTTAGATAGAGGTGCCGCGCGAACCAGGTCCGCGGCACGGTTAACCAAAGAGTGGGCCAGCTCACATGTATAGCCATGCGTTCGCAAGGAACGTGACCTGTCGATTCGGCGGCGCCACTGCCGGCACTTCTTGAGCGTGACCTGCGGTGATCAGGTGGAGGCGGGATGGAGGGCGCTGGCGGGGGAGCAGGGGGCGCGCGGCTTGCGAGCACAGAGTGAGATCGGGTCACTCTCTGCACTTCCGGACCCGTACAGGTTGGGAGGCGCTATGACGCATCGGTCAGGGGGTTTAGGTCACCCGAGGCACCCCCCTCCCATCCCTCTCTTCTTTTCTCTTTGAATTTTTCTGCCCTTAATTGTTGCAATGATGAAATGTTTTCGTTTTGAACTTTTCGACTTGAAATTGATTGATCAACATTCAATCGACGAAAAGAATCGCAATGCAATGCATCGCATATCCGTGCGTGCCACCCATGACCGTGCGCCTGCGTGTGCATATGTGCTGCGCTCGTGTGTGTCCCTGTGTGTAGGCGTGTCGATGTGGTCCGTCAGTACCCCCACCGATCGCGCCCCCTCGTTCGCCTGAGCGCCACGCCCTACGCGCTGCGCACGTGCGGCCCGTCGACAGAGAGGAGCCGTGCGCACGTGCACGCGCGCACGCGGCGCCCACCGCACTACACGTGATGCCGTACTCGGCAGCGGACGCCGGTACGGCGTGCCCAGCGCAGCAACACGCTTGTCATCCACATGTGTGATCCAGGTAACAACTTAGGTGGTGCATGGTGTCTGACCTGCGGGTTTGTAGACGCGCCTGCTCGACACAGGTACCCCCCACCCCTATGTCTGGACCTCTGGCGACTTGTCATCCACACACCGCCGTGCGTAATGTTCTCGGTGTCAGCAGGACACGACGACAGCCGCAGGAAGCGGCCGAGTGGCCAACGCAGACACGGCGCATGACTAGTGCGCATACAAGGACGGAAACGCGTCAGAAGCGACCGCCCACCACTGACCCCGGCTCACGATCCGGAGGCGGTGGCGGTATCGGACCGACCACGCCCGTGGGTTCCCGGAAAGCCCTGTCAACCGGTGTAGCGCACTAGTAAGTGCCGCTTAGCAACTCTGTTCGCTGGCAAATCCACTCGGGAATTGTCGGCGTTCAAAGTCGCTAAGCGACTTGACATCCACACAACATCATCTAGTAACGTGATGTTGAAACAACGCGGCGACGGAACATCTCGTGAACTGTGAAATCTGCTCCATGTGGAACGACATGGAGGGAAACCCGATCCTCAAGCAAGCCCGATACGTCGGGGCTTGGGGCAACGGAAAGCCTGTCCATCTCTGCCGGAGCTGCAAGGGCTCAGGTGCGGGATGGGGTAACGGAACCCCGGTTCCCGTCGACGACTACTACCAGGAGACTCGCATGCCGGCCCGAGGTGTATCTCTCGTGAAGTTGACCAAGCCTGTGGTTCCTCAGCCGACGGAATCGGCACTCGCGCTCCGCCGACTGCGGAACCAGGTCAACTACGGCCTGGTAAGGAACGATACGCAGGCCCTGCGTGCGGCCTTCGCGCTCTCGGTGGCATCCTCACTTGACATCCACACACTCGGGGGCGTTTCATGAGCGTGAGGCGGAGGATCGTCGCGGGGGTCAGTGTCGCAGCGCTAGCGCTGGGGCTGTCCGGGTCCGCAGAAGCGGCGCAGGCCGATGGTCAGGGTGACGTCAACGCGATAGTCGTAGAGGTCGTGAACGAGTCCCTGGTTGGAGCCTTCGACAAGATCGGCTACGCGGTCTGGCGATCCTGTGGAGATGGTCACGATGTGTGCTCGGCCATGCTTCGTGAGGTCAACTCGATGGGGTTGAACTATGGGGGTGCTGAGTACCCGATCGCCTTCTATGAGGACGGCTCGTGGTCCATCGGGGGCTGAAGCGTCAGGGATTGGGCTGCCCCTTCTTGCAGCCTCATGACTTTACATCCACACAGTAGACTGGAGTGAACCGACATGCTGACGCTTGAGCACATCGCGATAGAGACCGTGACGCGGGGTGGCTTCACGTGGGCTCGCGGCAAGAGCAACCCGACTTCGGGTTACGTGGTGGCGAAGCCTGAATACGGCCGACAGGTCTTCGGCTGGGATGGCTCGTCAGGCGTGATCGCTGCCTACGTGGCCGAGCACCTACTGACGGTGGCTGCCAGCGAACGTACCTGGTACGGGACTTGGGTCTCCGGGGATGTGCTCTACCTGGACCTGGTGGAGATCGTCGAGGATCGGGGCGAGGCGATCCGCCTGGGCCGAGAGCGCAACGAGTTGGCCATTTACGACGCAGGCACGGGCTCCGAGATTCCGCTGGCCTGAGACTTTACATCCACACAATAGGAGGACTCTGTGATCACACAGGAGAACGTGTCGGCGGAGCTGGTGGACAAGCTCAAGACCGTGCTCGATCTGCACTCGGCCAAGTTCCACGGTTGGGAGGACGACATCTACGTGGACGCCGAGTTCCCCGACGTGCACTCGGCTGCGACCTTCGCGGACTGTAGCGGGTTCGCCAACCACACGACCATGCGGCAGTCATGGGATGACGGCTCGGCGAAGTCCTTCATCGAGCTGGGCAAGCCAGTCGTCATCACGTTCCCGATGTGGACCTTCGCCAACTACCTGGAGATCTGACGATCTTTGATCGGACACCCGCACTCCGGGTGTCCGGTCATGGACTGCCAGTCCAATCCCAACACAACCAAACGACAAGGGATGAACCATGCCTTACGCCAGTGAAGTTGAGTGCGTCAACTCTGTGTTCCTGTGCTCGCAACCCGAGTGCGACGGGGTAATGGAGGCAGACGCCAAGGGATGGCTGAACCTGGAGCGCGGTGTGGACGGCAAGCCGGTCCTCTCGATCTTCGGATTCTCCGAGGCGGACTACGGAGTGCACTGCTCGGAGTGCGGTGCGAGCGGGGACGACGACCTGGAGCACGCGGTGGGCTCTCTCCTGGTCGGCTCGGGCGGCAAGGACTGGTTCCGTGGCTGAGTACCGGGTGTGGCTGACCGAGACGGTGACCTACGAGGTCCAGGTGGAGGCCGACGACCGCGAGGAGGCAGAAGAGCTCGCCACTGAGGAGTTGTGCGGCGCTGAACAGCTCGCCGCGTACTTCGACGACTCGACTGGGTTCGAGGTCACTAACAGCGTAAGAATCAAGAGCAAGGCGAAGGAACTCGTTGCGGCATGAGGATCAAAATCATGAACCTGTGGGAGGTCAAGGCCGAGCCTGGCACTCCGGAGTGGAGGCAGGGCTACGAGGAATCTCGGACCAACCTGAAAGCCTGGATTGAGCCCCCGCAGACCTCGTACGACCTGGTGGCCGACACCATGCGCTGGGAGTACTGGTCAGCCCACAGCGGCACTGACCGGGCGACAGTGGCGAACGCGGCGAATGCGCTGTGCCGCCTTTTCAGCAGCGCGGCCAAGGAGTTTGGGGAACGGGAGTCGATCCGGTTCATGTGCCGGGCGTATGACTGCTTCCAGTGCGAATACGAAGGGCGTCACGTCTGCATCGAGCAGTGGGAGGCCGAGCAGCGCGAGGACCGGGAGCTGGCTCATGCGGCTTAACGAGTGGACGGGCATGGTCGAGTGCTCCGGCTGTGGGATGGACCTCGCGGCCTATCCGTGCGACTACGACGCGGGGCCTGCCGACGATGTGTACTGCGGGCACTGCGAGAACGAGAACCACGTGTGTGAGCTGCCGAACGAACTGGCTCACCTGCTGCACCAGGCTAAGGGCTGGTACGTGTCTCGTGAGTGGGCTCGCGAGGGCCTGGAGGGCGACTCGTGGGACCGGAGGACCGGCGAGTTCGAAGAGAACGCGGCATCACTTCTCGAACGCATCGCGGAGTATGCCAACAAGTAGGGATTAAGGTCCCGCCGGCCGGGGGTGGAGTGTGCCCACCGCGGGGCCGTCAACGATCAGAGGAGTAGTGCGGTGGGAGCCATGAAGACGATCGCATCCTTCGCCGAGGAGTACGGGTTCGACGCCGATGACGTGAAGGACTTCGCGGCGGAGTGGATTCCGGTGGTGGACACCGACTGGCCGCTGTGGGGGGTGTTGAACTCATACCGGGTGATGGAGGAGAACGACATCCACGAGGCGGATACCGAGGCGTTCATGGATTACCTGGCCATCTGCTCGTGGGATGTTGAGGAGGCCGGGAGGCAGTTCACGGACGCCTATCACGGCAAGTGGGAATCCCTGGAGGAGTACGCCCAGCAGACGACCGAAGAGAGCGGGTTCATGCCGCTCTTGGCTGAAGCAGGTCGGTGTGTCTGGCTCACGTGGAAGGACGTACGGAGGTTCTGCCGCGAGAACGACCTGAAGGAGCCGGAGGTCGATCTGGCGACCTGGGAGTGCAACTACACCATCAGCGGAAACGGGCACGTCTTCGTATCCGTCTGACTTGGCATCCACATACAGGAAAGGTCTCGCGCCACCAGGACGGCGAACAGGCCGAGGGCCTGGCCTACGGGGGCGAGAGGGAGGGACAGAACGCGTGACAGGAGAGCCGATCTCCTACGACGGACAAGTCATCAAGGCCGGAGAGGTGTTCCACCCCTTCGAGGACTACGAGGTGACCTACCTCGGAATCAAGGACAACTGGCTGTACCTGCGTGACAGCCACGGGATCTTCGTGAAAGCAGTCAAGGAAGCATGAGCGATAGGCATGTCTGGGAGGTCGTCGTCCCAGATGAGGACGGGCAGGAATACCTCTACCAGATGGACGCACACCCGATCCTGAAGGAGCGCACGATCGCCCTTCAGATATGGGTCTGGCACTGCCAGAACGGTGGTGACGCCAACCCGACGAAGGTCCGCGCCACGCGTGTTGGGGTCGAGGGCGCGTGAACGATCCGGTTTACGTGTTCATCGCGAGCCGTAGGACGACGCCGCCGCGAACGAGGGTCCTGTGGCAGGTCGAGAGGAGCGACGCAAAGCGTCTGTGCTCCGACCGCCGCACCGCGACGAGCAACCACATGTTGTGTTGGACGGCCCGGCCGGGAGTGCCGGAGGAGGACTGGACATGGGTCGAGGACAACGGGATGTACGACCAGGTGCTGAGGGAGCTCGGCATCGAGACGAACGAGAGGACGATGGCGTGACCGAGGTTGTGATCGAGGAGGGCCAGGACGTGGACGCCGGAACCTTCCGCGAGTTCTGGGTGCACGTAGACCGCAGCGGGCTGAGGAGCACGCTCTCCGTCGAGCAGGCCGGCGCGCACGTTCACGTGAAGTGGTACGTGGACGGCACGTACTCGGGGCCGAGCATCGAGGCCGAGTTCGGCATGGATCTGACGGATGAGGAAGCGGGCCGTTTGGTGGCCGCAGTTGAGAGGGCCAGGGAGGCTGTACGTGCTCACGCTTGAACGGGTCGAGGAGCTGGTCAACTCGGGTGCGGACATCGTCCTGGACGAGCTGGACTTGGGTGACAGGGATAGGGACCTGTTGGGCCTGGCGGTCGTCTCAATGATCCATCTCCTCCGCGAGGACAAGAACGGTGCGGAGCTGGACGACGTGATCCGGTGCCACTACGACGACACCCCGCAAGAGGTCCGTGGCTGGTGGGACTGGTGACGGAGCGCATCACAGAGTTCGAACGGATCTGCGCGGAGCAGAGAGAGCACCTGGGGCAGTGCGAGGAGTGCGACAGCAGTGCGGGAGCAATGTGCTCCGTGGTGAACGGGCAGCTCGATGCCCTGGCGAATCTCATCCGGGCCTTCACGGATGAGGAGTACAAGGCGGCCTTCGGAAGGGGGCGGCGCCCGTGAAGGGCCGCCCGCCGCACCCGAGGCGTATCCGCCACGGGGTGCCGGTGAAGTTCAAGAGCTTCCGCCATGTCTTCGACGGGGTGGTCGTCGGGGCCGTGTACTCGGACAACCCCATGAAGAAGGGCCACATTACGGCCGTGGTGATCGAGCCCAAGAGGTATGGGCTGCCACGCCAGACCTACGCGGAGGTGTGCCGGGACCTGGAGGTCATTCCGCTGGAGAACGTACGGATACGGAGGGGATGAGGTGGGCGAGCCGGTGAGCCGCTGCGACAAGTGCCAGGCGGCGATCAGTTCGGAGTTCGAGCGGCACAGCTTCGACTGCGTGCCGTGGTTCTCGGAAGCAGCGGAGTACGAGGGCCTAGAGGCCGGTGACGTGCTCAACGTAGCGGTGACGGAGAAGGGGGCGTGGTTCCGGGCCGTGGTGCGCAGGACGCACCCGGCCGGCGCCCTCGTGGATGTCGAGGGCTCTGTGATCACCAACGGAGATCCCGAGTTGGTGGTTGCGGACTGGTCCCAGTACGTGACGCAGAAGAGCAGGACCGGAGAGGACGTTTGGTACCGATGAAGATCGAGAATCTGACGGTGGGCGACCGCATCAAGGTCACGGGACACGACACCCGGGGCTGGAACGTGACCCGCGAGGGGTACCTCGTCGCGGAGCCCCAGCAGGTGAAGGCGCAGTGGAACCTGAAGCGGGTGCCTGCCGTACGGCTGCACGTGGACGAGGACCCCGCCGCGGCCCCGACGCGACAGAACTTCGTGACGGTCCTTCCGGACACCGAGGTCGAGGAGCTGGACGCGTGAGCGAGTACACCGAGGGAGATCGTGTGCATCTTCGGAACATGGCCGGCGGCGTCATGTTCAACGAGAAGGGTCACCCCATCGACTTCCGCGTGGTGAAGGTCATCGAGTGGGAGAACGGCAGTCACAACTTTGTGCTGCGCACCAACGACAGGAACGCCGAGCGCATGTACGGCGGAAGTATCGGGTTCCCGGCGCGGACCCTCAAGCGAGCGGAGTAGGGCGACATGAGGAATCACACCGCGTTCGCGGCCTGGGTCGAAAAGGCGGCGGTCAAGGCCGGGTTCGACGTGGACATACCGAAGTCGGGAGCGATCAAGGATCTCGGCGCTGCCATCGGTACGGCTCACACCACTGTTTGGCGTGTGCTGGCCGGTGAGCGGGTGCCTGCCTACCGGTTCTGGCCGGCCTGGGCCGAGGCTCTGGAGGTGCCCACGGAGTCCTTCCGCCTGGAGGCCCGGAAGGCCCTGCTCGGCGAGGAGCGTTCCTGATGGGCAAGGGCGGCACCAAGAGCGAAGTGCAACACTTCCAGACGCTCGACGACGGTCGGGTGGGCTGCTGGATCTGGAACTGCGGAGCACCAGCCACCCGGTGGATGGACCTGGAGAGGTACGGGATTCGGCGCTGGCTCGCCACGGCCTACTGCGACGACCACGGGCAATGGGAGCTGGACCGTGAGGACCCCACGGCGATGACGAGGGAGCGCAAGATCCGGTGATCCTCTGCACCAAAGCCCAGGGGATACGCGACAGCTTGCGCAAGGGCTGGGCGGTCGACCAGGAGCGGTACGACAGGACGGGCGACCCCAAGTTTAAAGCGGCACTGACCATCGACAAGCGGTGGGTTGCGCGCAAGATCCACAACCACATGAACGGTTGCATCGAGTGCGGAAGGTAGCGCGGTGAATCTCGATCACGGCAAAAGGTTCGTGTACTTCGACCTCGTACTTCAGAAGGAGGCGACGGGATTCTTCATCGAGTCGGCGTTCAGCACCCTCTACGGAGAGTTGTGCGCGGTCTTCCGGCAGAGCCTTGGGCCCGAGGCCAACGACCGTACAGTCGTCCCGCACTCCTCGATCAAGTACATCCGTGAGGCTGAGCAGGAGCAGCCAAGGCCGTACGAACTCACCGACAGGCAGCTCGGTGACGTGTTCTCCGGGCTGGTCCAGTTGAGGTTGCAGGCGAACCGCCAAGGCGAATCCGACCGGGCAGCCGAACTCAACGCCCTGCACGCGGAACTGATGGCTCAATACATCGAGCGCATCGCTCCATAACCGGGTGTCGGCACCGAGGCCGGCCGGGGTGGGGGGCGGATTCCGGGTCCGCCCCACTCCGGATGATTTGACATCCACACAGTCGATACGTAATTTGAGGACTGAGAGCAGGTAATGAAAATTGAATGTATGGCTCGGTGCAGTTGTCGTGGTGACGCCGGCATGCGCGGCGGCCGGGCGGAAATTCGTTCGGAGCGGTGTGCCGGTCGAGACGACCGTGAGGGCGCTCGGCGTAACGCTGGCTTTCTCGATCCTGGCATTCGTTTCGTCGCCTCTTGTGGGGGCGGTGCTCGCGATGCTGATTCTCGGATGGGCCCTGACCAGGGGGTAACCGCTGGTAGGGCCTCGCGGGGAGAGGGTCTCACTTGACAACCACACACGGCGAAACTTACGATCACCGACATGGGTAAGAGTGTGGAGGAGAAGCGCGAGGCGCTTTTCGAGAAGCTGAAGGACAAGGGAGTGTCCTCGGAAAGGCGACGGCATCTCCGACGGGTCGCCGAAGAAGGTGCAAGCCCGGAAGCGATTAGGCGGCTGCGCACCGACATGAAGAAGGAGATGTCCGTCCAGGACATCGCCGACCTCTACGGCATCACCCGGCAAGGCGTCTACCACCACATCAAGGGGGACGCGAGCCAGCTCGATCAGGGTGACCGCTCCAATCTCAAGGAGCTCCGGCCGTTCGCAGTGCCGGCACATCAGCAGCAGTGCTCGCTGTACAACTACATCACCGCCCATATGAAGTTTGCGCTGAATCCGGACCCGTCGAGCTTCACGGCTGTCCGGTGGCGGGAGCTGCGTAACTGGTGGGCGACGCTCGACGAGAGCGAGATCATCGTTCATGACCCCGCGCAGCCCGGTAACGACTTGGCACAGTGCGGCGGGTGGCGCCTGGAGGCCCGGGTGCCGGCCGACGGCGACCTGATCGTCCGTCCGCACGAGAAGCCGACCCCGCAGCAGCGGAAGGTGTTCACCCGCAAGGTGATCGACGAAGCGCTGAAGCGGGCCGCCGAGTAATACACAGCAAGCTGAGGAAGGGCCCCCAACGGGGCCCTTCCTTCCCTCGCACACTTGACATCCACACGTTTTGGAGAGCACTTGAGCGTCACCATGGAGGAGCGGGCCGAGGCGTACAGGACGAAGCCGCGGTCCGTCTCACAGACGAAGCAGTACGAGCAGTGTCCGCATGCCTACTTCCTCACGAGAATCGCCAGGGAAGCGGAGTTGCAGGCGGCCTGGCTGGCCCAGGGGGTCGCGGTCCACTCCGCTGCCGAGGCGTGGGAGAAGAGCGGCCGGCAGATGGCGCTCGACGATGCCCAGGCCGTGTTCGGCCGGGTCTACACGCGGATGGCGAATGAGGCCCTGGAGGCCGAGCCCGACGAGGAGGGGTGGCAGGCCAGTGGCCCGTACCCGGGCTTCACTGACCTTGAGCGGCGCTGGTCACTTGGAAGGGAGCAGGTGGAGAGCTATGTGAGCTGGTACAGGGCGCATCCCGACGAAACGATCTGGAAGTCAGCCGACGGCGTGCCCGCGATCGAGCAGCGATTCGATGTCACGCTGGACGGCGTGCATGTCATCGGATTCATCGACCAGGTGATCGAGCACCCCAAGCACGGGCCTCTGGTCCGGGACATCAAGACCGGACAGATCCCCGCGATGAACGACACCTTCCAGCTCGACACGTACGGGCTGGCCCTCCAAGAGCAGTACGGACTCGAATGCGCTGCTGGCGACTACTGGTCCGGGAAGACCGGGCGCCCGAGCCGCGTGCGGCGACTGGGTTCCGCAGCTGAGGTCGTCGACCGCTTCAAGGCGATGGACGAAGGCGTCAAGGCGGGGGACTTCTCCCCCTCGCCGGCCCCCGAGATTTGCCAGCGATGCCCTGTACGCCGTTCGTGCCGGTACGACGCGTCCTAGCAGAAGCGTTCGAGCGAGACCCGTTCGTCTTCACTGAGTCGGCGAGGCCGGCCCATTGCGGAGTCGAAGGCAACCATCTGTGTGGTCGCCGTCACGAAGACGGTGTCTGCGTCGCGGATCTCGCAGGAGAGCTTGAAGCTCACCGGGCGGATCTCGACCACCGACATCACGACGGACACGGGTTCGGCGCGGTAGACCAGAGGGCGAGTGAACTTGATCGTCTGTTCCGACACGACGAAGTTACTGGTCAGGCGATCCTGGGGGTCGTCAGGTACCAGGTCGGCGAATGCGTTCATCCGCGCTTCTTCCAGGTACCGAGCGTAGATCGCGTTGTTGACGTGCCCGTTCGCGTCCATGTCGGACCAGCGGACAGGGCACTGGTAGGTGTAGGTCACGGGAGGTTCCTTGCGCAGCTTTAGATGTTGCCGGGTGGGACGAGGAAGCCGAGCGGGCTTTCCTTCTCGTGCGGCCAGGTCAACAGGACCAGGCGGAGGTTGTCGAAACGTGCAGGTACGAAGACCTGCGAGATGAGGTCGATCTCCTGCTCAAAACGAGGAATTCGCAGCCGGAAATGATGACCATCCCGATTGGCGACAACGGTCGTGTCCTCGTCCCAGTAGCTACGCACGAGTGGATCTTCGAGCGCCTTCGCGAGGATCTTCGGGAGTACGCTTCCAGGCCGCTTGCGAGCCATCTCCAGACGGATCATGCTCAGGTACACGCGTGCGTGACTGTCCCAGCTCACCATCTGCTCGCGGGACTCATGACCGATGAGGCCCCAGTGCATGAGGTTGGCGCCGTCCTCGCGCACCCAGGGGAACCACTGCCCCATCGCGCGGTTGTAGGCGACGATGTTCCAGTCGGCGTCGGAGACGTAGGCAGGCCGCGGGTGCTGCTGATCGAGCACGAGCTGAATCGCCCTGTGTTCAGGGGAGTTGTAGTCGTGCGCGGCCGTCACACCGGCCGGCGGATTGCAGCCCACCGTGTACAGGAAGAGCGTCAGGCGCTGGTCGGGTTCCAGTAGGAGCGCGTCCGCAAGGCGCTCCATGGCGTCCCGGTCCGGTCGGGGCAGGAAGCCCTTTTCCAGGTCCCGGTACCACCGGTCACTCATGCCGCACCGCACGGCGACGGTCGCCTGGGACATGGGGCGCTTCTGCCCCATCTTGACGCCGGCCGCACCTCGCCAGGCCCGCAGAAACCGCGGAAGACCTGACATCTCATCGCCCTGTTCGGAACCACCCTGCGGAACCGACGGGGCGAATGCCTCGTTCACCACTTTCTTCCCTTTCGAAAAAGCTCGCACAAACGTACGGCAGGCAAGAGATGATCGCAAAGGCGGGATCTGGTGCAGGTAAAGCAGGGTTAAAACTAGACGGCTGTGTGACTCGGAAGGTTGCTTCCGGAAGGCTCGTTCCGGAAACCGGGTTCCGCATCCCCATGGTCAATACTGGTCTAGACCTAGCCGCGGGGGGCTCAACTGCCCTGTCGTGGCCCGAGGTTTCAGCGCGTCGTGGGCGCGCCTATCAAATCGGACACATCTCGCATTGTGGATGTTCTGTCTCAAGGGATGACATGATTGCCAATTTTGTGCACTCGATCACACCAGGCATGATCGCGGCCGTCGATACCGTCGCAGCGGCGGCCATTGCCTGGGCGAAGTGCCCCAACGCGGAGGCGACCGTGACTCACGGAGCCATGGACGCCGAGCATGCTCGACTGCTCGTGACCTTGCAGGCGGACATGGACGACAGGATCGCCGAAGTGATGCAGGGTATCGCGGAGCTGAACGGGCAGCTCGCGGAGCTGCGCCAAGCCGCAGCGGCCCGGGTCGCATGAAGCCGTCGACAGCAGCAGGAGGAAAACCTTGTACACCCTGACGCAATCCCTCCGGGCCAAGGGCGACGCGGGTGATCCGCTCCCGCCGGCCTTCCGGAGCATGGACAGGGCCGGCACCCGGTTCATCCGCGGCCAGCTCTCCCTGACCGTGGCCGGCGGTGGTACTGGCAAGTCGGCCTTCACCCTCAGTCGAGTCCTCAAGGCCGAGACGCCAATCCCCACGATCTATTTCTCCGCTGACTCGTCGGCGGACATCCAGCTCGGCCGAGCCATCAGCATCCTGACCGAGGTCGACATGGCGGAGTCCATGGCGGCCGTGCGCCGCAACGACATCACGCGCTACGCGTCTGTGCTCGACGGGCATCCGATCCGCTTCGACTACGCGGCCTCGCCCACGATCGACGACATCGAGGACACGGTCTCGGCCTGGTATGAGCTGTACGGGGAGGACGCCCACATGGTGGTCCTCGACAACATCACCAACATCAGGGGCGGCACCTCGGCGAACGACGAGGACCCCTTCGGTGGGCTGGAAAGCCTGATGGACTGGGCCAACAGCATGGCCCGGGAGACGGGCGCCCACGTCGCCGGCCTGCACCACACCACAGGCCCTCACAACGACGGCCAGAGCCCGATTCCGATGTCCGGGGTCAAAGGGCAGATCACGCGGGTTCCCGCACTCGTGCTGACCCTGCATAAGCCTGAAGACGGCGTGCTCGCCGTGAGCACCGTGAAGAACCGCGCCGGCCGGTCGGACGCCAGCGGCCAGACGTTCGTCCGTCTTGGTTTCGACGGCAACGCGATGCAGATCACCGACGACACGTTCTCGACCATCGCGTACTGAGGGAGGGGCATGACCGACTGCAAGAAGGGATTCAAGAGGTGCGAGAAGTGTCAGCTGTGCCGGGCCGCGAGGTTCTACACCGGTGCCCGGGGCCGCATCTGCACCACCTGCCAGCGCAAGGCGCGCTCCAGGTCCTCGCACGCCTCACGCGTGCAGGCCACGTACGGTTTGCAGCCCGGAGAGTACGACGAGCTGTTTCGCCTCCAGGGCGGCGTCTGCGCCATCTGCCGACAGTCACGCACCGCGCGTCTCGACGTCGACCACTGCCACAGGACAGGTGTCGTCCGCGGCCTGTGCTGCGCCAGGTGCAACCGACAGCTCCTCGCGAAGGGGCTGCGCGATGATCCAGAGATCGCCCGCAACGCGGCCGAGTACCTGGAAGATCCCCCTGCTGTCCGCCTGATCGGGCAGCGATTTTTTCGCCCGTCGACTTGACATCCACACGAACAGGAAGGCAGCATGACGATGAAGGCAACACCGCGAGCCAGCTTCATGGTTGGCGTCTCCTCCACCCTCTCCGACGAGAAGGCCGACGAGATCGCGAAGGTCATCAAGGCCCTGGTGAAGGGCATGACCGATTCCCCGGTGAAGATCACCTTCTCCCGCCACTTCGCGTACGAGGACGGCGAGCCCCAGGGCCCGTTCTCGACGCTTTCCTACTGACCAGTGCTTGACATCCACACGCCAGGAGCGACATGAACGACGACGTGCAGGGGCCCTCCCGTACAGGTAAGAGCCAGCGAATCGACCGCATCTCGCCCGGCACCCTTGACCCGACGTGGACCCTGATGAGCCAGTCCCACCGGAAGTTTCCGGTCACGGTTAGTTATTTTGGTAGTTTGCGTGAGCCGCTTCAGCGCCCCGCGCGATGACATCGAGCCCGGCCCCATCCGTGAAGTGCTGCGCATCTACTACCCGCACTGGGACCCGCCCGAGTACCGGCCAGGCTGGGTGAAATGCCTCTGCCCCTCGCACGACGAGGACACCCCGTCCGCGAGCGTCAACTACGACCTGGGCTGCGCGAACTGCCAGGCGTGCGACTTCAGGGGAACCGCCTACTCGATCATCATGAGAGAAGAAGGATGTACGTTCAGTGAGGCTCAGCGACGAGCGGAAGAAGCTGCTCTGGGGAGCGGCGAAGACCTTCCGCGAGGAATTCGAAGGGTCGCCGGCCGAAGAGTATTTGGTGGGACACCGCTGTCTGGACCAGGAGACGGCCGAACGTTTCAGTCTCGGGTACGTCGGCGATTCGGCGCCTAGCGGCTTCGAGCAGTATCGGGGAACCATAGCCGTCCCCTACCTGCGGCGGGGAGCGCTCGGGGACTGGAGCGTGGTCGCACTGCGCTTCCGCTGCGTCCGTCCCGAATGTGTCCGCGACGCGACCGGCGCCTTCCTCGACGAGGAGACGCACACCGGCCACGGCAAGATGCAATCGATGGCCGGGGACACTCACCGCATCTACAACACGCTCGCCCTCCAGCAGGAGTCCGACGAGATAGCCGTATGCGAGGGGGAACCGGACACCTGGACGGCCGCGATGTGCGGGCTTCCCGCGGTCGGCATCCAGGGCGTCAAGGGATGGAAGAGCCACTTCGACAAGCTCTTCGTCGGCTACCGGCGTGTCTGGGTCCTCGCGGACGGCGACGAGGCCGGCCGGGAGTTCGCCGAGACTGTCGCCCGCCGGCTCCCCTCCGGCCTGGTGGTGCCCTTCGGCCCCGGCCTGGACGTGAACAAGACCTACAAGAACCACGGCCGCGAGGCCGTACTGAACAAGGTGGGCAAGGGATGAAGGACGACAACGGCACGCCGCTCACACGGTCGCAGGAGATCATGAAACTCGCCTTCCAGGACCAGGAAGAGCACATCGCGAAGCGTCGAGAGCGATGGGCTCCCGCATGGCAGAGCGCTCTCGAAGCGGCCCAGGACTTGACATCCACATACGCCGATGACGGGGTGAGCCGCCCGGCCCACTACACCAGCCACCCGAGCGGCATCGAGGCCATCGAGATCACCCGCCACCACGACTTCCTGACCGGCAACGTCCTGAAGTACGTGCTCAGGGCCCCGTACAAGGGCTCCGAGGTGCAGGACCTGAAGAAGGCCGCCCAGTACCTGACGTGGGCCATCACCAAGGCCGAGAGCAAGGAGAGCAAGTGAAGCGGATCGTCGTCATCTCCGACACCCAGATGCCCTACGAAGACACCCGGGCACTGCGCAACGTCATCAGGTTCATCGGGGAGTACGCCCCGGACGCGGTGATCCAGATCGGGGACCTGATGGACTTCCCCGAGCCGAGCCGCTGGAACTCGGGCACCAAAACCGAGTTCCAGACCAACGTCCTGCGGGACGCCGAGTACGCCAAGGCGAAGTTCCTCACCCCGCTGCGTGAGGTCTACGACGGACCCCTAGGAGTGCTCGAAGGGAACCACGACCTACGGCCGCGGACCTACCTCGCGAGGAACGCGCCGGCCCTCGCAGACGCCAAGTACTTCGACCTGGACCAGCTCCTCGACTTCGAGGAGTACCGCGTCGAGCTGCTGCCCGCCTACTACCCGATCGCTCCCGGCTGGGTCGCGGTCCACGGACACGAAAGCAAGGGCATGAGCCAAATTCCGGGACGCACAGCCGCCAGCAAGGCGATCAAGGCAGGCAGGTCACTGGTCATGGGGCACACGCACAAGCTCGCCATCTGCCCCAACTCGACGGGCTTCGCGGGCAAGTTCAAGGTCACCTACGGCTTCGAAGTCGGACACCTCATGGACGCGCGGAAGGCCGGATACCTCCAGGGGGGTCCGGCGAACTGGCAGCGCGGCTTCGGGCTTCTCTACGCAGGCCAGTGCAACGCCACACCGCACGCCATCCCGGTCGAAGACGACGGGAGTTTCGTGGTCGAGGGCCAGCGGTACGGCGCACTGCCCCGCAACGACAGGGGCCACTTCGTCAAGGCCGTCTAGCCGGCCCCGCACGTCCGCGATTTTACATCCACACAAGAAGGGCCCTTCATGACGCACGTCGAGATCACCGCCGACGAGTGGGACAAGCTCTACATCGCCGCCACCAAGGCCGGCGGGATCGTCGCCAAGAAGTATCCCGGCACAGTCGAGGCCGACGACCTGGCCCAAGGCGTGATGGAGCGCTTCATCGACTGCGAGAACGCCGCCCGCAAGCTCCTGGACTCCGGAGACATCGGTGGGGACCGCACCATCTTTAAGGCCCTGCTGATCATGGCCAACCAGGTGGCGAGCGCGGAGATCAACCGTCACCGCCAGTTCCACGGAAACTTCTCCTACACCACCGACCACGTCCGCAAGCTGCTCGCCTCCGGCCTGCTCATCAAGGCCGACGAGGGCAACCTGTTCGCGGCCCAGATCAACTCCCTCGTCACAGGCCGGAGGTCGAAGAAAGACTTCGTCACCCGCGTCAACGTGGACGACAAGATCGACTTGGAGCGCGGTTTCACCCAGCTCACCCGGGGCCAGCGCGACGTCATCGTGCGCCGGTACGTGGACGGCGCCACCCTCAACAACGTCGAGCGCCGCGACCTGACCCGCGCGGTGGAGGCCCTGACCATCCGCATGAACGGCAGTGCAGCGCTGCACAAGTCCGCCCACGACGGACCCGGCTCCCGTCGGGCCCTGACCAACGCCTCCGCCCGTGTGATCACCGGCACCGGCTATGACGGCTGACGGCTGGCTCACCCCCTGGGGCGACCTCAAAGACCCTGACGACTACGAGTACCGGCAAGACACCCAGAAGGAAGAGGACCCGCATGAAGTTCACGCAGACCGGCCACGACGTCTACCGGCGCACCTACGCCCGCCCGCTCCCGGACGGCGCCCTTGAAGACTGGTCCCAGACCGTCGAACGCGTCGTACGCGGCAACACCGAGCTGGTCGACGAACGCTTCATCGAACCCGGCGAAGCCGAGACCCTGACCCAGATGCTCACCGAGCTGGAGATCATTCCGGCTGGCCGGCACCTGTGGGCGAGCGGCGTCCCGGGCCGCCAGTTCCTCTACAACTGCCACGTTGCTCCCTGGGCGCGCGGACTGGCCGACCACGCCGAGTTCACCTTCATGAGGCTGATGGAAGGCGGAGGGGTAGGCGCCCGATACGGTCGCGACGCGCAGCCCGCCGAGCCCGTGGAGAACGAGCTGGAGATCCACCTCGTGTGCGGAGAGGACCACCAGGACCACGCCGCCATGAAGGAGGCCGGCTACCTCTCCGACGAGTACAGCCACGAGTGGCCCGGCGCCTACCGGGTGGCCGACTCCCGGGAGGGATGGGCTGAGGCCCTGGTCGACCTCATCGAGACCTTCCTCCGCCAGGGCGTGAAGAACCGCAAGCGGGTCTACGACCTCTCAGGCGTACGTCCCGCCGGCGCCCCGCTGCGCACCTTCGGCGGTATCGCCAGTGGCCCCGTGCCCCTGTCCAAGCTCCTCATCGAGGTGGCGCGGGTCATGAACGTGGCCGCAGGCTTCAAGCGTCCCATATCGGGCCTGGAGGCCATGGAGATCGATCACCTGATCGCGGAGTGTGTGGTGTCCGGCGGCAACCGGCGCAGCGCCCGGATGAGCATGATGCACTGGACCGATCCCGAGATCCACCAGTTCATCAACGTCAAGAAGAGCGGCGGCATGTGGACGACGAACCTCTCGGTCGTCACCGACGCCGCGTTCATCGAGGGCGTGGCAGCAGACCGCGAACCGGATTCCGAAGCTCTCTCGGTCTTCGATGCCGTGGTGGACGCCATGTACATCAACGGGGAACCCGGCTTCTGGAACGAGGAGCTGTCCAACCGGGACGAACCC
Source organism: Streptomyces sp. NPDC048507 (assembly GCF_043199995.1). NCBI lineage: Bacteria > Bacillati > Actinomycetota > Actinomycetes > Kitasatosporales > Streptomycetaceae > Streptomyces > Streptomyces sp. NPDC048507. The sequence goes on along the minus strand of NZ_JBICWZ010000009.1, from coordinate 23,620 downwards.
AACACGACGGTCGCCACCAATCCGTGCGGAGAGCAGCCACTTCCGGAAATGGGTAGCTGCACGCTCGGCCACATCAATCTCGCCGCCTTCGCCAACCCGGAGGACGAGGACCGCCTCTTCGAGGCCCACAGGCTGATGACGCGCTACCTGATCCGCGCGACGTACGGGGACATCACCTACCCGAAGCAGAAGGAGGTGATGGAACGAGACCGCCGCATCGGGCTTGGGCACCTCGGAGTCCAGTGGTTCGCCAACCTCAACGGACTGCGGTTCTCCGAGATCCCCGACAGCTGGATGGGCCCGCTGCTGCGGGAGCTGTACGGGCACGTGGAGACCACGGCTCAGCGATACGCCCGCGAGCTGCGCATCCCGGTTCCGGTGAAGTTGACCACCATCGCGCCCACGGGCTCGGTGTCGAAGCTCAGCGGCGTCTCGGAGGGGCTGCACCCGATCTACGCGAAGTGGTTCAACCGGCGTATCAGGTTCTCCGCCATCGACCCCAAGCAGATGGAACAGCTCCGCAGGTACGAGGAGCAGGGCTACCAGGTCGAGGACTGCATGTACGCCCCGTACACCAAGGTCGTCACCATCCCCACGGAGGACACCCTCCTCCAGGAGATCACCCGGACCTTCGGGCCGGCGGGGGTGCGGGCGGAGGGGATCGTCGAGTGCGCCGACGACCTGTCCGTGGAACAGATGCTGGCCGTCCAGGCTTTCTACCAGGAGGTCTTCGTGGACTCCGCGATCAGCTTCACGGTCAACTTCGATCCGCTCAAGGTGAGCCGCGACGATCTCCGTGCGGCCCTGCTCAAGTACCTGCCCGAGATCAAGGGGACCACCGTGCTTCCGGAGGGAAGCTATGCCCAGGCGCCCTATGAGCGCATCAGCCGGGAGGAGTACGAGCGGGCCGCGGCCAAGGAGTCCGGAGACGCCGTCGACCTCGACTGCGCCACGGGCGCCTGCCCGATCAAGTGAGCTGCCTCGCGGTACTCGACTTGACATCCACACACTCGTCATGGGATCTTAAGGGTGAGGGAGCGAGGACTTTGCCGCCCCTCCTTTTCTTTCCCCGCTGACTTTACATCCACACAGGAAAGAAGCTGATGAGTCCCGAATCCGACCCCATCGTGATGGTCATGATCAAGCGTGGCGGTGGCGAATGGGTGGAGATGACCGGAGCCGAGCTCATCGACCAGTTCACCACCCGTCGCGACGACTTGGAGCACGCTGCATGACCTTCGACCCCTTCGCCACCAACCAGGCCGCCACCGAGCAGGCCCCGGCCCCGGCGCATGCCGTCAACAACACGATGCCGGCCGCCGTCGCGTCCGCCCCGAACCCCTTCAAGATCGGCTTCACGCTCAAGGCCGCGGACCAGATGAGCGGCGAATGGCTGACCCCAGCCGTCTACGGCCAGACCGCCCAGGAGACCGCCGAGCGGGGCCGTGACCTGATCCACGCTATGCAGGAAGTCGGCCTCATCGACCTCACCGCCAAGGCGGCCTCCTACGTCCGCTCCCAGCACATCGCCCCCGAGAAGCCGAAGGGCAAGCCGAGCTTCCAGGGCGGCAAGGTCCAGCACCAGGCCCAGGAAGGCGAGTTCACCTGTGAACACGGCAAGCGGAACTTCAAGGACGGCGGGAGCTGGGCCGCGCAGTTCTGCGGCGCCCCGCAGGGCGTCCCGAAGAGCGAGCAGTGCCCCCCGCTGTGGCGCCAGAAGGACGGCACCTTCAAGGCCAAGTAGCCGACACGACAGACCCACTGAGCAACCGGGGGCCCGGCACCCGTCCGGGCCCCACCTCCGGAAGGCATGAATGACCGAGATCGAGTTCCGATCCGACATGGGCGTCCAGCTGATCGACGCCATGGGCGGGGACCACTCCATAGTGCGCGCCGCCCGCGTCTCCTCCGGCACCGAGGCCGGCGACCCCGAACGGGACAAGGGACTGATCAACTTCCTCGCCAGGGACCGTCATGGCAGTCCCTTCGAGGCCGTGGTGTTCCAGTTCAAGATCGACGTACCTCTCTTCGTCGCCAGGGAATGGTTCCGCCACCGCATCGGCAGCTTCAACGAGGTCTCCGGCCGCTACCAGGTACTCGACCCCGTCTTCTACGTCCCCAGCACCGAACGCCCGCTCAAGCAGATCGGCACCCCCGGTGCGTACACCTTCGAGGCCGGGACCCAGCAGCAGGCCGACACCACCGTGATGTGCCACAAGAACATGGCCATGGCCGGGTGGAACTTCTACCAACACCTTCTGAGCGAGGGCGTCGCCCGGGAGACCGCCCGCAACGTTCTGCCGGTGAGCCTGTACACGTCCTTCTACTGGACCGTGAACGGCCGTGCGCTGCTCAACTTCCTCTCGCTGCGCTGGAACCATCCCAACTCCACGGTTCCGACCTTCCCTCTGTACGAGATCGAGCAGGCCGCGAAGAAGGTCGAGGAGCAGGCCCAGGCCGTCGCGCCCGAGGCGTTCGCCGCCTTCGACAAGCACGGCCGTGTCGCCCCCTGACCCCCACACCGCGCAACACCACTCACTGGGAGACCTGATGGCCACCTTCACCGACCTCCCGCAGTTCATCGTCTACTCCGCCCGCTGGGGCTGGAACCACGGCTCGGAGTTCCGGTTCGCCAAGGACCACAAGCAGGTGCGCAACGTGCTGCGGGGCCTGTTCAACCGCTACGGCCCGGATCTCGATGTCGCCGTGTTCATGGTCGGGGAGACCTTCGACCGTACCAGCTCGTTCGTACTCCCCAAGGAGAGCAAATGATCAAGTTCTACTACCTGCCCAACTGCGACCCCTGTGAGGCGACCAAGCCGCGCGCCATCGAGGCCGCGGAGCTGACGCACCACGACATCCTCTTCATCAACGCCCAGACCCGGGCCCCAGAAGACCTCGCCTCCGAGGGCGTCACCGTGGCGCCAACGATCTCCAACGGCATCCGCACCATCAAGGGCGAACAGACCGTGGAACGACTCGTCCGCTTCTTCCAGGAGGCCAGCTGATGCACACCGCGGTGAGTATCGCCTTCGGAGCCAACCTGGTCCTCCTGTTCCTCTTCGTGGTGGCCGGCATCGGCAGGGCCATGCGGAAGGGCGATGAGAAGTGAGCTTCAACAACATCATCCCGGGCTGGGTCGCCGCCCGTCTGGCCGAGATCAAGACCGACCGATCAGTGGTCCGCCAGGACGCCGACGCCGGCCCCCGCCTGGACCGCGACGACTACCCGACGATCGTCGTCACCGGCACCCATCGCGAGGGTGGCAGCTCCAGCACCGAAGTGCTGCACCTCTCCCTCGACGCGGCCGTGAAGCTCCACGCCAAGCTCGGCGAATCGATCAAGTCCCACCGCATCTACCAGGAGTTCACCCGCCATGACTGACAACGGTATGCCGGACCCCGACGAGTTCGCCCGGTACCTGGAAGCCGCCGGGTTCAACGTCATTGACGCGCAGATGAACCAGTACGGCGAGATGGTGGCGGCCGTCATCTCCAAGGCCGCGGAGCTGAAGAAGCACGCCCTGGCGAAGGGCTTCAGCGAGTCCGTGGCCGAGGAGATCGCCTTCAGCTTCATTGACCGCCTCGTCAACCGTGGCGGGGGTGAAGACACCTGATGGAACATCTGATCTTCGTCGAGTACCCGGACGGCTCCGGGGACGAGTTCCAGGGCGAAGTCGTCTACGAACGCGACTTCGTCCTGATCTATGAAGAGCAGGTCTCCCACCGCATCAACCACGCCCACACCCGTGCCGTGCACGTCCACCCCGCAGTCGTCCAGGAGCCCTAACTCATGCTCGTTCGCAAGTCAGCAGTCCACGCCGCCCGGCTTGAGATCCGACGTCTGGACAGGGTGGTCGCAGAGCAGGGCAAGGAGCTGGATCTACGCGCCGAGGCGTACGGCCGGCTGCGCTGCCGGCACCTGGAGCTGGAGGACGACTACCAGGCCCTCGAAACCGAGTTCCGTCAGCTCAAGCTCTCGCTGCCTACCCGCGACGCCCGGGGGCGCTTTTCCAAGCGCTAGCACTTGACATCCACACACTAGGGGCCCGCTTCGGCGGGCCCCTCCCCGTTTTTCGAAAGGGAACCCCAGATGATCCGCATGTGCGTGAAGGTTGCGGGCGCACCGGTCGTCATCAACGTACTGGAGGACTCGGGGGACATCCCCGAGTTCGTCCGCTGGGTCCAGCAGCACCGCCGCGCCCTCGGCTGCGACACCGAGACGTCAGGGTTGGACTGGTGGTCCCCGGACTTCCGCCTCCGCCTGGTCCAGTTCGGCACCGAGGACACCAGCTATGTGGTGCCCGTTGAGCTGGGGGGCGAGCTGCTGGGCGCTGCGGTGGGCGCCATCCGGTACGTGCACAAGTTGATCTTCCAGAACGGCAGCTTCGACCTGCTCGTGCTCGACGCGACGACCGATCTCACGATGGAGGAGATCTGGCCCAAGGTGCTCGACACGAAGATCATTGCCCACCTCGTGGACAGCCGCGGGGAAGCCGACGGCGGGAACGGCCACAGTTTGGCCTCCCTCACCAAGCACTACATCGACGACGGCGTGGCCGCGAAGGTGAAGGGCTCCATGACGGAGATCGCCAAGAGCCTGAAGACCACCAAGGCGAAGGTATGGAAGGAGGTCGCCTGGAATCATGGCGGCTACCTCACGTACAGCGGACTCGATCCCGTACTCGCCTACCGGCTCGGGCGCAAGCTCATCCCGCTGCTCCCGCGCACCGTGTACCGCAGGACGGAGATCGGGCCCGGCATCGAGCCGATGAACCTCATCGAGTTCGAGCACAAGGTCGCCGAGATCTGCTCGTACATGAGCCGTCCCGGCATCCGTCTCGACGAGGACTACACCCGGCGCCTGGAGGCCCGCCTCGCCCTGGAGGAGAGTCGCTGGACGCGGCGGGCCCAGGAGCTCGGCTGTGACAACCCGTGGAGCACAGAGCAGTGTGCCGACGCCTTCGAGGCGCGCGGCATCACGACCTTCGGCACGACACCCACCGGGAACCGGAAGGTCGACAAGACCTTCCTCAACGAGCTGCGCGGCAGGGGCGATGAACTGGCCGAGGCCATCCACCAGGCCAAGTCGGCACGCAAGAAGCGCAACACCTGGATCAAGAGCTTCCTGGAATCGATGGACCCCACAGGGCGCATCCACCCGTCGATCAACTCCATCCAGGCCAGGACAGCGCGCCAAAGCATCCAGGGCATACCGGCCCAGACGCTTCCCTCCGGGGACTACGAAATCCGGGCCTGCTTCATCGCCAACGACGGCGAGATCATGCTGTCGACGGACTACGCCAACATGGAACTCCGGTTCCTTGCGGCGTACTCGCGAGACGAGCGCATGCTGCTCGCGTTCCGCAACGGTGAGGACTTGCACCAGATCACGGCGACGGCCGCCGGCATCTCGCGCAAGCTCGGCAAGATGGTCAACTTCCTGATCGTGTTCGGCGGAGGCCCCGGTGCGCTCGCGCAGCAGGCCGGCATCTCCCTCACGGAGGCCGAGCGGATCATGAACATCTTCATGGAGACCTACCCCGGCGTCGCCCGGTTCATGGAGGAGAAGACGAAGGAGGCCCGTCGCAACGGGTATGTCACCACGCCGTCCGGGCGGCGCCTGTACGTCGAGAAGCGGTTCGCCTTCCGGGGCACCAACTACTTCGTCCAGAGCGGTTCGAGAGACATCACCTGCCGGGCCCTGGTCCGGCTCCATTGCGCAGGTCTCACTCGTCATGCACTGCTCCCGATCCACGACGAGATCTTGTTCTCGGTGCCGATCGAGCACGCGGACACGGCCGCGCGGATGACCGACGAACTGATGAAGGAGACGGTCCTCGGTCTGGAGATCCCGACCGATCCCGACCGAGGCGGGAAGTCCTGGGGGTCGCTGTACATGAGCGGCGTGGACACCCTCGTCGAGAACGACCCGTACTACCGCGAGAACCCCGACCAGGCGCTGATCGACGACCAACGCCGCCACCCCGAGAACTACGAGCTCGCCGCTTGAGCGGCGCTGAACGAGAGGAAATGATCTTGCCCACGACTCCATGGGACCCGAACGAGGACGACGCCCGGCGCTGGTTCGAGTTCACTGCCGAGGAGCTGGAGGAGCTGTCCGCGATGTTCCAGGGAGTTGAGGAGTACCACCTAAACTACCGGCTTGCCTGCGAACTCGAACGACAGATCGAGCGGGAGCTGTCCTCGCGGGAGGTGCGCGTTGGCTTCGCTTCGCCCCGCCTGGGATGAGTACTTCATCGACGGAGCCAGATGGGCTTCTACGCGCGCAGACTGCACTCGTGCCCAGGTCGGGGCCATCCTCGTGGACGCCAAGAACGAGTTGATCAAGTCCGGGTACAACGGGGCGCCGGCGGGTGTGCCCGGCTGTGCGACGGCAGGAGCCTGCCCGCGCGGACGGCTGTCGGCCGCGGAATGCGCCCCCGGCAGCGACTACAGCAACTGCATCAGCGACCACGCGGAAAGGAACGCGATCCGCCGATGTCCGCCCCGCGAGCTGCCCGGCGCCACCCTGTACTCGACCCGCCGGCCCTGCCCGGCCTGCTGGACCCTGATCGAGGCCGCCGGCATCCATCGGGTGGTGTGGCTGAACGGGGGCGGAGGGATCGAATCCCTGGTACTGAGCTAACTATCTGACGGAACGTCAGTTATCTTGAGTGTGAACAGGACGCCCACGGCATCGTGCCGTGGGCGTCTTTTGTCGTTCCTGCATGCCTTCCATTGCGCGCTCAGGCCCAGCCGCTACCCCTGAGTTCACTCACCCACTGCTTGGCCGCGGCAAGGTCTGGAGCCGTGCCGACCAGTGCGTAGGCGAAGCCATCCCACTCCTCCAGGACGCGCGGCTCCTCCGGCCGTAGATGCCCCGCGCCACCACCCACCGGCCGGTGGCGCCGATAGACGTCCATCGGCGCACGTCGGCGCTTGTTGTAGGAGGAGAGAGGATCGTTCGCGTCGATAGGCGGCACGGCACGAGACGGCTGGTTCGGAGGGCCGGGGCGGCGGTGCTTTCCCATCCGGTGCAACACCCCTACGGCTTGACGCCGCGGACCAAGAGGGTGCCGATGTGCCCAGGTGTAGGCGCCTCGATCTCGCGTGCCTCGACGGCACTGAAGCCAGCCGCCTCCATGAACGTCTTCCACTGCGCCAAGGGGTAGCTGTACCGGTACGTGAACATGGCGGGGCCAGCGAAGCCGCCCTTGTACATGCCCTGGGGACCGTAGGCACCGGGGATGGCGGGAGGCTGCGAGAAGGCGAAGACCCCCCCGGGGTTGAGGGAGCCGGCCACAAGAGGAAAGAGGCGGGCCGGGTCGGTGAACCAAGCCGCGCCGAAGATCGAGTAGACCGCGTCGAAGCTGCTCTCCCCACCGGCGAGATGCGCCAGGATCTCGGCGCACACGAAGTCGATGCCCGGGTGCCCGTAAGCATCGCTGCACTTCTCGACGGCGATCGGCGAGAGATCGACGCCAGTGACCTTCACCCCATGCTCGGCTAGGTAGGCAGCCGCCCGGCCAGTCCCGCTCCCGATTTCAAGAGCGGACGCGGGGTCGCCGAGGATGTCTGGTCCGGGGTCGGCAGGGTGGTCCTTGTACTGAGTCCAGCGGAACGCCGGCTCCCCGTTCGACGGGTCCTTCCACGCGCTGTCGGCGAAGGCGTCCCACAGGGCGCGTTCGTGCTCGTAGTTGTGCGGGACGGTGGCGGTCATTGCGATGTCCTTCGGAAACGGGGGAGGGCTCCACCGTCAGGTACCGGTGGAGCCCACACCCTAGAACTGTTCGGTCAAGTTGACGGGCCGTTTCAGCCGCAGTTCAGCCGTCAGTGGGAGTCGGGGACCTTCGAGTCGCACGGCGAGCAGTCCGTGCCGTCCTTGGCCCACAGCTCCTCGTCCGGGCTGAACCCGCAGGTGCGCAGGAAGTCCGCGGTGCGGATGACCAGCCCGTCGCGACGGCGCTCGATGAACGGGGCGTGGTGCTTGTACTTGCCGCCGTTGTAGAGGTCGCAGAACGCGAAGTAGACCGGAGTGTCGAGGATGACCTGGTGGACGCCCTTGTCCACGATCTTGCCGACGCCGATGTGCACGTCAGGGTTCTCCATCGACGCGATCATGTACATCACCGCGTTGCCCAGGATGCGCTCGGCGGTCTCGCGGGTGTCGACCTCGTCGCGGAGCAGGAGGGCGATCTCGCGGTCCCAGATCGTCATGCCGTCGTCGAGGACGTTGATGGTCAGGTGCTGAATGTGCGGCCTGACCGCGTTGAGGAGTTCGCGGGGGTCCCGGGACCGGGCGGTCGTGCTGGCCTCGGGGCTGTCGATCATGATCGTCATTGCTGTCGTGCTCCTCTCGGGTTCGAGTGGTGCAGGATGGCGCCGGGGCCGCGTTCTGGGCAGGGCCCCAGCGCCGTATCCGCCCGTGCCGACTGCCTAGAGAGCCGGGCGGAGACTTTGAGGTCAGACGAAGGCACGCAGTTCTTCCATGGACACGGGGGAGACTCCGCGCAGTTCGTTGACCTGGTAGTAGGCGAGGGTGAAACGGATGTGCGGGTCGTCGTAGGCCACTTCGACCCGGTCCTCCGTGAGAGCCTGGATGGTGTCTGGGTGATACGGGATGCCGGACACCCCCCACGCGATTGCCTTCTCCACCCAGGCCGCCGCGAGGCCCTGCCGGAGCCGCCGGCAGCTGCTTGCGGACTCCAGCGCGCACGGCGGACAGAGCGGAGGTGCGGTGGAGCGCTCACCCTCTCTGATGGGCCTTCGGCCCTCTGCGCTGCCCATGAGGAAGAGCGTGCGGCCCTGGTGCATCTTGCGGGCAGACACGCCGCACACCTGACACAGCAGTCGTCGCTGAGCCTCCCGCTGACGGACAGAGTGCATCCGAGGGAAGTCCGGGATTCCCCGGCCCTGAGCCGAGTTCTCGCGGATGTAGAGGACACCTCGCCTGTCGCGGTCGCGGGGCTTCTCGCCCACGTAGCCCAGCCGCGCGACTCCGCCCGGTGCTCGAACGAAGTTGAGGCGGGGGTGCGTGATGTGCTCGTGCTCCCACAGCGCGATGTACGGCACGGTCAGCCCTCGGTACTCGAACCGAGGCTTGTCCAGGGTCGACGACATGCTGGCTCTTCCTGAATGGATCGGTTACGCGCTGGCGAGGACCTTGCCCAGGAACTGGGCGGCGGCGTCGATGTCGTGGCCGAGGACGATGGTGTGCTGGGGGAGCCCGTCCAGGTAAGCGAGCACCCGGGCTCGGTCCTGCTCGCGACCCCCGCCGTCCACCCGGATGAGCCGGAAGACGTCGGGGTACCGGTCCTCGGTCTCGCCCGTCATGAAGTCGGCCTCGGTCAGAACACGCGCCTGGTCAGCCATCGCCGGTGTGGCCTCGGAGACGATCGACGGGAAGACGAGCGCGGAGGCCCTGGCACCGGCGGACAGGGGGATGCCGAACCACGCCGGGAACTGGTCGGGGTGGAGCTGGACCTTCATCTCCTTGCCGTTCGACGCCCACAGCGGCTCGCGCTGCCCCGACACCAGGGCATCGGTGACCCGCTGGTCCTGGGTGGGGTGCAGCTCCTCGCCGGCCTGGACCCGCTCGCGGACGACGTCGTACAGGTTCAGGGCGTCGAGCAAGCCGAGCCCGAGGGCAGCGGCGGACGGCCAGGGCAGAACCCGCAGCTGTCCGGACTCGTCGCGGCGGATGAAGACCCTGTCGTTGGCCAGCAGCTCCGCGCCCTTCTGCCTGGCCAGGATCATGGCAACGGTGGACTTGCCCGAGCCCTTGGACCCGAAGGTGAGGACCGCGCCGCCGTCGACCACGGCCGCCGAGGCGTGGAGAAGGGTCCAGCCGTCCCGGAGGAGGAAACCGCGGATGACCTCCCGAGCGAGGCGCGCGGTGGCGACGGCGAGGGCCTGGGCGTCGGTGCCCAGGATGGTCAGCCGGCCCGCGTGCGGCTCGGAGATGTAGGCGAGCTTGTCGTTGGAGGAGAAGGCCCTGATCGTGCCGTCGCGGTCCTCCGAGACCAGCAGCGGGAGCCGGGCGTACTCGGTCTCCTCGTGCTTGCGACTGGTGACCTGGCGTGCGACCTCGGCGTACGCCTTCGGGTCGACATCGGACAGCACGACGAAGCCGTTGGACTCCTCGGTCGGCTCGGCAGCAGTCGCGTTCCACCAGTCGCCGAAGTAGCGGCCGGACCACTGGGTGACGGAGGAGTCGTTACTGATGACGATCACGGCCGCGTCGGCGGCGTGGATGCGGATTGCGGTGGCGCTCACGTTGTCCCTTCGGGGAGCTGTCGGTAGGCGGATTGGAGTTTGGTGGCCGCGGCTTCGAGGAGCCGGGCCTCGGTGTGATCAAGCGGAGGGAGGCACGGTACGGGCTGACCGGCGGTGAATCGCAAAGGAATTCCGTACCAGCCACCGTCGTGCTCGGTGGCGAGTTCGGTCGCTCCGTCGAGATGACCCAGGGCCAGGCGGAGCGTGTGAAGTACGGCACCGGTCGGTCCGGAGCGGGTACGGCCGATCCCCGCGGAGATCCGTCCAGGGCGAGAGCGAAGCTCTCGACGTACCTCCTCAAGGGGGACCTTGACGGGCGCTCCGTTGACGGTCGTGCTTGAGGCGCACACAACGGCGCTGTCGCCGTGTTCCCCGATAACGTGCCCGTTGACCGCGTCCGGGGGAACGTCGAGGAGCCGGGCGAGTGTGAGGTGGTAGCGGGCGGTGTCGAGGTTCGAGCCGACACCGTAGACGCGGGGACAGCCGGAGAACTCCGCGAACGCGCGGGTGAGCAGGTCGACGGGGTTGGTGACCATGACGACCGTGCCTCGGTAGCCGCGCAGGGTGGTGGCCAAGTGGCGGATGAGAGGGACGTTGGCGGCGGCTCCGCCCATCCGAACGTCGGTGCTGGCGGTGTTGGTGAAACTGGCGCGAACGCAGATGACAAGGGCGTCGCAGTCGAGGAGGTCCGTCAGGGCGCCGGCCGTCACGCTGGTGGGGCTGCCGGTCGACCTGGCGAGGTCGCTGAGGTCATCCGCGAGGGCTTGCGCCTGCTGCCCGGTGCGCGAGGTGACGAGGAGCTGCTGTCCGAGACCGGCCGACGTGACAGCCGTGGCGAGGGTCTGTCCGACGGCCCCGGTGCCAATGATCCCGAGAGCGGTCACGAAGCCACCTCGATCACCTGACGTAAGGCGAGGTCCCAAACGGCCTGCGGCTTGCGGCCGCAGCTGAGCGCCCAGGACACGCGCTCGGTGACCGCGCAGACGTGGCCGGCGGACTCGATGAGGGCGAGCCCCTGGGAGGGCAGGGGAAGGGTCGTGGGCGCCGACAGGTACGTGGTCGTGATGTTCACGGTGTCCATCAGCCAGAACGCCATGAGTTCGCGCATCCACGGGTCCGCTGTGATCGCACGGGGCGGGGTGATCGTCTCAGCGAAGGCGTTGACGCCCTCCGCGACAGCCTTGATCGTCTTGCGCCCAGGGCGGATGGCGATGAGGCCCAGGAAGATCCGGCTGATCAGCTTGGCGGCGTCCACGATGGGCCCGGCCGTCAGAAGGCCAGGGTCCAGGAACGTGGGACGGCCCCCAACGCCGCCGGGGTAGAGCACGTGCTCCGGCTTCAAGTCGCCGTACGAGAGCGACGGCGGCCCGGACGGCATCGTGCGGGCGCCCAGCCGTAGCAGCCGAGCCACGACCTGTTTGTACACCGCCGCCACGTTCGCAGCGACGTCGGCGGGGAGCCGGTCGGCGCCAAGGTGGTCGATGTAGACCGAGCCGGAGATCCCGTTGAACTTCCGCCGGAACGTGCCACTGATCGAACGCTCGCCGATGACGGCGTCGGTCATCAAGTCGGCAGCCGCCCCGGGCCGGTGCAGCGCCTCCAGGGCCGCCCACACTCCCCCCAAGAGGTCGGCGGTGGACGCGGGCTGGGCCAGAAGGAGTTCGAGGAGGGACGGACCGGTGACCGGGGTCGTGAACAGCACTCCGCGGGAGAGGCCGGCCGTTCTGGCTGCGCCGAGGCGAGGCCCAAGGAATCCAAGCTGGGCGGCTTCACGGGCCAGCAGCGAGGCGGGGTTCTCGACGTACTGGCCCTGGAGCGCTTCGACGGCCGGCCAGTCCCCGTGAGCCCCACGCAAGATGGACACCAGCGAGGCGCCGAGCATGCTGTGCTTGGCGAACAGGGGGCGGTCGCCAACAGTCAGGTGGTGCACGTAGCCGGTGACGCTGGGAACGTGGGCCCCGAGTCGGACCGCAGCGTCGGGCCACAACTCGGAGGCGGCCTGATGGATCTGCTGAGAGGCGTAGCCGAAGACCTCCCCGGTCGTGGGCCGGGTGGCCATTTCGGTGGTGAGGCTCACGTGCGCTCCTTCAGCTGGAGAGTTCGACGTTCGTCGCGGCAGTCGGCAGTTCCACACCGCCGTGCTCGGGCCGGATATAAGCGAGGCGCACGGTCCGCACCCGTCCGAGGTGGTCCTTCTTCGGCTCGTGAACCACGGCCGTCAACTCGCCCTCGGTGCCGGTGGGGGTGTCGCGCACTCGCTTGCCGATCCACGGGTGGTCCTCGTGGAAGAAGGAGGCGACCGTCGCGGTGCTCATCCGTCGCCCTCCTTCCGTCCCTCAACACGCCTCATGAACCTCTCCAGGCCGTCGGCGGCACGGAGGCGAAGAGCGCGGCTCGGCGCGCCGGGCTGCGGGAACTGATCGGTGATCTTCTGTCTGCTGGAGCCGGGGGTGCGGCCGGACCGGTCGGGGGTGGTCAAGGCAGTTGCTCCTCTCCGTGCTGGATGCAGCGGGCCGCAGACGCGGCGGTGGGGTGGGCGCTCTGCGGCCCGCTGCCAGGGGGAGGCCCGGAGTCGTCGTTGCTCCAGGACCTGACGCTGATTCAACGCGCCATCTGGCGAGGTCGATAGGAAAAAGTGAGTGCTGCGTTCTCGCTTGCCACCGGAAGATTTGACCCACGCATTACCTGTGTCTTGAGGAGGTGCTGACCGGGCGTCTACGGTCTGTGGTCATGGGGGACAACGCGGCGCTCAAGCAGCAGATCAAGGCCCTGGGGCTAACCCAAGGCGAGCTGGTCAAGCGAATGAACAGCGTGCTGGAAACCCTCACGGGGCGGTACGGAACGGTCTCCGAACGCACGATCCACAACCTCGTGACCGGAAAAACCAGCTGGCCGCAGGCGAAGATGCGGGCTGCGTTAGAGGGAGTATTCGGGTGTACGGCCGAACAGCTGGGGTTCACGCCTCCACGTTCGGCGCAACGTCCAGCACGCCCGGAGGACTCGATGAGGCGACGCACCCTCTTCGCCGCCGCGACTGGCTCCGCCCTCGGCGCGGCGGGGATGATCTCCTCACGCCCGAAGGTGGGTTCAGCCGACCTCGCCCGTCTGCAAGCCAGCTTCGACGCCCTGGTCACCGCCGACAACGTCGGCGACACCTCTCTCGAAGCCAACGCACTGCGCCTAGCGGAGCGCGCCCTCTACCTCCAGCAGGAGTACACGGCGTCCGACCGTGTCAGATCCGGGCTGTACCTGCTCTCCGCGTCCTTCACGAGCACTGCCATGTGGGCCGCGGTGGATCGACACCGCATCACGCAGGCGCAGCGCCACAGGGAACGCGCCATCACCCTCGCCGGCCTCTCGGGTGACAGCAGCATCCAGTTCCGAATCTGGAGCCACACCGCAATCCTGGCCCTCCAGCGGGAAAACTTCACCGAGGCCGTCGCCGCCGCAGCAGCAGCGCGCAACAGCTCCATCACCCGCAAGGACCCCCTCTTCGCCTCCCTGGCACACGCACGCAGCGCCGGGGTACATGCCACAGCCGGCGACCGTACTGCGGCCCTGCGCAGCCTCAAGGCCGCCGAGAAGGCATGGGACCGAAGCGAGACGCAGACGTGGCGTCCTACCTGGATGAACTTCTACGACCAAGCCGAACTCGACGGGCTGTCCGCCATCACTCATATACATCTCGGGCGGTACGCGGAGGCGGAAGCGGCCACGCACCGCGCGCTAGCGCAGCTAAGACCCGAACTGCGGCGCAACCACGTCTACTACACCGCACAGCTCGCCCTGACCCAACTACTCCAGGGTGACGTCGAGCAAGCGTGCGCGACAGCGCTCGCGGTGGCCGGAGAGACGACCGGCCGCGCGGAGAAGACCCTGTCCAAGTTCGATGCCGTCCTGGGTCGCTTGACCCCTGACTCCCGGGAGGCGCGATCGTGGAGGGAATACCGGAGCAACACACCGAAGGGATTCAACGGATGACCGATACGCCAGCCCTCGATCTGCGTCACGTCCGTGACGTTGCCGATGTCCGACAGACGATCATCGATATCCACCTCGAAGTCCGCTGCCAGGACTTCGGGCTGACCGCCCCGTTCTACAGCGCGGAACGCTTCGGGGAGCGGCTTGACGGACACGCCTCGGCAGCGGGCTGGGAAGCCGTGATCGCCTACGACCAAGGCGAGCCCGCCGGCTTCGCCTACGGCGTGCCACTCGGTCCCACATCTCGCTGGTGGACCGCGATGATCACACCACTGCCCGACGGGTACACCGAGGAGACAGGCAGGAGGACGTTCGCCCTGAACGAGATCGTCGTGCGTAAGAACTGGCGCGGGACTGGCGCCTCCCGGCGCATCCACGACGAACTTCTCTCCGGCCGTCGAGAAGAGCGCGTCACGCTCCTGGTCAACCCGCTGCCGAGCGATGGGAAGGTCCCGGCGCTGTACGAGCGGTGGGGCTACGAGACCATCGGCCAGCAGCAGCCCTTCTCCGACTCACCTGTCTTCACGGCCATGACACGGAACCTGAGCAGCTAACAGCGACCATGCGCAGCACCAGCCCACGATCACGGGCGCACGCCCCCTCCCCTCCAAGACGGCGGGGGAGGGGGTGTCGAGCAGCCGGTGGGGGCTCTTCACGTTCACGGTGGCGACTCGGCCCAGGTCTCCGGGCCGCCGCCTCGCCACTCGAAGAGGGACAGGTCCGCAAGATCGACGGCCTCTGGGTCCGGATGGCCGGCCTCCCGCAGGAACTCGATCACGTCGCTCGCCTGATACGCGGTTCCGAGGATCTGCCCGTCGTACCTCACCTTGCGCCACCCTCGCTCGTCGGGCGGGTACACGACCACTCGTGGCTCCATGCCCCCAGCCTGTTGGAGAGTGGCTGCGGTCGCACCTTGGGCCTTCTGCCGGCCTACTCCGTACTGAGCCTCGCTCGCTCAGCGCGCTGCTCTCCGACGCCCCGCGACAGCTCTTCCAGGTACTCCTGCGTTACGTGCTCCGGCCAGAACGGCAGATTGATGATCGGCTCCCACGGTCCGTGGTCCGTGCTGGCGGCCCCGAACGCGGCGAACGCTCGGAAGCGGGTGGGAACTATGCGGTACAGCTTCGCCACTTCGAGGACGCCCTCTCGAACGGTCGGGATATCGGCCCGCCAGACGCCGTACCCCTGAGCCTCAAGCCGCCTGGGCGGCGCAGGGTAGTCGGTCGAGGGGAAGGCGTAGGAGTAGGGGTGGGGACCTCCAAAATCGAAGTCCAAGCCGACCCGGCCCATGTCGAAGCCGACCACCCCGACGTTGGTGACGGTCACCCCGAGGAACGTCTCCTCGGGTGCATCGTTCGGAAACGCCAGTGTGGGAAGGCTCGCGAGGCTGGTGACGATGTTCTCCTCCCGTACCCGGATCACGCCGACGGCCCGCACCTGGGCGCGGGGGGTGGTGAACACGGTCACCACGTAATCCAGCTGCTCCGAGCTCAGGCCGGCACTCCGGCTCTCCGTGACCTGTCGAGCCTTCCAGTCAAGCAGTTCCTCGGTCGGGTACGCGTCCTTGTGGTCGTCCACCCATTTGTGGTGCTTGGTGCAGAGGAGCATCAGGTTCTCCTCGCTGTTGACCTTGCCGTTGTCCTTGTTGAAGTCGGGGTCGTACCGGGCCCCGCCAGGCTTCTCGGCACGGATGTGCGCCACCTCCACGTTCACGCTCTGGAGGCCGCGGTGCTCCTCGATCAGCGGTTCTGAGCAGTCGGGGTACGCGCAGCCCGTCGCGCGACCAAAGAGGATCTTGCAGAGTCGGGCGCCAGGGTTGAAGTCACTCACCCAGCAGACGATAGGCGACACCACTGACACCGGGTGAGGCTTTCGGTTGTGCTCTATCGGCGCTTCCTCATCGCCCTGGGAGGGGGCTTGGAACAGACCCCGAGTCGCGGCTGCTTCGACGAGCGGCGCGAGGTTAGACGTTCCGCCCTTGGTCGATCGGTGTCGTCACGGTCTCGACGGTGAGGCGGTACAGCGATTCGCTGTCCTCCATCTGCACGTACAGCTCGAATCCGTCAAGCTCGTCCGACAAGCACTGGACGATCTCGGGCACCGGCGTCGGCGGGCCCTCCACTCGTTCGAGCCGGCCGACCAGCGTGTACGGGATCTTTCTGGCCATGCAGAAGTCTCCTCTGGGCGAGGTTGTGGAAGGGCGGTGAACTGAGCCTGACGGACGCCGCCGAGCTGGTCAAACAACCTCCGGCAGGCTTGAGAAAGCCCGTCACTGACTTCTGGGCGCTACACCCGTCCGGCAGGCGCCTCTGCACCCGACAGCAGTCCTCAGATCGGTCCTCCGTGATCGCGGCTTCAGCTTTGTCGGGCCGCCCAGCAGTCCAGATCACAGTTGCGCAAAGCCTTCTTGGGCATGTCCGGGCGGACGGCCTTGGGCCGCACGAACGGAGGCCCCTCGGCCGAAGCCGGGGGCATCCTGATCATGCTGCAAGCTGCGCCTGGAACTCCTTGATCTGCTTCAGCCACTTCGTCTCCGAGACGGGGTCAACCAGGCCGGACGCCGCGTTCTGTGCCCGGTCGATGAAGTCCTCCGAGTGGACGAACACGTACGTCGGGTCGACGGGGGTCCCGGCAACGATGAACCGGACCCCGGAGCGCCGCAGCAGCTTCCCTCGGTCTTCAGGGGAGCTTCGAGACCACTTCGCGCCGAAGGTCTCACCCGTGCTCTTCTCGACCCAGCGGGCAGGCACGACAGGGTCCTTCTCCAGGCCCCGCAGCGTCGTCACGTGCTCGTCCATCATCTCCTCGATGGCCTCGTAGCGCGGATCGCCTTCGTCGTACTTCATCTGCCGCTTGGTGAGCTTGCCGATGGCTTCCTTGATCTCCGCGATCTGCGGCCGGTTGTCGCGGCCGGCCTCGTAGCGCTTGCTCATGATGTCCAAGCTGCCCAGCTTGGTCATGAAGGCGCTCTCCAACTCGTCGAGGACGATGCCGCGGTTCCATGCCTGCATGTACGGGCACTTCTTCCCGAAACGGTTCTTGTTCCTGGTGGCGCAGCGGAAGTACTCGTAGCGCTTGACCGAGCCGTCCCTCTTCTTCTTGGTCGCAGTGTCTTGCTGGAGCCGCTGGCCGCACAGGCACCACAGGGAGCCGTTCCACGGGCCTCGGTCGCGGTTGTACCCCCGCATGGCCTCGCCGCGCTCCTGGATGACCTCCTGGAGCTTCTTCCACTGCTCCGGGGTGAGGATCGGGTCGGCGTACTGGCGGGGGAGGCCGTTCTCCGCAAGGATCACTTCGCCGTCGTGCATGGCTTGGCCCATGCTGCTGACGCTGGTCATCCAGGCGTACATGTTCGCGTACTCCCAGCGCGCGCCCTTGGGCTCGATCGCCACGCCCTCCTTTTCGAGAACACCGTTCATGAACCGCTGGTGATCGCGGGGCGTGCGGATTCCGCGCTCGTTCCAGTCGGCGCAGATCTCAGTGATGGCATCGCCTTCTTCGACGACACGGAGGTACGCCTCCATGACGAGGGGCGCGGTGATCTCATCCTTGATCAGCTTCCAGCGGATCTTGCCGTTGTGTTTGACCTTGACCGGCCGGTAGCCGAAAGGCCACACGCCGCCGGACCACAGACCCTCGTCGCGAAAGCGCTTCGTGGAGACCGCTTCCAGGTACCCCGAGTCCTGGTATGAGCGGAAGTGTGACATAAGTCGCGAATTGCGATCATAGAGATCGAATTCGGGGTCCGAGACGAGCCGGATGTGCTTGCCGTGCTTCCGGCACAGCAGCAGGAATGCCATCCATTCCCAGTCGTCACGGGTTATTCGGTCCTGCTCGGTGACTACGAGCACCTGCCACATCGAGAGGCGTGGCTCGACCATCCATTTTCCGAGCGAAGGGCGGTCGGCCAGGTTCACGGAACCGGAGACCGTGGCGTCCTCGACGTCGTCGATGATGTCGATGCCGGTCTCGCCGACGTGCTTGTTGATCGTCTTGTCCTGGGAGTCCAGGGCCGCCGACTCTTCAGTGTCCTTACTGATCCGGCGGACCTTGATGCCCGGCATCCCTCGCAGGTCTCTCACGGGGTATGTCGCTCCTGTCCCATTTGCCCTTCCGGTCCAAGGTTACGACACGCCGCATCTGATATGGTTTGGTCAGTCGTAACAAGGACTGGTAGCAGTTCGTCCAGACGCGGCCCGCCTGGATGGCGCGGCCCGCGCGGTACGCCGTGTTGATGTCGCGGGTCCAGACTCCCGCCCCCAGCCCGTACGCCGTGTCGTTGGCGATGCGGACCGCGTCGTCGAAGTCGTGGAAGGAGGTCACCGACACCACCGGACCGAAGATCTCCTCCTGGAAGATCCGCATCCGGTTGTCGCCCTCGAAGATGGTCGGCTGGACGTAGAAGCCGCCCTCCAGGTCACCGCCGTGGTCGATGCGCCCGCCGCCCGTCAGGACCTTCGCGCCCTCCTGCCGGCCGATCTCCACGTAGGACAGGACCTTGCGCAGCTGCTCCTCGGAGGCCTGGGCGCCGATCATCGTGTCCGTGTCCAGCGGGTGACCGGGCACGATCAGTTCCGTGCGGGCGACGGCCGCGTCCAGGAAGTCCCCGTACCGGCCGCGTTCGATCAGCGCGCGCGACGGGCTCGTACAGACCTCGCCCTGGTTCAGCGCGAACATCGTGAAGCCCTCCAGGGCCTTGTCGCGCAGCTCGTCGTCGGCCGTCCAGATGTCGTCGAAGAACAGGTTCGGACTCTTGCCGCCGAGTTCCAGGGTGACCGGCTTCAGGTGCTCGGCCGCGTACTGCATGATCAGGCGCCCCGTGGCGGTCTCCCCGGTGAAGGCGACCTTCGCCACGCGCGGGCTCGACGCCAGGGGCTTGCCCGCCTCCTCACCGAAGCCGTTGACGATGTTCAGCACGCCCGGCGGCAGCAGGTCGGACACCAGGCTCAGCCAGTAGTGCACCGACGCCGGCGTCTGCTCGGCCGGCTTGAGGACCACGGCGTTGCCCGCCGCCAGCGCCGGGGCGAGCTTCCACACGGCCATCAGGATCGGGAAGTTCCACGGGATGATCTGCGCGACCACGCCCAGCGGCTCGTGGAAGTGGTAGGCCACCGTGTCGTCGTCGAGCTGGCTGAGCGCCCCCTCCTGGGCGCGCAGCGCACCCGCGAAATAGCGGAACTGGTCGATCGCCAGCGGCAGGTCCGCCGCGAGCGTCTCGCGGACCGGCTTGCCGTTCTCCCAGGTCTCCGCGACCGCGAGGGCCTCCAGGTTCCGCTCCATCCGGTCCGCGATGCGCAGCAGGACGTTGGAGCGCTCGCCCGCCGAGGTGCGCCCCCAGCCGGGGGCCGCCGCGTGCGCCGCGTCCAGGGCCCGTTCCACGTCCTCCGCCGTGCCCCGCGCGACCTCGGTGAACGGCCGGCCGGTCACGGGGGAGGGGTTCTCGAAGTACCGTCCCCGCGCCGGCTCCACGTACGCGCCGCCGATGAAGTGGTCGTAGCGCGACGCGTACGACATCAGCGCGCCCTCCGTGCCGGGTGCAGCGTAACGGGCCATGGTGTGCCTCCCTCGCCGGGCGCCGGCCGCCGTCGGACAGCGCTCGAAGGGAGGCTAGGAGCGGGCGGGTTGCGGATACGTTGCACCCCGCCCCGGCGCCGCCCCCGTGCCCAGCTCCGCGTCGAGGGCCCGTACGCGGGCCAGCGCGGCCGGCCGGTCCCGCGGCGGCAGGGCCGCGGCCAGCGCCCGCCACACCGCCGGGTCCTCCGCCCCCCACGGGCCGCACACCCAGTCGGCCAGCAGCCCGGCGTCCGCCCGGGCGATCACCGCCGCCCGCGCCTGCTCCTCGATCCGCCGCCGCAGCCGTACGATCCCGGGCGCGGCGGAGGCCGGCAGCAGGGGGCCCGGGTACCGGGTCAGGGCGGCCGACACGGCCCCCGCCGCCAAGTGCCGGGTCACGGCCGTGAAGTCGGCCTCCAGCGGGACGGCGGTCCGGTAGGGACGGGAGAGCAGGTTCCCGGCGCCCAGCAGGGAGCGCAGCCGGGACACCTCCGCCCGCAGGGTCACCCCGGGCACGGACTCGTCCTCGTACAGGCCGAAGGCGAGTTCGGCCCCCGACAGGCCCTCCGGGTGGTGCGCGAGCAGGGCCATGATCTCGCTGTGCCGCCGCCCCAGCGGGATCCGGCGGCCGCCGAGCACGAGCAGCGCCTCGTCACGGCCGAGGGCCGTCAGAGTGTGCTGCCCGGCCCGCCCCGCCGGCGGTGCGAGCAGAGCCAGTTGGGCCTCGGCGGCCCGGGCCACCGCCTGGACGAAGGCCAGCGAGTGCGGGTGTGCCAGGCCGTCGCCGCCCGTGATGTCGACCGCCCCCAGCACCCGGCCGGTGGCGGGGTCGCGCACCGGGGCCGCCGCGCAGGTCCAGGGGTGCACGAGCCGGCTGAAGTGCTCGGCCCCGAAGACCTGCACCGGCTGCCCGAGCGCGACCGCCGTGCCGGGCGCGTTGGTTCCCATCGCCGTCTCCGCCCACCGCGCCCCCGGTACGAAGCCGAGCCGCTCGGCCCGCCGCAGCGTGGCCGGCTCCCCCTCGACCCACAGCAGCCCCCCGCGCGCGTCGCACACCGCCAGCAGGTGCGCCCCCTGCGCGGCGAACGCCCCCACGAGGTCCCGGAAGAGCGGCATCACCCGCGACAGGGGGTGCTCCTCCCGGTAGCCCCGCAGATCCGCCTCCGCGAGCGCCGGCCCCGGCGCGCACTCCGGGCTGACCCGCGCCCGCGCGCACCGCCGCCACGACTTCGCGATCACCGCCCGGACCGGCGGCCCGACCAGACCGTCCCGGGTGAAGGCCTCGTGCGCCCGCCGCAGCAACCGCGTGCGTTCCACGGGATCGGCCCCGCCCGGCAGCGCCCACGACGGATCGCCCATGTCACCCTCCCGAGGGGCCGTGGTGCCGCGTTAAGCGGAGCGCCCCCATCGTCGTGCGGCCCCCGGCCCCGGGCAAGCGCTACGTCGGCCACCCCGTGCCGAAACCCGCTCCGGGCGGGGCCGCCTCCCCCGGCGGGCGAGGGGTCAGGCCGTCCCGGCGGGCGGGTCCAGGGAGGCCAGCGCCGACGCCGGGTCCGGGGCCGACGGGCCCGCCAGGTGCCAGCGGCCCGCCTCGCGGCGCAGCGGCCACCAACGGCCGTGCCGGTCCAGCCGCAGCCGGCGGTTGCCGTCGGGGGTCGTCCAGCGGGCCCGGACCCGGCGCAGCACCGGAGCGGCCTCGTCCGGCCAGGCCGCCGCCAAGGCGGAGCGGGCCCGGGCCAGCGCCGCCCGGTCCGGCGACCAGTCCTCCTCCAGCGCCTCCAGGGCGGTCGCCCCGCCGAAGCCCCAGGCCCGTACGGCCCGTTCCATCGCCGCCCCGTCGCGACCGGCGGCCACCGACAGGCGGAACCGGACCCGGAAGTGGCCGCCCTGCGCGGTGAGCCGTACGGCGTCCTCGGCCACGGTCAGGGCCGGCTCGGCGGGGCGCTCCGCATGGCCCGGAGCCAGCGCCCGCGCGAGCAGCCGGTACGCCTCGGACGCCGCCGCCTGCGCGAGGAACTCCACCGCGTCCACGTCCAGTTCCTCCGGCTCCGCTTCGGTGTCCAGCGAGGGCGGCTGGCCCGGCGCGTCCGGCAGCGCGGGCGGCGGCGGCAGCTCCGGCAGACCCCGCAGCGCCGCCGCGAAGACCTCCGCGGCCGGCCTGCCCGGGTCCGCCGCAGCGGATTGCGCTTCCGGTCCGGCGCCCGCCGCGTCGCGCTCCTCCAGCGCCTCCAGCAGCCGCCGCCGCGGCCGCCCGCGCAGGAGCAGCAGCAGGAACGGGTCATCGTCCAGCAGCCGGGCCGTCTGGTGGCAGAGCGCCGCCGTGTGCGGGCAGTGGTCCCATTCGCCGCAGTCGCAGCGCGGGTCGAGGTCGCAGAGTCCGGGCAGCGGGTCCACCCCGGCCGCCGCCGCCTCCTCGGCCAGCCCGCGCGGCACCTCGCCGTCCAGCAGCGCCGCGACGTAGCCCGCCTCGGCGGCGGCCAGACCCAGCAGCCGGTCCCATTCCGCTTCCGTGAACTCCTGGACCAGTACGTCCGTGCGGTGGGCCGTCCCGTCCCGGTCGCGGACCACCGCCGTCAGCCGGCCGGGACGCACCGACACGGCGCCGACCGCGCCCGACCGCGCGTACCGGCGCCCCTGCCTGACCTGGTCCGCGTCCAGCGCGCTCTCCTCCAGCGCGCGCAGCCAGGCGTGGCCCCACCAGCTGCCGGCGAAGGACCGTCCCGCGTGCGCGGGCAGGGCCGGGAAGGTCATCTCGTACGGGTCGTCGGCGGCGTTCACCGCTGGGTCCCCCCGTCGTCCGTGGCGGAGCGCAACGAGACCAGCTCGGCCAGCTCGGCGTCGGTGAGTTCGGTGAGGGCGGATTCGCCGGTGCCGAGGACGGCGTCGGCGAGGGCGCGTTTGGCGTGGAGCATGTCGGCGATGCGGTCTTCGACGGTGCCTTCGGTGATGATGCGGTGGACCTGGACGGGCTGGGTCTGGCCGATGCGGTGGGCGCGGTCGGTGGCCTGGTCTTCGACGGCGGGGTTCCACCAGCGGTCGTAGTGGATGACGTGTCCGGCGCGGGTGAGGTTGAGGCCGGTGCCGGCGGCTTTGAGGGAGAGCAGGAAGACGGGGACCTCGCCGGACTGGAAGCGGTCGACGAGTTCCTCGCGGCGGGGTACGGGGGTTCCTCCGTGCAGGAGCTGGGTGGTGATCCCGCGCGTGGTGAGGTGTTTCTCCAGGAGCCGGGCCATGGTCACGTACTGGGTGAAGACCAGGACCGAGCCGCCCTCGGCGAGGATCGTGTCGAGCAGCTCGTCCAGCAGCTCCAGCTTGCCGGAGGACCCGCCGGGATGCTCCCCGGTGTACTGCGCCGGGTGGTTGCAGATCTGCTTGAGCGAGGTCAGCAGCTTCACGACGAGGCCGCGGCGGCCCATCCCGTCCGTCTGCGCGATCGCGGCGAGGGTCTCGCGCACGACGGCCTCGTACAGGGCGGCCTGTTCGCGGCTGAGGGGGACGGCGTGGTCGGTCTCGGTCCTGGGCGGCAGTTCGGGCAGGATCCCGGGGTCGGACTTCTTGCGGCGCAGCAGGAACGGCCGCACCAGCGCCGCCAGCCGGGCCGCCGCACCCGGATCGCGGCCGCTCTCGACGGGCCCGGCGTAGCGGGTGCGGAAGGCGCCGGGACCGCCGAGCAGGCCGGGGGTGGTCCAGTCGAGGAGGGCCCACAGCTCGGAGAGGTTGTTCTCGACGGGCGTCCCGGTCAGGGCCACCCGGGCCGGGGACGGGATCGTGCGCAGCGCGCGTGCCGTCGCCGAATGCGGGTTCTTCAC